>JBFWYO010000035.1:0-43009 GCA_050186335.1 Alphaproteobacteria bacterium | reverse complement strand
GCCTGGCGTTGCCGCTGATGCGACGGCGAGGTTTCGGGCGCATCGTCAACGTCAGTTCGATCGCGGCAACAATATCGTCGCGTTCGGATGTCGCCTATTCCAGCGCCACGGGCGGCATGGATGCGATGACCCGCTCGATCGCCGCCGAATTCGGCGCCGAGGGCATCACCTGCAATGCCCTGGCCCCGGGATTTTTCGCCACCGAAACCAACGCCCCCGCCGTCGCCGATCCGTACTTCGAACAATTCGTCGACTTGCGCATCCCGGCCAAGCGCTGGGCACGGCCGGACGAAATCGTTACCGCGGCCTTGTTCCTGGCCTCGCCCGCCTCGACGTTCGTCAACGGCCATGTGCTGACCGTCGACGGCGGCATGACGGCGTCGTTCTGATGCGCGCGAGTTGCGGTCAATGACGCGCGCGCCCACCGTCCTGGTCACCGGCGGCGCCGGCTACATCGGCAGTCATGCCTGCAAGGCGCTGGCGCGCGCCGGCTTCGCGCCGGTCACGTACGACAATCTCGCGCGCGGTCATGCCGACCTGGTCAAATGGGGGCCGCTGGAAATCGGCGACGTGCGCGATCGGGTGCGCCTGGACGATATCCTGCGCCGGCACCGCCCGATCGCGGCGCTGCACTTCGCCGCCTACGCCTTGGTCGGCGAATCGATTCGCGAACCGATGCTGTATCGCGACAACAATGTGCGCGGCACGCAAAGCCTACTCGACGCATTAGCGGCGGCCCGGATAAGCCCGCTGGTGTTTTCCAGCAGCTGCGCGGTCTACGGCACGCCCGCGCGCGTGCCGATCGACGAATCGTTCCCGACCGCGCCGATCAACCCCTACGGCGAAACCAAGCTCGAGTGCGAACGGCTCATCGCGGCCCATGAAACGGCGCACGGCGCGCGCGCGGTCGTCCTGCGCTACTTCAACGCCGCCGGCGCCGACCCCGACGGGGACACCGCCGAGCGCCACGATCCGGAGCCGCACGTCGTCCCGCGCGCCGTCCTGGCGGCGCTCGGTCGCCTCGACGCTTTCGAAATTTTCGGCGCGGACTACGAGACGCCCGACGGCACGGCGATCCGCGACTACATCCATGTGACCGATCTGGCCGACGCGCACGTGCTGGCACTGCGGCACCTGCTCGATGGCGGCGCCGGAGGCACGTTCAATTTAGGCATCGGCCACGGCTACAGCGTCGCGGAAATCGTCGGATGCGTCGAAACCATTACCGGAAAGCGCATCCCGGTCCGCGCGGCGCCGCGCCGTGCCGGCGATCCGCCCGAATTGGTCGCCGATCCGTCGCGCATCCGCAGGTCATTGGGCTTCGCGCCGAAATATGTCGAACTGGCGCAGATGGTCGCGGATACCGTGCGCAGTTTCGAACGTCGGCGCGTCTAACTCCTACCGCTGACCGATCACGTCCTTCACCATGCTCGCCAGCTGATTCAGGCTGAACGGCTTGGACAGGAAATGCACGTCGTCGGCGCGGTCGATCTTGTGCCGGTAGGTTTCCTCGGCATAACCGGAAATGCACACGATCTTCATGTGCGGCCAGCGCTCGCGAACTTCGCGGATCAAGGTCGTGCCGTCCATTTGCGGCATCACGATGTCGGTCACCAGCAGGTCGATCTTCTGGCGCGCCGCCGACAGCGTTTCGAGCGCCGCGTGGCCGCTTTTCGCCTCGTAGACGGTATAGCCCTTGTTGCGGAGCGCGCGCGAACTGAACAGGCGAACCGCATCCTCGTCCTCGACCAGCAATATGGAACCGGCGCCGGTCAAATCGCGCTGGATCGAGGCGTCGCGCGCCACGGGTTCGCTCGCCTCGGATTGCGCGTCTTCCTTGTGAACCGGCAGGTAAATCGTAAAGCGCGAGCCCTGCCCCGGCGTGCTGTCGACCACGATGTGGCCGCCGGTCTGCTTGACGATTCCGTAGACGGTCGACAAGCCGAGCCCGGTGCCGGAGCCGACTTCCTTGGTCGAGAAGAACGGCTCGAAGATGCGCCCGATATTCTCGCGTGGAATGCCGACCCCGCGATCGATCACGTCGACTTGCACGTACTCGCCCGGCGGCACCGTCTCGGAGCCCAGGCGGATCGGCGTCGTCGTCGTGAAATTCTTGGTCACGATCTTGACTTCGCCGCCATCGGTCATGGCGTCGCGCGCATTGACCACCAAATTGATGATCACCTGTTCGAGCTGGCCTTTGTCGACGCGCACCGGACCGAGATCGCGCCCGTGCACCATATTGAGTTCGATTGCGCTGCCGACCAGCCGGCGCAACAGATGCGACAGATCGGCCAGCACGTTGGTCACGCGCAAGACGCGCGGTTTCAAGGTCTGTTGGCGCGAGAACGCCAACAGCTGGCGAACCAGATCTGCGGCGCGGTTGGCGTTCTGCTTGATCTGCATGATGTCGGCGAAGCTCTGCTCGCCGGGCCGGTGGCGCAGCAGCAGCAGGTCGCAGAAGCCGATCATTGCGGTCAGCAGATTGTTGAAGTCGTGCGCGATGCCGCCGGCCAGTTGCCCGACCGCCTGCATTTTTTGCGATTGGGCGAACTGATTTTCCAGGTTGCGCTGCTGCGTTACGTCCAGGCATTGCAGCACCACGCCCGCACCGCGCCCCGCGCGATCCGGCACGCGCCCCAGGAATACCGAGATGATCGCTTCCTGGCGGCGCGCCGGGCGCACTTCCAACGGCAATTCCGCGCCGCCGTTGCTGTTCATCAGATGCTCGATGCGCTGCTGCAGCACGTCGCGCGATTCGGGATTGAGCAGATCGGCAATCGGCGCACTGCCGGGCGCCGCCGCGGCCAGTCCGAACATCCGGACGAACGTGCGATTGGCGTGATGCAATTGACCCTGCGGCGACAAGGTTGCGATGCCGAACGGCGCGTCCTCGAACAGCCGGTCGATCTCGATATCGGTCGCCAGCAAGGGATCGGCCGGCGCCGCATCGCCGCGGTCGTCCAGCGGAATATCGCGGATGCGCAGAAACACGTGCCCCGGCGACTGGTCGACCGGCGTGGCTTCGATGCGGCGGCGTCGACGCTGCCCGTCGACCTCGGCGACCACGTCCTCGAAACGCGCCGTACCGCCGGTCGCCGCCCGGACGACCCGGACGAACGCCTGCAGCCCGGTGTTGCCGAGCGCGACTTCGACCGCACCGGCTGCGGTCGTCCCCTTGCCCCGGAAAATGTCGACGAAGGCGGCATTCGCGTGCAGCGTGTCGCCGCTCGGACCGATCAGCGCATGCGGACCGTCGGCGGAATCGAAAGCCGCCAGGATGCTGTCGGGCGACAGGCGGCCGGGAGCCGGGACCGACGGCGCCTCGGGTTCCGCCCTGCCGGGCCGCAGCCCATAGCCGAGCGCGAGACCGAAGCCGACCGGCACCAGCGCCAATACGATCGCCGCGAGAAGCAAAGACGTGCCGACGACGCCCGCGTTGATCAGCATATAGAGCGCGCCGGCCGCGACGGCGCCGGTCAACAGCACTCCAAGGACGACGAGCATCCAGCGCCGCAGCCGACGCGCATTGATCGCGCCCGCATTGGGTCGACTTGGCGACATGGCTTGGCTCGGCGTTGTCATCGGCGCCGCGCCACCGTCAGCTTGACGTCGCCCAAATTGACGCTGTCGCCTTCGCGCAGTGCGACCGCGGTGTAAGGCTTGAGTCGCGCGCCGTTGAGCTGCGTGCCGTAGGTCGAATTCAGATCCTCGATGCCGATGCCGCGCCCGAGCACGACGATGCGCGCGTGACGCCGCGACACGCTACCGTCCGTCAATACCTTGCCGGCCAGCGAGTTGCTGCGGCCGAGGACGACGCCTTTATCGGCGCCCTCGTTGGCCGCAGCCAGTTCGGCATCGTCGATCGGAATCGTCACCGCCTGCCCGGCCGCATCCGTGCCGGTCAAGTTCCACCCGTGCGCAGCGGCCGCCGGCGGCGGCCGCGCGGTCATGCTGCCGATCGGTTCGCCGGCCGGCCCGGTCGCCTTTTGCGACCCGCCGTCGGGCGTGCCGCCCTTGCGCCGAATCCACTGGCTGTACGATTCGACCACCTTGATCACTTCGCGGGTGCCGCGTTTGCGCACCAGCGCGAGCACCATCGACACCAGCGCGAGCAGCACCGCGACGCCGATATAAATGTACATTTCCGGCCCGCTCGTGGTGGCGGCCGCAGTGGCGACGCACAAAGCGTTGGAGCCGTTGAACTTGATCGGGCGCAGCGACGCTTCGGTGGTCAGTGCGCGCAGCAAGGCCGCGATATGCGGCGAGTAGTACACGCCCGAGACCGCGGCGCCGACCGCTTTGATCTCGCCCTTGTCGTCCTTGACGATGTTGAACACCGACGTCGCGACAAACGTGTTCACGCCGACCACTTCGTTGCAGGTATTGAACAGCGGACCGCCGCTGTTGCCGGGACTGATGTCGGCATTGTGCTGAATGATCGGTCGGTCGATGCCGCCCGGGCCGCGGCCGATGTCGATCTTGCCGACGGCCCCCGGCGTCAGCGTCGAGGTCAGCGATTTGCGCGCCTGATCGGCGGCGCCCGGAAAGCCCAGGGCGTACACAAGGTCGCCCTTCTCCGGGGATTTGTCGGGCGGCAGCATCGACAGCGTCACCGCCGGGCGGCGCAGGCCCTGCACTTGAACGACCGCCAGATCGTAGTCCTTCGATGCCCAAATCACCTTTACTTCGCGCCACTTGTCCTTTTCCCAGCCGCCGTCGGGAACCACGATGAAATGGCGCACGCCGGCCGGCATCGTCGTGTTGGGAAAAATGACGTGATGGTTTGTGACGACGTAGCCGTCGCCGTTCAGCACAAATCCCGTGCCGTGTCCCGGCAGGATGGTCTGGCCCTGATACTCGACGATGTGCTGAATCCGCACCACGCTATCGTCGACTTTCTTGACATCGAATGCGGAGGACGCGGATGGCGCCAAAAGCAGCACCGCGGCGGCGACCATCGAGGGTCCGAAACGCATTATTCCTCCCGTCACGAGCGCCGGACGCAATCCGGTGCGTGATTATGATTTATAGCGCCTTGAACCGGAAATGTGTATCGCGCAGCCGAGCCTTCGGGACCGACGGTTTTTCAGGAGCGCTACTGGCGCTGCGGCTGCGGTTGCGCGGGGTCGGCCGGCGGCGGGGTCGTGCCGGGTGGAGTGGCAGGTGGCGTTCCGGGTTGTGTTCCGGGTTGTGTTCCGGGCGGCGCGGTATCGCTCTTCTCCGGCGAAGGCTGCGTCGGCGCCGGTTGCATGGGAGCGGGTTGCGTCGGCTGCGCGGCGTCCGGCACCGGCCGAGCGTCTTGCGGCATGATCGGCGGCGCCGGCGGGCGGGTATCGGCCGGTGGCGTGGCTGGCTGCTGCAACTGGATCGGCAAGGTTACTTCCGGTTGGTTCGGCTTCTTCGGGAACAACAGCCAAACCGCGAGCAGCGCGGTGATCAGCGCCACCACGGCGACGAAAAAGATCCGCAAGCGCCCGCGTGCCGGCGGCGGCGGCAAGGGCGGTGCAACCGTCGCGGTGCCGTAGCGCGCCAGCGTCACCGTTACGTTATCGCCGGTCTTGCCGCCGCGTTCGGCCGCCGCGGCCACCAGGGCCTTCGCCGCCTTGCCGAGCGAGTGCGCGCGCAAGGCCTGCCCCATCTCGGCCGTCGTCACGGTTTCCCACAAACCGTCCGTGCACAAAATGAACCCGTCTTCAGTTCTGGCTTCGGCCGAGCCGAATTCCGGTTCCGGCGCAGCCTCGCCGCCGAGGCTTTGCGTCAGCCGGTTCTGGTCGGGATGCTTGCCCATTTGATCTTCGCGAATCTTGCCGAGATCGACCAGCATTTGAACGACGGAATGATCGCGCGTCCGCTCCAAAAGCTCGCCGGCGCGAAACCGATACAATCGGCTGTCACCGACGAAGGCCCAATGCGCCTGCTTGCCGTTGAGATAGAGCAGCGCGCAGGTGCTGCGCGGCGAAATGTTCTTACCTTTGCCGGCGGCGTTGATGCCGTCATGGGCTTCCTTGATCGCGGCTGCCAGCAGGTCGGCCGGCGACATGGCTTGCAGTGTGTGGCGGTGCCAGACCTTGCGCGCGGCCTGCACGACGGCTTCCGAGGCCAACGCGCCACCGGCGTGACCACCCATGCCGTCGGCCACGACGATCAGCGTATCGGTGCCGTCGCGCGCCGCGAGAATCTCGGCGCGATCCTGCTGCTCCTGACGGCCCCCGATGTGATCGGCTTTGGCGGCTTCCCAGTTCATCGTTCCGTGCTGGCGTTGAAGCGAATGACGTCGGTCAATTTGGCGCGCCGTGTAGGAGCGTGCAAGCGTTTCTCCGGCCCGGCGGGAACATCGCTATGCGTCCGTGACTATGCGCGACGGGCCACGACGAACAGGCGGCGGAACGGAAACAGCGTGGTGCCGTCGGGCCGGCGCGGATAGGCGCGCGCGATACGGGCGCGATACGCCGCTAGGAATTCCTCCCGGGCGCGCCCGTCGATGGCGTCGAGCAGCGGCTTGAGCGCCGAGCCCTTGGTCCATTCGACCACCGGATCGTCGCCCGACAAGACATGCACATATTCCGTCTGCCAGATGTCGACGGCGGCGGCGAGCGGCGCCAGCGCGTCGTAATAGAATTCCGGTTCGTGCACCGGATCGGTTCGTAGGATCGGCGCCAGCGCGGCGCGCCAGTCGCCCGCGTTCGCCGCTTCGACCATGCAGGTATGGGACGGCGCACGGTGATTGCGCGGCATCTGAACCGCCAGTGTCCCGCCGGGCGCCAGCGCAGCCAGCAGGCGTGGAAACAGCGTGCCGTGATCGTCGAGCCAATGCAGCGCCGCGTTGGAGTAAACGACGTCCGGCGGGGATGCCGGCCGCCATTGGGCGATATCATGACGCTCAAAGCGAACTTTGAGCGGTGCGCGGTCGCGCGCCTTCGCAAGCATGTCGGCGGAAGAATCGACGCCGACGATTTCGGCTCCCGGCCAGCGCGCCGCCAAGATCCGCGAAATGTTGCCGGCGCCGCAACCGAGATCGATCACCGTGCGCGGCGCGGAGGCGTCGATGCGCGCGAGCAGATCGAGCGCCGGCCGCGTGCGTTCGCCGCCGAACTTCAGATACTGGGTCGGATTCCAATCGAACTGGGCGGCGGTCGGCGCGGTCATGCCGGGCGCGTCAGCGCTTCTCCGCCCGGTCGGCCCAGGACCGGCTCGGCCGACCGCCGGCGTTGCCGATGAACGGACGCACGACCATGACGGTCGTGTTGTCCTGGCCGCGGCGATTGCGATTCTGCACTTCTTCGATCAGGCGTTCGGCCAGGCCATGCGCGTCGCGATCTTCGGCCATGATCTCGGCGATTTCGTCGTCGGTCAGCGTCTGCACGCCGTCGCTGGCGAGCAGAATGGTATCGCCTTCCCGCAGCGCGAGGGCGGACCGTGACAGATCGACCATCGGCAGGTCTTCGCCAACCACCGCCGAGCGCAACGCGTTGCGATGCGGATGCACGGCGGCATCGTCGGCGGAAAGGTCGCCGCGCCTGACCCGTTCGGCCAAGATCGGCGCCATCGAATGATCCTCGTTCAGCTGCACCAGTTTGCCGTCGCGATACAGCCACATCGGCGAATCGCCGACGCTGACCCACACCAGCCCATCGGCGGTGAACGCCGCGGCGACCAGCGTGCAGCCCATGCCTTCCAACTCCGGAATACGCGTGCTGTCTTCGCCGATCTTGCGGTTGCTTTCGTCCAATGCGTGGCGCAGGCGCGAAATTGCGTCCGCGGTCGGATTCTCGTTGAATGCATCGATGAAGCGTTCGACGGCGGCGGCACTCGCATGCGCGCCGCCATTATGCCCGCCCATGCCGTCGGCCAGCACCATCAGCAAATCCTGCGCCCGCTGGTCGTCCTCGGGCAGCATGCTGAAATAGGCGAAATCGTCTTCCTGATAATCGCGACCGCCTTTGATCTGCAGCGCGGCGAATTGACGTCCCGGAATCATGCGTGCGGTTTTCCGACCAGCGGTAAGGCGGGCAGCAAAGCCTACTTGCTCTGCCAGTCGAAATCCTTGCCGCAAAACGGCACGAATTTCAATTTGGTCTCGCCCAAGGTCAGCACTTCGCCGCCCTTGAGTTCGACCGGCGCGAGCACAGGATCGTCGCCGACATAGATAAGGTTGCGGCCGTCGCCTTCCTTGACGAAGTAACGTCGGTTCCGGCCGTCGTAGGTGATCGTCGCATGATTCTCGCGCGAGATCTGGTTGTCGCCGAAATTGATCGCGATGGCCTCGGTCGGCGCCCGACCCATCCGGTTGTTGCCGTAGCCGAGGTTGAACGAACTGCCGCGCCCCGGCCCGTCGACGACGACCAACCAGCCGACCACCGGATCGCCCTTCTCGGAAACTTCGGGCGCGGGCTTGGCATCCGCCGGCGCGGCCGGATCGGCGGCACGCTTCGGCCGATAGATCTGCGTGTGTACGACGTCTTCGGCGCGCGGGGCCGGTGCCGCGGGTGCAGCAGGCTGCGCGGCGCTCGGCCGATTGCGCGGCGAGGTATCGGATTCCTCGTCGATATAGCCGCCGCGCGGATTGCCGCCGGCGTCGCGCTTCGCGGTATCTTGCGCGAAATCCTGATTGCCCGAAATCATGTGCGTCGGCGCTTCCGGATCGTGCTCGTCGCCGGCCGCGATACGATCCTTGATCGAGCGCCGCTGAATTTTACGGGTGGTTTCCTCCGACGCCGGATCGGGCGGTCGGATTTCCTTGCCGTCGGGGCCGCGAATGGCCATTGAGCGTCTCCTATCGAACCGCGGCCGGTCCGTGCCGGCACGCTTTTGTTGCAAGCATACGACAATCGACGGCCGCAGCAAACAAGCCGCACGTCAGCCGGAAATCACCCACGCGTTGTTGGCGCCAATGCAGGCGACGCCGATCGCCTCGCGCGTCTGGCCCGCCGACGTAACGGTCTGCCGGAAACGGCGACAGGATTGGCCGCCCGGGCCCGGCACGATTCCGATGACGGTAATGGTCCCGGTGTTGCCCGACCGCGAATTGCTCCATCGGCTGGTGACGCCAATCCGCTGCTCGGACAACGACGCGGCAAAGACGCGCTGAACCCACAGACAGTCGGTCGGCGCATACATCGAATTCAGTTGCGACATCGAATTCGGACACATGACGGTCGGCCGGCTCGCCTCCTGCCGTCGATTCCGCTCGGCGTCAGCGCGCTGCTTGTCCTGCTCGGCCTGACGTAACCGCTCCGCTTCGGCCTGGCGCTGGCGTTCGACTTCCGCTTGACGGAGCCGTTCGGCCTCGAGTTGCCGCTTGCGATCGTCGTCCTCGCGACGCAGCCGATCCGCCTCGGCCAGACGCTGCCGCTCGGCTTCGGCCTGACGTTGCCGTTCGACTTCGGCCTGGCGCAGGCGTTCGTCCTCGAGCCGGCGTCGGTCGTCCTCGGCGCGCCGCTGGTCGTCGAGCTGACGCAGGCGGTCGGAGTCGGTCATGCGCTGGCGTTCCAGCTCGGCCTGGCGAAGCCGTTCCTGCTCGGCCTGGCGCAACCGCTCCTGCTCGGCCAGGCGTTGTTTGTCGAGTTCGGCCTGGCGTTGCTTTTCGGATTCAGCCTGGCGCTGCTTGTCCTGCTCGGTCTGACGTTGCTTGTCGAGTTCGGCTTGGCGGCGCTTTTCCGACTCGGCCTGACGCTGCTTTTCCTGTTCCGCCTCGCGCAACCGCGCGTCGTTCGACGCGGTGTTGGTGTTCGTCGTGCGCGAATCGTTGTTCGACGTCGACAGGCCCAGCTTGTCGCCATTGTTGACGACGTACCAAGCGCCCGCGCCGCCGATACCGACCAGCAGGACGACGCCGGCGACGATCGCGAACAGCTTGCCGTTGCCGCGCTTCGGTTCGGCGACAGGAATGGGCGCCGGCGACGACATACGCGGGCCGGTGCGCATGGAAGGCGCCTGCGAAACGCGACCCGACCGCGCATCGTGCGTCACCATCGTGGCGGGGTCGCCGGCGAATTGCGTCGTCTCGGCCGGCCGCGCGCTCGAAGCCGCGGGAATTGCCGAACGCCCGAGCAGTTGATCGCGCCACTCCGCCGTGGTCTGCGGCCGCTGCACTTCGTCGACCGCCAGCGCGCGATCGATCGCGGCCAGGAACGCGGGGCTGTACTTTCCGGCCGCCACTTGCGCCAACGGCTCGTACGGGTCGCGTTTGACGCGCGCCGGTGCCTCCGGCGGGATCCGGCCGGTGATCGCCTGATGCACGATGGCGGCCAGCGCGTAGATATCGGTCCACGGACCCTGATTGCCGTCGGCGTAATATTGCTCCAGCGGAGCGTAGCCTGGGGTCACGATCGACGTGAGGTTCTTGCTCTTGCGGCCGACCGCGTCGCGCGCGGCGCCGAAATCGAGCAGCACCGGGATGCCGTCTTCGCGGATGAAAATATTACCGGGCTTCACGTCGCGGTGCAGATAGCCGGCCTTGTGCACCTCCGCCAACCCGTCGAGCATCGGGAACAGCAGGCTGAGCAGTTCCTGTTCGGTGAACCGGCCGGCATGGGCACGCACCAGCTCGGCCAGGCTCTGGCCCTTCTGGTATTCCATGACCATGTAGGCCGTGCCGTTGGCCTCGAAGAAACGGTAGACCGGCACAATGCTGGGATGCCGGAACAGCGCCAAGGTCTGCGCTTCCTTGACGAAGCGCTCGAGACCCCACTTGTAATCGCCCTCGTCGGATGTCGAGCGCGGGCGCACCGATTGGGGGCCCTGGCGCACGGCGAATTCGGCCGGCAGGTATTCCTTGATCGCGACCTGCTTATCGAGGTTTCGGTCCCAAGCCAGATAAGTGATGCCGAAGCCGCCGTGGCCGAGCACGGCTTCGACCTCGTACTCGAACAATTGATAGCCCGCAGGCAGGGCGTTGTAATGCTGCTCGGTCATCGCATCTCTTTAAAGTTCGGCGTCGCCGGCCCCGAACAGGCGCGGCTCAGGCGCCAAAGCGGCCGCAGTGTACATGATCCACCCTAATCATTAATACGCGCCGCCACCGAAAAATTCACCGTCTTCCGGACTTTTATTGGGACGGTTCGGACAGCGCCAAACCCAGACCGTGGGTGATCTCGACGCCGTCCGGTCCGGCGCTGACCGCCAGCCCGTCGGCCTTTGGCTCGATTAGCGTGCCCTGCACGGTCGGCAGCAGCCGAAACTTGGGAAAGTCGCGGACACTGTCGAGTCCGACGCCGGCGGCGTGGTTCGGCGCCACGAACAGGTGCACGCCGAATTCCGGATCGACCAGTCGCAAGACCGGGCCGCCCGCCCCACTGCGCACGAACACGCTGCCGCCCGGCGGCACGGCCGGCTCCGCCCGCACCGAGACGACGGTGCGCGGCGTCAGCGGCCGGGGCTGAAACGTCAACGTCCATTCGAGGCCGTCGCGCCGCAGCTGCAAGCCGACTTCCGGCGCGGCGGCAAAACGCAGCGCCAGCGCATCGCCGGCCGCAATCCGTTCCACGTCGGTAACGCCATTGCCCAAACGGGCGCGCAATTCGGCGAGATCGAGCTCCGCGCCGCGCGGGAAGACGACCCAGATGTGCTCGCCACGGCGGAATGCCGCCGCGGCCACGCGCACGGGCCATTCGAAAGCCAAGGTCAGGCCGGCGGCGTCGCTGACCACCGCCAGCGTCACCCCGGTGGTGCCGGGCAGCTTGGCCGATGCGCGATGGTCGTCGGCCGCATTGGGCAGCGCCGCGGCGGTATTGGACGGCACGATATCGAAGCTGATCCGGTAGCCGTCGCGCCGGTCGCGCACCAGCATCTCGGGCGGCACGCCGAGTTTAACCACCAACTTGCCGGCCGCCGGCAGCGTGGCGACCGTAACTCCGGCCTGCTTGATGGCGTCGGCGTGCGCGGCCAAATCGAGCGTGCCGGTCTTGTCGAACACGACGACGACGCCCTGGCGATCCGGCGCAACCGTGTAGCCGACCGCTTGCGGCCAATCGAAGGCCAGGCGCGTCCCCGGGCCGACCGCCTGCACGCTGACGGCGACGCGGTCCTTGCCGTTTTTCGGAGCGGTCGCGGATTGGCCGGGCGTTTTCGCGGCCGGCGCCGAGAACTCGATCACCACGTCGTTGGCTTGGGCGCGGCTGACCGCGGTCACACCGCCGGCCAAATCGAAAATCACCACCTTGCCGTCGCCGCTGCGGCGAACCTTGGACACCAGACTGCCGATCTGCCGCGCTGCCGCGTCGACCGCGCCGACCGAGGGACTGGAGAACGATAGGATCGCGCGATCGTTGCTGGTGATCAGGCGATGCCCGACCGGTTCAGGCCAGGTAAAGATCAGCCGGGCCTGCCGCTCGGAAGTTTCGGCGTGCACCGTCTCGGCGCCCGCGCGCGTGCCGACCGTCGTCGCCACGACGGCGATCAGGATCAGCGTCATCTGCCGGACCGGGCTGCGCACGGACCACTCCTTCAAGCATGTCCCCCTGCGAACGGCGGCGTCGCTTACGCCGCGCCGGGGATCAAGTCGAAACGGCCTGATTTTCGCCTATCGGCGGACTTGCGGCAATGACCGTGGACCGACCCGCACCCTAGTCGTCGCGCTGGGTGCGCTCCATCCGCTCATGTCGTTCCTGCGCTTCCAGGCTGAGCGTTGCGATCGGCCGCGCTTCCAGACGCTTGATGCCGATCGGCTCGCCGGTCTCCTCGCAATACCCGTAGCTGCCGTCTTCGATGCGGCGCAGGGCTTCGTCGATCTTCGCGATCAATTTGCGCTGCCGGTCGCGCGTCCGCAGTTCCAGCGCGCGATCCGTTTCGAGCGTCGCGCGGTCCGAGATATCGGCTTCCTGCAGGCTTTCGGTCTGCAGGCTCTGCAAGGTCTCCGACGATTCGCGCAGAATGTCCGACCGCCAGCGAAACAGCTTCTGGCGGAAGTACTCCCGCATGATCGGGTTCATAAAGTCTTCGTTCGGGGAAGGCTTGTAATCGGGCGGCAGAAGTGGCGTCGATTCATTCATTCCTTCGGTCGCTCCCTGGGCAAGGCGCCGGGAATATAGTGACAAGCTCGATGCACCGCAATATCGCGCGCATGGCTCAAATGCTGGGGTTGCAGGGGGGAACCCGGCGGGCGATCCGGCGACTGATCGGACCGGCCGCCCGCCTGGCTGATCGCGCACCGGAAAAATGTCGGCCGAGCGCCGTTATATCGCCGCCGTTACCGGACCCGCGTGGGAGTCAAAATATGCTGCCATTAGGGGATTCTTAAAGCGACATCTGCCACATTTAGCGTGCCTCCTTCGAATCCGACGAATGATGTGTCTCGCCAAATGACCGAGCAAATGAAACCTCGTAGACCCACGACCGTAATCGGGCCGGACGGGTTGCCTATAAGCATCGCGGATCTGCCCGATCCGAACACGACGCGCTGGGTGATCCGCCGCAAGGCCAAAGTCGTGGCCGCTGTTCGCGGTGGGCTCATCAGCCTCGAAGAAGCCTGCAACCGATATCGACTTTCGGTTGAAGAGTTCTTGTCGTGGCAACGCAAGATTGAGCGGCACGGGCTGCCCGGCCTGCGTGTGACGCGCACGCAGGAATATCGGACCCTGATCGATCCGCTGGCCGATGAGGCCAATTGGAGCGCGAAGAAAGATCGTCGCAACTAATTTGCGCTCGGCGATATCGGCCCGATAGGGCGCCGGCTAGCCGGCTGCTGCCCTATTCGGTGCCGGATCGACCGGATCAACTGGCCCGACGGACCCGCAACCGATCGTTCGGTCGGCGGTTCGCCGCCAGCGTTTCCATGACCAGGACGACCCGCTGCTGCTCGGCAAGCGCCTGCTTGGCCTGCTCGAGCTGGGTTTCGACCTGGGCAACGGAGGCGTTGAGCCGCTGCCGGCGCTCGGTGAAGTCCTCGCCCGCCGGGGCGGCGGTGTCGAGCCGGTGCAGTTGGGCCGACAATTCCTGGTGCAGGGCGGATAAATCCGCCATTTGCTCGCGTTTTTCCTGGATTGCCACGCGGCGGGACAGCATCTGCTTCGGGGTCCGTTTGTTCATGGCGGTTGTTCCCTTAATTTCCCAGGGACCTGCACGATCCAAGGCGAATTTAGCCCTGGTTTGCTGAAGAAACCTTTAACAACGGGTGAACGGCGGAACGGCTGCGAAACGCTGTTGCGCAGCCATGCGCGCCGGGAATCGCCGACTTGCGTGTCCATTTAGACCTTGGACATCGGTGTTAAATGTTTTGTTAACCAATTGGCATTAGTTTTCGTTATAGTTAAGGCGAAAAGGGCCCTCTCTTAGGCCATTTAGCCATCGTCAATGTTAACCGGACGGGGCGGTAACATGCGGGTACTTCTAGTAGAAGATGATACAGCGACGGCGAAGAGCATCGAAATGATGCTGCGCTCGGAAGGCTATGTCTGCGACTCGACCGATCTGGGCGAAGATGGACTCGAGATCGGCAAGCTTTACGATTACGACATCATCATTCTCGATTTGATGCTGCCGGACATCGACGGCTATGAGGTGCTGCGTCGTCTGCGCGGCGCCAATATCAAGACGCCGATCCTGATCTTGTCCGGCCTGTCCGAAATGGACGCCAAGATCAAAGGGCTCGGCTTCGGCGCCGACGATTACCTGACCAAGCCGTTCGACAAGCGCGAATTGATCGCGCGCATTCAGGCGATCGTTCGCCGCTCCAAGGGCCACTCGGAATCGATCATCCGCACCGGCCGACTGACGGTCAATCTCGATACGCGCACGGCCGAAGTCGAAGAGCAGCCGCTGCACCTGACCGGCAAGGAATACGGCATCCTGGAACTGCTCTCCCTGCGCAAGGGGACGACGCTGACCAAGGAGATGTTCCTCAATCATCTCTACGGCGGCATCGACGAGCCGGAACTGAAGATCATCGACGTGTTCATCTGCAAGCTACGCAAGAAATTGTCCTCGTCGTGCGGCGGCGAAAACTACATTCACACGGTCTGGGGCCGCGGCTACGTGCTGCGCGACCCGGTTGAGGCCGACGCACGCGAAAACGCCGCCTGATCGCCGATCCACATTCGGCATAAAAACGGCCGCACTTTCGGGTGCGGCCGTTTTTATGTCCGGAATTGCGGCAGGAACTCAGGCGGCCATGGCCTTCAACGGCAGTTCGGCGCGAAACTCGACGATGTCGTTGCTGGCCGCCGTCACCACCAGGCTGCCGCCGAGGTGCTGCGCCAGGCGACCGGCGAGATAGGCCTGAACGTTGCGCGGCGTCATGCGCTCGTTGGTGATGGTACCCTGGATCGCCGCCTGGTTCTCGAGATCCATGCGCGCGCCCTGCCCGTTCGCGGTCACCGAGATGATCGCGTTGATCGGGGTCTTCAAGACGTTGACATCGAGCCGGCCGCCGCGCGGCATGGCTTCGGCCGCGAGCATGACCATATTAAGCAGCAGCTTCACGCCGTTGTAGTCGAACACCAGCGGCTGCTTCTGGTCCGCCTGCGGCCAGACGATCTGCACCTTGTTACCGATCACCGCCGGCGTCAGCAGCGCCCGCGCCTCCGCCGTGGTCTGGACCGCGCTGGCCGCGAGCCCGAAGGCGACGCGAAAATACTGCAGCCGCTCGGACACTTGCTTGGCGGTCGTCGCGACCAGTTCCATCGCCTCGTTGCCGGCCTCGCCGCCAAGTTCGTCGACCAATTCGAGGCCATTATTAATTGCGCCGACGGGCCCGACCAAATCGTGGCAGAGTCGCGAGCAAAGCAACTGGACAACATTCAAATCAAGCGCCACGGTCATATTCAATGACTTTCCCTGTGTTTGGTACCGGCGAACCGGCCGCTCGCCCGTTCGGTTTTACGCACGCGGACGCCCACTTGCGTGGATTGGAACTTGCGCCCAAAGGCCGCCGGCGCATACCGCCCGACTGTCGCTTTAGACCCCAGAATTGGCCCCTATTGCAATGAACCACTCCTCGCGTTCAACCGTTTTAGCACCCGGCATTTTCGTTCGGCATCCGTCCGAGCCCGACTGGGGCATTGGGCAGGTCCAATCGGTGGTACAGAATCGAGTCACGGTAAATTTCGAAAATGCCGGCAAACAGTTAATCTTGTCAGATATTATCGCACTGATTGTTATCGAAGGCTTAACAACTCGTTAACGCGTCGCGCCGGCGAGGTATTTCATCGCCGCGGCAAAATCCGCCGGATCATTGATATTGAAAAAAGGGTCGAAATCGCCGATTTCGAACGCAACCTCGACCAACCGATAATCGCGCATGAACGCCTCGACCTTGCGCACCCCCCGCTCCGCGATGGCGATTCGCAAATCCTCGCGCAGCGCGAGCGGCCAGAGCGCGAATACCGGATGAATTCGCTGACCCGATCTGGCGCACGCCAATACCGCCGAATCGGCTTCGACGGCAGCCAGCAGGCGCTCGACCAGATCGACCGGGACGAACGGAACGTCGACCGCGAAGCTGGCCAGCCACTTGAGCTCGGCCGACGTCGCGGCCGCCCAATCCATGCCGGCCAGCACACCCGCAAGCGGACCGGCGAACCCGCCATTTGCGGCATCGCCGGCCATCGCTCCCGATTCGCCGCGCCGGCCGACAATCGAATCGGCAACGATCGGCAGACCGAACGCCGCATAGCGATCCGGATCGCCGTTGGCATTCACGGCCAAGACCGAAACCTGCGGGCGCACGCGTTCGATGACGCGCTCGATCATCGTCTTGCCGAACAGCGGCACCAACGACTTGTCGTCGCCGCCCATGCGCTTGGAACGCCCGCCGGCCAGCACCACGCCTGCGACCGAGCGCGCCGCATTTGCCGGCTCACGCATCGCCGACGCCGCATTTCGTGTTCGTGGCTGCGAGCTTCATGCGGGAACTATGCGTCGCTCGGCTGGCCGCGACAAGGATGGTTGCGGCGGACCGCTGCCGGCGGTCGGTTGGGGAATTAAGGCGGTCACGGCGCAACCTGCGCCGCAACCCCTGCCGTAATTGCGACCGCAAGTTTGGTAAAGCGGAAAATTGGCGTTAACCGGCGGGATTTCGGCAAGAATTGCGCCGCCTGCCTTCACAATGACCGCAAAAGCGAATAAGAGTTATTTGTTCGGCAATGTAGATCGGTTCGGGGGCTGGGACCGCCGGGCATGGCCACGACAGGATGTAGCCGAGAGCTTCCGCGGACTTACGATCGGCATCCACGGGAATGTAAGTGGGGATGGCGCGCCATCGCGCGCCCTTTGACTAAAGTGAGAATGATCCACCCCTGGCGGTCGATCCTGATCCTGTGCCTGGCGTTGCTGGGCGGCGGGAGCATGGCGTGGGCCGAAACCGCGCCCCGCCAAATCGCGCAAACCAATCCCGACACCAAGCCGGAGCCGAAAACCCAGCCGACGCCGCCGGGCGCCGTCACGCTGACGTTGCTGGCCGCGGAGTCGGCGGCGGCCAGCGGCATCCTCGATCATTTGGCAGGCCTGTTTTCGGCCAAATCCGGCATCAAAATCCGCATTGTCGCACGGCGCATCGACGAGATCGTCGAGCTCGCCCGCCAAGGCCAGGGCGACCTGATCATGTTCGACGATTTCGAAGCGGAACAGGCATTCCTGCGCGCGCGCCTCGGCACCGAGCGCGAAGACGTCATGTACGCCGAGTTGATCGTGGTCGGCCCCGAGAACGACCCGGCCGGCGTTTCCGGCATGGTCAGCGTCATCGACGCGTTTCGCCAAATTTCGACGCAAGAAGCGCCCTTCATCACGCGCAACGACGACAGCAGCATCAATCGGCTCGAACGTCGCCTGTGGGAGGAAGTCGGCATCGTGCCCGAGCCCGGCGATCGTTCCTGGTACCGGTCGAGCGACGCCGACATGCGCGGCACCTTGCGGGCCGCGGCCCAGCGTGGCGCCTATGTGCTGACCGATATGGCGACGTGGCTGTCGTTCAAGGAACGGCGCAAGTTGGTGGCGCAGGTCGGCGACGACCCGCGTCTTCAATTGCGCTACAGCATCGTCCTGTTGAACCCGGAGCGGTTCCCCAAAGTGCGGGCGACCGAGGCGCGCGCCTTCATCCGCTGGCTGACCTCGCGCGAGGGCCAGGAAGCGATTCAGTCGTTCAAGGTGGAGGACGAACTCCCCTACTCGCCGCACCTCGATTCGAAGGAATAAGCGGCACCCGATAGCGCCCGGTTGGCGCCGATCGTGGCGCCTCCCGCGGGGCGCCGGGCCCGCCTTGCCAAACCGGCGGGGCGAGACTAAATCTCCAGCAGTTCCTTGAGTTCCGCTATACGCGTTTCAACCGATCGGCCGCCGGCAATGGGCAATCAAGCCCCGCTCATCGACCCGTTTCAACGCCACGTCAGCTATCTGCGCGTGTCGGTCACCGACCGCTGCGACTTCCGCTGCGTCTATTGCATGGCGGAAGATATGAGCTTCCTGCCCAAGGCCGACGTGCTGTCGCTGGAAGAATTGGAGCGTCTGTGCGGCGCATTCGTGACGCTCGGCGTACGGAAACTTCGGTTGACCGGCGGCGAGCCGTTGGTCCGCCGGAATATCATGACGCTGATTTGCGGCCTCGGCCGACACCTCAAGACCGGGGCGCTCGACGAATTGACCTTGACCACGAACGGCAGCCAGCTTGGAAAATACGCGCACGAACTGGTCGAAGCCGGCGTGCGCCGCATCAACGTATCCGTCGACACGCTCGATCCGGTCAAGTTCACCGCGATCACGCGCTGGGGCAAACTGGACGTCGTGCAGGATGGCTTGCGCGCGGCGAAGGCGGCCGGCCTGGACGTCAAGATCAACACGGTGGCGCTGCGCGGCGTGAACGACGGCGAATTCGACGCGCTGATCGAATGGTGCGGCGCCGAAGGCTACGACATGACGATCATCGAAGTCATGCCGATGGGCGAAATCGGCGGCGATGTCGGCGCCGCCAATCGGATGGAACAATATTTGCCGCTTTCGATGGTCCGCGCGCAGTTGAACCGGCGCTGGACTTTGACCGATATCGACTACCGGACCGGCGGCCCGGCCCGCTATGTCGAAGTCAAGGAGACGGGCCGCAAGCTCGGCTTCATCACGCCGCTGACCCATAATTTTTGCGAATCGTGCAATCGCGTGCGGCTGACCTGCACCGGCACGTTGTTCATGTGTCTGGGCCAGGAGGACGCCGCCGATTTGCGGGCGCCGCTGCGCGCCAGCGCCGACGAAGCGAACCTGTTGCTGGCGATCCGCGAAGCCATCGCGCGCAAGCCGAAGGGCCATGATTTCGTCATCGACCGGCGCCACAAGGGCCCCGCGGTGCCGCGCCACATGAGCGTCACCGGCGGCTGAGCGATCGCCCGGTTCAGCCGAGGATTTCCTTGATCCGTCTGGCCACCGCGGCGACCGACACCTTCGCCTCGATGTCGATCTTGGCGCGGCGGGCCTTCTCCCGCGCGCGGCCGTAACCGGCGTAGATCGATTTCAGCTTGTCGACCGCGTCGTCGACACTTGGCTCGGCCCATATCGAACCGATATCGAACGGCCCGTCGCGCCGGCGCACGACCGCCTCCTTGTAGTCGACGAGATACGAATTGGCGTCGCTCATGAAATCCAGATTGCCGGAGTAGCCGGTGGCCACCGTCGGCACACCCAGCATCATCGCCTCGGCCAGCGTGTACCCGAAGCCCTCGGAGCGATGCAGCGAGACGTAGACGTCCATGCACGCGATAAATGCCTCCACGCGCGGGCGATCGATGTAGTCCGTGACAATGCGATGCTCGACGCCGCCGCCCGCCATACGCTCGCGGAAGGCGCGGAACCGCGCCGCGAAATCGTCGCGCGACGCATTCGCGTACTTGACCAGCACCAAGACATCGGACCGGCCGGAGAAGGCGCCGATCACGGCGTCGGCAAACGCCATCGGATTCTTGCGATCGGTCGAACTGCCCGCATCGAAAACGAAACCGACGACGAACTTGTCTTCCGGAATATCGTGGATCTTGCGCGCGTCGGCCTTGGCGATTTCCTGTCCGATTTCGACCACGCACGGCAAGGCATGGACCGGCCGACCGATTCCCCGCGAGATCGATTCCGCGGTAAAATTCGATAAGGCGCAGACGGTATCGTACTGCTCGAGGAGCGAACGCCATTGCGGCGGAAAATCGCGCTGTTCCCAGGCCAGATAGCCGATGGTTTCCCGGCCGCGCATGAACATCGCCGGCAGAATCTCCGACATGCGATACCCGATGTGCGGATAGGAAACGAACATCGTCCGCGGATAGTTGAACGCGAAATCGAGCGCCAGGTCCGACAGCCCGAAATCGGCGTCCATGATATCGGCAAGCAGCAGATTCTCGCGGACGGCGAAATTGGCGTGGCTGAGCGCCTTGGCCAGGCCTTGCGACGCCACGCCGATGCCGATCGGCGATTTGAAATAGCCGAACAGATTGATCCCGGAGGCGTCCGGCCGCAGATCGGCCAAGGGGCCGCGTTCGGCGGGCAAACGAGCCTCGGCCGCGCGCGCGGCCGCCGCCGCCTTGCCTACAAATATTTCCCGCCGCCGGGGTTGCACGGCGGCGCCGTCGTTATGCGGACTCGTTGCGTCCGAATCGCCGGCGCTTACCGCGGCGACATAGGCCGCAATATCGGCGCGCTCGAGCGCCCGCTGCGCGTCCGCCGCCGGCCCTGCCCGATCCTTTCGCCAGCCCAGCCATGCCTCGACATACCGATCGCCGCTTGCCGTCCCGATATCGTCCGGCGCGTAGATGCCCAAATTGGCGATTTCGCTTCCGGCACGGTTCTGCAGCCACCAATCCGTGATCATCAAATCGTCGGCGTTGTAGCCCAGCCCAAGATTGACGAGTCCGATCAGCCAACCGAGAAGCGGCTTGGACAGGCCATGCGCCCGGAATATCGAAGCCGCAACGGGATTGCGCCGGGCAAAGCCGATCACCCGCGCAAGCGATGCCTGGGCATCGAACGTTTCGATGAACGTCGAGACGCGCGGCGGGACATCGAAGATGTGTTGGAAATCGCCGCTCAGCCAGGCGCGGAATTTCGCCTCGTCGCGGCCCAGCGGATCGGGGAACCCGACGCGCAGCGTCGCCCATCCCTCGTAGATCAAGCGCAGGCACTGGGACGGCAGCACCGCCGGATACCGGTATTCGGCCGACGCGATGTGCTCGAGCGTGTTCCGGGGCAACTCCGTCGGCGCGAGTTCGTCGAGCAATGCGCGTCGATCCGATTTGAGCCGGAAGCGCACGGTATCGAGGCTCGGGGACGCGAGATAGGGCGCGACGGCGTCGGCGAGCTGTTCCAGAAACTCCTTATGGAAGGCGAAATCGACGTATCGCTCATAGGCCGCGCCGACCGCATACTCCCGATCCAGCGCATGGCTGGCCCACCACATCAAATACGGCGAGTGAAGCTGTTCGCCGCCGCTGGCGTGCACAAGATCCGGGCGCCCGGAGAGGATATTCTCGAAATAGAGCGGCAATAGATGCCGCGAACCGATCACCGAATTCAGATGGCCAAATGCCGGAATTGCATAGTCTTCCCATGCGGCCGACTTCGGCTCGCGAATGCGCGCCGACCGCTTGAACTCCAGCCGAACTTCCCGGGTCAAACGCGTCCCGCCGAGGGTGTCGAAACGGTACTCGAATTGCGAATAGTAAGACTCGCCGCACGCCCGCAATGCCGCGCGATAATATTCGCTCAGCGCATAAAGACTGCTGTTCCACGTGGTGGTCGGCCGGGAATCATGTATGGAAAGCCGCCCATGATCCCAGTCGAAACCGCTGAAATGAAAGCTGATTAGATCGTCGCCGTCGACGCTCCATTTGTCCGCGGGACCGCCGTCGAGCCGCGCCCAGCGCACCGGACGTTCGTGCAAATTCCAGTACGCCACGTTCATACGACGATTGGCGGACACCTGCACATCCGCCCCGAACGCAAGCACCCAGTTGAAGTAATGCTGATCCCGAACCGAACCGAGCTCGTCCAGGAACGCCGCGGGACCGGACATGAAGTCGGCGTGTTGGCGGAGAAATTTTTTCGCGCCGGCCCGATTGCGGCATAAGAACATTCCGGCGTTGATGATGCCGGCAGCCGTCAAATGCCCGATATTCAGCGGCACCCAGACGTCGTCTGTCGGCATCGGCGTGACGATGTGCGGGGTCAGCACGAAATCCGCCGCCGGCCGTTCGGCGAAAAACGGCGACGGATCGGAAAAGAAATGCACGTCGGCATCGCAATAGAAGACCTGTTCGTGCCCCCGTCCGAGTGCGTGTTCGACGGCAAACGGCCGCACGATCGTGCACAGATCGCCCGCCGAATGCTTGAGCCGGAGCCATGTCAGGTTGTCGATGCCGAGCTCGTCGGCGGAAACAAAAATCACGTTCTCGAAAGTTTCGAATCCCGGGCGCGGCAGGCTCACAAGGTCGAGCAGGACGACGTAAATAACCGGCTTCCGTTGCCAACACTTATCGATCGAGCGAACGAGATTGAGCGTGAAATGCAGATAATTGTACGAACTGACCGTACAGACGGCCAATCCACTGGCTTGCGTGCTCATTTCCGGTCGAACGCTTTTGTAGGCGTGCGCCGCGGCGGCATGGGCCGAAAGCTGACCATGGCCACTTGCATCACCGGCGGCCGTTCCGTTCGAGCTCGCGCGTAAGGCGTTCCAGCGCGACGATCACAAAATGATTGAAATCCTGCTGCCGGCTGAGTTGAGGCATCAACGCCGCCCGCGCAAGCCGCGAGACGAGACGCGCGAACGGGCGAAACGGCCGCGGCAGACTGCCCAATCGCGCGGGCTCGCTGAACGCGCGCCCGACCTGATTGGCTTCGTGTATCGCTTGATATATCCCGGCGACGCCCGAAGCGGGCGTCATCGACGGCGGCGCGGCGAGCTTCGCCCGCAGTTCGTCCTTGAAACCGTCCGCGATTGCCGTTTCAATTGTCATTGCCCCGTTCCGATGAAGTTAGCACCAATAGTTGGAACTATAATGAACTTGGCGGTTATTGAGAACGTCCAAGCCACTGAAGTCGCTAATCCGCCGCAACGCATCTGAACGCGATAAGTCCAGCCGCTATCGGTATGTTAACGGCATCGACAATTTTTTACGCAATTGATTTGAAACGCGGCATCTTGTGGCGTCGTTCCCATTTGTGACAACAAACCGAGAAGGATTGCTCTGTGACGACCAGTTTGCAACTGCTCGGCGCGTCGATACCGCGGTCGGGCCATCACTATCTCGTTCGCATGCTAAGAAGCACGCTGGGCAGCCGCCTGTATTACTGCGAAAAGTATACCGCAGTTGATTGCTGCAACGCCATTCCGTGCACGAAAGCGTCCGGCCATGACCTGGTCTTTCTCAAGTCACACGATTTCGATAATGAACTGGATCCGGCACGCACCGATGTACGGTATCTGGTTCAATATCGAAACGCGGTCGAAGCGATCGTGTCGGACCGCGAATTGTACGTTGTTCAAAACGCTCCGGCTGTCACAGAGAACGAGGGCCAGTACGCCTACTGGCTCGGCGAACGTGCTCACTATTTTATCCGCTTTGCGCGCAAGTGGCTGCGCCATCCGCGCGATCATCACTTTCTGCTCGATTACGACGATCTGTTGCGCGAGCCGGCCGAGCGCCTGCGTGCGCTGCTGAAATTTTGTGGCGTCGCGTTCGACGACAACGCGCTGCGCCACGCCGTACAAGAACAAAGTCTCCTTCGGGACCAAGTCGTGGCAAACTCCAACGTTATGGTAACCACGGCGTTCAGCACGCGACGGATCGAGGACAGCAGGTTTTACGAGCCGACGTTACTCGGCTCATTCGAGGCGGTACTCGCCGAATCCGCGCCCGAACTGGTTACACATCGACGGTTTCCGAAATCGCGAGTCGACGATTCGATTGTCGGATTGGTCGCGCTCTGCCGTTCCCTCGAAGGACAATTATCGGCCGCCGAGCGCATTCCGGAAATCAAGCGACGGCTCGTATCCTTCGACGGCCACCGCTATGCGCATGCCGCCGCAGCGCGTGCGCTGCGCGCGGGGGGCGACCTGAACGGCGCCGCCGAAGCGTTGGCGCGCGCCATCGCGATGGGAATAACCGATACAAGTACGCTGGTCGAAGCGGTGAATGTGCATCGTGCGCAAGGCAAACTGGATCGAGCCATTGTATACGCTCGGCGTCTAATTGAGGACAGTCCCCGAAGCGGCAGCCACCGACTTTTCCTAGCCAACCTGTTGATCGAAACCGGCCGAACAGATGAAGCCATTGCGCATGCCGTCGATGCGCTGGCGCTCGGCATTACGCAGCCGCATCTGCTCGCCGCATGCTCCAATATCCTCAAGATTGCCCGGGACACCGGCTATCGTATCGATATCGGCGTGACGCCGCCGACGACAGCACCGCCGCACGCGACCGACCGAGACGCGCCCGATGCACCCAAGAACGACGCATCGGATCGCCCGTAACGCGTGCTAGGACCGGCGCCACGTTGTGGCGGAACGTCGATCGATGTTATGGAATCTGCATATTCGGGGAGGCAGCCATGATTTTCGCATCGAAGGCGATACGCCTGGGTCGCGCCGGGCTGGCGGCGCTGCTGCTGGCCGTTGCCGCGGCGCCCGTCGGCGCGCAGCAGATCGCGCCGTTCGACGAAGCGGCCAAGGATCCGGCGTTGGTCGAATTCCGTGCCGCGCTGCTGGCCAAGGTCAAGGCGCGGGACGCGGCCGGCATCGTGCCGCTCCTCGCGCCCGACGTAACGCTGAGCTACGCCGAGGAACTCAAGCCGAGCGATTTCCCGCGGCACATGCGGAAGAACCCCAATATGTGGCGCGAGCTGCAGCGCGTGCTGGAAACCGGCGGCGGGTTCGCCGGCCGCAAGGACGAATTCTTCGCACCCTACCCCTACGCGTTCTTCGTCGAATGCCCGACCAAGGACGAGCAAGCGTGCGCGGCACCGGGCGGCGCGCATTCCGCCGCCGTCGTGCTCGGCAGGAACGTGCCGCTGCGCGCGCGGCCCGATCCGAATTCGCCCGCACTCGGCAA
Organism: Alphaproteobacteria bacterium; assembly: GCA_050186335.1. Lineage (GTDB taxonomy): Bacteria > Pseudomonadota > Alphaproteobacteria > Bin65 > Bin65 > JBFWYO01. The sequence continues at coordinate 17,999 of JBFWYO010000035.1, read as the reverse complement.
GCTCAGCCACGAGCTGGTCGGCATCGTGGATTTCCAGCGCACCAAAACCGGCGCGTGGTTGAAGGTGATGACCCGCGCCAAGCTGCTGGGCTACCTGCCGGCCGACGCCACGTTCCAGGAATACGGCTTCCGCGCCGGCTTCAAGAAGGTCGGCGGCAAATGGATGCTGGCCGATTTCGTGGTCGGCGACTGACGCGCTATTTCAGCGTGATCTGGTGCGTGTAGGTCTTGCCGTCCGAGATCGTGATCTGCTTGTAGCCGAGCATGTGCGCGAGATCGAAAAAGGTGAAGAAATCCTCGACGCCGAATTTGGTGAAGATGGGTGTGGTGCGCGCCTGGGCGGTCAGCATGGCGAGCAGCGCGCGGCCACGATATAGATTGCCGAAATAATTGTCCGAGATGGCGACGATGATCAGCTTTTCGCCGTCGTCGCCCTTGGCGAAGATCGCATAGAGCGGTGGATACGTGGCCGAAATCATCTTGTTGCTGATCTCGGTCGCGAACGCGATGCGCGTCGTGCGGGTCGCTTCGGGCTGGCGCTTCGAGCGCGGCGAATAAGTCTCGCGCGAGCTGACCGGCGGATAATAATAGCCCTCGTGCCGCTCTTCCCGGTTCTGCACGGCCGGTTGCGTGACCGGCTGGGTCGGCGGTTGGGTGGCCGGCTGAGTCGATGGCTGGGTGGTCGGCGGGTTTGCCGGCGGCGGATTGGTCTGCTGCGCTGCCAGCGGGGCTGCCGCCATCATGCCGAACGCCACTACCGCATATCCGAAAAGCCGTCGCCGCAACTGCATCACCGCCTCCAATGCCAGGCCGCCATTGTGCCAACGGCGTTTCCGGCAAGCCAGCGAAAACCCGGCGCCGCCGTCGCAAGCCGGCTGCACGCGCCCCATGCGCGCGACGGCGGACAATTGCGGCCCCGGCAGTGGCGCCGTCGGGACCAATCGCTATACTGCGCGCCCACGGCGTCCCCGCACCGGCACGGCGCCCGGGAGCGACCGGAAGCGACACGCATGACCCGCAAGACGATCCATTTTGCCGCCACCGACACCGACGAAGCGCAGGACGCGCTCAAGCGCCTGATCGCGGCCTACGGCCAGTCGACCGCCAAACAGGCCGACATCATCGTGGCGCTCGGCGGAGACGGCTTCATGCTCGAAACCCTGCACGGCGCCGAAGGCCGCCGCGTGCCGGTCTACGGCATGAACCGCGGCAGCGTCGGATTCCTGATGAACGCCTACCACGAGGCCGACCTGCCCGCGCGCTTGGCCCGCGCCGAAGCGGTGCGCGTGCACCCGCTCGCCATGCGCGCGGAGACCGTTGCGGGTCTGACGGTCGAGGCGATCGCGATCAACGAAGTCTCGCTGCTCCGGCAGACGCGCCAAACTGCCAAGATCCGCATCTGCGTCGACGGCGTCGAACGGCTGGCGGAACTCGTGTGCGACGGCGTGCTGGTCGCCACGCCGGCCGGCAGCACGGCGTACAATCTGTCCGCGCACGGCCCGATCATTCCGATCGGCTCCGGCGTGCTGGCGCTGACCCCGATCAGCGCGTTCCGCCCGCGGCGCTGGCGCGGCGCGCTGCTGCCGCAGAACGTCAACGTGCAGTTCGACATCCAGGAGGCCAAGAAACGCCCGGTCAGCGCGGTCGCCGATTCGACCGAAGTGCGCGACGTGGCGCGCGTCACGGTGCGCCAGGAAACCGGCGTCGTTTTCACGCTGCTGTTCGACCCCGAACACAATCTCGAAGAGCGCATCCTGAAAGAGCAGTTCCTGCCGTGACTGCCGCGCCGAGCGTAACGCCGCCCGCCCCGCCCGGCGGCCCGTCCAGGCCATATTGGCCGCGCATTCTGCTGACCCTGGCGATCGGCGCCGCCGGCGGTGCGGCGTTCGACTATCTGCGCGTGCCGCTGGCCTGGATGATCGGCGCGATGGTGTTCTGCACCGTCGCCTCGCTGTCCGGCGTTCCCGTGTACATGTCGCAGAAGATTCGGTTCCCGATGATCGCCGTGCTCGGCGTGATGCTGGGCAGCGCGTTCACGCCCGCCATCGTCGGCCGCGTCGGCGAATGGGGGCCGACCGTGGCCGGCCTCGCGCTCTACGTCGTGCTGGTGACGGCGATTCTTTACTATTATTTCCGCAAGCTGTGCGGCCACGACGTGGTGACGTCGTACTTTGCCGCCAGCCCGGGCGGGCTGAACGAGATGCAGATCGTCAGCCACGCGCTCGGCGGCGACGACCGCGTGGTCTCGCTGGTCCATGCCTCGCGCATCCTGCTCGTGGTGCTGACGATCCCGCTCGGCTTCATGATTTTCGAGGGCTATCAGTCCGGCCAGCGCGGCGCGCTCGGCCCCAGCATCCTGTCGATCCCGCTCAAGGATTGGGCGGCCATGGCGGCGATTGCGGTGGTCGGCAGCGCGCTCGGCAAATATCTGCGCCTGCCGGCCGGCGCCTTGACCGGCACGATGCTGCTGAGCGGCATCGTGCACGTCATGGGCTGGTCGGACTCCAAGCCACCGGCCGAATTGATCGCCGCCGCACAGATCGTCATCGGCTCGGCGGTCGGCGCGCGGTTCGCCGGCGTGGCGCTGAAGAAGATCGTGCGCGTGCTCGGCGAATCGGTCGGCGCCACCGTCATCATGCTGGGCATCACGCTGGGCCTGGCCTGGGGCTTGCAGCCCTACGCCGGCACCAGCTTCGAGGCGCTGATCCTCGCCTACGCGCCCGGCGGCTTCGCGGAAATGAGCCTGATCGCGCTGGCGCTCGGCATCGATGCGGCGTTCGTCTCGGCGCATCATATCCTGCGCATCGTCATGCTGGTGATCGTCGCCCCGCCGACGTTCCGGTATTTCTGGCGCAAACGCCAGCGCCGCGCCAACGCGCAGGCGGCGGAACGGTCGAAGCCGTAGCGCCGGCGGCGCGCCGCAACCCCGGACGCGACGGCGCGGCGATTCAAGCCCGCCCCATCGGCCCCAACGACCGCAACATTCCCGCAAAATTGCCCTATTCTTGCCCCGCCAGGTAATGATTGTATTGGGGACGTTGCGCGCGCCATCAAGCGAGGGGAAATTCGGTGTCGAATCTGGGACTGGACGGCTTTGCCATCTTCGTCATCGTGCTGGTCGTGTTCGCCTTGTTCCTGGTGTTCGCGGCGGTGAAGTCGATCCCGCAAGGCATGGAGTACACGGTCGAGCGCTTCGGCCGCTACACCAAGACGCTGAAGCCGGGGCTGAACTTCATCGTGCCGATCATGGACAAGGTCGGCTCCAAAGTGAACATGATGGAGAACGTGCTCGACGTGCCGTCGCAGGAAGTCATCACGCGCGACAACGCGATGGTCACGGTCGACGGCGTGGTGTTCTTCCAGGTGCTCGACGCCGCGCGCAGCGCGTACGAGGTCAACAATCTGGAGCGCGCGATCCTCAATCTCACCATGACCAACATCCGCACCGTCATGGGCTCGATGGATCTGGACGAGCTGCTCTCGCAACGCGACAAGATCAACGCGCAGCTGCTGAAAGTGGTTGACGACGCAACCGAACCCTGGGGCGTCAAGGTCACCCGCATCGAGATCAAGGACATCACGCCGCCGCGCGATCTGGTCGACTCGATGGCCCGCCAGATGAAGGCCGAACGCGACAAGCGCGCCGCGATCCTCGAAGCCGAAGGTTTCCGCGAAGCCGCGATCCGCAAGGCCGAAGGCGAGAAGCAGGCGGCCATTCTGAACGCCGACGGGCGGCGCGAAGCCGCGTTCCGCGACGCCGAGGCGCGCGAACGGGCGGCCGAAGCCGAAGCCAAGGCGACGCGTTCGGTCTCGGAGGCGATCGCCTCGGGCGGCGTGCAGGCGGTGAACTATTTCGTGGCGCAGGCCTATGTCGACGCGCTCAAGCAGTTTGCCAAGTCGCCGAACCAGAAGGTGCTCTATCTGCCGATCGAGGCGACCGGCATTCTCGGTTCGCTGGGCGGCATCGCCGATCTCGCCAAGCAGGCCTTCGCCGACCGCGAGGCCGGCACGGTGCAGCGTCCGCCGGCCGCGCGCCGGCCGCCGGAGACGAACCCGAACGGGTAGTCGGGCCGTTCCGCCCGCTGTCCGCTTCCCCACGCCCACGTTGCGGGCGCGGGTTACTCAAACGAGCCGCCCATGTCCTGGTTGAACAACATCGAATTCTGGCACTGGTGGGTTCTCGCCGGCGTGCTGATGACGCTGGAGTTGGCGCTGCCCGGCTCGATCCTGCTGTGGACCGGCATTTCGGCCCTGGTCACCGGTTTCGTCCTGCTGCTCCTCCCCGGCATGGGCTGGGAGTACCAGGGCATCATTTTCGCCGTCATGGCCGTGGTCTCGTGCACCATCGTGCTGGTGTATTTCCGCAAGGAGCTTGCCGAATCCGACGACCCGATGCTCAACCGGCGCGGCAGCCAGCTGGTCGGCCGGGTGGTCACGCTCGAGGAGCCGATCGTCAACGGCACCGGGCGGATCAACATTTCCGACACGGTCTGGAAGGTCGAAGGCCGCGATCTGCCGGCCGGCGCGCGGGTCAAGATCACCGGCGTCAGCGGCACCGTGCTCAGCGTCGAGCCCGGCTGACGCAAGCCGCTCGGCGCGGGGCAAATTGCGGCGGCATGCCCGGGATGCTAGTTTGCCGCGCGGAGTCCGGCGCGGCACGAATGCCGACCCGGGTGCGGCCCCCGGCGCCGGCGGTCAAGCGACAAGGCAGGGTTATGGATCTCGGCGGGAAACCTCTTATCGACCTCGGTCCGATCGAGATCGACGCGCTGCGCGCGAAGCTGCTGCTGCAACCGGCGTCGTTCTGGGCGATGGACCGCGAGAATCGCGTGCAGGCCGCCGGCGACCGGCCGGGCAATGCAGTATTCTATTTCAACGACGTGCCGGCCTGCGCGAATCGGAACCCGATCTACGAGGCGCAGATCGGCAAATTGAGCGTGCTGCGCTACCCGGATCGCGCGCTGTTCGCCGAAATCAACGAGCTGATCGAGACCGCGATCAAGCCGATCCTGCCGGATTGCGGCGTCATGCGCGTGCATCTGGCCGAACTGCCGCCCGGCCAGGTCATCAAGCCGCACTTCGACGGCAACATCCTGGCCTATACCCACCGCCTGCATGTGCCGCTGGTCACGCATGCGGGCGTGAAGTTTATAATCGACGGCAAGAGTTTCTTTCTGGAGGTCGGGCGGCTGTACGATCTGAACAACGTGCTGGTGCATTCGGTGGTAAACGACAGCGACGTCATGCGCATCCACCTGCTGATCGACATGCTGCCCCGCTCGGTCGCCAAGATCAATTATTACGACACCGAAGCGGCGATGAAATCCGCGCTCGCGGCATGAACGGGGCGGCGTAACTCGATGACCAATGTCAAACAGATCGTCACCCCGGCGCCGCCGCGCCCGCGCCAAATCCGCACACTCGCCGCCGAACAGCAGATCGGCCCCGACCTGATGCCGAGCCGGCGCCCGTTCGCGCCGGACCGCGCGCGCAATTTCGATCCGTTCCTGATGTTCGTGCATTTCGGCCCGCGCGAGGTGCGCGAAACCCAATGGGGCTTCGCCCCGCACCCGCATGCCGGGTTCGAAACCATCACCTACATGCTGCGCGGCGAACTCGAGCATCACGACACCACCGGCGGCCACGCCATCCTCAACGAAGGCGACGTGCAGTGGATGACCGCCGGGCGCGGCATCGTGCATTCGGAAATCCCGCCCGCCGCGTTCGTAAACAAGGGCGGCATCGTCAACGGGTTCCAGATCTGGCTCAATCTGCCGGATCGCGACCGCAAGGTCGAACCCGGCTTCCAGATGCTCCGTGCGGCCGACATGCCGATCGTCAAAACGCCGGATGGCAAGGCCTCGGCGCGGCTGATCGCCGGCAAAATATCAATCGGCGGCGGCCCGGAAGCCACCGGCAAGGTCACCACGTTCTTCCCGGTGACACTCTACCACGTGACCATCCAGCCCGGCGGCACGTGGCCGCTCGGCTTCGATCCGGCGCACACCGCGTTCGCCTACGTGATCGACGGCGCCGGCACGTTGACCACCGATGCCGGCCAAGGCGCCCTCGCCCCCGGCCAGATCCTGCTGCTCAACGACGCGCTGGAGATTGCGGGCGACGTGGCCGCGCGCGCGGCGAACGAAAATCCACGCTCGCCGCCACAAGCTACCGGCAATAAAGACTCCCTCACCCTGAGCCTGTCGAAGGGTGAGGACCGCGCGACAATCGCCAACGACGCCTACACCCTCGCCTGCCCGGCGGACGCCAAAGCCCCGCTGAACGTCTTATTCCTCTCCGGCCAGCCGCACCACGAACCGGTCGTCAGCTATGGCCCGTTCGTGATGTCCTCGAAAGAGGGCATCATGCAGGCGATCCGGGATTACAACGACGGGAAGATGGGCGCGTAATACCGTTCGACAGCGCACTGCCGCACATTGAAGACCTAACCGAACGAATGCCCGGCGTGCAAAGCGACCACTTGGCGAGAAATCTTTGGCGCGAAGCGGCTGCGACCAAGCAGCCACAGCTTTTCCTTGTCTGTCTCGATCCTCAGTCCATATGGGATTCGGCGCGCAAAGCCCTGGCGCGCCAACAGGTCTAGCCACTGCGCGACGCACATGCCATCGGCAATGGAAATGTGCCCGTCGGCGAACAGATAAAGTGCCGCGTATGGATAGGGCGTCGGCGGCGGCTTCGGCACGGACGGCGCGGGACCGATCTTATAACCGAAATCAACCGCCGGCACCGTGCCGCCTGCCTTGTTTCGGGGGCGGTTCAGAGTGCGCTTGGAAACGAGAACCGCAAGCACGCAGGTCGCCGCGGTTGCGGCGGATGACAAGAAAAAGCGGCGGCGATTTATTTGCATGATCAGCTCCGTTTGATATCGACATCGGCCGACAGCCGAGCGCCCCGCCCTCACGTGAACAACGTGATGCCGTTACGGTTTCAATGGCCGACGATGAGAGGACAAGCGACATGCAGAAATCCGCTTTGTTGCCGGTTTCACGGCCGCATCCTCACATCGGTGAAGGCCACCTTGCCCGGATTGGCAGGTTGGCGGGAGACGAGACTCCCTCGTGATGCATAAAATAAGTTAGCTCAGATCATCGGAACTTCAAGCCAGGCCATCGAAATAATTGCGCTGCGGTCAAAATGTGCGCGGCGCATAAGTTAAAAACACCACAGGCCCTGATCGCTCCCGCCGCTCCGATGCCTCAACTCACCGGCTGGCACCGTCGCCATTCCTGCACCGTCGGATCGGCGCCTTGGCGCGCGTGCGCCAGATGTTCGCCGAGCAGCTGGATCGACACCTTGTCCCCGGTGCCGGGTTCGCCTGGCGGGACGACGTACGAGAAACCATGCCGGTCGTAGTCTCCGGTGATCTTGTGGCCGCCGGGGGTGACGATCGCCGGGCCCTGAATGTTCATGTGCTTGCCGTCCTTGCGGCACCAGTCGCCATCGATCGCGTCCGCCAGCGCGGGCTGGCAATAGCCCCATACGGCGGCGCAGACGGCGGCGGTCAGCAAGCGCATTCCATGACGCATGGTTCGGCCCCTTGAAAATTCGGCATCGACATCGGTGCGGCAACCGCACCGGAAATATAGCGCGTTCCGGGCAGGCGCACGAGGGCGCAGCGGGCCGACTCGGCTGCCGCGCATCCGCCCGGCATGCGGTTTGCGTGGCGGCGCTGAAAAGCCGCGCGCCTCACAACACTTCGTGCACTTCGTAGATCGAGCCGAAAATCTTCGGATGCCCCTTGCCGACCGTGACGATGTTGTTGAGCCAGTTGTATTTGCAGTCGCTCGCGCATTCGAAGCCGCAGGCGACGGTGTAGTAGAAATCGCCTTTGGTCAGATCGCCCTCGCGCTTGAGCAGGCGCGCCATTTCGGCCGGCGGGGCGTGCCAGCGGCCCTGGTAGCTGAACGAGATATGCACGCCGTCGTGGGTTTCGAGCACGGCGCGGACGTCGATGTTGAACACACCGTCGCGGCGGATCAGCGCCCAGTCGGCGCCGACCGGCAGCACCTTGCCGCGCAGCCGCTCGCCCTCGAACTTGCCGCCGACGATGGCGACGATGCGCCTGCGGCCGTAGGGCGTTTCGCCGAGGTCGTACGGCGGACGCAGCCCGTCCAATTCGATCGTGGTCAGGTGGCGGGTTTTGACCGGTGTAGAGGTAACGGGCGCGGGCGTATCGGACATGAACGGCTTCCCCTTTTTGCGGCGATGCGGCGGCAATTGTGGCACCGTTCGGTCCGCGCCCCAAGCCCGGAGCATGAGCCCCCAACACGAGCCCACCGCACGAGCCCGCAGCGTCGCGATCTGCGCGCCGGCGCAGCAACCGAATCGTAACAAACGTAACGCCGGGCTTGATTGCGCGGCCGCCGATCCCATGTGAGCGACCGCCGCAACTTTGCGCGGCGCGGTTCGCTCTTTGCACGGTCAATCGACTTAATAGCGCAGCGGCGACGCGACCGGGATTTGTCGACCCTAAGGTACCCTAACCCTAATGTGAAAAACGTAACAAACGTAACACGGCCTTAGGGTGGCCCGGACAAAAGCCGGAAAGGATTAGGACACGACAAAAACCAACAAGAGATTCCTCATGCTGAGCCTGTCGAAGCATGAGTCCATCGCAGGTCGTCCAAGCGCGCGCACGGGATGTCACCCTTCGACAAGCTCAGGGTGAGGAGTTGTGACGGGACATCGAAGAAGCAGGAAAAAGACTCGACTCCGGCGCGCGAAACCCGAACAAACCGCCTACTGCGCGGCCTGCGCCGGCGCGCTCGTGCCGAGCCCGAACGCCTCGGCGAGCAGTTCGTAGCTGCGCACGCGGGCGGCGAAATCGAAGCAGATCGAGACCACGACGAATTCGTCGACGCCGTAATCCGCGCCGAGCGCCAGCAGCTTTTCCTTCACCTGGTTCGGCGTGCCGATGATCTGGCGCCTTCGGTTGAACTCGACCCGGCGCAGTTCCATCGGCGAGAGCTTGGCCAAGGCCGCCTCGGCCTCCGCGACCGGCGGCACCGCGGAAATGCGGCCCAGATCGAGCCGCAGCCGCCACAGATCGCGGCTCGCGGCCAAGCGTTTGGCGGCGGCTTCGGTTTCGGCGCACAGCACGAACACGCCGATGCTGCCGCGCGGCCGCGCCAGGCCGATGCCCGGCACGGTCGACGGCTTGAACGCATCCTTGTAGGCGCGCATGACCTCGACGCCGCCCTGATCGGTGATGAAATGCGCGAACGAGAACGCGCAGCCGAAATGGGCCGCCACCGCGGCGCTGTGGTCGCTCGAGCCGAGCAGCCACAGTTCGGGCACCGTATCGCCCGTGGGCTGGGCCTTGATCTGCGCGAACGGGTGCGTGGCCGGCAGCTGGCCGCTGAGCCAGCCCATGATGTCGCGGATCTGGTTCGGAAAATACTGCGCGGCGCTGGTCTGCTGGTTGGGCACGCCGGACCATTGCTGCAGGGCCAGCGCGGTCAACTGGTCGCTGCCCGGCGCGCGGCCGAGGCCGAGATCGATGCGGCCCGGAAACAGCGTCTCCAGCATGCGGAAATTCTCGGCGACCTTGAGCGCCGAATAATGCGGCAGCATGACGCCGCCCGAGCCGATGCGCATGGTATGGGTCGCCGCCGCCACGCGCGCGATCAGGATTTCCGGCGCGGTGCCGGCCAGCCCCTCGGCGTTGTGATGTTCCGCCAGCCAGTAGCGGTGATAGCCGAACCGTTCGCACGCCTGGGCGAGCCGCACGGTTTCGTCGAGCGCCTGCGCCGGCGTGCCGCCTTCGCGGACCGGCGATTGATCGAGCACGGAGAGAATGGGCACTGGCAGCGTCCTGGTGTTTCGCCGAACGGCGCGCGTATCGAACGGTGCGGCCGACGCGCGGGGTATCGGTTGCCGGTGGAATGTGGAGCGAATCCAACGCCGAGAAAAGCCCCTCGTTGCGAGAACCCCCGGCGCGACCCCGCCTGCCGCCCATCCCTCGATACGATCGCTGCGCGATCACTCGGGATGAGGTTGAAACTGGCAGAACCGCCTCAGAAGGCCTCACCCTGAGTGCGCGGCGTGCGCGCAGCGAACGGCGCGCGTATCGAAGGGTGCGGCCGTCGCGCGAGGTGAGCGCGGCACGCGAGGCCCATCCCTCGATACGATCGCTGCGCGATCACTCGGGATGAGGTCGAAACCGGCAGAACCGCCTCAGAAGGCCTCACCCTGAGTGCGCGGCGTGCGCGCAGCGAACGACGCGCGTATCGAAGGGTGCGGCCGACGCGCGAGGTGAGCGATGCAAGCGCCGCCCATCCCTCGATACGATCGCTGCGCGATCAGTCGGGATGAGGTTGAAACTGGCAGAACCGCCTCAGAAGGCCTCACCCTGAGTGCGCGGCGTGCGCGCAGCGAACGGCGCGCGTATCGAAGGGTGCGGCCGATACGCGGGGTGGTAAACAGCCCGGAAAACGCGGTCAGACTAGCTTGACGAAAAATCCTTCTTGGCGAGCAGTTTCAGTTCGTCCCACTTGCCGTCCGCCAAGGCCTGCTTCTTCGCCCGGGACCAGCCTTTCAACTGGCGCTCAGCGGCGATTGCATCGGTGACTTGAGCGAACTCCTGCTGCCAAACCAGTTCGACCGGCCTGAAACGCGCCGTGTAACCGCCGAACGTGCCGGCGTTGTGTTCGGCGACACGCGCTGCCAAAGAAGTGCGCGTCGAGCCGACGTAGAAACTGCCGTCGCGGCATTTCAGCATATATACGAAGGCCATGACGATTCCCGCCTGCGCACCGTGCGTGTTGCCCATCCCTCGATACGATCGCTGCGCGATCACTCGGGCTGAGGTTGAAACCAAGAAGCAGGCCTCACCCTGAGTGCGCGGCGCGAGCGACGCGCGTATCGAAGGGTGCGGCCGATACGCGAGGTGAGCACCGTGCCTGCCGCCCATCCCTCGATACGATCGCTGCGCGATCACTCGGGATGAGGTCTTGAGAAGGCCTCACGGCGGGTCGTGGCACACGGCTTCGATGTTGTGGCCGTCGGGGTCGAGCACGAAGGCGCCGTAATAGGCCGGATGGTAATGCGCGCGCGTGCCGGGTGCGCCGTTGTCCCGGCCGCCGGCGGCGAGCGCGGCTTTATAGAACGCGTCGACCATGGCGCGGTCCTTGGCGCGGAACGCGATGTGCATGCGCGGGATGTTCGGCGTGCCGGCGGCGACCCAGAAATCCGGCTTGGGCGCCACGCCGAAGCCCGCCGCCATGTCGCCGAACTCGCGCAGCAGCCCGTAGCCGAGCGGCGCTAGGGCGGCGCGGTAAAAACTTTTCGCCTTGGCCAGGTCGCTGACCTGGAGACCGGTATGATCGATCATGGAAATCTCCTTATGTGCATGCGTTGTATGTATTTATAGAGGAGATTGTTCAGTCCCGGAAGTTCACGTATTGCAGCGGCTGCGTGATCTTGAGCCCGCGCACCAGTTGGATCGCATCCTGCAGATCGTCGCGCTTCTTGCCGGTGATGCGCAGTTCGGTGCCCTGGATCGCGGCCTGCACCTTGAGCTTGCTGTCCTTGATCGCCTTGACGATCTGCTTGGCGAGTTCCTTGTCGATGCCCTGCTTGATCATGACGATCTGGCGGATCGAATTGCCGCTCGCCTGCTCCTCGTCCTTGAAATCGAGCGCGCCGGCATCGAGCTTGCGGCGCGTCATGTAGCCCTTGAGCAGCTCGTGCATCTGCTTGAGCTTCATCTTGTCGTCGGCGTGCAGCGTCAGCGTATCGTCCTTGCGCTCGATCTTCGACTGGCTGCCCTTGAAATCGAAGCGCGTGCCGATCTCGCGCATCATGCCGGCGAGCGCGTTGTCGACTTCGGCCAAGTCGGTCTTGGAGACGATATCGAAGGAAGGCATGAGGGAATTCCTATCGGGATGATTGTTCGGTCAGACCACTTTGCACGTCAACCCGCCGTCGACGACCAACTCGGCGCCGGTAATGTACTTTGCTTCGTCCGAGGCCAGAAACAAGGCCGCGTAGGCGACGTCCCAGGCGTCGCCCATCTTGCCGGTCGGGCATTGCGCGTCGCGCTTGCGGACCATTTCGTCCTCGTCGTGCGCGTTGCCGGCATAGGCCCCGGTGATATTGGCCTGGTGCACCATCGGCGTGTTCATCAGGCCGGGAAGGATGGAATTCGCGCGGATGCCCTGCTTGGCGTATTCGAGCGCGATCGAGCGCGTGAACGGCAGGATGGCGCCCTTCGTGGTGCTGTAGGAAATATACGGCACGCCCGACCAGCGGATCCCGGCGATCGAGGCGATGTTGACGATGGCGCCCTTCCCTTGCCGCACCATGATCGGCAGCACGTGCTTGCAGGTCAGGAACATGCTGGTGAGATTGACCGCAAGCACCTTGTCCCATGCCGCTTCGCTGAGTTCGACCGGCCCGCCCAGTTCGGCGATGCCGACATTGTTGTGCAGGATGTCGACGCGGCCGAATTCATGCAGGCACTGATCGACGGAGGCTTTGACCTGGTCGGATTTGCTGACGTCGCAGGCATGCGCCGTGCACACGCCGCCTTCGCGTTTGATGATTTGTGCGGTTTCTTCGGCCGCGTCGAGGCGACGGTCGAGCGCCAACACTTTGGCGCCCTCGCGCGCGAACAGCACGGCGGCGGCCTTGCCGTTACCCCAGCCCGGCCCGATCGATCCCGCGCCGGTGACGATGGCGACGCGGCCCAGCAAGCGTTCTCCCATGGCAATCCCCTTGGTACGGTTGCGCATTTTCGCCTAACGTAAGGGCAAATGGGAGGCACCGCCAATGTTCATGTCCGCGGCCGATTATCGGGAATCGCTGCGCCGGCTGAAGCCCAATCTGTACGTGAACGGGCGCAAGGTGGAGAGCCTCGCCGACGAGCCGAGCCTGGCGCCGGGCATCGCCGCTATGGGCGTCACCTACGATTACGCGCTGCGCAACGAATACCGGCCGCTGCTGGTCGCCCGGCAGCACACCAGCGGCAAAGACGTCAACCGCATGATGCACATCAACGTGACGTCGTCGGACCTGCTGGCGAAGCTCGAAGCCGTGCGCCTGCTGTGCCAGGAAACCGGGTGCGCGCAGCGCTATCTGACGATGGACGCGTTCAACGCGCTCTATCAGGCCACGCACCGGATCGACCAGGAGCACGGCACCGAATATCACCAGCGCTTCGTCAACTACATGCACTATGTGCAGGACGAAGATCTTTCGACCGCGATCGCGATGACCGACGGCAAGGGCGACCGCTCCAGGCGCCCGCATGAGCAGGAGGTGAAATCGTCGTACCTCCATGTGAAGGAGCGCCGCGCCGACGGGATCGTGATTTCGGGCACCAAGGCGATCGTCACCGGTGCGCCGTACATGCATGAAATTCTCGTCCTGCCGTGCCGCAACATGGTGGCCGAGGACAAGGATTTCGCGGTCGCCTGCGCGGTGCCGCTCGATGCCAAGGGGGTGACGATCTCCGCACGGCCCGCAGGCCGGCCCGGCGAAAGTGCCGCCAAGTTCAGCGGCAAGTACGGGCAATCGCTCGGCGCGTACTTCTTCGACGACGTGTTCGTGCCGCACGAAAGGGTCTTCCTGAACGGCGAATGGCAGCACAGCGAATTTCTCACCCGCACCTATGCCACGCACCATCGGCATTCCTGTGTCGGTGCGCGCGCCGGCTTCGGCGATCTGCTGATCGGCGCCGGCGCGCTGATGATGGAGGCGAACGGGTTGAACGCACGCGAGATCCCGCATCTGCGCGAGCAGATGGTGGATCTGATCAAGATCGTCGAAGGCTTCTTCGCCTGCGGCGTCGCGGCTTCGGTGTATGGCCTCATGGATGTCGCCGGCAATATCGAGCCCGAACCCGTGTTCTCCAATATCGGCAAGCTGCTGCTGGCGACTCAAATATACGACATGCACCGCATCGCCCATTACGTCTCCGGCGGGCTGGTCGTCGCGCTGCCGGGGCCGGACGAGGACCACAATCCGGAGACCGCCGGCTCGATCATGGAAACGCTGCGCGGCCGGGCGGATATTCCGTACAAGCAGCGCGCCGAAGTCGCGCGCTTCATGGAGGACCTCACCGCCTCGCACACCGGCGCCTGGTATTCGATGATCAGTCTGCACGGCGGCGGTTCGCCCGAAGCCATGAAGATGGAAATCTTCCGGAACTACCCGACGCAGGATAAGGTGGCGCTGGTCGAGCGCCTGCTGGACCGCGGCGTGTTGGCGGCCGATACGACGCAGAAACCGACCGACCAACCCGGCCGCTGCTGCCCGACCGGCTGCCAGGTGCCGGAGCTGCCGCCCAGCCTGCGCCGCAACAACCGGAGCTAGGGACGGCTCTTCATCCAGAGCTTAGCCTGTCCTGAGCTTGTCGAAGGATCGAAGGCTGAGCCCATACTGTCCAACGACTCATGCCTCGACACGCTCGGCATGGGACTCAATCGGAGATCATCATGGCCGACGCCGCCAAGAAGCCCGTCAAACTCAAGCTGAAAAAAGGCATCAAGCAGATGGTCGCCGAGGCGCGCGCGGCGATCGAGAATCTCTCCGTCGAGCAGGTCATGGCGCTCAAGGGCGATCCCAACGTGCAGATGATCGATATTCGCGACATCCGCGAACTGTGGCGCGACGGCGCGATGCCCGGCGCCATTCACGTGCCGCGCGGCATGGTCGAATTCTGGGTCGACCCGGACAGCCCCTACTTCAAGGATTTCTTCGACAGCGGCAAGAAGTTCATCTTCTTCTGCGCCGGCGGGCTGCGCTCGGCGCTGACCGCCAAGACGGTGCACGACATGGGCCTGGCGCCCATCGCGCACATGGAAGGCGGCTTCGACGCCTGGCGCAAGGCCGGCGGACCGGTCGAAAAGAAGGATCCGCCGCCCGCCGGCAAGCCCGCCGCCTGAGGCATCGCGGAACGCCAACCGAGCGGGATTGCGAGCGGTGCGGCGCTGCGGCGCTAGCGCCGCGAATCGGCTTTGCTATACTGATCGGCAATCACCCACACGACCGCGGCCGGGAGGCGCTGAATGCACAGCACGATGATGAATTACCCGCTCACCATGGTTCATTTGATGGAGCGGTCACGCGCCCTGTTCTCGAATGTCGCCATCGTCACCCGCAAGCCCGACAAAACGCTGCATCGGACCAATTACGGCGAGATGTACACGCGCGCCCGCGCGCTGGCGGAAGCCTTGCAGAAGGCCGGCCTGAAGAAGGGCGACCGCGTCGCCACCCTGTGCTGGAACCACAGCGTGCATCTCGAGGCCTATATGGGCGTGCCGATCGCCGGCGGCATTTTGCATACGCTCAACCTGCGTTTGCATCCGGACGATATCGGCTACATCGCCAGCCACGCCGAGGATCGGTTCCTGATCGTCGACGACGTGCTGCTGCCGCTGTACGAGAAATTCAAGGACAAGGCCAAGCTCGAGCGCGTGATCGTGGTGCCGTTCTCGGGCGCGCCGCTGCCCAAGGGCCTGCTCAGCTACGAAGATTTTCTCAAGACCGCGCCCGGCAAGTTCCAGTATCCCGAGATCGACGAAAGCGACGGCATGGCCATGTGCTACACCAGCGGCACCACCGGCAAGCCGAAGGGCGTGATCTATTCGCATCGCTCGATGGTGCTGCATTCGATGGCCGCCTGCACGGTCGATATGCTGGCCGTGTCGATGACCGATACGGTGATGCCGGTCGTGCCGATGTTCCACGCCAACGCCTGGGGCATGCCCTACGCCGCAGTGCTCAGCGGCGCCAAGCTCGCGTTCCCGGGCCCGCATCTGGATGCGATCAACCTGCTCGATCTGGCGGCCCAGGAGCAAGTCACCCTGGCCGGCGGCGTGCCGACCATCTGGATGGCGATCCTCCAGGCGCTCGAAGCCAACCCCGGCAAGTGGAAGCTGCACCCGAAAATGCGCACGGTGGTCGGCGGCTCGGCCGCTCCGCCGGCGATGATCCAGCAGTTCGACAAATACGGCATCACCACGGTGCACGCCTGGGGCATGACGGAAATGTCGCCGCTCGGCACGGTCGCGCACCTCAAGCCGCATCTGCAGGAGCAGACGGCCGACGAACAATATGTCTATCGCTCGACCCAGGGATTGCAGGCGCCGTTCGTCGACGTCCGCGTGATCGGCGACGACGGCGCATGCCCGTGGGACGGCGACAGCATGGGCGAGCTGCAGGTGCGCGGACCGTGGATCGCGCGCAGCTATTACAACTTTCCGGAGGCCGACGACCGCTGGACGGCGGACGGCTGGTTCAAGACCGGCGACGTGGTGACGATCGACGAGGAAGGTTATGTCCGCATCACCGACCGCACCAAGGATCTCATAAAATCGGGCGGCGAATGGATCAGCTCGGTCGATCTGGAGAACGCGCTGATGGGCCACCCGGCCATCGCCGAAGCGGCGGTGATCGCGGTGCCGCACGAGAAATGGACCGAGCGCCCGCTCGCCTGCGTCGTGCTGCGTCCCGGCAAGAAGGTGACCGAGGACGAGCTGATCAAGCATCTGCAGTTCAAATTCGCCAAATGGTGGCTGCCGGAAGCCGTCGTGTTCATCGACGAGATTCCGAAAACCTCGACTGGCAAGTTCCAAAAACTGTCGCTGCGCGACCGCTTCAAGAACTGGAACTGGGAAAAACGCAAGGTCGGGTAATCAGGAAAAACATCCTCACCCTGCGCTTGTCGAAGGTTGAGGATGTTCGGCGATCGTCAAGAACTCATGCTTCGACAGGCTCAGCATGAGGCACCCAAATGTTTGGTCATCCCGGCCGAAGCGCAGCGTAGAGCCGGGATCCAGGCTCTCTCCGCCTTTGCGATGGACCCCGGATCTGCGCACCAGGTGGCGCTAGTCCCAAGCGGCGCTCGTCCCGCGCCCTATCGTAAATTTTGGTTCACACTTCGGCGACCAGACCGGCGGCCTGAATGCCGGCCACGCCGACCGTTTCGTCGTTGTCCGACGTATCGCCGCTGACGCCGATCGCGCCGACGATCTCGCCGTCCTTGCTCTTGACCAGGACGCCGCCGGCGACCGGCACCAGGCGCCCGTCGGAGGCCGCGATCGCCGCCTGGATGAAATGCGGGCGTTCCTTGGCGAGCGTCTCGAGCGCGCGCGACGAACGGCCCATGCCGAGCGACCCCCAGGCTTTGCCGAACGCGATCTCGAAGCGCAGAATGCCGCCGTGCTGGCGCTGATAGGCCTGCAATTGGCCGCCGGCATCCAGCACCGCGACCGCGAGCGGTTTCAGTCCCATCTCCTTGCCTTTGGCAAAAGCGACTTCAATTATTTTGTTGGCTTGTTCGAGCGTCAGTTTGGCCATGGCGGTTCCCCTCTTGTTTGTGTGGCAGGTCGCGACCTTAGCCAAGACCGCACGGACGGGGCAAGCAAGCCCGCGGCGCGGGGTGCCGGCTTGACAGGTTAACAGTGTTAATGTAACCCCACGTGCCGCCGCCCGCTCCCCAGCGGGCGTTGCAATTTGATGACGTTCTACCCGGTGAGCCGCGCCGGACCGGCGTTCGTATAAATCGCGAGATGTCGATGACCGAGCCCAATGCCCACCCGCCCGTGCGTCCCCCATCGACGCGCGGCACCTATGCCGTCGGAACCTTGGTGCTCCTGGCCATGGTCGCCGGCGCCTATTGGTTCTTCTTCATGCGCGGCGGGCCGGCGCCCGGCCAGCAGCCGCCGAACATGATGGCCATGACCGTGCCGGTCGAGGCGCAAAAGGTCACCGTCAAGGAAGCGCGGCGCGAAGTGCAGGCGGTCGGCACGCTGCTGTCCAACGAATCGGTGTTGATCAAGCCCGAGATCGCCGGCCGCATCGCCGCGATCAATTTCAAGGAAGGCGAACGCGTCAAACAGGGCGACATCCTGGTCGAGCTGGACAAGTCGGAATGGGAGGCGCAGCTCAAGCAGGCCGAGGCCTCGCTCGTCCTCTCGAAAGCCAATTTTCAGCGCGCCAACGAAATGGCCAAGACCGGCGCCGGGACCGTG
>JBFWYO010000034.1:0-43203 GCA_050186335.1 Alphaproteobacteria bacterium | reverse complement strand
CGGTCTCGCGGCGCGCCGATGCCCGGCGCAGCGCATCCAGCGTGATCAGCAATTCCATCACGTTGTCGTTGGCGGGATAGGACGTCGATTGGATGACGAAGACATCCTCGCCGCGGATGTTTTCCTCGATCTCGACGAAGATCTCGAGGTCGGAGAAGCGCCGAATGCTGGCTTTGGTCAGCGGCACATTGAGATAGGCCGACATCGCCTCGGCCAGCGGACGGTTGCTGTTGCCCGCGATGAGTTTCATGCCGTTGAACCTTATCCCCAAAGGCGCCGGCCTCCCCCGAAGCCCGCGCCGGCCCGCCTGGACGCCCGGGTTTGTAACAGGGCGTCGGGGTTCTGTAAACGTGCGCAAATGCGCGGAATTCCTGGATTCGCGCGGCCCCCGCACGGCGCTCTTCCGGCGCCGGCCCGGATGCTCCAGACTGGTTCGATATGCACCTGCGAATCGCCACCTTCAATCTGGAAAACCTCGACGACGACGGGGACCTCGCGACCGGTTTCCCCGAGCGGGCCCGGGTGCTGCGCCGGCAATTGGCGCGGCTCGATGCTGACATTCTTTGCCTGCAGGAAGTTCACGGCCAGCGCGTCGAACTGCCGGGCGGCGGCTATCGCCGCGAATTGCGCGCGCTGCGCCGGTTGCTCGAAGGTACGCCGTTTGCGGATTATCATCTGGCCGGCACGCGGCAGGCGGACCTCGACAGCGCGCTCGACGTGCACAATCTGGCGATTCTAAGCCGCCTGCCGCTGGTCCGGGTGCGTCAGGTCTGGCATCAGCACGTGCCGCCGCTGGCCTACGCGCCGCGCACCGCCGAGCCGCCGGTGCCGGATTACCAGGTGCGCTGGGAGCGGCCGATCCTGGCCGCCGCGGTCGATCTGCCGGGCGGGCGGTCGCTGCATGTCCTGAACGTGCATTTGCGTGCGCCGGTCGCGTCGTTCGTGCGCGGGCAGAAGCTCGATGCCGCGACCTGGCGCTCGACCGCCGGCTGGGCGGAAGGCTATTTCCTCGCCGCTCTGAAGCGCGACGGCCAGGCCCTCGAAGCGCGGCTCGAGGTCGAGCATCTGCTGAACGCAAACCCGCGCGCGCTGATCGCCTTGTGCGGCGACTGCAACGCCGAGGCGCGCGAGACCGCGCTGCGCATCATGCGCGCGGCACCCCATCTGGTCGGCACCGGCGACCTTGCGGCGCGTGCCTTGCACGTGTGCGACGAGACGGTGCCGCTCGACCGCCGGTTCTCGATCCGCCACGACGGGCGGCCGATTCTGCTCGATCACATCCTCGCCTCGTCGGCGCTGTTCGAGGCGCACGCCAAAACCGAGATTCACAACGAGGATCTGCTGGACGACGTGCGCGATGCGACGGCGCCGCCGGTGGGCTCGTTCCACGCGCCGATCGTGGTGGAATTCAGATTTGACGGATGAGTGTTACGCCGCCTTCAGCCGTGCGCGGTCGTGCGGGGCGGCGTAATTCAGGGTCGGGCCGAGCGGCACGATGCCGGCCGGGTTCACGTGCTTATGGCTGCCGTAATAATGGTGCTTGATGTGGTGCAGGTCGACCGTCTCGGCGATGCCCGGCATCTGGTACAGCTCGCGCATGTAGTTGTCGATGTTCGGGTAGTCGACGATGCGGCGCAGGTTGCACTTGAAGTGGCCGACATAGACCGGATCGAAACGCACGAGGGTCGTGAACAGGCGCCAATCCGCTTCGGTCAGGCGCGCGCCGACGAGATAGCGTTGGTTGGCCAGGCGCGCCTCGACCATGTCGAGCGCCTCGAACAGCTCCTTCGCCGCCTCGGTGTAAGCCTGCTGCGTGGTCGCGAAGCCGGCCTTGTACACGCCGTTGTTGATCTTGTGATAGACGATCTCGTTGATCGCATCGATCTCCCGCCGCAGCTCGGCCGGATAGAAATCCTGGTTGTCGCCGGTCAGCCCGTCGAACGCGCTGTTGAACATCCGGATGATTTCGGAAGACTCGTTGTTCACGATCACGCCGGTGCGCTTGTCCCACAGCACCGGCACGGTAACGCGCCCGGTATAATGCGGGTTGGATTTTGTGTAGATCTGATACATGTATCGCGAATTGTTCACGCGGTCGCAGGCGCAGCCCGGCCCGTCGACGAATTCCCAGCCGTTGCTCCCCATGTGCCAATGCACCACCGACAGCGAAATGTGCGACTCGAGCTGCTTGAGCTTGCGGAAGATCAGCGTGCGGTGGGCCCACGGGCAAGCCAGCGAAATATACAAATGATAGCGGCCGGTGTCGGCCGCGAAGCCGCCGCGCCCGGTGGGGCCGGGCGCGCCGTCCTTGGTGATCCAATGGTGGAACGCGGTTTCCTTGCGCACGAAGCGGCCGCCGGTGTCGCTCGTGTCGTACCAGGTATCCTGCCAATTGCCGTCGACGAGTAGTCCCATGCTCAGTCTCCACACTGCGCGAGGCCGGCCCGCGCATCGTCCGTAAGCCACCTCTCCGGCCCGGACCCTAGGCCGGAAGCTGGCCCTCGTCGCATGCCGAATCGGCATGCACCGCTCGATATGCGGCCGAAGCATATCAGAGCGCAATCTTTGTGATTTGCTAAAAACGAACGGTCGTGCTTTTATGAATCTATGAAAAAAGGCGCCCGCACCAAAGCCGCGATCCTTGCCGATGCCCTGGAACTGGCCGGGTCGATCGGCGTTTCGGGCCTGTCGATCGGCTCGCTGGCGGAACATTGCGGCCTCTCGAAGAGCGGCCTGTTCGCCCATTTCGGCTCGAAAGAAGCGTTGCAGGCCGACGTGCTGGATTTCGCCCGCGAGCATTTCACCGAACAAGTCGTGCGCCCCGCGTGGCGCCAGCAAAGCGCGCGCGCGCGACTGGCGTCGGCGTTCGACGGCTGGCTGCGCTGGACGCGCGACGCCAAGCATGCCAGGAGCTGCGTGTTCTTCGCCGCGGCGCCGGAATGGGACGACCGCGGCGGCGAAGTGCGCGACAAGCTGGTCGACATTCAGAAATCCTGGCGCGACGCGCTGGCCCGCGTGGTCGCGCGCGGCATCGAGCGTGGCGAGTTCCGCGCCGAATTGGAACCCGAACAAGTCGTCTACGACATGTTCGGCATCATGCTGTCCTACCACCACAGCGCCGGGCTGATGCGCGATCCGCGCGCCGCCGCGCGCGCCCGACGGTCGTTCGACCGTTTGCTCGCGGGCTTACTGAAACCGTCCTAACGCCGATGCCAATCGGCTCCCCAACCTCGGAAACCGTCCTGCCATGAATCCTCCCCTGGTCAATTCCCCGGATGCCGCCGTCACAGGCGCCCCGGCGCCGGTCGCGAAACCCGCCGCGTCGTCGGCGCGGCGCCGCGTGCTGGCCTTCAACATGGACCGAAATGCGCTGATGCCGATGGTCGCGCGCGTGGCGCCCGGCATCGCGGCGCGCTGGCTCGAGCGCGTGTTTCTCACGCCGCAGCGGCCGAACGGCGAGGCGCGCGATTTGGCCGGAATCGGTGCGGTGCCATCGCAGATCGACCATGCCGGACGGAATTTGCGCGTCTGGACGCTTGGCGACGGGCCGTCGGTTCTGCTCGTGCACGGTTGGAGCGGATACGCCGGTCAGTTCGCGGACATCATGCTGGGCTTGGCGCAGGCCGGCTTCCGCGCAGTCGCCTACGATGCCCCGGCGCACGGCAAGTCGGACGGCGGGCAGACCAATATGGTGGATTTCGCCGGCTCGATCCTGGCGATGGCGCGCGCCTGCGGGCCGTTCGTCGCCGCGATCGCGCATTCGTTCGGTGCGCCGAGCACGATCTTGGCGGTCGAGCGCGGGCTGCAGGTCAACCGGCTGGTCGTCATCGCGCCGCCGACCAGCCTGGCGCAATTCGGCCGGTTGGTCGCGCGCCAGATGGGCCTGCGGCCGGAAATCGGCGCCCGCATGCAGAAGCGCATCGAGCGGCGGATCGGCAAGAACTGGAACGAGCTCGAAGCCGAACACATGATCAAGGGTCTCGGCCCGCGCCTGCCGCCGCTGTTCATCGTCCACGACAAGCGCGACCGCGAAGTGCCGTGGGCCAACGGCGCGGCGGTTGCCGCCGTGGCGCCCGAAGCCAAGTTTGTCACGACGAGCGGCCTCGGCCACACCAAAATTCTTAAGGACGAGTCGGTCATCGCGCAGATCGTCGGATTTGTCGGCGACCGGTGAAGCGGGTACACGCGCCTGAGGACCATCCCCTTACTTAATTGCGCGCCGATGCGGCCCGGCGCATCCGAACGCATCGGAACCCGGCCGCCCGTAAAACTTCATAGCTTACATGCGCCAAGGAATTGGCCGCCATTGCCTTGCCGCTCCAAGTGTATAATTTAATTGCGTGCGCTCCTCGACGGAGCGCTTGGGAGAGGTATGAGAATGGCGAAGTCGACGGCCCCGGTTACCCTGGACGACAAGTATACGGTCGAAGCCGGGCGAGTTTATCTTTCCGGCATCCAGGCCTTGGTCCGCCTGCCGATGATGCAGCGCCAGCGCGACCTGAAGGCCGGGCTGAACACCGCGGGTTTCATTTCCGGCTATCGCGGTTCGCCGCTCGGCGGCTACGACCAGGCGCTGTGGAAGGCCAAGAAGTACCTCGAGAACAACCACATCAAGTTCCAGCCGGGCGTCAACGAAGACCTCGCGATGACCTCGGTCTGGGGCACGCAACAACTGAATCTATTCCCCGGCGCCAAATACGACGGCGTGTTCGCCATCTGGTACGGCAAGGGTCCGGGCGTCGATCGCTGCGGCGACGTGATGAAGCACGGCAACGCCGCCGGCACGTCCAAGCACGGCGGCGTGCTGCTGTGCGCGGGCGACGACCACGGCGCCTCGTCCTCGACGCTGCCGCACCAGTCGGACCACATGTTCGCCGCCGCGATGGTGCCGGTCCTGTATCCGGCCACGGTGCAGGAGGTGCTCGATTACGGGCTCTACGGCATCGCCATGTCGCGCTATTCCGGCGTCTGGGTCGCGTTCAAGTGCGTCACCGAAAATCTCGAAAGCGCCGCGTCGGTCACGGTCGACCCGAACCGCATGCAGTTCCACGACCCGAACAATTTCGAAATGCCCGAAGGCGGCGTGAACATCCGCTGGCCCGACGGCATCCACGAGCAGGAAGACCGGCTGCAGCGCTACAAGGCCTACGCCGCGCTCGCGTTCGCGCGCACCAACCGGATCGACCGGGTGGTCATCGATTCGCCCAAGCCGCGGCTCGGCATCATCTCCGCCGGGAAATCGTATCTCGACGTGCGCCAGGCGCTCGACGATCTCGGCATCGACGAGAAACTGGCGCGTGAAATCGGCATCCGGCTCTACAAGGTCGGCATGATCTGGCCGCTCGAACGCGATGGCGTGCGGGAATTCGCCGAAGGGCTCGAAGAAATCGTCGTGGTCGAGGAAAAGCGCGCGCTGATCGAGAACCAGATGAAGGAGCAGCTCTACAACTGGAAGGCGGACGTGCGCCCGCGCGTGGTTGGCAAGTTCGACGAGCACGCGCAGTGGCTGCTGCCGGCGTCCGACGAACTGACGCCGGCGATGATCGCCCGCGTCTTGGCGGCGCGAATCGCGCGTTTCTACCAAAGCCCGCAGATCGCCGACCGGCTGAAATTCCTCGAGGCCAAGGAGCGCATCCTGCGTGCGCGCAAGCCGAATTTCGATCGGGTGCCGTATTTCTGCTCCGGCTGCCCGCACAACACGTCGACCAAGGTGCCCGAAGGCAGCCGCGCCATGGCCGGCATCGGTTGCCATTTCATGGCGCAGTTCATGGATCGGCGTACCGCGACCTTCACGCACATGGGCGGCGAGGGCGCGCCGTGGATCGGCCAGGCGCCGTTCACCGACGAAAAGCACGTGTTCACCAATCTCGGCGACGGCACGTATTACCATTCCGGCCTGCTGGCGATCCGCGCCGCTTGCGCCGCGAACGTCAACATCACGTATAAGATTCTCTACAACGATGCGGTCGCCATGACCGGCGGCCAGCCGGTCGAAGGCGGGCCGACCGTTTCGCAAATCTCGCTGCAAGTGTATGCCGAGGGCGTCAAGCGCATCGCGCTGGTTTCCGACGAGCCGGACAAATATCCGATCGGCACCGAATGGGCGCCGGGGGTCACGTTCCATCATCGCGACGATCTCGACCAGGTGCAGAAAGACCTGCGCCAATGGCCGGGCGTTTCGGTGCTGCTGTACGATCAAACCTGTGCCGCCGAAAAGCGCCGCCGCCGCAAGCGCGGCCTGATGTTCGATCCGCCCAAGCGGCCGTTCATCAACGAGCGCGTGTGCGAAGGCTGCGGCGACTGCTCGGTGCAGTCGAACTGCATCTCGGTCGCCCCCAAGGAAACCGAGTTCGGCCGCAAGCGCGAAATCGACCAGTCGAACTGCAACAAGGATTTCTCCTGCATCAAGGGCTTCTGCCCGAGCTTCGTGACCGTGCATAACGGCACGCCGAAGAAAGTCCGTACCGGCCCGGCGCAATTGCCGTCTGGCGTATTGCCGCTGCCCACGCTGCCGTCGCTCGATCGCCCCTACGGCATTCTGGTCACAGGCGTCGGCGGTACCGGCGTGATCACCATCGGCGCCGTGATCGGCATGGCGGCGCATCTCGAAGGCAAAGGCGTTTCGAATCTCGATCAAACGGGTCTAGCCCAGAAGGGCGGCGCGGTGACTTCGCATATCCGCGTGGCGGCAACGCCCGAGGATATCCACGCCGTGCGCATCGCCGCCGGCGAGACCGACGCGCTGATCGGCTGCGACATTGTGGTCTCGGCCAGCGACGAAGTGCTCGGCAAGGTTCGCGAGGGCCTGACCCGCGCCGTCGTGAACACGCACGAGATCACCACCGCCGGCTTCGTGCGCAACCCGGACCTGCGCTTCCCGTCGGCGGCGCTGCGCGACGTGATCGTCGACAATATCGGTGCTGCCGCGCTCGACGCGGTCGAAGCCACGGCGATCTCGACCAAGCTGATGGGCGATTCGATCGCCACCAACATGTTCATGCTGGGCTTCGCGTTTCAGAAGGGCCTGGTGCCGGTCGGCCTCGAGTCGCTGATGAAGGCGATCGAACTGAACGGCGTGGCGATCAAGTTCAACAAGGACGCGTTCGATTGGGGCAGGCGCGCCGCAGTCGATCTGCCGTCGGTCATGAAGGCCGCGTTCCCGTCCGATCCGATCCCGTTCGAGAAGAAGACGCCATCGTTGGACGAATTGATCGCGCGCCGCGTGGCCGATCTGACCGCATATCAGAACGCGGCCTACGCCAAGCGCTACGAGGATTTCGTGCGCAACGTAATCCGCGTCGAAGCGGAGAAGGCCAAGGGCAAGAAGGGCCTGGCCGAAGCGGTCGCGCGTTACTATTACAAGCTGCTCGCCTACAAGGACGAATACGAGGTCGCACGGCTGTATACCGACGGCGCGTTCCTCAAGAACCTCAACGCCACGTTCGACGGCGACATCAAGCTGAGCTTCAATCTGGCGCCGCCGCTGTTCTCGCCGCGCGATCCGGTGACCGGCGAATTGAAGAAGCGCGAGTACGGCAAGTGGATTTTCAGCGCATTCAAACTGTTGACCAAGCTGAAATTCCTGCGCGGCTCGCTGGTCGATCCGTTCGGTCATTCCAAGGAGCGCAAGCAGGAGCGTGCGCTGATCGCGGAATACGAGACGACGCTCGGCAATCTATTGCCCCGCCTGAACGTCGACAATCATGCGGTCATGGTCGAGATCGCGTCGGTGCCCGAGCATATCCGCGGCTACGGCCACATCAAGGACCGGCACCTGAAGTCGGCCAAGCAGCGCGAAGCCGATCTGCTGGCCGCGATGGACAACCCGTCGCTGCTGGCCAAGGCGGCAGCGGAATGAGGCAACTGCGTCTCCTGCTTGCGCTCTGTTTCGTCGGCATGGCGGGCCTGCTGTCGTCGTGCATCGTCGAGGTCGAGGAGTTCCTGACCGACAAGGCGCAGGCCAAACCCGATGCGCGGCTGTACGGCGTGTGGATCTGGGCCGAGCGCGGCGAGACGATGTTCGTCCAGGTGCGCCCGCATCGGGACAATCCGAAGCTGATGCAACTGACCTACATGGACGTCAAGCCGGGCGCGACGCCGCCGGTCGGCGAATGGCGCCGCTACGCGGCATGGCCGACGCGCCTGGGTGCTATCGACTATCTCAACCTCGAACTGGAAGACGGCAGCGAGACCAAGAACGCGCGGCGCCTTGTGATTCGCTATGACGTCTCGCCCAAGGCGCCCGCCCAGGTCATGTTTTCGGTCATGTCCGACGATGCGGTGCGCGCGGCGTTCAAGCAGGGCGATCTGGCGGGCCGGGAAGAGGGCGGGCAGTACGACAAGTGGCCGATCATCACCACCAACCGCGGCTTGCTGCGCGATTATCTGCGGGTTAACGCCACCCGTCTTTTCCCCGCGCGCGGCACGACGCTGACCCGCGCGGCCAATCCCGAGAACGATTAGGGCTGAAGGCCGCTCCGCCGGCTTAAATCCCCAGTGCCTCGCGATACACTTCGAGCAGCGAATCCTGCTCCTGTCGTTCGTCCTTGTCCAGGCGGCGCAACGAAACCAACTTGCGCATGACCTTTGGCTCGAAGCCGTTGCCCTTGGCTTCGCTGTATACTTCGCGAATATCGGCGGTCAGCGAGCCCTTTTCCTCTTCGAGCCGCTCGATGCGCTCGATGAAGCTCTTGAGCTTTTCCTTTGCGATGCTGCCCGATTGGTTGCCGTCGGCCATGTCCTAGTCCCCGTTGGTAAGAACGGCGCCCGGCACGGGCGCCGCATGCGATGATCAGTGCTTGTGCCCGGCTGCGGCCTTCTCGAACGCGGCTTTCTGCTCGGGCGTCGGTTCTTTCTGGTACTGGCGCTTCCATTGTTCGTACGGCATGCCGTAGACGATTTCGCGCGCTTCGGGATCGCTGAGCGCAACCCCGCGCTGCTGCGCTTCGGCCAGATACCATTTGGATAGGCAGTTGCGGCAGAACCCGGCGAGGTTCATCAGGTCGATGTTCTGCACGTCGGTGCGCGCGCGCAGGTGCTCCACCAGGCGGCGGAACGCAGCGGCTTCCAGTTCGGTCTTGGTCTTCTGGTCCATTTCTGTCTCCTTCGATGCGGCGCGCACCGGATGGAATCTAAGCCGCCCCGCGCGCGCATCAAGGCCGGGAATTTCCAGTCGATTTTTAGCAGGACGGCGGCGCGGTTACAGACCGGCTGTGGTCTCGACGATGAGGTTATCCACAACTTTCTGCAAAGCATCCCCAACGGGCAGGCCGTTATCCACCGCGGCTTGATAGGTCCGGATCTGCCGATGCGCGCTGGTGCCGCGCGCGAGGATTTGTCGTGCCTGTGCGACCTCCGCGGCGCAGTTCAGCGCCGCCGCATCCTCGCGCACCAGCTCGAGCAATTCGTCCAGCAGGGTTGCATACGGCACGATGGCGCCCTTGCCGAAATCGACCAGGCCTTCGTCGAAGCCGTAGCGTTGCGCGCGCCACCGGTTCTCGCGCACCAGCATGCCGGCATACCGGCGCCAGCGCTGGTTGCCGCGCCGCAGCCGGTACAGCATGCGCAGCAGCGACTGATACAGCGCCGCGATGGCGATCGAATCTTCCATCAGCGTCGGAACGTCGGTCAGCCGCATTTCCAGCGTCGGAAAGCGCGTCGAGGGGCGCACGTCCCACCACAGCTTGCTGGCGTCCTCGATCAGCCCGGCACTGACGAGGATATCCACGTGCCGCTTGTATTCGCCGAACGAGGCGAATTGTTCCGGCAAGCCGGTTCGCGGCAACTCGTCGAACACTGCCACGCGGTACGATTTGAGCCCGGTATCGCGACCGCGCCAGAACGGCGACGATGTCGACAGCGCCAGCAGATGCGGCAGGAAATAGCCGATCTGGCTCATCAGATCGATGCGCAGATCGTCGTCGTCGATGCCGACATGAACGTGCAGTCCGCAGATCAGCAACCGGCGGCCGACGCCTTGCAGGTCGTGCGCCAGAATCTTATAGCGCTCCTTGTCGGTCGGCGTGGCGCTGCTCCAGTTGGCGAACGGGTGCGTGGCCGCCGCGACGATCGCCATGCCATATTCCTCGGCGACGCGGGCCACGGTGCGGCGCAATTCGGCGAGATCCTTGCGCGCGGCTTTGATGTCGGCGCAAATGCCGGTTGCGACCTCGATCTGCGCAGTCAGGAATTCCGGCATCACCCGCGGGCCGAGCAGCTTTTCGAGTTCGGCCATCATCGCGTCCGGCCGCTTGGCGACCAGATCGCGGGTCTGCCGATCGACCAGCAGATATTCTTCCTCGATGCCGAGCGTGAAGGGCGGATCGCGCATCAGTATCTACGCACTTGGTTGAGATTTGGCGCCTCGCGCAGCACGCGCGCCAGCGCGTCGCCGGCCAATTTCGCCCAATGCGCGGCGCCGTCCGGCTCGGCAACCAGATCCTGGCGCAACTCGATCAGCATGTGCGGCAGGCCGCGGCCCTCGCCGTGCGTGCGGATCGAATAGCCGAAATTCAATTGCGCGGAGTAGGGCTGGTTGTCGCCGATCTTGAGCGCCGGGTTTTCGCGCAGCGCCGCCATGTAGGGATGCGCGAGGCGCGGATCCTTGTTCCACAGAATGCCGATGTGCCACGGTCGCGGCGCCGCGCCGCCGAACACGGGCGTGAAACTGTGCACGGAGATCACGGCCGGATGAACGCCTTTTGCATGGCGCGCGTCGAGCAGGGCGGCGATCGCGTCGTGATACGGATCGAAGCAGGTGCGCTTGCGCCATGCCGCGTCTTCCGCATTCAGCCGCGCGTTGCCGGGAATGACGATTCCGTCGCTTTCGGTCGCAATCGACGTGACATCCTCAGGCATGCGGTTGCAATCGATCACCAGCCGCGAAAAGCCCGACAGCACGAGCGGCGCGTCGAACCGCTCCGCCCAAAGCCGGCCGACCGCGGCGGCGCCGATGTCGACGGCGATATGCTCCTGCAGCCGCTCAGGCGGCAGGCCGAGATTGCCGAGGCACGCCGGCACCGCATTGGAAGCATGATCCACAATGAACACGACCGGCGCAGACCCCGTCGGATTCAACACATCGACGGCGGGCGGATCGGCGCGCGATAAGGCGAGCGAAGCGAGCATGGGCGGCACTATAATCGGTTCTGCCGCGCGGGCCAGCATCGGCCGTGCGGATGCCCGCGCGGCGCATGCCCGACAGCCATGCGTCATCGGCAAAACCAATATGTAGGCGGGTTTCCGGCGAGGCCGCTTTCGCGCCCGGTCGGCGTGGCGTATAGACCGGTCTATGAGCGCGCCGCCCACCGAACTCGCCCTCGAGCCGTCGCCCCTGGTGCGGCTGGCCCTGCCGGCCCTGCTGGCCGGCGGAATCCTGATCGGCCTTTCGGGTATTTGGGTACGATTGTCGGAAACCGGTCCGATCGCGACCGGGTTCTACCGGCTGGCCGTATCCGTGCCGGTGTTCTGGGCGGTGCTGCTGCTGTTTCCGGCCAGGACCGATCCCGCCGCGCCGAAAGCCACCTGGCGCGAATACATGCTGCTCGTGTGGGCCGGCGTGTTCTTCACCGGCGACCTCGCGACTTGGCACTGGGGCCTGATGCTGACCTCGGTCACCAATGCCACCTTGCTGGCCAACTTCGTGCCGATCTTCGTGACGCTCGCCGCCTGGCTGATGTTCCGCCAGAAGCCGACGCGGATATTCCTGGTCGGTTTGGCGACTACGATGATCGGTGCGGTGATTCTGGTCGGCCAAGGGCTCTCGATGCGCGCCGAAACCTTGCCCGGCGACGGGCTGTCGCTCGTCACGGCGATGTTCTACGCCGCATATCTGCTGACGGTGGCGCGTGCGCGCGCCTATTTCTCCACCGCGATGATCATGGCGTGGACCGCGTTCGTCGGATCGATCCTGCTGTTGCCGATGGCGATTTTCAGCGGCGAGACGGTCGTGCCGCTGACCTGGTTCGGCTGGACCATCGCCATCGTCATCGGTTTGGGCTCGCAGGTGGCGGGGCAGGGGTTGATCGCCTTTGCGGTGGCGCACGTCCCGGCCACGTTTTCCGCCGTGGCGCTGCTCGTGCAGCCGATCGCCGCGGCGGTGTTCGCCTGGCTGATCCTCGGCGAAGCGATCGGCATCAATCAATATGTCGGCGGGGTCATCATACTCATCGGCATCGTTATCGCCCGGCGCGGGAGTCAGGTGTCGTGACGCCGCAGGCGGATAGTTTCCGCGTGCCAACCCGCGCGCGCATCGGCTGGTGGCTGGCGGCGGCGTTTTTTCTGGTCACCTGGGTGATCCGTGTTTCGCCGAGCGTCATGATCAACGAATTGATGCGCGCGTTCGATGTCGGCGGCGCGTTGCTCGGCAATTTGTCGGCGTATTATTTTTACGCCTATGGGCTCGGCCAGCTGCCGGCGGGAATTCTGCACGACCGGCGCGGGCCGCGCCTGGTCGGCACGGCCGCCGCCTTGATGTGCGCGGCGGGGGCTATTCTGTTTGCGCTCGCGCCGACTCTGTTCTGGGCCAGCGTTGCGCGCTTCCTTGCGGGCTTCGGTTCGGGCTTTGCGTTCGTCGGCGCATTGGTGCTGGCGACCTCGTGGTTTTCGCCGCGGCGCATCGCCTCGCTGACCGGGATCGCCATGATGCTCGGCCTGCTCGGCGGATTTATCGGCCAGGGTCCGCTCGCGGCGCTGGTCGATTGGATCGGCTGGCGCGAGTCGATGCTGGCGCTGGGCGTCGTATCGCTGGTCTACGCTATCGTCTATTGGATCATGGTGCGCGACCGGCCGCCCGAGGCCGAAGCTGCGCACAAGGCGCACCATGCCGAAACCAGCGCGATCGCCGGCCTGCTGCGCTGCATGAAGCATCCGCAAACCTGGGTGCTCGCCACGTTCGGCTGCGTCATGTCGGCGCCATTGTTGACCTTCGGTGGCTTGTGGGGCGTGCCGTACGCCATCGAGCGCTACGGTCTGTCGCGTCCGGCCGCAGCGTTTCTCGTCTCCAGCATCCTGATCGGCTGGGCGGCGGGTGCGCCGACCAGCGGATGGATTTCGGACCGCCTTGGACGGCGGCGACGCCCGATGATCTGGGGTGCCTGCATCGGCCTGGCGGCGATTCTGGTGGCGATCTACGTGCCGGGTCTGCCGCAATTTGCGTTTCCCGTCGCCTTGTTCTTTGCCGGCTTCGGCGGCAGTTTTATGGCGATCGCCTACATCACCGCCGCCGAGCACAATTCCAGCGGCGGCGCCAGCGGCGCGGTCTACGGGCTGATCAATATGACGACGATCGGTGCCGGCGCATTGCTTCAGCCGCTGGTCGGCGCGATGCTCGATTGGCAGGGCGCCAGTCGCATCGTCGACGGCGTGCGGCTGTATTCCGAGGCCGTGTTCCAATGGGCTTTTATGGTCTTGCCGGCCTGCTATGCGATAGGCTTGATCTGCAGTTTGCTGGTGCGCGAGACGTTCTGTGCGCCGGTCCGCGCCGATCCGTCGCAGCCGGCCGCGACTTGACAATAGGGCGCGCGGGCATAAATTTAGAATAACTCTAAATAATGACGTAGGAGGCAAGCAATGGCTCAGAAAATCGATATCGGAATCAAGGACAAAGACCGCAAGGCGATTGCCGGTGGGTTGTCGCATCTGCTGGCGGATACCTACACGCTGTACCTGAAGACGCACAATTTTCACTGGAACGTCACCGGTCCGATGTTCAATACGCTGCACCTCATGTTCGAGGCGCAGTACAACGAACTGGCGCTCGCCGTCGACGCGATCGCCGAACGAATCCGTGCGCTCGGCGTTCCGGCTCCGGGCAGCTATGCCGATTTCGGCAAGCTCACGTCGATCAAGGAAGCCAAGGGCGTGCCGTCGGCGACCGACATGATCAGGCAACTGGTCGAGGGCCAGGAAGCCGTCGCCCGCACCGCGCGCAAGATCTTCCCGATTGCCGAAAGCGCCAACGACGAGCCGACCGCCGACCTGTTGACCCAGCGCCTGCAGATTCACGAAAAGACCGCGTGGATGCTGCGTTCGATGCTGGAGAAATAAACGCGTTCGTCCGCCCGTCGGCCCCGGCTCGACGTTCCACGCCCTCGATTGTCACGCCGGCCGGAGTACAGCGGCGAGCCGGCATCCGGAACGCCTGCGATTTACAGCGCCTGGATCCCGGGTCACGTTGCGCTTGCTGCGGATGACATGCACGTTTGCTCGGGAGCGGGCGCGCGCTTCAATGAATCCACGCAATGCGCAGTAGGTTCGTGGCGCCCGGCGTGCCGAACGGCATGCCGGCGGTAATCACGACCGGATCGCCCTTTTTCGCGAAACCCATCGAGAGCGCCACGTCGCAGGCGTAATCGACCATCGCCTCGACATTGTCGACATCGTGGCTGAACGTGGCGTGCACGCCCCAGGCAAGCACGACGCGCCGCGCCGTGCCGGCGTTGCCGGTCAGACACAAGATCGGCACATCGGGCCGTTCGCGCGAGGCGCGCAGCGTGGTCGAGCCGGATGTGGTGTAGGTGACGATGGCTGCGGCGCCCAGCGTGTGCGCCACCTGCCGGGCTGCGGCGGTGATCGCGTCGGCGGCGGTCGCGGTCGGCTCGGGATGGTGCGCATCCATGGTCGGCCGGAACATCGGGTCGCGCTCCACGCGCGCGACGATGCGGTCCATGATCGCGACCGACTCGACCGGATAGTCGCCGGACGCGGTTTCCGCCGACAGCATGACCGCGTCGGCGCCGTCGTAGACCGCATTCGCCACGTCGGACGCTTCGGCGCGCGTCGGGGTCGGCGCGTGCACCATCGAATCGAGCATTTGCGTCGCCACCACGACCGGCTTGCCGGCCTGGCGGGCGGCGCGCACGACGCGCTTCTGGATGCTGGGCACGTCTTCCGGCGGCAGTTCGACGCCGAGATCGCCGCGCGCCACCATCACCGCGTCGGCCAGCTCGATGATGCCCTCGAGGTTGGCGATCGCCGACGGCTTTTCCAGCTTGGCCAGCAGTCCGGCGCGGTTGCGCACCAGCTTGCGCGCCTCGGCTACGTCGTCGGCGCGCTGGACGAACGACAGCGCAATCCAGTCGACGCCCAATTGCAGCGCGAACTCGAGATCGCGGCGGTCCTTCTCGGTCAATGCCGACAAGGGCAGGATGGCGCCCGGCAGATTGACGCCCTTACGGTCGCTCAGTTCGCCGCCGGTGATGATTTTGGTATCCGCGAAGTCGTGGCCGCTGTGCTCGACGCGCAGGCGCAATTTACCGTCGTCGAGCAGCAATTCGTGGCCGCGCTGCAGGGCCGCGAATATCTCCGGATGCGGCAGCGACACACCGGACCGGTCGCCCGGCCGGTCGGCCAGTTGCAGGCGAAACGACTGGCCGGCCTTGAGCTGGACCTTGCCGGCGGCAAATTTGCCGACGCGCAGTTTCGGCCCTTGCAGGTCGACCAATACGCCGATCGGCCTGCCGTTTGCCTTCTCCAGCGCGCGAATGGCATCGTACCGCGCGCGGTGGTCGGCATGCTCGCCGTGACTGAAATTGAGCCGGAACACGTCCGCACCGGCGCCGTATAATTGGGCGATCTGCGCCGGGGTCGAGCTGGCCGGGCCGAGGGTTGCGATGATCTTGGCGTTTCGGTTGCGTCGCATGGTCGCGAGTCTAACGTCTGATCATGACAGGCGCACGGGCTTTTAGCGCGCCTGAATCAGGATTGCGCGGAAATCGTTGACGTTGGTGCGCGTCGGTCCGGTCATCACCAGATCGCCGATGGCGGCGAAGAATCCGTAGGCGTCGTTGTTGTCGAGATAGGCCCCGGCGTCGGCGCCGCGCGCTGCGGCGCGCGCGAGCGTGTCCGGCCGTACGATCGCCCCGGCATTGTCCTCGCTGCCGTCGATGCCGTCGGTGTCGCACGCCAGGGCGTAAATGTCCGGTGCGCCGGCCAGTGCCACCGCGAGGCCGAGCAGATACTCGCTGTTCCGCCCGCCGCGGCCGGCGCCGCGCAGTGTTACGGTCGTCTCGCCGCCCGACAGCAGCACGCAAGGTTTGGCAACGGTTCGATCGCGCCGAATTTTATCGGCGAGGACGGCGTGTTCGGCGGCAAGCTCGCGCGCCTCGCCTTGCAGCGCATCGCCCAGGACAATCGCGTGCACGCCGCGCGCGCGGGCCGCGGCGGCCGCGACTTCCAGCATTTCCCGGGGTGCTGCGATCAGTCTGGCGCTGGCATGGCTCAGGCGCGGATCGCCGGGCTTCGGCGTCTCGTCGTGGCCGCGCGCAATGTGGGCGATCGCGGCGTGCGGTTCCGCGATGCGATACCTTTCCAGGATCGCGCGGGCCTGCGCGGCCGTCGTCGGGTCCGCCACGGTCGGCCCCGAGCCGACCACGGAAATATCGTCGCCCGGCACGTCCGAGATCGCCAGCGTCACCAGGCGCGCCGGCCAAGCGGCGGCGGCCAAGCGCCCGCCCTTGATGGCGGACAGATGCTTTCGTACGCAGTTCATTTCGTGAATGGTCGCGCCCGAACGCAGCAGCGCGCGGTTGATCGCCTGCTTGTCGGCCAGCGTCAGGCCGGCGGCGGGCAGGCTCAGCAGCGCCGACGCGCCGCCCGACATCAGGCAGACGACCAGATCGTCGGCGGAAAGATTCTGCACCAGCGCCAGCATGCGCCGGGCCGCCGCTTCGCCGGCCGCATCGGGCACCGGATGCGCCGCCTCGACGATCTCGATGCGGCGGCACGGCAAGGCATAGCCGTAGCGCGTGACGACCAGGCCCGAGACTTCGCCCGCCCAATGATCGTCGAACGCGCGCGCCATCGCGGCGCTGGCCTTGCCGGCGCCGATCACAAGCGTGCGGCCTTTCGGCCGTGCCGGGAGGTTGTTCGGCACGCATAACGCCGGATCGGCGGAGGCAATCGCCGCATCCATCAGGTGTCGGAGAAAAACCGGCGGATCGAGCTTGTGGGTCACGGGATGGTGGTGCACCGGAACATGCGCGCGTGAATCGAACGAGTTCGAAATGTATTTGGAACGTCGCCCGTTCCCCCGAAATCGACGACAAGAGCAACGGCGGGGAGGATTGCGGTCGCTCGACTCAGCCCTGGCCGCCGCTGCGCTCTTCCAGCCATGCGATACGCCGGCGCACCAGGTCTAGTTCGTGGTCGAGCCAAGCGACAAGGTCGGGGCTGCCATCGGCGTGATGCGCGCGCAGATCGTCGAGCCGCGCTTCCTCGCCTGCGAACAGGTCGACCAGATTGCGCAGTTGCTGTTGCCGTGCCGCGGCGGGCAGCACATGCAGGAAGCGGAATTTCGCCGCGATAACCAGCTTGTTCAGATCGTCGATCGGCACACGCACGTTGGCTTGGAGCAGCAGCAGCAGTTCGCTGCGACCCTTCTCCGTGATCGTCAACATGGCGTCCGGGCCGGATGCGCCGGTCGCCAAGCCCTCATGCCGCAATAATTCGATCGACGGGCCCAGCATGTCGAGCGACGGGCCCATGATGCGGCTGGAAAAGTGGCGCACGTCGAGCGCCAGATCGGCGTAGGGGGTCGGCCGGTCGGCCAGCGTGCCGAGGGCGACAAGCCGGATCGCCTCGGTCGGGATCAGGGACTTGTCGCGATACATCTTGGTGTGCCCTAGGCCGCCGCGCGCAGGTTCAGGCCCAATTGGCGCCAGACCTGAACGAGCGCCTGGACCAGATAGTCCATGTCCGAATCGCTGTGGAACGGGCTGGGCGTGAAGCGCAGGCGCTCCTTGCCGCGCGGCACGGTCGGATAGTTGATCGGCTGGACGTAAATGTTGTGCCGGTCGAGCAGCGCATCGCTGGCCGCCTTGCACAGTTCCGCATCGCCGACGAACACCGGCACGATGTGGCTTTCCGACGGCATGACCGGCAGGCCGGCTGCGGCCAGGGATTTCTTGAGCCGCGCCGCGCGGTCCTGCTGCCGCTCGCGCTCGATCTGGCTTTGCTTGAGGTGACGGATCGAGGCCAAAGCGCCCGCGGCGACGTGCGGCGGAAGGGCGGTGGTGAAGATGAATGCTGAGCCGTAGCTGCGCACGACGTCGACCAGGTTCGACGAACCGGTGATGTATCCGCCGACCACGCCATAGGCTTTTGCCAGCGTGCCTTCGATCACGGTCAGTCGGTGCGCCACGCGATCGCGGTCCGAGATGCCGCCGCCGCGCCTGCCATACATGCCGACCGCGTGCACTTCGTCCAGATAGGTCATGGCGCCGTACTTGTCGGCCACATCGCAAATCTTGGCGATCGGCGCTATGTCGCCGTCCATCGAATAGACCGATTCGAACGCGACCATCTTGGGCCGCGCCGGATCGATGGATTTCAAGACCTCTTCCAGATGCGCAACGTCGTTATGCCGAAAAATCTTCTTCTCGGCGCGGCTCGATTTCATGCCGTGGATCATCGAGGCATGGTTCAACTCGTCCGATATCACCACCGGGTTCGGCAGCACGGTCAGCAGCGTGCTCAGCGTCGCCTCGTTGGAATTATAGCCCGAGGTGAACAGCAGCGCAGATTCCTTCTCGTGCAGATCGGCGAGCTCCTGTTCCAGCAGCACGTGATAATGGTTGGTGCCGGAGATATTGCGCGTGCCGCCGGCGCCGGCGCCGTGCCTGTCGATGGCCTCGTGCATGGCTGCGAGCACGTCCGGGTGCTGACCCATGCCCAGATAGTCGTTGCTGCACCAGACGGTGATTTCGTGGCTGCCGTTCGGGCCATGCCGCAGCGCCTTGGGGAACTGTCCGGCGCGACGTTCCAGATCGGCGAACACGCGATAGCGGCACTCGTCCTTCAGGCGCGCGATGGCGGCGGCAAAGACCTGATCGTAGTTCATAACGCGTCTCTCCCGTGGCGTACGGCGCCCAGTGTAGGCCGGAAACGAGCAGATTACGAGCCGGTCAGAAGCCACGAAAGGGTCAATTTGTCGCGAGGAGACAAGGCCTTAAGCCATGCCCCCGGCATCGCGTCAGGCCAGCCCGACGCGATAATCCGGGTAGAACGGCCGCCAGCCGAGGCGCTGTTTGGCAAGCTGATTGCCGACCCGGAACGAGGCCATGCCCGGCGGGCCGCCCGGGGGTGCCGGCGGCACATTGGCCTGCGCGGCAAGAAATCCGAACAGTTCGGCATAGGTCGGCGGGTGGTCGTCGACCACATTGACCGTCAACCGGCTTGTCGGCGCCAGCGTGGCAGCCACGACGGCGGCCGCCATGTCGGCGACGTGGATCAGCGAGACATAGGCGCTGCCGTCGCCGGGCAGACGCAGCTCGCCGTTTGCCAGCGCGGTGCGGTACATCTCCTCGCGCCCGGTGCCCGGCCCGTAAAACAAGCCCCCGCGTGCGATGCGCCAGTCGAGATCCGAATCGCGTACGAGGCGCTCCATTTCGACCGACGATCGATACACCGGGTGGTCCGCGAGGACCGGGCCGTCCTCGTCCCGCCACTCGTTGGAGCCGCCGAGCATCATGGCAATGCTCTGCTGCACATAGCGGCGGACGTTTTCCGCTTGGCATGCCCGGATGAGATTCCGCGTGCCGTCGGTGCGGATGCGATCGTTGAGGCTCCAATCCATTTTCGGGCCGGGTTTGGGGATCGCGGTCGCCAGATGCAGTGCGGCATCGCAGCCCGTGACGATCGACGGCAGGCTGGCGGCATCGAGAATGTCGCCGCGCTTGGCTTTGGCGCCGAAATTCTGCACCAGCCGCGCGCCGTGATCGTTGCGCACGGCCGCGATCACCTCGTGCCCGGCGGCGACGAATCGCGGGATGACGTTGCGGCCCAATACGCCGGTCGCACCCAGGACGGCAATACGCATGATCGATCCTCGCGTTCGGGCCGATTGCTAGGCGGCGCCGATCTGTTTCATCAATGTACCGCGATCGTAATAGAACCGCTCCCCGGTCATCAAACCGTCCTTCATCTCGACGATGATGGCGATCGGCACGTCGACCTCGCGCCCGGTCGGCGCCACCCCCATGAACGGGCCGACATGCTTGCCCTTGAAGCGGGTTTCGACGATGGCGACGTCGGGCGACGGGAAGAATCGCTTTTCCGTGTGCGCCACGATGGCGAACGCGTCCCACCACATGCGGTAATATTCCTCCGCCCCCTTGTGGCCGTGAAACACGCGATTCATCGCGCGGTCGTCGAACACACAATCCTTGGTCAGCGTATCCAGCGTCTCGCGCATCTTGTGCGCATTCTCGGCGTCCCGGTGGCGCAGCAGCAGGGCCAGATGTTCGGGCGACAGCATGCCTCTCTCCCATATCAATTGTGCGGCGGGTCGGATAATATAAGGAACCTTATATAGTATCAAGGTCCTTATACCATGCGAAAGCCCGGCAAAGCACCCCCGTTCCACGCCGCCGATCCGCCGGCCCCCTTGAAACGGCCGGGCGACGGGTATCGCGGCGAGGACGGGCATATCGGCTACCTGCTGCGCCAGGCGCAGATGGCGTTGCGCGGGGCGTTGGAGCAGGCGCTGGCCGATCTGGGCACCACGGTGCCGCAATTCTCGGTGCTCACGGTGATCCAGGCCGAAGGAACCATATCGGGCGCCGATCTCGCGCGTCTGTCGATGATGACCGCGCAATCGGTCGGCGGCATCGTGCAGAATTTGCAGCGCGCGGGGCTGGTGGCGCGCACGGCCGATCCGGCGCACGGCCGCATCATCCGCATCGCGCTGACCGCCAAGGGCGAACGGATGGTCGCGGCTTGCCGCGCGCGCGTCGCCGGCATCGAGGCGGAGATGGTGCGCGGACTTTCGCCTGCGGCCGAGCGCACGGTACGCGCCTGGCTGGTCGACTGCGCGCGGCGGTTCGATATCGTGGGACGCGAGCGGGCGCTCTAGCCCCGCCGCAAGACCCCGATCACGTTCGGGATTTCGACTGGCCCCGTCGTCACGCGCCCGAACAGCGAATCGCTGCGCGGCAGACCGGTTTTCTCGAGCATGACGCCGCCTGCGTTGACGTACAGTGCCGCTTCGCGCCCGCCTTCCAGATACATCGCATTGCGCAGGTCGAGCGGCAGGGCCAGCAATAGATTCACGAAATCGTGCACCATGTGCGGCGCCTTCACGTGTACGAACACGGCACGGCCGGTCTTGTCGGCGCCGAGCGCCGCGATGCTCCATTTGCGCGTATCCGGCTTCCAGACATTGCGGCGGTTGCAGTCGATCAGCCGGATCGATTGCAGCAGGGACTCGTATCTGGGTTCGAGCGCCTTGAAATTCTGGCACGTACGGTCGATGATCTGGAACGGCGGTACGCCGCGATCGCGGCCGTTAAAGGCCGCCACGGTACGATCGGCGCCCAAAGTCGGATTGACATACAGGTCGCCGGCGCGCAGGTAGCCGACGCTGGTGCGGTAATCCTTCAGGTACATGCCGGCGTTGATCGCGGCCAAACAGCGGAACTGCCGCGCCCAGTCGCCGGGGCTCTTGCGCGCATCGTTGTTGCCGCGCGCGGTCAGGATCGAAAACCGGTAGCGGCGGGGATCGACTCGCAAGAAGCTGACAACGCCGTCCTCGCCGTCGGGCGCCAGCGGCGAGGGCGTTTGCGCGAAATCGAGTCCCGGCTCGAGCGTTTTCCACGCCAGGCGGGCATTCTGCGCGTAGGCCGGCAGTGTCAGCAGAGCGGACGCCGCCCCCGCCGCGCCGATGAAGCGCCGGCGGCTGATCCGATGGGCAAGGGCACGCAGTCGGGACATCAGGCGGCGGCGTCGATCTTCTCTTTGCGGATCCAGGCCTGCGTTTCAGCCACGGCCTTGCGCATGCGGCAGAACATCTCGCCGATCTCCGCTTCGTTGATGATCAGCGGCGGGCAGAGCGCGATCGAATCCACCAGATTGCGCGTGATCAAGCCGGCTTCTTCGGCGCGC
This sequence comes from Alphaproteobacteria bacterium, assembly GCA_050186335.1. Lineage (GTDB taxonomy): Bacteria > Pseudomonadota > Alphaproteobacteria > Bin65 > Bin65 > JBFWYO01. The sequence goes on along the minus strand of JBFWYO010000034.1, from coordinate 21,324 downwards.
TTGTAGAAATACCTGCCGACGGCGCCCGGCGGTTTGAAGCCGCGCTTGGTCGCCTTGTCGGCGACGAATTCGAGCGCGCCGATCAAGCCCACGCCGCGCACTTCGCCGATGAAATCCTCGTTCGCCAGCGCGCGAAACTCCTTCTGGAACGGCGCCATGACCTTGCGCACGTGGGAGACGATGTCCCGCTCCTGGTAAATCTTCAGCGTCTCGACTGCGACCGCCGCGCACACCGGGTGCCCGGAATAGGTGAAGCCGTGGCCGAACGTGCCGATCTTCTCGCTCTCCTTGACCATCGCCTGGTAGATGCGCTCTGAAATCATCAGCCCGGAAATCGGCAGGAAGGCCGCCGACAGCGCCTTGGCGACGACGATCATGTCGGGTTTCAGATCGAAGGTCTGGGTGCCGAACATGTTGCCGGTGCGGCCGAAGCCGCAAATCACCTCGTCGCAGACGAACAGCAGGTCGTATTTCTTCAGCACCGCCTGGATCTTTTCGAAATACGTCTTCGGCGGCACCACGACGCCGCCGGCGCCCATCACCGGCTCGGCGAAAAACGCGGCGCAGGTTTCCGGGCCTTCCTTGAGGATCAGGTTCTCCAGATTGTCGGCCAGCCGCGTGGCGAACTGTTCTTCGGATTCGCCGGGTTGCGCGCCCTTGTAGTAGTGCGGCGCATCGGTGTGGATGATGTTCTTGATCGGTAGATCGAAATCGGCGTGGTTGGCCGGCAGGCCGGTCAGACTCGCGGAAGCGATCGTGACGCCATGATAAGCACGCTGGCGCGAGATGATCTTCTTTTTGTCCGGCCGGCCGAGCGCGTTGTTGTAGTACCAGACCAGCTTGATTGCCGTGTCGTTGGCCTCCGAGCCGGAATTGCCAAAGAACACTTTCGACATCGGCACCGGCGCCATGGCCAGCAGCCGCTCGGCCAGTTCGATTCCAGGCTCGTGCGATTTGTGCGCGAACATGTGGTAGAAGCCGAGCTTGCCCATCGCGGCCTGCGCCGCATCGGCCAGGCGCTGCTCGTCGAAGCCGAGCGAGGCGCACCATAAGCCCGCCATGCCCTCGATATATTCCTTGCCGGCCTCGTCGTAGATGTGGACGCCCTTGCCCTTCATGACCACCAGCGGGCCTTCGGTCTGGTGCGCCTTCAGGTTGGTGTAGGGATGCACCAGCGACGCGATATCGCGACTGGCCAGCGAATTTCCGAGATGACGCATGGGGCGGCTCGTTCCGTGCGAGAAAGGGAAGAGCGATTCGGTCCCAGCGGGGCGTGGATTGCAAGGGCGAATTTCCGCGCCTCGCCGCACAGAGGTCGGAGCGCCTAACGATACAAATCGATCCGATCCCTGACCGGAGCCGGTGGCGGCGTCGGCACGCGCGCGGCGAGGACGGCGCCGGTCAGGCAGACCAGGTGGCCGAGCGTCATCGGGTAGAAACCGACGGCAATCGTGTAGAGCAGCATGACGACGAACATCGCGAGCGCCCAGCGCCACGCGCGCCGGGCAAGCCGTGCATTGCGGTCGCGGTGGGCGCGCGTCGCCACCGCCACGACGATCAGATTGAACAGCGGCATCAACAGCGGCAGCAGATAGCGCCAGGCGAATTCGGTCGCCCACGGCTTCATGCTTGCCGCCAGCAGGGATTCGGGAATCACGCCGATGGCGGTCAACACGAAGATCGCAAGGCAGAGCAGCACGCCGACGAAGCAGAGCGCGAGGCCGGTCGCAAACACGCGCGTCTCGCGTCGCCGCTTATTGCCGCAGCTGGAAGATGCGCACGACGTGCGCGGCGGCCGCGTCGCTCAGCAGATCGCGCTCGAGGCGCGCCGGATCGTTGAAGAACGCGACGCTGGCGGCCTTATCCAGCACGATGGTGCCCAACAAGTTGAGCGCGCCATCTTCGGTGAAGACGTTTTCCGCATTGAACAGACGCTTGCCTTCGGCGCCGGCGCCCATCGCGCGCTTGAAGTAGGCAAATTGCAGGTTGCCTGGCCGCGCCTGGCGCGGCGCCAGATTCACCACCAGCAGCCGGCGCCATTCGGCCTCGCCCATTTCGCGGCGCTGCTTGGTGACAAGCGCATGCAAGCCGTCGAGCTGCGCGCGCGCGGCAAAGTCCGCGCTGGCCAGGGCAAGCGGCGCCATTTGACGCGCGAAGCGGGTCAGCACTTGCGGCGTGACGGACTTGGTCTTCAGCCGTTCGTCGATGAACGCCATGGCGCGGCTGGCGATGTTTCGGTGCAGCTGGACCGCATCGGTCGGCCAGCCAAGCCCGTCGATGCCTTTGTCCGCGTTCGCTACGAGCGCGCGGTAGGTTTCGAGTTCCTTCAACTTGGCGTCGGTCAAGGGCTGCGCCGAACCGGGCTGCAGCATCACGAAAACGGTCAGCGGGATGTGCGCGAAAGATTTGTATTCGTGATAGGCCTTCGGCGTGAAGGTGGTTTCGGTGCGCGCGCCGTTGCGGTGCACGATCAGCGAATCGAACTGCACGATGAAAACCGGCGACAGCTGCTTCAGCGTTTCGGCGCGGGCCTGCTTGTAGGCGCCGCGAAACCCGTCATTGACGGCTTTCAGCGGATCGTTCTGCTGCTGCGCCTGGGCGGCCCCGGTCAGCGCCAGGGCAAGCGCCATCGCCGCCAGCGGCGCGCGCGCCATGGATTTCCACGCAACGAAGTTCGTCATTTCAACCCCTCCAACTGATACGCAATGAGGTCCGGCCTTACTGCAGGGCGCGCGGCGGCAGGGAACGCAGATATTCCACTACCGCCTTGCGGTCCGCCTCGTCCCATTTCGACGTGTTCTTGATCACTTCGCCCATCGTGCCGCCGGTGATGTCGCCGCCGGGCGTGAGGCCGGATTTCAGGAACTCCAGCATGTCGCTCTCGCTCCACTTGCCGATGCCGGTTTCCGGGTGCGGCGTGATGTTCGGCACCTTGCCGCCTTCCGGCGCCTTCTTGGTGCCGCTGAACGCGCGATCCTTTTCGATCGCGCCGGCGAAGTTGCGCGGGCTGTGGCATTCGATGCAATGGCCGGGGCCGGTCGCCAGATAGGCGCCGCGGTTCAGGCTTTCCGGCTTGCCGGGCGCCGGCACGAACCGTCTGTTGTCGAAGAATGCAAGTTTCCAGAAGCCCACGCCGTAACGGATGGAATACGGAAAGCTGAGCTCGTGCGCGGCGGTCTTGTTGCTGACCGGCTTGACCGTGTCGAGATAGGCTTTGAGGTCAAGTATGTCCTGCACCGGCATGCGCGTGTACGACGTGTAGGGAAACGACGGGTAGTAATGCTTGCCGGTCGGCGACAGGCCTTGCGTCATCGCGCGCACGAAGTCGATATCGGTCCATTTGCCGATGCCGGTTGCCGGATCGGGCGTGATGTTGGGCGCCACGAACACGCCGAATTCGGTCTTCAGCTGCCGGCCGCCGGCCAGCGGCGGAGCGTTCTCCTTGGTGTCGGTATGGCATGACGCGCAGCCGGCCAGCAGGAAGATCTGCTCGCCGCGCGCCGGGTCCTTGCGCGCGCCGGCGATGATCTGCGGCGTCTGCCAAATTTCGTTCGGTGCGAAGCAGACCACCGCCGCGCCGGCAATGCCGACGATGAACAGGAAATAGATAAACCGTCGCATGGCACGCTCTCCCGGCCGGCCCCAGCTCGACCGGCATTATACGGAATTGCCCGTGACAGTCGAATGACCTCGCGCATCGTCGACGTGGCCGATTCGCCCCGTTCAACGCCTCCCGCGCAATCCGCCCCGATCAATCCGCCCCGATCAATCCGCCCCGATCAATCCGAAAGCGCCCGCGGATCGAGCGCGTCCTGCATGCCGTCGCCGACGAAGTTGAACGCCACCACGACAATGAAAATGAGCGCGCCGGGAAACACGATCATGTGCGGCGCCTGGGTGATCAGCTCCTGGGCGTTGTTCATCATGTTGCCCCAGCTCGCGGTCGGCGGCTGGATGCCGAGACCGAGGAAACTCAGCACCGACTCGAACAGGATGATGCCGCCGACCGACAGCGTCGTCGCCACAACCACGGGCGACAGCACATTCGGCAGGATATGCACCCACATGACGCGCCGGTTGCTGGCGCCCAACGCGATCGCGGCGCGCACGAAATCGCGCTGCTTGACCGCCAGGGTGGCGCCGCGCACGAGGCGCGCCACGCCGGTCCAGCTCACCAGCGCGATGATGGCGACGATGCGGTAAAGGCTCGAATCCGACGAACCGGCTATTTCCTCCGGCAGGCCCAGCTTGCGCAGGTCGACGGCGGCCAGCACGATCAGCAGCGGCAGCACCGGCAGCACGATCACGGCATCGGTCAATCGCATCAGCAGCCCGTCCAGCTTGCCGCCGTAATAGCCGGCAACGATGCCGATGAAGGTGCCGATGATCGCTGCGGCCAGGGCGGCGATCAGGCCGACCATGAGCGAAATGCGGCCGCCGTACAGCAGGCGGATCATCACGTCGCGGCCGAGATCGTCGGTCCCCAGCCAATGGCGCCAGCTCGGCGGCTGCAGTTTGTTGGCCAGCACGAAATCGGCGCCGTCGAAACCGAGCGCGCGCTCGATCCAGGGCGCGGCCAACGACAGGATCGCCAGCACGAGGATGACGATCAGGCTGGCAATCGCAAGCCGGTGGCGCAGGAACCGCCGCCAGCGCCGCCGTGCCGGCGTAAGCTCGGGCGAGTGCGCGGCGAGGGTCCGGTTCATCGGTAGCTCACCCGCGGGTCGAGCACGGCGTACAGCACGTCGGCGACATAGTTCGCCAGCAGCGTGATGACGGTGGCGAACAGCAGACCCGCCAGCGCGGTGTTGTAATCGTTGCTCATCACCGAATCGAAAATCAGCTTGCCCATGCCGGGATAGGAAAAGATCGTCTCGGTGATCAGTGCTCCGGAGAACAGCGCGCCGAAATCGAGTGCGATCACCGTCACCAGGGGATTGGCGGCGTTGCGGAACGCGTGGCCCCATAGCACCCGCCGGCGGCTGAGCCCTTTGGCCCGCGCGGTGCGGATATAATCCTGGCGCAACGCGGCCAAGGTTTCGGCGCGGGCGATGCGCGCGATGGTCGATATGTTCAGCAGCGTGAGGCACACGACCGGCAGCACGAGATGCTTCAGCCGGTCCCAGAAACCGCTGTCGCCGACGGTTTCCATGCCGCCGGCCGGCAGCCAGCGCAGCGCCACGGCGAACACCAGGATCAGCACCAAGGCGAGCCAGAACGGCGGCACGGCGCGGCCGGCGAAGCTCAGGAAGTTGACGATATAGTCGAACGCCGAATTGGGCCGCGCCGCCGCGGCGGTGCCGATCGCGACCGCGATCGCCACGGAGAGCACGAAACTCAGGCCCATCAGCACGCAGGTGCGCGCCAGATGCGGGCCCATGATATCGAGCACCGGCTGGTTGAACCCGCGCGAATAGCCGAAATCGCCGTCGAGCGCGGCCGACAGCCAGGCGTAGTAGCGCAGCCAGATCGGCTGATCGAGGCCGTGGAGCGCCTTGAGCCGCGCCGCATCCGCGGGCGTCAGGTTCGGATTGGCGCTGATCATCAAGTCGATCGGGTCGCCCGGCATCAAGCCGATCAGCGCATAGAACACGAACGACATCGCCAGCATGAGGAAGGCGATCTGGACGAACCGGAGTGTGGTGAAGCGCAGCATGTTCGGCTATTCGGCGCGCCAGAATTCCACGCGCTGCGTCGAGGTATACTGATGCCCGGTCGGCTCGACGCCCTTCAGCCACAGCGGCATGATGAACGGGTCGGCCCGAAAGAACAGCGGCAGCGCCGGCAGCTCGGTGGCGTACAACGTCTGCAGCCGTTGCCACAGCGCGCGGCGCTTTTCCTTGTCCAGCTCGATCTCGATCGCGTCGAGCAGCTTGTCCATCTCCGGGTTGGCGAAGCCGGGGTAGTTCTGCCCGGCGAAATTGTTCTTGGCCGATGGAATGTGCTCGGAATGCAAGGTCGAACGGGGCACGCTTTCCGGCGCGCTCAACCAGGCGAACATCGCCAGCGCGGGAAATTTCCGCCTGGTCACGGTTTCGCCGAAGAACACGCGCGCCGGCTCGTTCTTGAGCCGCACGTCGATGCCGACCTTGCGCCACTGGTTCTGCAGCACCTGCTGCACCAGTTCGCGCGAACGGTTGCCGGCCGTGGTCATCAGCTCGAGTACCAAGCGCTCGCCCTTGGCGTTGACGCGCACGCCGCCGGCGCCGGGCTTCCAGCCGGCTTGGTCGAGCAGCTCGGCGGCGCGTTTCGGATCGAAGCCGTATTTCGGCACATCGGCCGAAATCATCCAGTCGAGCGGGCTGACCTGCCCGTCGGCGACCGGTTGACGGCCGGCGAAAAGCTGCTTCACCAGATCGGCGCGGTCGAGCGCGAACATCAGTGCCTGGCGCACCCGGCGGTCCTTCAACAGCGGATTGTCCAGGTTGACGTCGATATGTTCGTAGATCAGCCCGGCCTTGTAGACGATGTTGTACTTGCCCTTGTGACGGGTTTCGAACGCGAGCGCCTGGTCGAGCGACAGGCCGAGTTCGCCGGCCACGTAATCGACGCCGCCGGACAGCAGGTTCGCCTCCAGCGCCGCCGTATTGCCGATCACCTTGACGACGATGCGCTTGAAATACGGTTTCTGGCCGTACCAGGTCGGGTTCGGCTCGAGCACCACGTGCGAACCGATCGACACTTGCGTGATCCGATAGGGGCCGAAATACAGGCCGGGGTTGGCGGTATCGGTATCGAACGCAGTCTTGGTCTTGTAGGTCGCGGGGTCCGCGAAGGCTTTGGCTTCGAGATGCGCCGGAAGCAGATCCATGCCGGTCATGTCGTTGTACTTGAACGTCACGCGGTCGATGGTCATCGTGAAGTTATGGTCGTCGATCGGCTCGATCTTGAGGATGCGGCGAAACCCTTCGATGTCGCTGACGCCGGTTTTTTCGTGGCGGCCGACTTCCCAGGTGAAGACGACGTCCTTGACCGTGACGGGCGTGCCGTCGCCCCACTTGGCGTCCTTGCGCAGCTGCACCGTCAGCTGCATGCCCTTCTTGCCGTTCGGCAAATCGACGATCTTGGCCTTGCCGTTCTCCAGCGTCGGCAGTGCGACGCACAATTGGCACACCAGGGTCCAACTCGGATCGTAGGTCGTGATCGAGCGGCGCGTCATCGCCAGGATGTAGCTTTTCGCCAGCATCGAATCGATGTGCGGATTGAAGGTCGACGGAAACTGCGTTAAGCCGATGGTCAGCGTGTCCTTCTGGGCGTGGGCGGGGAACGCCACGCCCGCGCAAACGAGGACGGCGCCGAGGCATGCGAGGAAACGGGTCATGGAACAGCGCTCCGGTCATCAAGGCCGCATTGACGATGCTATGGCAGGCCGCCCAACGCAACCGGTTCGGTGGCGCTCGTGACCGAGGAACCGCAGCGCCGGGCGCCCGATCGCTCGTTTCGCGCGGCCGTCTGGCCGGCCATCCCCGACGAGAAGACCGCGCGGGAGGTCTCGCGCTACGCGTTCTGGGCCGCGGTGGTGAACATCCTGCTGCTGCTGGCGGTGGTCGCGATCGCGCTGGCAACCGGGCATGAGCGCGTGCCGCTAACCTGGGCGCTGGCGGAAACCGGCGTCTTCGTCGCGATCGCGGTCGGCTTGTACTTCTATTCGCGCATTGCGGCGGTGGCCGCTTTCGTCTGCTACGCCGCCGCGAAAGGGCTGACTTTCCTGTATGGGCCGACGCCGCCCGATACGTTCGCCATCGTCATCGCGGCGCTGTTCCTGGTGTTCTACCTGCACGGCGTGCGCGGCGCCTTCGCGCTGGCGAAGTATCGCGGGACGTAGACCGCGCCTGCGGCCCATCCTTCGATACGCGCGTAAGGACGCGCTACTCAGGATGAGGTCTGCCGCCATTTACGGCCTCATCCTGAGTAGCGCGCAGCGCGTATCGAAGGATGGACCGCAGGCGAGACCTCGCCTGCGCGCCTAAGCCTTCGCGCGTTTTGCTTGCCAGCCGTCCGGATCGTCGAGGAACGACTGCACTTCGGCCAACGAAGCTTCCGGGAAATATTTGTTGCGCCGAGCCGAGGCGAGCACGTCGCGCCAGGTCGCCAACGCATGCAAGCGAACGCCGATCTGGCGCAGATTTTCCACGCTCTGCGGGAAAATGCCGTAGTGGAACACCACGAACGCGTCGCTGACCACCGCGCCGGCATCGCGCAGCGCCTTGCAGAACGCGATCTTGCTGCCCGAATCGGTGGTCAGGTCTTCCACCAGCAGGGTGCGCGCGCCATCGGCGAAATCGCCTTCGATCTGCGCGTTGCGGCCGAAGCCTTTCGGTTTCTTGCGCACGTACAACATCGGTTTATCCATCTTCTCGGCGATCCACGCGGCGAACGGAATGCCTGCGGTTTCGCCGCCGGCGACGGCGTCCAGTTTCGCGCGGCCGATCTCGGCGTCCAGCAGGTTCACCGCCATGTCGATGATCTGGCGGCGCGCCTCGACGAACGAAATGATGCGCCGGCAATCGACATAGACCGGGCTGAGCCGGCCCGAGGTCAGCGTGAACGGATTCTCGGGCTTGAAATTGACCGCTTTGATCTTCCACAGAATGTCGGCGGTCAGGGCGCCGAATTGATCGCGCGGGGGCAGGCCGGTCATGGCATCCTCTCGATTGATTTCGCTGGTTCTAGCCCAGCCTCACGCGCCCATGAAGGAGTTTTTCACCGCCGGATCGCCCAGCAAATCGGCCGCTTTGCCGTCCAGCACCAGCTTGCCGGCGCGCAGCACCAGCGCGCGGTCCGCGATCGCCAGCGCGGCGCGGACATTCTGTTCGGCGATCAGGATCGACGTGCCGCCGGCGCGGATCTTCTTCAGCGCGATCAGAAGTTCGTCGATCAGGCGCGGCGCCAGTCCCAGCGACGGCTCGTCGAGCAGCAGCAGTTTCGGCGCCTGCATCAGCGCACGTCCGATCGCCAGCATCTGCTGCTGGCCGCCGGAAAGCTGCCAGGCGCGGCTGCCGCGCTTGTCGACCAGGGCGGGAAACAGCTCGAACACGCGGCGCATGCGTTCGGCGCGCGCGCGCGGGTCGGCGCAGGCGACCAGAAGATTGTCGGCGACGCTCATGCCCGCGAACAGCCGCCGGCCTTCCGGCGCGTAGGCGAGGCCGAGGCGCGATCGTCGGGCCGGGCCGAGGTCGGTGATATCGGTGCCGTTCCATTCGATGCGGCCGCTCGCGGTTTCGACCAAGCCGGCGAGCGCATTCATCAGGGTGGATTTGCCGGCACCGTTGGCGCCGATGATGCCGATAACTTCGCCGGCTGCGCATTCGAACGAAACCCGGTCGAGCGCCACAGCACCCTGGTGGTGAACGATCAAATCGGTCGCGCGCAGCAGAATTTCGCTCATGGCGCAGGCCCGGTTCCGGCATTGCCGAGATAGGCGTCGATCACGGCGGGATGGCGCATGACCGCTTCGGGCGCGCCCTCGGCGATCAGCGCGCCGGCATCCAGGCAGGCGAACCGATCCGCCAAGCGCGCGAGAAACGGCATCGAGTGATCGACGATCAAGAGCGCGATGTCGTTGCCGGCGATGACCTTGAGCCGCTTGGCGAGCAAAGCCTGCTCGCTCTCGGTCAAGCCCGCCGCCGGCTCGTCGAGCGCCAGGCAGTCCGGCTCGAGCGCGAGCGCGCGGGCGATTTCCACGCGTTTGCGCTCGAACGGCGTCATGCGCGCCGGGCGCTTGTGCGCCGCCTCGTCGGCGCCGAGAAAGCGCAACAACTGATCCGCATCGGCATCGGCATGCGCGCGCCGCCGGTCGCGGCCGAACATGACCAGCGCGTGGCCGAGGCTATCGCCGAGAATTTGCAGCCGTGCGGCGGCGACGATCTCCAGTCCGGTCAATTCCTGCGTCAGTTTCGCGGTCTGAAAGCTGCGCGCGAGACCGAGGCGCGCGATGCGCCAAGCCGGCCAGCGCCCGATGTCGCGGCCGCCGTAATGAATTCCGCCCGCGTCGATGCGCGCGAAGCCGGTGATGGCGTTGATCAGCGTCGTCTTGCCGGAACCGTTCGGCCCGATCAGCCCAAGGATCTCGCCGCGCTTGAGCTGCAGCGACACGTCGGCCAGCGCCACCACGCCGCCGTACGACTTCCGGGCCGCGCGCACGTCCAGCAGCGGATCGGCGTCCATGCCCGGCCGCACGTACGGCGTAATGCTGGTCATCATGGGATCGACGGCGCGCGGCGGCGGCGCGCGATTGAGCCGGCGTTCGACGGCGCCCACGATGCCGTCGGGCGCGATCGCGATCGCGACCAGCAGCGCAACGCCGTAGGCGATCAGATAATGCTGCTCGAGAAAGCGGAACCATTCCGGCAGATGCACGAGCAAGCCCGCGCCGATCACGGCGCCGGCGAATCGGAAGCGGCCGCCGATCACGGTCATCGCCAGGCAGGTGACCATGACGTGAAAATCGACCGCCTCGGGCGAGACCACGCGGTTGGCGTGCACGAACAGGGCGCCAGCCGCGGCGCCGAACATGGCGCTGGCGATGAACAGGCTCTGCTTCCGCCCGGCCACGTCGATGCCGGCGGCTTCGGCCGCCATCGCATCGTCCCGCAGCGTCGCCAAGCCCAACCCGTAGCCGCCGCGGGTCAACTGCCAGGCGAGCCAGCCGCCCGCCAGCGCCAGCGCCCAGACCACCGCCAGAAAGGGCCAACCGCGCGCCAGCTCAACCCCGAAGATGACGATGCCTGGCAACTCGCCGATGCCGTTGCTGCCGCCGGTCAGGCTTTCCCACGAGGTCGCGACGACCAGGACGACTTGCGCGATGCCCAGGGTGGCGAGCGCGAAGTAATGCGATTCGAGGCGGCGCACTGGGATCACGATGAGCGCCGCCAGCGCGCCGACGCCGACGATGCTGGCCGGGAAGGTGACCAGGAACGGCAGCCCGAAATGCTTGGCCAGCAGCGCGGTGACATAGGCGCCGAGGCCGAAGAACGTGCCTTGGGCGAGCGACAACGCGCCGCCGTGGCCGAACACCAGCTGGTAGCCGGTCACCATCAGCACGAAGATGCCGGTCGTCGCCAGCAGGCGCAGGGTAAAACTGTCGCCGCCGAACGCGGCCGAGCCGAACAACCAGCCGGCGGCGATCGACAGCAGCAATAGATCGGCCCGGCGGATCATGCGCTGCACCTCATGCGCGCCTGCCCGCCGCTTCGCCGAACAGGCCCTGCGGCCGGAACAGCAAGACCACGAGCAAGGCGCCGTACAGCAAAGCCTCGGCCGCGGCGGCGGAAGTGAACGCACCGACCAGCACTTCGAACAGGGCGATCGCCAGCGCGCCGATGACCGCCCCGCGCAAACTGCCCCAGCCGCCGATGGTCACGGCGATATAGGCCTTCACCATCAGGTTGATGCCGCTGGTCGGCGTGACGAAATACTGGTTGGTCAACAGCAGCCCGGCGGCACCGGCGAGCGCGACGCCGAGCGCGAAGCTGAGCGCCACCATCAACGCCACGTCGATGCCGATCGCGCGCGCCATGCCGGCATCCTGGGCGCTGGCGCGCAACTTGCGGCCCAACTGCGTGCGCTCGACCAGGACGTGAAGCAGAAAGATCAAGAGCGCCGCGACGACGACGATGGCCAGCGATTGCCGGCTCAGCGTCAGACCGGCCAGATGCAGATTCTCGCCGGCAAACAGCGGCGGGGCCGTGCGCGGCGCGCCGCCGAACACGCTGTTCGCGACGCTTTGCAATATCAGCCCGACCGCAATGGTGCTGATGAACACCGACACCGGCGGCTTGCGACGGAACGGAAAATACGCGCACGCCGCGAACAGCAAACCGAACAGCGCGCTGACGATGACGACGAGCGGCAGCAGAACCAGACCGGGGACGGCGTCGCCCAACGACGGGCCCAGCATTCCGGCCAGTGCCACGGCGACGAACCCGCCGGCCATGACCAGATCGCCCTGCGCGAAATTCACTGCCGCGGTGGCGTTCAGCACCAGCACGAAGCCGAGCGCCACCAGGGCATAGGCGGCCCCGAGCGCCACGCCGTTGAAGATCAGATTTGCGAACTCCATCGACCGAGCCCCCTCGCTCGAGCCTGAAAGTCCGGCGATGCGCCGACTACGCTTGCCCCCGTGTGTTTCGAGGCTCGCGCAAGCGGCGCTCGCGCCTTACTTGGTGCCGGCCGGATCGGCATAGCGTTTCGCGATCGTCGGCACGCGGCCAGTGCCATCGTAGCAGATGATGATCGCGTCGTGCGCCATATTGCCCTTGCCGTCCGATTTATAATTCATCGCGATGCCTTGGTAGGCCGATGTCGCCAAACCGTCGCGCAGTGCTTCGCGCGTGACCATGTTCTTGCGTGCCAGGAACAGCGCCATGCCGACCGCATCGAACTGCGCGGCGGCGAAACCGTCGGGCGCTTCGTTAAAGCTCTTGCGATAGGCGGCGACGAATTTCCGCATCGACTCGGCCGTATCCGCGATCGGCGCCGCGTTGGTCTCGGCGCACACGCCTTTGAGTTCGCGCGGCTCCAGGAGGGCGGCGGTCGACGGCTGATGCATGGCGGAACCGGCTACGATCGGCATATTCAGCGCCATTGCGGCGGCCTGTTTGACGATCAGCGCGGTCGGCCCGGAATGCAGTTGCAGCACCAGCGCATCGGCGCCGGACTGCACGACCTTGGTCAGCGTCGGCAGCATTTCCCGCGCGTTGAGCGGCAGACTGTCCTCGAACACAATCTCGGCGCCGAGCGTCTTGAACCGCTCCGTCAGATGCGCGCGCCCGCTCTGGCCGTAGGCCGAGTTCTGCCACACCAGCGCGATCTTCTTTTTCTTCAGGTCTTCGACCACGTAACGCGCCTGCGCCGCCTTGAGCACTTCGTCGCTCGGGAAGAAGCGGAATACGTAAGGATTGCCGGCTTCGGTGATCTGCGCCGTGCCGGAAATGGTCAGCAGCGGCACGCGCGCGTCCTTGGCCAGCGGCATGATCGCCAGCATCGAATTGCCGAAGATCGGCGCCGAGATGGCGAACACGTTTTTTGCCCGCATCGCCTTCTCGAACGCCTGGATGCCGGTTTCCGGCGCCATCGCGGTATCGAGAATCTCATGGCTCAGTTTGAGCCCCTGTCCGCCCACCGTCAGCGCCAGCAGCGCGCCGTTCTTCTGGCTGTTGCCTTCGAGCGACAGCGGCCCGGTGATCGGCGCCAGGATCGGAATCCGCAGATCCGGCGTCAGCCCGCGCGCGTCGACATTGATTTGCGCCGACGCCATCGGGCACAGCGCGAACGCGGACAGTGCGAGCATCAGGGAGTTTGCGGCAATACGCATAATTCGACTCGCTTCGCGGCCGGGAAGCAAGTCGCGCGCACAGCCGGCGGAAAGGCCTGGGATCCGGCGTCGTGCGGTGCGGCTTCCTTCGCTGGCATGACCCAGATCAGGTTCGATGGGTGTACTCTCAGTCCCGCCGAACATCGGCGAGACACCCCAGCCTTACGCAGTAAAAAGGATGGGTGCGGGCGGGGGAGAAGTCAAGCTGGGCGTGAAATAACCAGTTCTTCAAGAAGGAATTGATGGCATGTCGGAAATACACAAGAAAATGCGGGATCTGCCAGAAGTGAGAAGGCTTCCGGCCACGTATGCTACTCAAATTGGTCGAGTTATATCGAGGTGGGCGTACCAAGAATGGCTACTGACGCGCGTTATGTACGAGTTGCTAGGACTCAGTCCTAAGGCCGGCCGACTAGCTGTAAAAACAGGTAATATAAATACATATATGCAAATGCTAAGTGACTTAATGAGGGTGTACCCAATTCAGGTGCCGACGAATATGAATAAGCTCTGGCAGGATTTAGCGAAGGCGGAATCCGAGCGAGATCATTTAGCACATGGGCTCTGGTTGAAGGAGAGTGGCAGTCCAAGTTTAAGGCTGTGGCACACGCGGGGCCGTAAAGTTGTAGATGCTGGCGAGCCAACCGTGAGTAGGAAGCATCGGCCAGATTCGTTGCCTAAGTCACCAAACGATATTGGTAACACATGCAAAACAATTGATGATTTGATCGTAAGAACTCGAATCCTAGAAAAGGAAATTCGAGCAGCGCTTGCCTCGTTGTCGGCGGAAGCGCTCGCGCGAGTTAGGCTTTAACATGGTAAAAGAAAGTTGGAACTTGTTTGAGACAGAGAAAGTCGCACCTGCGATCATCAAGCTCGACCGCGCCGGTGCCGTCGCCACGGTCACGCTCAACCGGCCGGACAAGTTCAACGCCATGATCCGCGCCTCGTGGGTTGCGCTCGCGGAAGCGTTCGAGCAATTGTCGGCCGATATGTCGCTTCGTTGTGTGATCGTGCGCGGCGCGGGCGAGCGGGCGTTCTGTCCGGGCGCGGACATTTCCGAATTCGACGCGGCGCGGGCAACGGCGGCGCAGGCGCGGGCCTACGGCGACGATATCAAGCGCGCGCTGTACGCGATTCGCGATTGTCCGCATCCGGTGGTGGCGCAAATCTACGGCCCATGCACCGGCGGCGGGCTGGAGATCGCCACCATGTGCGATCTGCGCCTGGCCGGCGCGTCGGCGCGCGTGGGCATTCCGATCAATCGCATCGGCGTCGTGCTGGCGTACCCCGAATACGAGGCGTTGCTCGATCTGGTGGGGCGCGGCGTTGCGATGGAGATGCTGCTCGAAGCGCGCGTGTTCAATGCGGACGAAGCGCTCGCACGCGGATTGCTCACGCGCGTGGTGCCGGACGCGGACCTGGCGGCGGAACTCGAAGCCTCGGTCGCGCGCATTGTGTCCGGCGCGCCGCTGTCCAATCGCTGGCACAAGAAATCCGCACGGCGCCTGGCAGAAGCTCGACCGCTGACCGAGGACGAATACAACGAGCCGTACCGCGCGGTCGAAACGGAGGATTACCGCATCGGCACGCAGGCGTTCCTCGCGAAGCGGAAGCCCGAGTTTCGGGGGAGATGAGTTTGTCTTCGGCTTTTTGGAGTGAGTTTTGTGTCGTGCATTGCGCCGCGCCTTTCTCCCTCCCCCCTTGCGGGGGAGGGACGGGGTGGGGGGATCGGTGGATGGAGCGCGCGCGACGTCTCACCCCCTCCCTGGCCCTCCCCCATCGAGGGGGAAGGAAGTCTATCGGGGAGGGGAAATCAGGGGTGCGAGAATTCGCGCACCCGGCGCTACCCCGCCAAAAACGCCTTGAACCGTGCCGCCACTTCGTGCGGCTTCACCGTCGGCCGTCCGAGCTTTTCCAGGGAACCCGGCGCGATGCGGGCGTGAATTAAGGTCGGTCCTCGGCCGGCCAGCGCGGTCTTGAACGCGGCCTCGAAGCCGGCAAGGTCGTCGCAGCTGATCGCCTGCTTGTAGCCGCACGCGATGGCGGCATCGGCGAAATCGACGTTCGGCGACACGGTCGCCTGGCCGCCGGTCGAATCGTGCGAGGCGTTATCCAGGATAATGTGCGCCAGGTTCTTCGGCGCGTAGGCGCCGACCGTTGCAAGATTGCCCATCTTCATCAGTGCGGCGCCGTCGCCGTCGAGCACGACGATCGGGCGCCTGGTATTGAGCGCAACACCCAGGCCCATCGCGCTGGCGCCGCCCATCGAGCCGACCTGATATAGATGCTGCGTGCGATCATCGAGCGTGAACAGCTCGCGGCCGCACTTGCCGGTGGTCGCGATCACGCCGGCGTTCGCCGGCACGAGCGTCAGGAACTTCTCCAGCACCTGGATGCGCTGCGGGCGCGCGCCGCCGCGTTCGAGTCTTTCGCGTTTGCCGCGAGGAGCAGGTGCTATCGGCGTCTGGTCGAGCCCGTCGTCGCGCACCGTGTCCTTTTCCATGATGAAGGCGAACGGCAATCCGGTTTCGCGCATTGCCGCTTCGGCCTGCGCCAATGCGTCGGCCACGTCGCCCGCCGCTTTCGGGAACGGGCGATGCGGAATCCGCATGGTTTCGAACAAGTGCTGGGTGATCAGGCCCATCAGTTCGTGCTGCGGCTCGTCCTTGATCCCGGGTTGGCCGCGCCAGGTGGTGACAAATAGCGTCGGTATGCGGAACGGAAAGTTCAGCGAGGTCAACGGATTGACCGCGTTGCCCAAACCGCTGTTCTGGCACATGACGACGGTCTTGCGGCCGGCCAGCCAGGCGCCCGCCGCGATGGCGACCGCCTCGCCTTCGCTGGCGGCGCCCACATAGGTGACGCTCTTGCTGCCGATCACGGCGTTGATGATCGGCGTCAAAAACGAACACGGCACGCCGGTGTAAAAATCGAACCCGCGCGCGCAAGCCGGCTCGATGAAATCGTTGGCGGGAAGCATCGGATGGTCCTTTTAAGGCGGAGCGAGCCACCCTCTCCCCTTGAGGGAGCGGGTGGCCGTGCCGCGGCCGGGTGAGGGGAATAACGAGTCTTCGGCGAACAACTAGCCGAGGTCGCCGCTCACAACAAGTTGCGCGCCTTGGCCAGGTCGAACGCGTCGTCCACGTCGAACCAGTGGCCGGTCACGTAGACCACGTCGATCGTATGGCCCTTGGCCTTGATGCGCCCGAACATTTCCAGCAGCGAGGCTTTCGCCGCCGTACCGTCGGCCCGCATGGCGGCCAGTTCGGCACGCACCAGCGCGCTGCCCTGCTTGCTCAGCTTGGCCAGGCCGACCCATTCGCCGTCGACATCGTCGGCGTTCATTTCGTTCGCGATGGTGGTCAGCGTGAGCGGCTTGTCGTCGAGATAGTCGCCGGTGAACGGGCGGCTGCATTTGACCAGATCGACCAGGCGGTCGGCCTGCCGGTAATCCTTGCCGCGCGCCAGCGCATCGACTGCCAGCACGATATCGCCCGTGTGGTGCTTGAGCGATTCGAGGATGAATTCGCGGAACAGGATGTCGCCATAGCCGAGAATGCAATCGCCCTGAATCTGCGGCGCGGCACAGGCAAGCGATGCGACTTCGCCGGTGGTTGCGTAGGCGTCGTTGTCGATCGTGCGGATCGACGGAATTCTTATGGTGTCCTTCTTGTAGCCGCGCACCACGGTCACGTCGCGCACGCCGCAGTTTCGCAGCGTACCGATCAAGCGGCGCAGCAGCGGCTGGCCGCGCACGTCGAGCATGCATTTCGGACGGTCTTCGGTCAGCGGCCCCAGCTTGGAACCGCGCGATGCCGCGATGATGACCGATCGGAACTGGCCTTCGGGCGCGGACAGATAGCGCTTTTCGGCGTCGGCGAGTTCCTTGTTGCCGGCCAGGTTGAAGATATCGGCGACCGAAGCGATGTTCTGCTCGACGTTGGCGAGGCTCTGCTCGTCCATGATCTTGCGGCTCACCTCGCGCATCGCGGTGATCGAGGCGCGCAGATTGTGATTGGCCCAGATCACCATCGAAATGCCGGCGTCGCGATAGGCTTCGGTCGGCGTGCGATAGTACATAGTCGGCACGATCACGATCGGGCATCGGTTGGCCCATTCGCGCGTGAAGGCGAGAATCTCGTCGGCGGTCGCCAGCTTCGAATGGATCAAGATGCCGTCGGCACCGGCGCGGTGGTACGCCTCGGCGCGGCGCAGCGCCTCTTCCATGCCCCAGCCCGAAATCAGCGCTTCGACGCGCGCGATCAGGCTGAAATCTTCGTCGAGCTGGCTGTCCTTGCCGGCCTTGATCTTGCCGCAGAACTCCTCGATCTCAGCCAGCGGCTGGCCTTCGCCGATGAACGAGTTCGTCTTTGGGAAGATCTTGTCCTCGATGCACACGGCGGCGATGTTGCGCTGGCACAGTTTGCGCACCAGGCGCCGCACGTTATTGAAGTTGCCATAGCCGGTGTCGCCGTCGACCAGGATGGGAACGCTGGTGGCGTCGGACATGAATTCCAGCACTTCCAGCACCTGGGTCCACGACGCCTCGTTCGAATCGCGCACGCCGAGTGCCGCGGAAATCGAAAGCCCGGACGCCCAGATGGACTTGAAGCCGGTTTCCTCGGCGATTTTCGCGCTCAGCCCGTTATGCGCCTCCATGACGAACGACAGATCGGGCGAGGTCAGCTCGTGCCGGAATGCCGCGAACTTGGAGAGCGGCTTCGCGGCTGCGCGCGGCGGCGCCGCATACACGGTCGATTGGGAGCCGGATTTCGGAGCGCTGGCCATGCACGGAACTCCATCGAGTCAAAGCGAACGCGGCACTCGTGAGAGGCCGCGCGGTTCGCTACGGTCGCGTTATGATTACGAAAATGTGACAGAGCCGGCAGGGGCGATCAACCCCCAATTTCTGTGAAATGTGCGACGTTTTGATGCTTTAACGGGTTGGCGCGCGCGAAATTAACCGGCCTTGGCGTCGGCGATCTTTTTCTCGATCGCCGCCATCAGTCCATCGAAGCCGGATTGGTTGAGGACCGCGCCGAAATCGCTGCGCTTGGTCGCCACTTCGCTGATCGTACCTTTGACGAACACGTCGATCACGCGCCAGCCGGAGTCGGTCTTTCGCATCAGGTAATTGATCGCGACATGCTCCTTTTTCGACGTGATGATCTCGGTCTTGACCACCGTGTCGCCGCGGCTGGTGTCCTCGGCGCCGAGCAGCTTGAACTCCTCGCCGTCGAACGATTTGAAACGGCCGGCATAGGTGGTCGCCGACAAGCGCGTAAACGCCTCGACATACTGTTTCTGCTGCGCGGCGGTAAATTTTTCCCAGTGCGGGCCGGCGGCGCGGCGCGCCACATTCTGCAGGTCATAGGTCTTGCGCACGGAAGGGTCGAGCAGCTTCACGCGCCCATCGAAGCCGAGCGTGGCGCCTTCCTTCATCGCCTTGAGCAGGCTGGCGTTGAACGCCTCGATCACCTGGGTCGGCGTCTGGACGGCCTGCGGCGCGGGCTTCACCGGCGTTTTCTGCGCAGTTGCGGGCTTGCCGGGATCGGCCTTCTTGATCGTCGGCTGCGCCTGCTGGGCGGCGGACGGATCGGTTAGGAGCGCGGCCATCGCAAGCACGGTAACGGCGGACATCGCCAGGCGGCGCAGCAGGGTGGTTGCAGTCATGACGCCTCTCGACAGGGTTTGGTTATTTTTATTATTTGGGGTCCCATCGGGTTTCCGTGCAGGGGTCGGGGACGCGGCGCATTGTCACCCCAAGCGGGTATGCATTGGGACATCGATCCACCCTATATATATGGTTTGGTGCGGAATTTGACCCGCTTGCCGGATCGGCGGTGGATCTAATTTCCGGGCGCGCGCCGTAACCAGGAACCCGCCGTTGACCGACCGCAATCCCCCGCCGTCCGCCGCCGACGATCCCGCGACCGACCTCTACGCGCGCTGGATGGCCAAACTGGTCGACGTTTCGCGCCGGCTGCGCTGGCCGATCGTGCTGCTTGCGCTGGCGCTGACCGTCGTGTTCGCCCAATACACGGCGCGCAATCTGGGGATCAACAGCAACACCACCGACATGCTGTCGAAGGATCTCGCGTTCCGGCAGGTCTACGACAAGTACAAAGCCGCTTTTCCGCTCGACGCGAGCAACATCGTCGTCGTCGTCGAGGCGGATTCGGCGGACAAGGCCGACGATGCGGCGCTGCGCCTGTCGGCGCGCATGGCGCGCGAGGACAAGCTGTTCTCGTTCGTGTTCTATCCGGAAGGCGATCCGTTTTTCCGCAACAACGGACTCTTGTATCTCAGCCAGCAGGAACTCAACGATCTGTCGGCACGCATGGCCGACGCGCAGCCGTTTCTCGGCAGCATTGCCAAGGACCCGAGCCTGCGCGGGTTGTTCGACATGCTCGGCCTGGCGCTCGATGCCGCGGCCAAGGGCGATATCAAATCGCTGGCGCTCGACAAAGTGCTGGACCGGCTGTCCGATGCCGTGGAGGCGGCGCGCGACGGCAAGCGCAAGCAGATTTCATGGCAGGAGATGATCGGCGGCGAAGACGGCAAGGGCGCCAGCCGGCGCAGAATTATCGTCGCGCAGCCGCAGGTCAATTACGGGTCGCTGACGCCCGGCAAGGAGGTGATGCGAACGATCCGGGGCTACGCCGAAGCGTTGAAGCTCACGCCCGACACCGGCGTGCGCGTGCGGCTGACGGGTTCGGTTGCGATCAATACCGAAGAGCTCGATAGCGTCGCCGACGGCGTCTATGCCGCTTCCGCGATTTCGCTTGCGCTGGTGGCGATCCTGCTGGTCTGGGGCCTGCGGTCGATCACGCTCGTGGTGTGCGCGCTGCTGACCATGCTGATCGGCCTGATCTGGACCGCGACGTTCGCCGCCGTCAGCGTCGGCAGCCTGAATCTTCTTTCGGTCGCGGTCGCGGTGCTGTTTATCGGCATCGGAATCGATTTCGGCGTTCACTTCACGTTGCGCTACCAGGAACAGATCGACCGTTCCCGGCCGCACGCCGAAGCGTTGCGACGCACGGGGGCCGGGGTCGGCGGCGCGCTGACCTTGTCGGGTGTTTGCGCGGCGATTTCGTTCTACGCGTTCCTGCCGACCGATTTCCGCGGGGTCGCCGAATTGGGTCTGATCGCCGGCACCGGCATGATCATCGGCACGCTGCTGAATCTCACGGTCCTGCCGGCCCTGCTCTCGATCCTGCCGCTCAAGGCCAGCCGACTCCGGATCGACGCCGAGGGCAAGCCGCGGCGCAACCTGTTTCACGCGGGCGAGCAATCCGTGCTGCGCAACAGCCGGGCGATCGCGCTTGGGGCATTGGCGTTGGGCGTCGCATCGATTGCGGCGCTGCCGTTCGCGCAGTTCGATCGGCACCCGCTCAACCTCAAGGATCTGACCACCGAGTCGATGCAGGCGCTGGCCGACATCACCAAGGACGATCAGAATTCGTATTTCAAGGCCGGCGCGCTCGCCAGGGATTTCGCCGAGGCGGAACGCCTGGCCGCCGAACTGAAAAAACTGAAATCCGTCGGCGCCGTTTCGACCATTCTCGATTACATCCCGGCGGATCAGGACAAGAAGCTCGAAATCATCGACGACATTTCGCTGCTGCTCAGTCCGGTGCTCGAAACGCTGCAGCCGGCGGCGAAGTTGACGCCGGCCGGGCGCGCGCAGGCGCTGACCGATTTCCGCGCGCGCCTGAAGCAGAT
Organism: Alphaproteobacteria bacterium; assembly: GCA_050186335.1. Taxonomy (GTDB): domain Bacteria; phylum Pseudomonadota; class Alphaproteobacteria; order Bin65; family Bin65; genus JBFWYO01. Next base: position 281 of record JBFWYO010000034.1, on the reverse strand, counting down.
CCTGGCCGCGGCGCCGGCCAGCGCGCTGGCGCCGCGCATGGCGCGCCTGTCCGCAGCGCTCGACGGGTTCGCCGCCGCGCGCGGCACGTCGGCCGATGCGCTGGCGGCGCTCGAGGAGGATCTGATCGGCCTGTTCCCGTCGCGGCTCGCCGCCCTGCGCGATTCGCTCAAGGCGGCGCCGGTAAAACTGGCCGACCTGCCGTCCTACCTGCAACGCAATAACGTGACCGAAGACGGTCGCGTGAAGATCGTCATCTCGCCCAAGGAGAATCTGCTCGACA
>JBFWYO010000033.1:0-43402 GCA_050186335.1 Alphaproteobacteria bacterium | reverse complement strand
GACGGCCCGGCCGTCGGAGTGTGCGTTGTCGTCGTTCGTGCGCTATGTTTGGTACGTGGCCGCCTGGGACCACGAAGTGACGCGCCAGCCGCTGGCGCGCGTCTACATGAACGAACCGGTCGTGCTGTTCCGCACCGAAGCCGGCAAGGCGGTGGCGCTGGAAGATCGCTGCTGCCACCGTCTGCTGCCGCTCTCCATGGGCACCGTGAAGGGCGATTTCATCGAGTGCGGCTACCACGGCCTCACCTTCGACGGCGGCGGCAAGTGCGTGCGCATTCCCGGCCAGGCCAGCATTCCGCCGCAGGCGCGCGTGCGGTCGTACCCGACCGCCGAGAAGATGGGCATGGTGTGGCTGTGGATGGGCGACCCGGCGCTGGCCGACGAGAGCAAGATCTTCGACCGTTTGCCGCAATGGGGCGACCCGAACTGGGGGCTCAACGAAGGCCCGTATACCTATATCAAGGCCAACTACCAGCACATGACCGACAATCTGGTCGATCCGGCGCACATCAGCTTCGTGCACAAATCGACCATCGGCAGCGCCGCCGGCGAGGACATTCCGGTCTCGACCACGCAGGACGGCGATCTGGTCGTCGTCTCGCGCTGGACCGAGAACGCGGAACCGGTGCCGTTCTTCAAGCTGTTCGGTAACTTCAAGGGCAACGTCGACCGCTGGCAGTATTATTTTCTCTACGCGCCGCACATCGCGATCATCGATTTCGGCAGCCATGAGGTCGCAACCGGGCACGACGACGGCGCGCGCGACAAGGGCATCCGCGTCTACTCGTGCCACTTCATGACGCCGGAAACCGAACGCAGCACGCACTATTTCTGGCTCCAGTTGCGCAACTTCGCGCAATCGGACGAGGACGTCTCGCGCAGAATCACCGAGCAATTCGTCGTGGCCTTTTCCGAGGACAAGGCGATTTTGGAAGCGGTGCAGCGGCGCGAGGACGAGGGAGGCCAATTGCTCCGCGTCAAGCTCGCCATCGATAACGGCAGCACGCGGTTGCGGCGCACCGTCGAACGACGCGTCGCGGCGGAAGCCGGGTCCAACCGGCACGCGGCGGAATGAACAGGGTTCGAATTTCACCAAGTATCTTCAGGAGGAGGACAGAATGAAACTAATGGTTCCAACGATCGCGACCGTCGCGGCCGTGCTGCTCGGCGGTCAGGCGGCCAACGCCCAGACCATCAAGATCGGCGAGATCAATTCCTATTCGGGCCAGCCCGGCTTCACCGAGCCGTACAAGAAGGCCTGGGAGCTGGCGCTCGAGGAGATCAACGCCAAGGGCGTACTCGGCAAGAAGCTCGAAGTGATTTCGCGCGACGACGGCGGCAAGCCGGCGGATGCGGTGCGCATCGCCGAGGAAATGCTGATCAACGACAAGGTCGTGATGATCTCCGGCACGTTCCTCTCGCATATCGGCCTCGCGGTGACCGATTTCGCGGCCCAGAAGAAGATCTTCTTCATGGCCGCCGAGCCGCTGGCCGACGCCGTGGTCTGGGAAAAGGGCAACCGCTACACGTTCCGTCTGCGCGCCAGCACCTACATGCAAGCGGCGATGCTGGTCGAGGAAGCGGCCAAGTCGAAGGCCAAGAAGTGGGCCACCATCGCGCCGAACTACGCCTACGGCCAGGACGCCGTGAAGGCGTTCATTGCGCTGCTGAAAAAGGCGCGGCCGGATGTCGAGATCGTCACGCAGCAATGGCCGGCGCTGGGCAAGATTGACGCCGGCGCCGAGGTGCAGGCGCTGCTCAAGTCGCAGCCGGACGCGGTCTACAACGTGACGTTCGGCGGCGACCTGGCGAAGTTCATCCGCGAAGGCAACACGCGCGGCCTGTTCAAAGACCGTCTGGTAGTCAGCCTGCTGACCGGCGAGCCGGAATACGCCGATCCGATCGGCGCCGAAATGCCGGAAGGCTGGATCGTCACCGGTTATCCGTGGGCCAAGATCGACACGCCCGAGCACAAGAAGTTCCGCGACGCCTACATGGCGAAATACAAGGACTATCCGCGCCTCGGCTCGATCGTCGGCTACACGTTCATGCACGCGATTGCCGGCGTCATCCAGAAGGCGGGCTCGACCGATACCGAAGCGATGATCAAGGCGGCGCGCGGCATTCAGCTGCAATCGCCGATGGGCCCATACATGTTCCGCGCGATCGACCAGCAATCGACGCTGGGCGCCTATGTCGGATTGACCACCGTCGAGAACGGCAAGCCGACGATGAAGAACTGGCGCTACGCGGACGGCGCCAAGTACCAGCCGGGCGACGACGAGGTCAAAGCGCGCCGCCCGCAGGACGCGATGAAGTAGACGGACGCACTTTCGACCGCCACCCCCCTCCCCGGCCCTCCCCCGTAAAGGGGGAGGGAGACAAAGCGGGGCACCCACCTGCTTCCCTCCCCCCTTGCGGGGGAGGGTTGGGGTGGGGGGAGGTCGAAGGCCGGTTCGACAACGACGACTCCACACCTCCAACCCGGAACCTCGCGCGATGGATTTTTACATCGTCCAGTTCCTGACGGGACTGGCCAGCGCTTCCTCCTTGTTCCTGGTGGCGTGCGGTCTGTCGCTGATTTTCGGCGTCACTCGCATCGTCAATTTCGCGCACGGCTCGTTCTACATGCTGGGCGCGTACTTCGCGTATACGATCTCGGCGAAGTTTTTCGGCAATTCGTTTCCCGGCTTCATCGGCAGCGTGGTGTTCGCCTCGATCATCGTCGGCGCGATCGGCATTTTCGTCGAACTGGTGCTGCTGCGGCGCATCTACCACGCGCCGGAACTGTTCCAGCTGATCGCCACCTTCGGCGTCGTGCTCGTGGTCAAGGACGTGACGCGCATGGGCTGGGGCAGCGAGGATTATTTCTGGGCCCTGCCCGCCTATTTCGCCGCCGCGATCGACATCGGCGACCAGAAATTTCCGGTCCGCGACCTGTTCATGATCGGCGTCGGCCCCCTCGTATTGGGGCTCATGTGGCTGCTGCTGCGCAAGACGCGCTGGGGCACGCTGGTGCGCGCGGCGACGCAGGACCGCGACATAGTCGGCGTGCTCGGCGTGAACCAGAAGCTGCTGTTCACCAGCGTGTTCTTCGTCGGCGCGGTGCTGGCGGGCTTGGGCGGCGCCATTCAGTTGCCGCGCGAATCGATCAAGCTGGACATGGATCTGAACATCATCGCCGCCGCGTTCGTGGTCGTGGTCGTCGGCGGCATGGGCAGCATGGGCGGCGCGTTCCTGGCCGCGTTCCTGATCGCCGAGCTGAACGCCTTCGCCATTCTGGTGTTCCCGAAGCTGACCCTGGTCATCATGTTCCTGGTCATGGCGGTGGTCCTGGTGTTCCGCCCGTGGGGCCTGCTCGGCAAGGCGGAAACGGGTGCAGCGCATAACGTGGCGCTCGAGGCGCCGCTGCGGCCGGCCGAGCCGCGCCTGAAGCTGCTGTATCTGATCGTGGCGCTCGCCCTGATCGCGCTGCCGGCGCTCGGTCCGGGCACGGTCATTCTCGCGATCGACATTCTGATTCTCGTGCTGTTCGCCGCCAGCTTGCATTTCATCATGGGCCCGGGCGGCATGGTGTCGTTCGGCCACGCTGCGTATTTCGGGCTCGGCGCGTACGGCGCCGCGCTGATGGTGAAGTTCTTCGCCGTGCCGATGGAGTTCGGCATCGTCGCCGGCGCCATCGCGGCGGCGTTCGGCGCCTTCGTGTTCGGTTGGTTCGCGGTGCGCCTGGCCGGCGTGTACCTGGCGATGCTGACGCTGGCGTTCGCGCAGATCGTCTGGTCGGTGATCTTCCAATGGAACGAGGCGACCGGCGGCGAGGACGGCATCCTGTCGATCCGGCCGAGTTCGTGGGCGGCGAACAAGCTGGTCTATTATTATCTGACGCTGCTGCTGTGCATCGGCGGCGCGTTCCTGCTGCGGCGAATCCTGTATGCGCCGTTCGGCTACACGATGCGCGCGGGCCGCGATTCGCCGCGCCGGGCGGATGCGATCGGCATCGACGTGCGCCGGCACCAATGGTTCGCCTTCACCATCGCCGGCGCGTTCGCCGGCATCGCGGGCGTGCTGCACGTTTACGCCAAGGGCAGCGTATTCCCGACCGTAATGGACATCCCGCACTCGATCGACGCGCTGATGATGGTGCTGTTCGGCGGCGTGCAGACCCTGGGCGGCCCGCTGGTCGGCGCCGCCGCCTACGAATGGCTGCGCGATACGATCTCGAACCCGAAATTCTGGAACCTGATCGGCATCGGTTTCTTCGCCAAATACTGGCAGGCCGGGCTGGGTCTCATCATCATCGTCATCGCGACCTTCTTCCCGCAAGGCATCGCCGGCTTCCTGCGCGACAAGGTCGGCACGTGGCTGGGCTTCGTCAAACGCGAAGAGCTGATCGGCGGGGGCAAGTCATGAGCGTGCTCGCGGTCGATGCGCTCAGCAAATCGTTCGGCGGCGTGCAGGCGGTGAAGAACGTCTCTTTTACGCTGCCGGAGGGCGAATTGCTGGCGCTGATCGGGCCGAACGGCGCCGGCAAGACGACCTGCTTCAACATGCTGAACGGCCAGTTGCCGCCCGACGCCGGCAGCATCAGGATTCTCGGCCGCGACATCGCCGGCATGGCGCCGCGCGAGGTATGGCGCCTGGGCGTCGGCCGCACGTTTCAGATCACCGCCACGTTCGGCTCGATGACCGTGCGCGAGAACGTGCAGATGGCGCTGCTGTCGTTCCACGGCGAAACACGCGCGCTGTGGCGGCGCGCCGGCGATCTGTACAAGGACGAGGCCATGGCGCTGCTCGACCGGGTCGGCATGGCGCAGCAGCACGAGCGGGCGTGCGGCGTGCTGGCTTACGGCGACCTGAAGCGCGTCGAACTCGCCGTGGCGCTGGCGAACGCGCCGAAGCTTCTGTTGATGGACGAACCGACCGCCGGCATGGCGCCGCGCGAACGCATCGCACTGATGCAGCTGGCCGCCGATATCGTGCACGCGGAAAAGATCTCGGTGCTGTTCACCGAACACGACATGGACGTGGTGTTCGCCCACGCCGACCGCATCATGGTGCTCAACCGCGGCGAACTGATCGCGCAGGGCAAGCCGCTCGACGTACGCAACAACAAGCAGGTGCAGGACATCTATCTGGGTTCCGGCGCCGTGCACGGCGTGGGGACACATTAGATGCTGTCGGTGCGCAACCTGAACGCATTCTACGGCCGCGCGCATATCCTGTTCGACGTGGCGCTCGAGGTGCGCGCGGGCGAGGTGGTGGTGCTGCTGGGCCGCAACGGCGCCGGCAAATCGACCACGATGAAATCGATCATGGGCCTGGTGCCGGCGGCCAAAGGCGACTTGTCGTTCGAGGGGATTTCGATCGGCGGCAAGCAGCCGTTCGCGATTTCCCGCCTGGGCCTCGGCTATGTGCCCGAGGAACGGCGCATCTTCACCGAGCTCAGCGTCATGGAGAATCTCGAAGTCGGCAAGCAGAAGCCGCGCGACGGCGTGGTCACCTGGACCGCCGAACGGCTGTTCGCGCTGTTTCCCAATCTGGCGGCGATGCGCGACCGCCCCGGCGGGCGCATGAGCGGCGGCGAACAGCAGATGCTGACCATCGCGCGCACGCTGATGGGCAACCCGCGCATGGTGCTGCTGGACGAACCGTCCGAGGGCCTGGCGCCGGTCATCGTCGAGCAGCTGGCGAATACCATACGCGAATTGAAGACGAGCGGCGTCTCGGTGCTGCTCAGCGAACAGAATCTGCACTTCGCCACGCTGGTTTCCGACCGCGCCTACATCATCGAAAAAGGCCGCATCCAGTACGAAGGCACGATGGCGGAGCTGGCGGCCAACGAAGACGTGCGCAAGGCGTATCTGACGGTGTGACGAAACGGCCTCATGGTTCGAGGCTTCTAAAAATAAAGGCCTCATCCTGAGGTGCGAGCCACAGGCGAGCCTCGAAGGATGAGACGAGCGGAGTACCGAGCGATGAAAGCCAAAAAACGAATCGGCAAGGTCGTCGGCATCGACGTCGGCGGAACGTTCACCGATCTCATCATGATGGACGAGGACGGGCGCAACATCCGCGTGGCGAAAGTGCCGAGCACGGTCGAGAACCAGGCGTTCGGCGTGCTTTCGGCGCTCAAGACGACGGGCGAGCGGCTCGATGCGGTCTCGACCATCATCCACGGCACGACGACCACGACCAACGCACTGCTGGAGCGCAAGATCAGCCGGTGCGGGCTGATTACCACGCGCGGCTTCCGCGACGTATTGGAGCTCGGCCGCCGCACGCGGCCGAAGCCGTACGGATTGAAGGGCCAGTTCGTGCCGCTGATCCCGCGCGAGCTGCGCCTGGAGGTGACCGAGCGCATGGACGCGCAGGGCAACGTCATTCGCGCGCTCGATGAGGCGCAGGTCGAAGCCGCGGTCAAGAAGCTGATCGCGGCCGGCTGCGAGGCGATCGTCATCCATTTCCTGCACGCCTACATCAATCCCGCGCACGAGCGGCGCGCGGGCGAGATCGCAGAGGAACTCTGGCCCAACAATTACATCACGCTCGGCCACCGGATCATCAGCGAGTACCGAGAATACGAGCGCGGCGTGACCGCGGCGGTCAACGCGTCGATCCAGCCGGTCCTGCATAGATACATTTCCCGCCTGCAGAACGAGCTCAAGAGCGAAGGCTATCCGCGCGACCTGCTGGTCATGCAGGGCAACGGCGGCACGGTGTCGTCGCGCATCGTTTCGGAAGCCGCGGTCAATACGGTCATGTCCGGGCCTGCCTCGGGCATCATCGCCGCCGCCTACACCTCGGTATCCGCCGGCATGCCCAACGTCATCACCTGCGACATGGGCGGGACCAGCTGCGACGTGGGGCTGATCCAGAACGGCATCCCGGACGTCAGCTCGGAGCTGGAGCTGGAATATGCGATGCCGATCCATGTGCCGATGGTCGACGTGCACACGATCGGCGCCGGCGGCGGTTCGCTGGCGTTCATCAACGACGCCGGCATGCTGCAAGTGGGGCCGGAAAGCGCGGGCGCCACGCCGGGGCCGATCTGTTACGGCCGCGGCGGCAAGCGGCCGACCATCACCGACGCGAACTTGCTGCTGGGCCGGCTCAATCCGGATGCGCTGCTGGCGGTCGAGAACAAGATCTCGCTCGACGCGATCGCCGCGATCTTCGAGCGCGAAATCGGCAAGCATATGGGCATGGACGCCTATGAAGTCGCCGCCGCGATCATCCGCATCGCCAACGACCGCATGGCCGGCGCGCTCCGCATGGTCTCGCTGTCGCGCGGCCACGACCCGCGCGATTTCGCGCTGTTCGCGTTCGGCGGCGCCGGGCCGCTGCACGCGACCGCCCTCGCCCGCGAGCTCGCCATTCCCAACGTGCTGGTGCCGGCCAAGCCGGGCATCACGAACGCGCTGGGCTGCCTGGTCGCCGACGTGCGCCACGACTATGTGCGCACGGTCAACCGGCCGCTCGCCGAGCTCGATATGAAGCTCGTGCGCGACACGCTCGATGCGCAGGTCGCCGAAGGCAAGACCACGATCGGCCGCGAACAGGTCGAAATCGAGGGCCTGACCGTGCTGCATTTCGCCGACATGCAGTTCCAGGGCCAGAGCCACATCCTGACCGTGCCGGTCGCCAATTCCAAGGTCACCCGCGAAAAGCTGCGCCAGGATTTCGAAGCCGTTTACTGGCGGCGCTTCGAAGTGGCGCTGCCGGAAATCCGCCCGGTGCTGGTGAACCTGCACACCGCAGTGATCGGCCGGCGCAAGCGCGTGCCGCTGGCCGACCTCACACAGGTCGACAAGAAGCTCGGCACCAAGCCGCGCGCCCACCGGCGCGTCTGGTTCGAGGCCGGCGGCTGGAAAAAGACGCCGATCTACCGGCGCGAGCAGTTGGCGCGCGGCGGCAAGCTGGCCGGCCCGCTGATCGTCGAACAACTGGATTCGACCATCGTGGTCGAACCCGGCTGCAAGCTGGTGACGGACAAGCTCGGAAATCTTATCATTCGCGTCGGCGGAGGTGCCAAATGACCACCCGCACAAAATCCCGCAAAGCCAAGCCGGCCGCCCCGCGCGGCGGCAAATCGCGTGGCGGCAAAGCCATCGATCCGGTCACGCTGGTCGTGATCCAGAACGGGCTGATCCAGGTTTGCAACGAGATGGATCTGGCGTTCGTGCGCTCGGCGTTCAGCCCGGTGATTTCGGAGGCGCTCGACCGTTCCGACGGAATCTACCATGGCGTCACCGGCGAATTGATCGCGCAGGGCGATCTCGGCCTGCCGGTGTTTGTCGGCACCATGCAGTTCGGCACCATGGAAGTGATCAAGCGCGCCAAGGACGTCAAGCCCGGCGACATGTACGTCGTCAACGATCCGTACATGGGCGGCACGCATCTGATGGACGTGCGCTTCGTCAAGCCGTTCTTCTACAAGGGCAAGCTGTATTGCTGGCTGGCCAATACCGGCCATTGGCCGGACACCGGCGGCATGGTGCCCGGCGGGTTTTCCGCCAACGCCACCGAGGTCGAACAGGAAGGTTTGCGACTGCCGCCGGTGAAGCTGTTCAAGCGGGGCGTGTTGGACGAGGAAATCCTCGGCATCATCCTCTCCAACATCCGCATCGCCGACCAGCGCATCGGCGACATCAAGGCGCAGGCCGCCGCACTCTCGGTCGGCGAAAAACGGCTGACCGCGCTGATGGACCGCTACGGCGCCGCGGTGGTGACCGACGGCATCGTGCAGTTGAAGGCGCGCGCCGAACAGCGCATGCGCGCGAAAATCTCGCTGATTCCCGATGGGGTCTATGTCGGCGAGTCGTTCGTCGATTCCGACGGCGTGGTCGACGCGCCGCTCAAGATTGCCATGAAGATCACCAAGAAGGGCGACGGTCTCACCTTCGACATGACCGGCTCGTCGCCGCCGTGCCAGGGACCGATGAATTCGGTCATCGCCACCACCAAATCGTCGATCTACCTGGCGATGAAGCACATCTTTCCGGACGTGCCGATCAACGCCGGCACGTTCGCACCGCTCAACATCATCGAGCCGCACGGGACTTTTTTATATGCCAAGTATCCGCGGCCGGTCTCCGGCTGCGCCGCCGAGGTCAGCCAGCGCATCGCCGAAGCGGTGTTCTCGGCCATGGTCAAGGCGATTCCGGATCTGCTGTTTGCCGCGCCCGCCGGCAGCTCGGGCAATTTCGCGCTCGGCGGCCACGATCCGCAGAACAACCGCTCCTACGTGCTGTACCTGATTTCCGGCGGCGGCTACGGCGGCTATCGCGAGGGCGACGGCATCACCAACGGCTGCTCGACGATCGGCATTTCCAAGACCACGCCGATCGAAATCGTCGAACAGCGCTATCCGATCCTGATCGACGAGTATGCGATCCACGAAGGCTCGGGCGGTGCGGGCAAGACGCGCGGCGGCTTCGGCGTCAAATACAGCGTGACCTTGCGGCGCGGCACCGCGCGCGCCTCGTTCGTGATGGACCACGGCCGCGTCGGCCCGCAGGGCGCGCTCGGCGGCGGCGACGGCGGCGTCAACAGGGTCGCCGTGCAGCGCGGCAACGAACGCTACATCCCGCCCCACTTGTCCAAGGACCAGGACATCAACGTCGGCCCCGGCGACCGCATCGAAGTCGCCACCCCCGGCGGCGGCGGCTTCGGGAATCCATTGGAACGCGACACCGAGTCGGTCGCCAAGGATATTTCGCGCGGCTACTACACGGCGGACCAGGTGCGCGAAAAGTTCGGCGTCGTGGTCGATCCGCGGACGTTCAAGGTGGATGCGGCGGGAACCAAGGCGGCGCGCGCGGAGATGGCGAAGCCGAAGGCGCGCGCGGCGGAGTAGAATTCTTCGCGGTGGAGATTTGTGCCGAAGCCCGCAGGATCGTGCCGGCGGCCCATCCCCTCATCCTGAGCTTGTCGAAGGACGATACGCGCGCAAGAACGCGCTACTCAGGATGAGGCAGTTGTTGGACGTCGAAAACTCCACCTCATCCTGAGTAGCGCGAAGCGCGTATCGAAGGATGGATCACATTCAAGACGCGAGAACCGTCCTTGCTTCGCGCGGTTTTCCTGTATAACCCCGCCCATGTCCAATTATCCCCTGCTCCACCTGCTGCCCCACCAGGACAAGCATGTCCGCAACGGCCGGCCCTGGGTTTACGCCAACGAGCTGCGCCTGACCGGGGATGCCAAGCTGATCCCGAAGGGTTCCGTGGTCTCGGTCGCGGCCAGCGACGGCCGGCCGATCGGCATCGGCACGTTCAACCTGCATTCGCTGATCGCGGTCCGGCTGTTCGACCGCAACCCCGACGCCGTGCTCGACGAATACTGGTTCGCGCGAAAACTTAAATACGCGGCCGAACTGCGCGCGCGGTTCTTCGCCGGGCCGTTCTACCGGCTGATCCACGCCGAGGGCGACGGCTTGCCCGGGTTCGCCATCGACCGCTACGGCGACGTGTTCGTCGTGCAGTCGAATACGGCCGGCGCCGATACGCTGACGCAAGCGCTGCTGGCGGCGCTCGAAACGAGCTTCAAGCCGCGCGCGGTGGTGCTGCGCAACGACGCCTCGGTGCGGAAACTCGAACAGGTGCCCGAGGAAGTCCGCGTGGCCGCGGGCGATCTTGCGGGCGGCGTGTTCGTCGAGGAAGGCGGCTGCCGGTTCCCGATCGATCCGCTCGAGGGGCAGAAGACCGGCTGGTTCTTCGATCTGCAGCCGGCGCGCGCGCTGATCGCGTCGATGGCGAAAGACCAGCGCGTGCTCGATATGTATTGCCATACCGGCGCGTTCAGCGTGACCGCGGCCAAGGCGGGCGCCAAGGCGGTGCACGGAATCGATGCGTCCAAACCCGCGATCGCCCAGGCGCAGCGCGCCGCCGCCGACAACGGGCTGGGCAAGATCTGCTCGTTCGAAGCGGGCGAAGCGTTCGAGGCGCTGCACAAGATCCGCGACAGCGGCGCGCGCTACGACATCGTGATTTGCGACCCGCCGAGCTTCGTCAAATCCAAGCGCGAGCTGAGCGCGGGGGCACGCGGCTACCGCAAGCTGGTGCGCCTCGCGGCACCCGTGATCAAGGCCGGCGGGTTCCTGTTCGTCGCGTCCTGCTCGCACCATATGAGCCTCGAATTGTTCGCCGAGGAAGTCGCGGCGGGACTTTCGCAGGCGCACCGCGCCGCGCGAATCATCCATGCCGGCGGCGCCGGCCCGGATCATCCGGTGCATCCGCATCTGCCCGAGAGCGCGTACCTGAAATGGCAGGTGCTGCAGGTGGATTGAGGGTTGCGGACCTCATGCTTCGACCGGCTCGGCATGAGGCACTTGTCGTAAACCGCAAAGAATAATAGCCCTCACCCCGAGCTTGTCGAACGGCGAGTCCGCCCCGGTTCCGCCATCCGCGCAAATTCCGCCTCCCGCTGCCATATTTACCCGTTGCCGCAATGTTTCCGCAATTTCGCCGCTCGCCGGTCGAGAGCGGGCCGCAATACCGGCGCAGCTTCCCCCGGTTCGCAAATCCGAGAGGGAGGTTTCCATGCTTCGATCCATTCTGCCGCGACGGACGTTCATGACCATCGTCGCCGCGGCCCTGCTGGCGTCGGCCGCGCCGGTGGCGTCGTTCGCCGCCGCCCCGGGCGATTACCGCGTGTCCGGCCCCTATGTGCACGACAATCTCGCGGTTTATCTGATTCACGGCAAATCCGCCGCCGGCACGCGCACGCCGACTCCGCTTCAAGAGGCGCTGGATGCCGGCAAGATCCGCGTCAAGGAAACCAGCGACGTCAACGAGCTGATCGTCGAGAACGTCAGCGACGAGGAGATCTACATCCAGTCGGGCGACATCGTGAAAGGCGGCAAGCAAGACCGCGTGCTGACCGTGAGCCTGGTGCTGCCGCCGAAATCCGGCCCGGTGCCGATCGGCTCGTTCTGCGTCGAACAAGGCCGCTGGCAGCAGCGCGGCAAGGAAGACGTCAGCAAGTTCAACAGCGCCAAATCGGCGCTGCCGTCGAAGCACGCCAAGCTGGCGATGAAGGCCCCGGGCAAGCCCGGCCAGATCGCCGAGCCCGCAACCAGCCAGCGCCAGAACGAGGTTTGGCGCAGCGTCGCGCAATCGCAGTCCAAGCTGGCCGACAATGTCGGCGCGCCGGTGCAGGACGCGAAATCGAAGTCCAGCCTGCAGCTCACGCTCGAGAACGAGAAAGTGCAGCAGGCGATCGCCGCCGCGGTCAAGACGCTGCAACCGGTCGCCGAGAGGGATTCCGACGTGATCGGCTTCGCCTTCGCGATCAACGGCGAGATCAACAGCGCCGACGTGTATGTGTCGAACGCCCTGTTCCGCAAGATGTGGGGCAAACTGCTGAACGCCGCCGCGGTCGAAGCGGTCGGCGACAAGCGGAAGGACAAGCCCGCGCAAGCGGCACCTGCCTCGGCCGCCGTGCTCGCGTTCCTGGATGCCGCCGCCAACGGCACGCGCAAGGTGCGCACGCTCAACAAGTACGGCAAGCTCGATCAGCGCGACGCCGAGAAAGCGTATCTGTTCGAGGCGCAACGCCCGAGCGGCGAATGGGTGCATCGGAACTATCTGGCGAAGTAAGGCGCGCCGAAACACCATCCGCCACTTTTCCCTCCCCCTTGCGGGGGAGGGAATTCCACCTTCCCGCCGAACACTGCAAAGTCCACGCCGTCGCCCGTCCCCATAGCCGCATTCGGCGGCGATTTGCCCTATGATGCTGCGGTCGTTTGCAACGCACCGGGGCTTTGGTGACACCAGACGCGCCGTTCAAGTTGGAATATCGCGGGTTTTGCCCGATCTGCGAGTGTCCGGCGACGTTTCGCGCCGGGACGCCCTACCTGCGCGATTCGCTGTTTTGTACCTCATGCCCGAACGGCTCGCTGCCGCGCGAGCGCGCCCTGGCGCTGGTGCTGCGCGAAACGGAGCCGAAATGGCGGCGCCGGCGCATTCACGAAGCCGCGCCGGTCGAGCGCGGCATTTCCCACATCCTGCGGTGCGACTGCAGACGCTACGTCGAAACCCAGTTTTACCCGGACCGCCCGCCCGGCGAGCCGGTCGGCGCCGCGCGCAACGAGAACCTGGAACGCCAGAGTTTCGCCGACGCCAGTTTCGATCTCGTGATCGCGCTCGACGTCCTCGAGCATGTCGCGCGGCCGGCGCTGGCGATTGCGGAAATCCACCGCACGCTGCGCCCGGGCGGCGCGTTCCTCGCCACGTTTCCGATCGGCCCGTCGCAGGAACGCGCGGTCGATGCGCGCATCGGGATCGACGCCGACGGCGCCGCAATACCGATCAAGCCGGAACTGTATCACGGCAGTCCGGTCGATCCGCGCGGCACGCTGGTGACGATGGATTACGGCTACAATGTCCACCGGCAGATCGCCGAGTGGGCGCCGTTCGACGTACGCGTGTACCGCTTCGCCGATCGGACCCACGGAATCCTGGGCGAACTGACCGATGTGGTGCTCTGTCGGAAAACCTGATCGGCCCGCCGGCCGCTACGCCGACGCCGCGTCGAGATGAATCTTGAACAGCTCGGGCAGGGTTTCCGGCTTGCGCCGGCCCAGGCCGCACTCGGTGGCAACGCCATAGCTGGCGCAATATTTCGACGCGGTCGCCATGCGCTTCTTGGTGCCTTCCAAGCCATCGGTCATGTGCACCAGGCCGAGGAACAATTCCGTGGTCGGCTGCAGCTTGAGGTCCTTCAGCGGCGCGAAGAACGCATCGTCGGCACGGTTGCGCGGCACCGGCATATGCAGCCAATCGATGCGGCGCTTGATCCGCTGCGCCAGCACGTTGGAGATCTCAACCATGAGCTTGGTGTCGTCCGGCTCCTTGAAGTGCTTATGTCCGGAATCGCCGTAGCATAGATGCAACCCCAGCTCGACGCCCGACGGCACGGCTTCGCTCAACGCCACCAGCCGGTCCAGGATGCCCTCCTTGGCGTTCTTGAAGTGCACGAAGCGCAGGCCTTCGAGGATCGCGAACTCGATGGCGATGTCCCACTGGACGGCCAGTTCGTCGTGCGGCACGGCATTGAGGATCATGCCCAGCTCGGTCAGCAGCCGTGCCTGGTAGGCGGGCTCGACCAAGGCTTGCGAGTCCGGTTCGATATAGGCGGCCACCACCGCCAGCGGCGTCGGCAGGGCGACCATGAATTTATGCTTGAGGCCGATCTTGCCGCGCCGCTTGAGCGTGCGAAACGCGGCATAGGACTGCAGCGCCGCATCGGCGTAGCCGAGATTGGCGAATTCCACCTTGTTCACGCCGGGTTTCACCCGGAAGCGCGGGGCCGGAAAGCCGGGATCGCTGGCCAGCGGCTCGAGCCCCGGATTGTCGGCGACCAGGCGGCGTTGCCACATGATCCAATTGGTCCGCGCGCCGGTTTCGCCGTCGGGCAGCCGGCGCACCTTGTCGCCCAGCAGATGGGCGCAATTCTCGAACACCGCCTCCGCCGTGGCGAACGGCACGCTGCCGACGAGCAGGATGTTTCGCGCTGACTGCATCTTCCTCTCCCTCGTACGCGCCATTGATCGGGCGCTTTCGACCAACCTAACAAGCCGCGTGGGCGCGGTCTATCGTTATCAAATGATAGTAAAATCCCGCGGCAAATCGAGAAATCGCCCCGTTTCAACGGCTTAACCGAATTCACCGCCCATTCAGGCGCGCTCTGGTGTATTATTCGCCGCAACAACGAACGAGCGCCGACCAATGCGCCGCCGACTTGCCGGAATGCTGATCTGCCTCTTGATCGCGGTCATCGGCCCGGCGACGACGGTGCCGGCTGGCATGCCGTTCCAGCCGCTCGGTCAGGCTTGCATCGGCGACGTGGCATCGGTGTCCTTGGCCAAGCATGCCGAGGCGGATCGCACCCAGCGCGTGCTGGACCGGTTCACGGCGCCGCCGGTGCAACTTGCCGCCTGCAACAACGCGTGCCGGCAGAGTTGCGCGCGCGGCTACGCGGCCTGCATCGGCAGCGGTGGCCGGCCGGGCGCCTGCGCAGGGCAGCGATCGCGATGCCTGGCGTCGTGCGGCTGCTAGCGGAGCTTCGGCAAGCAACCGAGAAACATTACGGCGCGTGGCCGGAGATCTCGCGGCAGCGCTCTTCGACCTTGCGCTTGAGGCGCTCCATATTGCGGTCGACGATACCCAGTTCTTCCAGGTGCTGGACGGTATTGAACAGGTAATCCGAACAGGGGCCGAAACGGCCGGTCGCGGTGGCGATCGATTGCACGATCTGCGCCTCGGTGAGCCGGCCGGCATAGCGTTCGAAACGCTTATTGATCACGAACGTCAGCCCCCGCACTTTGCCTTCGACGGTCGCCACATCGACCCAGGTGGGTACATAGGCGCCGGTCAGCATTTCGCGCCGGAACAGGATGGTGATTTCCTCGTGCACGCATTCGGCGGCGATGCGGTAGGCCACGCCCCGGCACACGCCGCCGGTCTCCAGGCCCAGGGTCAGGCCCGGATTCTCGGGCGAGCCGCGGCCCAGATGGGTCCACAGGCAGAACCGCCGGTGATAGCCGCGGATCACGCCCATGCGCCGTTCGACGTAGTGGAACGCCGGGTTCCAGATCAGCGAGCCGTAGCCGAACACCCACATGTCGGTGCCGGCCGGATGCTGCGCGAACACCCGCCCGCGCACCGCGGCAAGTTCCGACTCGGTCAACAGCGTCACCCCGCTCTCTTCCAGGGTTCGCTGGATAACGCCGTCTCGAATCGATTCGCGGGTAAGCGAGGTCATTGCCGCCGGTTAAGCATGGAGGCCGTGTCTATTCATACGCTTGCGCCGGCCCAGCGTGCCCGAGAAGATAGTGAAACTTTCGTCGTTGCGAAAGACCGCATCGCCAGGGCCTGCACCGCACTCCACGCATGAATAGTCTGCCACAAGCTCATGCGCATAACAGCGCCAATGCCGCCGGCGCGATGTGGATCGTCGCGTCCTGTCTGGCGTTCGCGGCGCAAGCCGTGTGCGTGAAGCTGCTCGGACGGGATCTCGACTCGTTCCAGATCGTGTTCCTGCGCTGCGTCCTGACCGGCCTGTTCGTCCTGCCGCTGGCGATCCGCGCCGGCGGCATTAGAACCAGCCGCCCCGGCATGCACATCATGCGCGGCCTGCTCGGCGTCACCGCCATGGCGTGCACCTATTACGCCATCACCAAGCTGCCGCTCGCCGACGTGACCGCGATCAATTTCTCCAAGGCCATGTTCACGGTGGTCACCGCCGCCATCCTGCTGGGCGAAGTGGTCGGCTGGCGGCGCTGGACGGCGACCGGGCTCGGCTTTCTGGGCGTGCTCATCATGATTCGGCCCGGCTTCGCGACCGTCGAATTCGCGACCCTCGTGGCGCTCGCCGCCGCCTTCCTGGCCGGCTTCATCGTAACCCTGCTGAAAAAGCTCAGTACGACCGAAAAATCGATCACCATCATGTTCTATTTCGGCGTGTGCGGCTCGATCGCCACGGCGCCGATGGCGATCTATGTCTGGCAGCCGATGTCGTGGGCGATGATCGGGCTCACGCTGCTGGCCGCGATCGTCGGCACCTTCGCGCAATGGGCCGCGATCAAGGGCTGGAGCCGCGGCGACACCGCCTCCCTGGCGCCGTTCAGCTACACGCAGCTAATTTTCGCCGCCGTGCTCGGCTACATCGTGTTCCTGGAGATCCCGGACGAATGGACCGTGGTGGGCGCCTTGGTGATCGCCGGCAGCGCGCTCTATATCGGCCAGCGCGAGGCGCGGCTGCGCAGACAGGCGGCGGCGCAGGCGCAACCGGCGGCGGAATGATCAGTAGGTCGCGCCCTCGGGATTGAGTCCGAGCGAAGCGGCGCCGAAGGCGGTGCCGGCGGCGTCCCAGTTCATCGAGATATGCGCGGAAACCGCGCGCAAGTCGCGGAACGGGCGCTGCATCGGATGGTCATCGCGCAGGATCGCCGCGCCGGCCGCATCGGCCAGTTGCTCGATGCCCTGGCGGGCCAGCTTCAGCGCGTAGGCGTGGTTGCGCCGGATGCGCAGGCGCAGCGATACATCGACCGCGTTGTTGGCAGCGGCCTTCTGCAGCAGCACGGCGTCGGTCAACAACACGGTTTGCGCCGCATCGACCGCGGCGGTGGCTTCCGCCACGCGCAAATGCAGGGTCGGGAACTGCGCCACCTTGGTGCCGGTGCCGCGCTTGGCGCGCGTGCGCATGTCGCCGACGAAGGCTTTCAGGCAGCCGCGCGCGATGCCGATCCCGGGCGATGCGAGCGAATACGGCACCACGCTCCAGAACGGCAGCTTGTAGAGCGTGTTGCCGTGCAACGCGGTGCCCGGCGCCATGCCGGCGGCGACGTCGGCGATGGTCAGCACGCGGTGCGCCGGAACCACCGCGCGCTCGATGACGATATCCTTGCTGCCGGTGCCGCGCAGGCCGAGCACGTGCCAATTGTCGTCGATGCGGTAGTCGCGCTTCGGCACCAGGAACAGCGAATGGCGCTGCGGCGTCCCGCCCTCGCCCGGCAGCAGGCCGCCGAGTATGCTCCAGGTCGCATTGTCACAGCCGCTGGCGAACGACCAGCGACCGCGGATCGCCCAGCCGTTACCGTCGCGTTCGATCGGGCCGGCGGGCGCGTAGCTGGACGCCACCAGCGCGTGCGGATCGCGCCAGACCTCGTCCTGCGCCTCGCGCGCGAACAGCGCGACATTCCATTGATGCAGCGCCAATACGCTGAACACCCAGCCGAGCGACCCGCCGGTTTCGGCCAAGTGCATGACCATGGTCATGTAATCCGCCAGCGGGATTTCGGCGCCGCCATAGGCACGCGGCTGCAAGGCGGCAAACAGTTCGGCCGCGCGCAACCGCTCGATGACCTCGGCCGGCACACGCCGGGCGGCATCGATCTCGGCCGCGCGCGGGGCCAGCTCGGCGGCCAGTTCGCGGGCGCGGGCGACGAGTGCGGCGGCGGACAGGGCCGGCGTTGGATTTTGCGTCATGGCTGATCCCCGTCCGATTGGATAGCGGCAAATCGGGCCGCTGTCACCTCGCCGCGTGCGCCCGCTATTCGAGCGCCGCGGTGGTCGCCAGATCGTCCGGCTCGGCGTGGCGCGGCTTGCGCAGGATCAGCACCAGCGGCATGGCCGCGATCGACACGTACATCATCAGGCGGAAATCATTGATGAAGCCGATCATGGTCGCCTGGCGCGTGATTTCGTGGTTCAGCGCCATGCGGCCGGCCTCGGTCGCCATGTTCCAGACCGCCGCCACGTTGGGAAACTGCAGGATCGGATTGAACGGCGTGATGTGCTCGGCGATGGTCGCGTGCATGATCTGCGTGTTGCGGCCTAACATGAAGATCACCAACGAGATGCCGAGGCTCGAGCCGATGCTGCGCGTGAGGCTGAACAGCGCCGAGCCTTGGGTGCGGAAACGCGGCTCCAGGGTCGCGAACGTGATGATCGACAGCGGGACGAACAGGAGTCCCAGGCCGAGCCCTTGCACCAAACCGCTCCAAATGATCTGCCACTGGGTCACATCGAGCGAGAACTCGGACATCACGTGCAGCGACCAGGCGGTCAACGCCAAGCCGATTACGACCAACAGGCGCGGATCCATCAGATTGATCATTCGCCCGACCATGAACATGCCGATCATGGTGCCGATGCCGCGCGGGCCCATGAGCAAACCGGCCGTCAGCACGGGATAACCGAGCAGATTTTGCAGGAACGGCGTCAGCAGCGCCATGGTCGCCAGCAACAGCACGCCGACGAGAAATATGAAGATAAGCCCCATCGAGAAGTTGCGGTCGATGAACATTTCGCGGTCGAGAAACGGTTTGTCGACCGTGAACGTATGCACCAGGAACAAATACATGCCGAGCGCGCAGAGCGCCGCGTAAACGACGATCTCGGTCGACGCGAACCAATCGAGTTGTTCGCCGCGATCGAGCATCATCTGCAGCGCACCGATGGCCAAACTGAGAGTCAGAAACCCGAACCAGTCGAAACTGAGTTTCTTATCGCGCGGCGATTCGGTGAGATACAGGCCGAGCCCGGCGAGGGTCAGCAGGCCGATCGGCAGGTTGATGTAGAATACCCAGCGCCAATTGTAATATTCGGTCAACCAGCCGCCGAGGGTCGGCCCCATGATCGGTCCGACCATGATGCCCACACCCCAGAGGGCCGTGGCCTGGCCGTGCTTTTCGCGCGGATAGGAATCCAGCAGCACGGTCTGGGAGAGCGGCACCAGGGGCGCGCCGAACACGCCCTGCAGGAGGCGGAACACCACCATCTGCTCGAGCGAGCCCGCCATGCCGCACAACATGGAGGAGACGGTGAAGCCGGCCACGGTGAACAGGAACACCTGTTTCCGGCCGAAGCGCGCGACCATCCAGCCGGTCAGCGGCATCATGATCGCGGTCGCGACGATATAGGACGTCAGCACCCAATTGATCTGATCGAGTCCGGCATTGAGCGAACCCTGCATGAACGGCAGCGCCACGTTCGCGATCGTCATGTCGAGCGCCTGCATGATGGTGGCGAGCATCACGCAAACGGTAATCGCCCCGCGATGGCGCGTTTCCGACACGTCAGAACCAGTGGCCGATGGATTCGAATAGGGTGCCGAGCGAACGTCGATGGCCGGTGTCGATCTCGGCCGTGACGCTCATGCCGGCGCGCAACGGCGGCGCGTCCTTGGGCACTTCGACGCGCAGCCGCACCGGCACGCGCTGGACCACCTTGACCCAATTGCCCGAGGCGTTCTGCGGCGGCAGCAGCGAGAATTCGGCGCCGGTCGCCGGGCTGATGCTGGCGACCACCGCCTTCCAGGTGCGGCCCGGATAGGTATCCACCGTGATGGTTGCCGGGTTGCCGGCGCGCACATGGGTAAGTTCGGTTTCCTTGAGATTGGCGTCGACCCAAACCTGCTCGGTCGAAATCAGGCTGAACGCGGCCTGAGCGGAGCTCAGATACTGGCCGACCTGCAACTTGTCGACGTTGGTCACGATGCCCGTCGCGGGCGCCGAGATCGATGTCCGGCGCAAATCGCGCTCGGCCTTGTCGACCTGCGCCTTGGCTTGCAGATAGCGCGCATGGGTTTCGACTTGCGGATCGGCCGTGCCGCCGAGCTGTGCGAGCACGGAATCCGCCTGTTGCTGCAACGAGATCCGATTGGCGCGCGCCTGATCGAGTTTATGGCGCGCTTCGTCCCAGTCGGCGAGCGACGTGGCTTTGCCCTTGTACAGATCGGCCTGACGACTGGCGTCGCGCTCGTAGAATACGATATCGGCCTCGGATTGCCTGATTTCGGCGAGTTTTTGTTGATAGGTCGCCTTCAGCGCGACGATATCGTTGCGCACCATGGCCAATTGCGCTTCCGCGCCGCGCACGGCGATGCGATAGGTCTCGTCGTCGAGCTTGAACAGCAATTGCCCGGCTTCGACGCGGTCGTTGTTGCGCACCGCGATCGACGCAACGGTGCCCGCGACATCGGTGCTGATGAGCGTTTTGTCGGCCTGCACGTAGGCGTTGTCGGTCGAGATGTAGCGGCCGCCGGTCAGATAGGAGATCAGCGCGAGCGCAAGCAACGCGATTGGCCCGGCCCATAACAGGCGCTTGCGCAGACGCCGCCGTTTGCCTTCCGGCGAATTCTCGGCGCCCGCGGTGAGGACTTCGGTCAGCCGTTCGGCCATGCTGCCCGGTTTGGGCGCCAATCTGCTGTCGCCGTCAACCATGCCGCACCTTCACCGCGGGCAGTTCGGGCAGCATGTTCGAATCGCTGACGCGCGTGAGATTGCCGCGCATCGTCACCAACATGTCCATCAACCGGTCGCGATCGGCCGCCGGAATGCCGACCATCGCCTCTTCCCGCGTGGCGGCCGCGAGCGTGCGCATTTCCTGCAGCATCGGATGGACTTTTTTGGTCAGATACAGCAGGCGCACGCGGCGATCCGTCGGATGCGCGCGGCGCTCGACGAAGCCGGCGGCTTCGAGCCGATCGACCAAGCGGACCAGCGTGATCGGTTCGATTTCCAGCAGTTCGGCCAGTGCGCCCTGCTGGATGCCTTCGTTGCGCAACAGATTGGCCAGCACCTGCCACTGCGACCGCGTGAGGCCGAGATGGCGCGCCTTCTGCTCGAAGCGCTTGCGCATCAGGCGCGCGGCGTCGTGCAGCAGGAATCCCAGGTTGCGGTCGGGCGGATCGGCGGTCATGGGCTATGGCAGCGGCGGATTTCAATGCTGGAAGCTAAACATAATATAAGCTTGCTTACTATATAAAGGCGATACGGCCCCCATGCGCTGCAATCATAGGTTTAAGTATTTGATTTTATATTGAAAAAATCAATCCGCCCATGGCATCGGGCGCTCGTTGAGGCCCCAGTAGAAGCTCTTTTGCTGCATGTAATTGAAGATTCCGCGCCGGGCTTTTTCCACGCCGATGCCGCTGTCCTTGAACGCGGCGAACGGCGTGGCGATGCTGAACAGTTTATAGGTGTTGATCCAGATCGTGCCGGCCTCGATGGCGCGGCCGATCCGCCAGGCGCGCTTGTAATCGCGCGTCCAGATTCCGCAAGCCAGTCCGTACACGGAATCGTTGGCCTGCGCGACCAGGTCGGCTTCGTCCTTGAACTTCAGCGCGCACAGCACCGGGCCGAAAATTTCCTCCTGGCAGATACGGGCATTGTTGCCGAGCCCGGCCAGGATGGTCGGCAGATAGAAACTGCCCTTGTCGTAGATCGACCCGGTCGGCCGCACGCCGCCGCACACGACGGCGCCGCCCTCCTGCCGGCCTAGCGCCACGTAATCCTCGATCACCTTGCGGTGCGCGAAGCTGATCTGCGGGCCGATCTGCGTATTCGGATCGGGCGGATCGCCGATGCGCAGGGTTTTCGTCTTGGCGATCAGCCGGTCGAGAAACGTGTCGTAGATTTTCGCATCGACGAACAGGCGCGAGCCGGCGATGCACGACTGCCCGGCCGAGGAAAAGATGCCGAAGATCACCCCGTTGACGGCATGATCCAGGTCCGCATCGTCGAACACGATAGTCGGCGACTTGCCGCCAAGCTCGAGCTGCACCGGCATCATCTTGTCGGCCGCGGCGTGCGCGATCGCCTTGCCGGTCGTCGTGCCGCCGGTGAACGAGACCATGCGCACCAGCGGGTGCCTGACGATCGCGTTGCCGACCGTCGACCCCGGCCCCGGCAGCACGCTGACCAGCCCTTCCGGCACGCCGGCCTCGAGGCAGATGCGGCCTAGTTCCAGTGCCACCAGCGGCGTCACTTCCGCGGGCTTGAGGATCACCGCGTTGCCGGCCGCGAGCGCCGGCGCCAGTTTCTGCGCATCGCTGGCGATCGGCGAATTCCACGGCGTGATCGCGGCTATCACGCCGCGCGGTTCGTAGGTGCTCATGCTCAGATACGGCCCGCGCGACGGCGTGATTTCCGTTTCGGTGGTTTCCGCCACGGCGCCAAAATACCTGAACGTACCGGCGGCGCTGGCGACCAGCGCGCGGGTTTCGCTGATCGGCTTGCCGTTGTCGCGCATCTGCAGCTGCGCCAAGGCCTCGGCGCGCGATGCGATCAGATCGGAAATCTTGTACAAAAACGACGCGCGCTGGTGCGGCAACAGATCGCGCCACGCCGGATCGCGCGCCGCCTTTGCCCCGGCTTCGACCGCCGCATCGACATCGGCGGGCGACGCCGCCGCGACTTCCGCGGTAACCGAATCGTCCGCCGGATAGCGCGAGGCGATCACCTTGCCGGTGCCCGCACGCCATTTGCCGCCGATCAGGATGGGGAGAGTCATGGTGCAGGTATCTCCACCGCACAACGGAAGCCCTCCCCCCTTGCGGGGGAGGGTTGGGAGGGGGGTCGGCGCAGCGAGCGTGTTCGACGATCGCCCCCCGCCCCGGCCCTCCCCCGCAAGGGGGGAGGGAGGAATGAGGAACGGAGTAGAATTGAAAGAGTCATATCTCCACCGCCTCGGCACGGTTGCGGATCGCCCGCAACAGGCTGAACGCCGTCAGGCTCGAGGTCTTCGGATTGTCGGGCAGCGGCTTGCCGCGCAACTCGATGCTGAAGCGCCCGAACGCACCCTCGGCCTCGATCTGGTGCACGTTGCCACCGGCCGCCGGATCGGCGATCAGCGCGACTTCGGTTTTATCGAAGCCCGCGCCCGACAGCGCCACGGTGGCCGCGACATTGGCGTTCTGCGGATAGAGGCGCGCCGCATCGTCGGCGCGGCCTTGAAACAAAACCGTCGCTACTGTCAGCGCGTCGAGATCGGCGACTTTCTCGCCCGGCGTGCCCTTCCAGGCTTTCGGCGGCTTGCGCGACGTATAGCGCACGCGGTCCAGCCCGCCCTGACGCGCCGCCGCCAGCCCGTCTACGCCGGCGATGGCGCCGGCGGGCAGCAACAATTTTGCCTTGCCGCGTTCGGCGGCCGCCTTGAGCTTTTCGAACAGGGCGCGATCGGCCAACGCGCCGATGGAAATCACCATGAGATCGATGCCGCGCGCCAACACTTCGGGGCCGAACTGCGAAACCGCCTGATGCCCGGCGCATTCGACCGCGACGTCCGGCTTTTGTGCGAGCGCATCGCCGAGCGTGCTGACGACGGCAATCGCGGCGCCGACCGCGGCTTGCGTTTCGGCGACCCGCTGCGGGCGTACCAATATCGTACCTACCTGCGCAGCTTCGCCCGGCCGCAGCGACTTCACGATATGCCGGCCGATGGCGCCGTAACCGATCAGCAGCGCGTTCATTGCTTCGGCTCGGCCGGCGCGCGCACCGGCGGACCGGCGAACGGCTTGGCGAACGGGCCGATCTTGGTCATGTCGATTTCGACGATGCTCGGGCCGGGTGTCACCAGCGCCGCGCACAGCGCCGTGGTGAACTGGTCGAGATGTTCGACACGCGTATGCGCCACGCCGATCGACTTGGCGAGCAAGCCGAAATCCGGCGTGGTCAGATCGGCATAGACTTTGCGCCCGCCATAGTAGGCATCCTGGATGTTGCGGATGACGCCGTAACCGAGATCGTTCATCAGGATCATGACGATTTCGGCTTTTTCCTGCACCGCCGTGGCCAGCTCGCCGATGTTCATCATCAGGCCGCCGTCGCCGACCAGCGCCACGGTCTTGCGACCCTCGGTGGCCATCGCGGCGCCGATCGCCATCGGCAAGCCCTCGCCGATGCCGCCGCCCAGCGCGTGCACGCCCTGACGCGGATCGGACAGCCATACCATCCGGTTGCCCCATGTGCTGTTCGACACGGTGACGTCGCGGACCCAGGGCGCGCCCTTCGGGATCACCGACATCAGATCGTCGACCAGGCGCGCGTATGGCCCGAGCGTTGCGTACATCGCGGCATGGGCCTTGGCGCGCGCGGCGCCGAGATCGCCCGCCAACGCGGGATCGATCGACATCCGGTTGCCGATGCGCGCGGCCAGCCTTTCCAAAGTGTCGCGCGCGTCGCCGCAGACGAACAATTCATTGCGATAGGCGCGCCCGTCCATTGCCGGATCGGCGTCGATCTGCAGGATCGGCGACGGCAGCTTCAAGGTGTATTTGAGCGTCTCGTTGCCGCGCAGCCGCGAGCCGACGACCAGCATGAGATCGCCGGTGGCATAGAGCTCTTCCACTGCGGGCGACAGGTTGAAGGCGCCCAGCGTCATCGGATGCTCTTCGGGCACCGTGCCTCGGCCGTTGACGCTGGTCACGACGGCAAAACCGAGATCGGCCAGCCTGGTCGCCGGCGCCGCGGCACCGCGCGCGCCGCCGCCGAGCCACAAGATCGGGCGCTTAGCGGCCGCCACGCGGTCGGCCAGCCGATCGATCGCCTCGTCCGACGCATAGGGCGGCGTCACGAGCAAGGGCTTCAAATCCGCCGGCAGGACGATCTGCGCCTGCTGCACGTCGATCGGAATTTCGACGCTGACCGGGCCGGTCGGCGGCGTCAGCGCGGCGCGCACCGCCTCGCGCAGCACGCCGAGCGCCGATTCGGGCGTCCAGACGCGGAAGAAGGCCTTGGAAACCGCGCGCAGCATGTCCGGCTGGTTGCGCGCCTCGTGGATGTACGAGCGGTTGCGATCGAGATAGGCAAGTTCGATCTGGCCGGTGATGTGCAGGAGCGGCGTGCCCGCGGTCTGCGCCTCGACCATCGAACCCGCGGCGTTGCCGGCGGCGACGCCGGTCGAAGTGATCCCGACGCCCAGCTTGCCGCTCACGCGCGCGTACGCGTCGGCCATGCACAGCGCTCCGGCCTCGCCGCGCGCGGGCACGAAGCGGGTGCGCTTGCGCCGGGCGATGGCGTCGAGAATCGGCATATTGTGGATCGAGATCACGCCGAACGCGCAACCGACGCCGCAACTTTCCAGGAACGCCGCGACCAGTTCGCCGACCGTCACCAACTCACGCATAGCGCGACACTCCGCCGGAAATTTCCAAGGATGCGCCGGTGATGTAGGACGCCAGCGGCGACGCCAGATAGACGATGGCCGAGGCCGGCTCGTCCGGCTGGCCGAATCGGCCGAGCGGGATGTGCCGCTTGGCCGCTTCCTGCTTGAACCAATCCTCCTTCGATTGACCCGGCTGCTTCTGCGTTTCGTAGCGCTTTGACCACTGGCCGGAATCGACTACGCCCAGCAGGATGCCGTTGACGCGGATTTGCTTCGGCGCGAATTCGTTCGCCATGCTGCGGATGAGATTCTGGATGCCGGCGCGCGCGGCGGCAGTCGCCACCATGTGCGGCTCGGGCTGGCGTGCCAGCAAGGAGTTCACGACCACAATCGACGGCGTCGCGGATTTCTCCAGCAGCGGCAGGAACGCACGGGTCGGGTAAATCACGCTGAAGAACTTCAGGCGCAGTTCCTCGTCCCATTGTTCGTCCGTAGTGGTGGCAAATGTGCTGACTCTGCCCTGCCCGGCGTTGTTGACCAGGATATCGCAACCATTGAACTGCCGCGCCACGCGATCGCGCATGTCCGCCACCTGCTTGGCATCCAACACGTCGCAGGCGATCGCCAGCAGATTTGCGCTCGCGCCGAGGCTCTTTGCCGCCGCCGCCAGCCGCGCCGGATCGCGCCCGCAGATCGCCACCCGGGCGCCCTCGGCCAGCAGCATGCGCGCGGTCGCGAGCCCGATGCCCGACGAGCCACCGGTCACGACGGCGATCTTGTCTTTGAGGCGAAGGTCCATGTAACTGCCGTTAGCCTCGCACGCCGGGATCCGGGGTTCCCGCCATCGCCGCGCGGATCTCCGGCGACGGCGGACCGGCGGTGCCCCAGCGGTCCATCAGCGCCGGCACACGCTTCCAGACTTGCGGCTCATGCGTCGCCTCGTCGACCTGCTGTACCTCGGTCGTGTACTCGACGACGAAATCGTTCGGATCGGTGAAATAGGCGAACACGTTGTTGCCCGGCCCATGTCGCCCGATGCCCCAGCGTACCGGGACATTGAATCGTTTCAGCCGGCCGATAGCGCGCATTTCCGCATCGACGCTCGGCATCTCGAAGGCGATATGGTTGAGCGAGGCATGCGGCGCGCGGTTGAACGAGATCGAATGGTGGTCGGCATTGCAGCGGATGAACACCATCTGATTCTCCGACCAGTCGCTGACCCGGAAGCCGAGCGCGTCCTCATAGAACTTCAGCGATTTTTCGAGTTGCGGCGTGTTCAAGACCACATGCGTGATCTTGCGCGGCCGGTCAGCCGCATCGGGCGCATCCGGATACAGATCGACCGAACAGGAAATGCGCAATCGGCGCGCATCCGGATCGACGATTTCGAAGCCTATGCCGCCGCCCGGTTCCGCGAACGGGCCGATCTCGCGCAGGATGGTCACGTTCTGATGCTTGAGCTTGGCGTGCAAAGCGTGGAGCGCGGCTTCGTCCTGCACGGCGAAATGCAGATACACGATGCCGCGTGTGGGACCGTTCTCCAGCGACAGAATATGATGCTCCGGCCCGGTGCCGCGCAGGAAAACCGCGCCGTTCTGTTCGGCGACTTTCTCCAGGCCCCAGGCCTCGGCGTAGAACTCGACCGCCTGAAGCGCCTCGGGCGCCGAGAGGGCGATGCCGCGCAGGCGGCTTATGCGCGCGTTGTTCATGTCGTTCTCCTGCTAAAGGCCGGCGCGCTTGGTTTTGTGACCGAGCCATTGCGAAATCGCCTGCGCGGCGGCGCGTACCGCATCGGTGAAGCTGGTTTCGAGTTCGCGCCCGCGCAGCGTCGACGCCGGCGTGGAAATATTGATCGCCGCCACGGCACGGCCTTCGGCATCGAGCAACGGTGCCGCCACGCTGGCGATACCGCTTTCGAAGGCGCCCCGGCTGATGATGACGTCATGCGTGCGATCCTCGGCCAGCCGGGCGACCAGGGCATCGAGCGTCGTCGCCGTCTGCGAGGTGAACGACTTCAATGGCTTGCCCTTGAAGCGGGCGCGCACATCGGCTTCGCTGTAACGGCTCAGCATGGCGCGGCCCATCGACGTGGCATGCGCCGGCAGTCGCGTACCGACATGCACGCGGCTGGTCAGCGCCTTGTGATCCGGCACGCGCGCGACATAGACGATGTCGGTGCCGTCGAGCACGCCCAGATGCGCCGAACAGTTGGTCGTATCACGCAACGCTTCGAGATGCGGCCGCGCCAGTTCGATCAGCTCCTGCGACGCCAGATAGGTGAAACCGAGGTTCAACACGCGCGCGCCGAGGCGATAGTTCTTCGACTCCGGCTCGCGCACCAGAAAGCCGAGTTCGCTCAAGGTGAACACCAGCCGGTATGCGGACGAGCGCGACAGGCCGATGGCGCGGCTGAGTTCGACCAGCGACAGCGACTTGCGGTCGGCGCCGAACGCTTCGAGCAGCGCCAGGCCGCGCGCCAGCGCCGGCACGCGGTAGCGTTCGTCGGCGACCGCCTCGGCGATGGCGCCCTTGCCGCCCAAACCTTCGCGCTCGTACACCTTGATGTTCTTCGTCATGCCGCCCGCCGCTCCTGCCGCGCTAAGAAATCGAGAATGGGTCCGCCGAACTCGGCCCGCGATTCGATGTAGGTCAGATGGCCGAGGCCCGGCAGCGAAACGTATTCGGCGCCCGCAATCTTGCTCGCCATGTCCCTGTTGATCGCTTCCGGCGTCACCATGTCCGCGCTGCCGCACATGACCAGCGTCGGGCATGCGATCTTGGGCAGATCGGCCCAAATGTCGCCGCCCGAGAGCATGCGCGCCGCCTGCGCGTAGCCGCGCGGCCGCACCAGCGACATGTTCGCGCGCACGCGCGCCAGTGTGGCATCGTCGGTACCGGGAGCGACCACGCGCGGCGCGCTTTTTTCCGCCATGCCCTTCGGGCCCAGTTTCGAAATGTCGTCGAGCCGGTCCTGCAGGCGCTTGGCGCGATCTTCGGCGGCCAGGCGTGCGTGACCCGCGGCCGCGCTGGTCAGCATCAGCGCGGCGACGCGCTCGGGATTGGCCGCGGCGAATCGCGCCGCCATCAAGGCGCCCAACGAATGGCCGAGCAGGAAACAAGTCTTGATCCGCAGCCCGTCCAATAACCGGGCCATGGCGTTCGCATAATCGTCCGTGCCGGGCGATTCCTGCGCGAATTCGGTCGACGCTCCGTAGCCCGGCGCGTCCCAGCCGATCACGCGATACCGATTTGCGAAATCGTCGTACTGGTCGGCCCAACTCTGCGACGACGAGCCGATGCCGTGCATCAAGACCAAGGGCGTGCCGGCGCCGGATTCGCGCCACGACAGACTGCGGCCGTCGAGCAGCAAGCGCTGTAACGGAGGTAGGCTCATGATTCGCCCCCTAATTGAACACGATACCGCCGTTGACCGGCAGCAACTGGCCGGTCACGAAGGCGGCGCCGTCGGACAGCAGAAACACGCAGGCGCCGGTCACGTCCTCCGGCGTCTGCTTGCGCGGCATGGCGCGGTTATCGACGTAAAAATCGTGCCGTTCCTGCGGCACGTACTCGGTCGCTTCGACCAATGTGAGCCCCGGCGCGATGCAGTTGACCGCAATCTGATCCGGGCCCAGCTCGCGGGCGAGCGATCGCGTCATGGCGATGATTGCACCCTTCGAGCCGACATAATGCAGAAGCCGCGGCGCGCCCCACAGCGCGGTGTCCGACGCCAGATTGACGATGCGTGCGCCCTTGTTCTCGCGCGCCGCACCGGCGCGCAGCAGCTGGGCGCAGGCTTTGATCGCGAGCCAGGTGCCGCGCACATTGACGCGCATGACGCGATCCCAGGTTTCGATGTCGATCTGCTCGAACGTCTTGCCGCCGATGTCGGTGGCGATCGCCCCGTTGTTGACCAGCCCGTCGAGGCGCCCGAAGCGCTGCCCGATCGCATCCGCCATCGCGGTTACGCTCGCCGGCTCGCCGAGGTCGAGCGGCAGGAACGTGGCATCGGCGCCTTTGTCCAGCAGTTGCGAGACCGTGGCGCGTCCCCAACCTTCGTTCAGTTCCGCGACAATAACCGAGGCCGCCCCGGCATCCGCCGCGGCATGCGCGAACGCCCGCCCCAGCCCGCGCCCGGCGCCGGTGACGAGAATGATTTTGTCATGCAAGAGGCCAGGCATTAACGGCGGCATCGATGTTCTACTCCGCCGCGTGCGCCGTGGCCGGTTTTGCCTTCGCGGCGGCATCGAGCTGCTTGCGCGCGGTCTGCTGCATCAGGCGGCGCAGGTGCGTGACGCCGATGTCGTGCTGGTAGAGCATTTCGGTCACGTCGTCCTCGATGCCTTCGACGGCGACGCGATCCTGCTCGAGCACCACCCAATGGCGGTATTCGAGCCGGTTGCGGTACATGAAGCGCCATGCATCGCGCTGCCAGCCGTCGACCTCGCGCATGCGCCAGAAGAACACCTGGGTGTTGTGGCGATCGATCGGCGTGACGAAGCCGATGATGCGGAACGGCCCGCCCGGGCCGGCGCCCGCCGGATACGGAATATCCAAGCGATACCATTGCGCGCCGGTATCGCAATATTCCGTCCAATCGAAATTGACGCCCTGCTGCTCCAGGCGCTTGACGATGAAGCCCTTGTCGGTCTTCTCGATCGCCATCTTGTCCTGCTTGGCGCCGTACGCGAGCGTGAACGATTCGGCGTGCAGGAACGAGCCGTGCATCGGATCGACCAGATTGTCGTGCACCAGCAGATGGCTCGATTTCCAGTGTCCCGAACACAGCATGCCGCTCCACTGCGGCGAGGCGAACTCGAACGGCGGATCGAACGGCACCGGCTCGGGATGCTCGGCGCTGTCGAAATAGGCGAAGATCGCGTCGCGCAGTTCCATCGACGGCAGGGTTTTCAGCGCGTGCTTGCCTTCGAGCGAACAGCCCGGGAAGGCCGGCACCGATTTGATCGTGCCGGTGCCGTCGAGCTGAATGCCGTGATACGGGCAGGTGATGCGGTCGTCGATGACGCGGCCGAGCGAGAGCGGCGCGCCCCGATGCGGGCAGACATCGCGCTGCACGTGGGCGATACCCTTCGAGTCGCGCCACACGACCAGCTTTTCGCCCAGCCGCGTGACCTGGACCGGCTTGTCGCCGGCCACCCAGCGCGACGGCATCAGCGCGTACCATTGGCCCCGCAGGCCGAGCGCCATGCGATCCTGCACGTCGTTCGCCGAAACAGCTTCGCTCATCGAACTCTCCTTGAACTCGCGCTTACTTCTTCTTCCGGTCGATCTTGGCCAGCGGGTGATCCGCCGGATAATTCGGGATCGTCGGCTTGGCCGAGCCGAGCATGACGCACATCAGCGCCTCTTCATCGCGTTCGTTGATCAATCCGCGGTAGACGCCGGCCGGCACGGAGATCAAATCCCGCTCGCCGAGTTCGGTTTCCCATTTCTCGCCGTCGAGTTCCATGAACAGGCGAATCTTGCCGCGGATCATGAAGAACACTTCCTCGACGTCGTGATGGATGTGCAGCGGACCTTCGCACTTCGGCGGCAGCACCATGGTGGAAAAGGTGAAATGCTCGGGCGGAACCGCATTGTCGTCGCTTGCGATGCCGGTGCCGCCGGTGCCGATGTAGCGCATCTGCGCGCGGCGGTATTTCGGATCGTAGTCGGCCTGGAACTTGAGCGCGTCCCAATCGTATGTGCGCGTCGCATATCGCGCGATGCGCGTTTTCAGCCATTCGGCGAGCGACTTGCCCGGCGGCTTGGCGACGGGATTGCTTTGCGGGCTAGAGCCATCAGCGGGGGACATCAGGACTTACCTCCTTGCGCGCCGACATCGCCAAAGTCCCGGCGCGGCATGTAATGCAGGACGCGCCGCTCCAGCAGGATGACGGCGCAGTAGGCGATGATTCCGATAAGCGTGAGCATGATGATGACGACAAACACCATGGGCGAGTTGCCCTGGCCTTCGCCGAACGTGAGCAGATAACCGAGCCCGGTCGTGCCGCCGACCAGTTCGCCGACGACGATGCCGATCACGGCCAGCGTCGAGCCGATGCGCAGGCCCGCGAACAGGGGCGGCATCGAGGCCGGAAACTCGATCTTCCAGAAGATCTGCATGCGCGTGGCGTTGAACGAGCGCGCAAGGTTTATCTGCGCCGGATCGATCGCGCGTACGGCGGCGACCACGTTGACCATGACCGGGAAGAACACGATCAGGATGGCGACCAGAATCTTGGGATAGACGGTGTAGCCGAACCACATGACGAACAGCGGCGCAAATGCAACCTTGGGCGCGATCTGCAGCGCCAGGATATAGGGCGAGAGGACGAATTCCGTGGTCGGCGACATGCCGAGCACGTAGCCGATGAACATGCCGAGCAGCGCGCCTAAAATGAAACCAACCAGCACCTGCATCAACGTGATGCCGGTGTGGAACAGGAGATTCTCCGCGCCCAGCAGCCGGACGAATTCGACCGCAATCTTCGACGGCGGCGGGATGATGAACAGCGGGATGCCCAGCCATTGGGTGCCCCACTCCCACCCCGCCAGCGCGAGCAGAAGAAAGCCGAGGCTGAACCAGACTTCCTTGCGCACGTAAAAGCCGCGCGCCGGCGCCGTTGCGGACTGTGCCGCGGCGGCGCCGGGTTGCTGCGTTTGCGCCGCGACGGGCGCGGCGCGATCGTTACTTGATGAAGGCATTCGAGTAGAGATCCTTCACCGGGGTGGCTTTCTGGATGATGCCCTGCTTCAGGTAGAATTCCTGCAGCTTGGTCAGACGCGCTTCGTCCATTTCGCCGATCGTCTTTTGGCCGGGGTAAACGAACTTGGCGTAATAGGAGAGCACGCGGCCCATCTCCTCTTCCTTACCTTTGTGCTGCGGCACGGCGGCGATGTAGTCCTTGGTCGCCTGCGCCGGGTCCTTCATGATGTCGGCCATGCCCTTTAGCGTGGCGCGCACGACCTTGCGGATCATTTCCGGGTTCTTCTTGATCATGTCGTCGGACGCGATGATCGCCTGCGCCATGTTCTCGAAATATTCGTGCGTCGGGAACACCTTTACTTTGGCGCCCGCGGTTTCCGCCGAGGCCAAGAAGTCCGGCACGCCGACCATGGCGTCGACCTGCTTGCCGGCGAAGACCTTCCACACGTTGACCGGGCCGACCGGCTGCACCTCGACGTCGTTCTTGCTCAGGCCCTGCGACGCCAGCGTGCCGAGCAGCGCGTAGTAGGTCGTATCGACCAGCGACTGCGCCGAGACTTTCTTGCCTTTCAGATCCTTCGGGCTGTTGATGCCCGAATCGGCGTGCACGACGATCAGCGCCAGCGACTTGCCGCCCAACACTGCGACCGCTTTGACCGGAATGTCGTTCGGCCGCACGATGACCGCGGTATCGCCGACGCCGCCGCCGATATCGGCATTACCGGCCCCGACCTGCTTTGCGGTATCGACGCCGCCCTTGCCGCTCTGGAACTCCACATCGAGGCCTTCGGCCTTGTAGTAGCCTTTGTGCTTGGCGAGCATCCAGGGCGCGAACGCCGGCAAGAACACCGGCGCCGGCAATAAATAGGTGACCTTCTGCTGCTGCTGCGCCGAAGCCGGCGAAGCCGCCAACCCCATCGTCGTCATACCGGCCGCCGCCATGGCAGCCAGCAACCACGTTTTTTTCATAAGCATCCCTGTTCTCCTGTCGTTTCTTAGGCGTCGAGCTTGGTATGTCCGATATCGAGCAGCTGCATGAGCTCCGCGATATAGTCGTTGATCTTGTTGTTGCGGCGTCGAGTCATGGGATCGTCGCGGTCCGGTATGTCGACGACGATTTCGCGGACGATGCGTCCGGGCCGGCGCGACATCACCAGCACGCGATCGCAGAGCGCCAGCGCCTCGACCAGATCGTGGGTGATCAGGAAGGCGGTCTTCTTTTCTTCCTTGAGCGTGCGCGCGAGATCCTGCTGCAGCACCATCTTGGTTTGGGCGTCGAGCGCCGAGAACGGCTCGTCCAACAGCAGCACGTCCGGATCCATGGCCATGGTGCGCGCCATCGCGGCGCGCTGGCGCATGCCGCCGGACAATTGGTGCGGATAATGATCCATGAACTCGCCGAGATGGTATTTGACCAGGAGCGATTCTGCGCGCACGCGGCGCATGGCGGGCGCCACGCCGTGAATCTCGAGGCCGAATTCGACGTTCTGCCTTATCGTGCGCCACGGCAGCAGCAGGTCCTTTTGCAGCATGAAGGCGACATGCCGGTTCGGCCCGGTGACTTCCTTGCCGTCGACGAACACGCGCCCGCCGGACGGCCGATCGAGCCCCGAGGCCAGATTGAGCAGCGTGCTCTTGCCGCAGCCGGACGGCCCGATCAGTGCCACCACTTCGCAATCCTTGACCGCGATCTCGACGTCCTGGATCGCCGTCACACCGTCATTACCGCGGCGATCGCGCGCCGGCGGAAACCGCTTGGTCACGCAATCGAAGCGCAGTCGTTCGGCGGGAATGGCGGAGGCGTCCATCGGATCAGTTGCCCAGTTCCGCCATCGCGGCACGGAAGCTTTCTTCAGTCCAGGCCAACCCCGAGCGGGTGCGCGTGCCGCGCTGATTGAGCGCCGCGACGATCCCCGGCAGGTCGTGCGTGCCGGCGCGAAAGATCGCCTCGAGGGCATCGCCCAGGCGGTTCTCGAAATCGCCGTGCGGCCGGTCGCGCGTCTGCGTCGGGTAATGCCAGCCGGGTACGTCCGGGTTCAGCGCCATTTCACTCTCCTGAGAGCATCATCAATGTTTAACTAGTAAAACAATGTTTCGTGTGTTGAAACACACTAATCGTTCGAGCTAGGGTCGCGCAATTGGATTCTGACAGGAAAATTTCATGACCGCGACTTCCGCCCGCCTCATCCATCTCGTCGGCAGCGTCCCCCTGGAATCGCCGGAGGCGGTATTCCGCCTGTCGTCTCAAGCACTTGGCACCCTGATCAAACGCCTGCCGGACGGCGAAACCGGGCAGCGCGGCACATGGATCGGCTGGCAGCGGGAATGGTTCAGCGCGCAAACCGCGCTCGAGCCGGCGCCCGCCCGCGAGCGCGATTACCAGATGTTCCCGCCGTTGCGGCTGCGCCCCGGGCATTCGATCGACGAGATTCAATTCGGCGCGCTCGGCTACGCAGATCACGCCAAGGACTCGTATGCCGTGTTCCGACGCCTGAAAGGCGACGGCGCGATTCCGTCGGCGACGCGCTTCCTGGTCGCCCTGCCGACCGCCTATGCGCCGGTCTACGCCCACACCGCGTACGATTTGCAGCCCGCGATCTATCCGAAATATGAGGCCCGATTGCTCGACGAACTTGCCGCACTGTGCGCCGCAATTCCGCACGATCAACTGGCCGTGCAATGGGATGTCGCGACCGAAATGAGCAATTTCGAAGGCGTCTATCCGTGCGTGTTGCCCGGCGGCACCGAGTTTCTGCGCGCGCGACTGGCGTATTTGGGCGATTGCGTCCCGGCCGCGGTCGAGCTCGGCTATCACTTGTGTTACGGCAGCATGGGCGGCAAGCACTGGATGGATCCAAAGGACGCCGGCCTGATGACCGATATTGCCAACGACATCGCGCGCCGCCTGACGCGCACGCTTGAGTTTCTCCACATGCCGGTGCCGCGCGACCGCACGGACGATGCGTTCTTCGCGCCGCTGGCAGGCTTGCGGCTGAAGCCCGAGACCGAATTTTATCTCGGTCTGGTGCACAACGAGGACGGCATCGCGGGCACGCAGCAGCGCGCGCGGGCCGCGGCCAAATTCCGTCCCGGCTTCGGCATCGCGGCCGAATGCGGATTCGGCCGGCGCGCGCCGGCCACGATCCCGGCGCTGCTTCGCCTGCATGCCGAGGCGGCGCGCGCCTGATCCGCCTGCCGACGCCGTGCCGTCCGTTGATCCACGTCAATGTCGTCTTGCGCCGATGAGGCCAAGCTTTCAATTGTTGGAAAGTTTGCACGGGAGGCTCGGGTGCCGTTCGGAATCGTACGCGCTGTCATTGCTCCGCATACGCCGCG
Organism: Alphaproteobacteria bacterium; assembly: GCA_050186335.1. Taxonomy (GTDB): domain Bacteria; phylum Pseudomonadota; class Alphaproteobacteria; order Bin65; family Bin65; genus JBFWYO01. The sequence goes on along the minus strand of JBFWYO010000033.1, from coordinate 7,966 downwards.
CATGGGCGTTGCAGCGAAGGCGCCGCAATTCGTTCGAGGCCTGATCCAGGCGGCGCAGGAGATGGGCGCCGCCATTCGCGCGCTTAATCCCGACGTGCTGATCGTCCACTCGGCGCACTGGGTGAATACGTTCAATTGGCACGTTACCTGCCAGTCCGAACATCGCGGCGTCTGCGTTTCCGCCGAGGCGCCCAACATAATTTCGGGCGTCCCCTATCGCTGGCCCGGCGATCCGGTGTTCGGTCGCGCCCTGGTCGATGCGATCAACGCCAGCGGCCATCCGTGCGAAGCCAATAATTCGCCGGATTTCGTCTGGGATTACGGCAGTTGGGTGCCGACCCACTATATCGACCCGGACGGCAAGATTCCGGTCGTGCTGATCGGTACCTGCGCGCTGTCCACTTTGGACGAGTGCATGCGCGTCGGCCACGCGATCCGGATGGCCGCCAAGAAATCGCGCCGCCGCGCGGTGTTCGTCGCCAGTACCGCGCTGTCGCACAAGCTGGTGCGCGGGCCGGATCACTGGCCGACCAAGGAGCGCCAGGAAGCCGACATGAAGCTGATCGAGCTTCTGACCCACGGCCGCATCGCCGAGGCGAAGGCGTGGCTGCCGCATTACGCGGATTTCGCCGTCGGCGAAGTCGGCGGCCGCAACATCGCCACGCTGCTCGGTTGTCTGAACGGAACGACGCGCGGCGCGCAGATCGGCCCCTACGGACAATCGTCGGGCAGCGGCAACGCGCACATCATGCTGGAATCAGCCGCCTGAAAGGAAAAAGGAGGAATCGATGGCCGTCACACGCATTCACCACGTCGCCTACCGCTGCAAGGATGCACGCGAGACGGTGGATTTCTATTCGGGCCTGCTGGGCATGAAATACACGATGGCGATCTCGGAAGACCGGGTGCCGTCGACCAAGGATCCCGATCCCTACATGCACATCTTCTTCGACGCCGGCAAAGGCTGCTCGCTGGCGTTCTTCGAGGTGCCGAATTCGCCGCCGATGCAGCGCGACCCGAACACGCCCGCCTGGCTCCAGCACATCGCGTTCCAGGTCAAGGACGAGAAGGAGCTCATGCGCTTCAAGCGGAAGCTGGTCAAAAAGGGCCTCGACGTGATCGGGCCGACCGACCATGAATTCATCAAGAGCATCTATTTCTTCGATCCGAACGGCCATCGCGTGGAACTGACGGTGCATACCGGCCGTCCGGCGATGATGAAAAAGCTCGCGCGCATGGCGCCGCGTATGCTCAAGGACTGGCAGAAATCGAAGCGGACGGTCAAGCACGCCGCGTTTCTGCACCAGAAGGAGTTCCGCTCGAACGCGTGATTCCAACACCACGCGTTCGACTTCCCTCCCCCGCGACGCCTGCGGCGTCGCGGGGGTCTTTTTGACCGGCGCGCGACGCATGTTGCGTAGGCACGGCTGCCCTCTACCCGCGCATGTTGACCGGAGGCCGTCCGCCTCCTTAGCCTGCCGGTCGAAGCTGGCCGGGGGTGCCCTATCGAGCGGACCCGTCGGCTGGCGATAGAATAAGAATACCTGACCGTCTGGGGAGTTAGCCGTTTGATCGCCGAGAAATTTCCGCGTCCGCTGCCGCGCCTGGGCGAAATGCTGCGCGCCTACAGGGGCCATCACTTGGCCATCGGCATCGTCAGCTTCCTGTTCGCCTCGACCGGCCCGGTTGCGATCATCGTCAGCGTCTGCCTTGCGCGCGGCCTGAAGGAAGAGGACATCGCGTCCTGGCTGCTGATCGGCTTCGCGCTGTCCGGCATTTTCACCGTGGTGTTGAGCATCGGCTACCGGATGCCGCTGGCGATCGGCTGGACCATCCCCGGTTCCGTCTTGGTCGACCCGAAAATTTCCGGTCAACTGAGCTTCCCCGAAGTGCTCGGCGCGTGCATGGCCGCGGGCGCGGTCATCCTCGTGCTTGGTCTTTCCGGCCTGGTCAAGCGAGCCATGAATGCGATTCCGATGCCGCTGGTCATGGCGATGATCGCCGGCATTTTCCTGAATTTCGGCATCGGCATCGTCAAGGCGTTCGACCAGACTTTCTGGGTCGCTTTCGCCACGCTCGCCGGGTTCATCGTCTTTACATTGCTGCCGCGCATCGGCCGCTATTGCCCGCCGGTATTCGCGGCGCTGATCGCGGGTGCCGTGGTCTGCGTGGCGACAGGCCAGTACAAGCCGAGCGGCGAAATGACCGCGTTGATCGCGCTGCCGAAATTCTACATGCCGGAATTTTCGCTCCAGGGCATGATCGAATTGGTCATTCCGATGACCGTTGCAGTCCTGGTGCTGCAGAATGCCAACGGCTTGACGATCTTGAAAGCCGCCGGCTTCGATCCGCCGACCAACACCGTAACGAACTTGTGCGGCGTGGGTTCGATCGTCTACGCGTCGATGGGCAGCGTCAACACGTGCCTAACCGGGCCGGTCAACGCGATCCTGACCGCCTCCGGCGACAAGGAAACCCATTATCTGGGCGGCGTGACCTGGGGCATCTTCGCAATTCTGTTCGGCCTGTTCGGGCCGCTGATGACCAAACTTATGGTCGGCTTGCCGTCGGCCTTCATCATGATCCTGGGCGGCTTGGCCCTGTTGCGCGTGCTGCAGGCTTCGTTCGTGCAGGCATTCCGCGACAAGTTCACGCTGGGCGCGCTGGTCGTGTTCCTGGTCACCGTGTCCGATTTGCGCATTTTCAACATTGGCCCGGCGTTCTGGGGCCTGGTGTTCGGCCTCGCGACCTCATGGCTGATGGAACGCAAGGATTTCGAGACGCCGGAGCCGGCGGCAAAGTAGCGGGCGCGCAGACTTCCGCAATGCGCCGCCCGGGGCGACAAACGACATCGCGCCGCGGTGCTTCGGTACGCCCGTCGATCGAAATCGCCTCGGGGATATAATCACCCCGCCTTCCCGTAATACGATCGGGGGACGCGTCAATCTGCCGGGGCACGATGACGACCGTCGATGCATTCATAGCCGCCACGCGCTTTGGGCTTGGGCCCCGGCCGGGCGAATTGGCCGCGATCGGCAAGGATCCGCGCGGCTGGCTGCGCGCGCAGGTGAAGCCCGCCGAGATCCCGGCCGAATTGGCGAAATTACCCCCTTCGCGCGATTCGATTGGCGCGTTCCTGGCTTCGCGCAAGGGCGGCGCCGAGGCCATCAAATCGCTGTTCCAGACCAAGCTGAAAACCGTCTTCGAGAACGAGGTCAATGCGCGTGGCCTCGCCATGGTGCGCAGCACGGCGCCGTTCCGCGAGCGGCTGGTCGTGTTCTGGGCCAATCATTTCACCGTCTCGGCCGCGCGGTTTTTCGCCGGGCCGCCGGCCGGCGCATTCGAGCGCGAGGCGATCCGGCCGAATGTATTCGGCAAGTTCGCCGACATGCTGCTCGCCGCGGCCAAGCATCCGGTCATGCTGCTGTATCTCGACAATGCCGGATCGATCGGTCCCGGCTCGCCGGCGGCCAAGCTGGTCAAATACGGGCTCAACGAAAATCTGGCGCGCGAAATACTCGAGCTGCATACGCTGGGCGTCAAAGGCGGCTACACGCAGGCCGACGTGACGACGCTCGCCAAGCTGATCACCGGCTGGTCGGTCGACGGCATTTCGCCGCGCGACGGCAACAGCGGCGAGTTCAAATTCCGCCCGATCGCCCACGAGCCGGGCGCCAAGACGCTGCTCGGCCGCGCTTACGGCCAAGGCGGTCTGGCGGAAGGCGAAGCGGCGCTGCGCGATCTGGCGCGGCATCCGTCGACCGCGACCTTTATCGCGACCAAACTCGCGCGCCACTTCGTCGCCGACAATCCGCCGCCGGTCACCGTCGCCAGGCTGGCCAAGCTGTTTCGCGACACCGACGGCGATCTCGCGCAGGTGAGTCTCGGGCTCGTCGACCTCGCCGAAGCCTGGGCGACTAAACAGCCGAAAGTGAAATCGCCGCACGACTTTGCCATTGCCGCGATGCGCGCCGTCGGCATCAACGAACTGCCGCCGAAAGGTTTCATCGGCACGTTTCATACCTTGCACCAGATGCCGTTCACCGCGCCCTCGCCGGCCGGCTGGCCGGACACCGCGGCCGACTGGCTGACGCCCGAAGCGCTGATGCGCCGCATCGAGTGGGCGCGATTGGTGGCGAAGCTGGTGCAGCGCCAAATCGAGCCCAACAAAATGCTGGTCGATTCGCTCGGACCGATGGCGACGCCGTCGCTGATGACGGCGGTGGCGCAGGCGCCGTCGCGCGACGACGGCATCGCGCTGGTGTTCGCCAGCGCCGAATTCCAGCGGAGATAAGCATGATCGCACGCCGCGACGTATTGACGGGTTTGGGCGCGCTCGGCGCGGCTGCGCTGTTGCCCGGGCGCATCGCCCTGGCCGCGGCACCGACCGACCGGCGCCTGGTGCTGGTGATCCTGCGCGGCGGATTGGACGGGCTGGCCGCCGTGCCGCCCTATGCCGACGAAAACTACCGGCGGCTGCGGCCGAACATCGCCGTGGCGCGGCCGGGCGCGGCCGACGGCGCGCTCGATCTCGACGGGTATTTCGGCCTGCATCCGGCGCTGAAAACCCTGCACACGCTGTATCGCGAGAAACGATTGGCGATCGTGCCGGCGTTCGGCGGATTGGATAGATCGCGCTCGCATTTCGATGCACAGGACGTGCTGGAAAATGGTACGCCGATTCCGCACGGCTCGCCCGACGGCTGGCTCAACCGCGCGCTTGCGCAAATGACCGGCCGCGGCGAGCGTTTGGGCCTGGCGGTCGGCTCTGGGGTGCCTTTGGTATTGCGCGGCGGCGTGGCGGTGCGCAGCTGGGAGCCAACCGCCCTACCCTCGGCCGACGCTGCGTTCTTGGATCGGCTCGAGGCGCTCTACAAACACGACCCGACCTTCGCGCGGACCATGCGCGAGGCGCGCGCATCCGCGAAAGTCGCCAGTGCTGCGCTCGGCGTGCCGGAACAGCGCGGCTTGAACAACGATATGGCCAGGCGGGCGCCCGGCAATCAGGCATACCGGCTGCTCGCCGAAGCGACGGGAAAACTGCTCGCCGATCCGAACGGTCCGCGCATCGCAGTGCTTGAGGCCAACGGCTGGGATACGCATGTCAACCAACCCGGCGTGCTCGGCGGCTTGTTGCCGCAGCTCGACGCCGGCATGGCGGCATTTCGGACCGCGCTCGGGGCGGCATGGACGAAAACGCTAGTCGTCGTGGTCACCGAATTCGGCCGCACCGCGCGCGAGAACGGCGGCCGCGGCACCGATCACGGCACGGCCAGCACGGCTTTCTTGGCGGGCGGCGCCGTCAACGGCGGGCGCATTGTGGGTAACTGGCCCGGCCTGGCCGATACGCAATTGTTCGAAGCGCGGGACCTCAAGGCGACGGTCGAACCGCGCCGCCTGTTCAAGGGCATCCTGCGCGAACATCTGGGCATTGCGGACACGGCGCTCGAGGATCGCATATTCCCGAACAGCCGCGCGCAGACGCCGCTCGGCGGATTGGTGCGAAGAGGATAATGGGCGTTACGGAAAAATTACCTCACGCCGAGCCTGTCGAAGGGTGAGGTTCCGCTTATCGGCAGTTAGAAGTGCGAGGACTCATGCTTCGACAGGCTCAGCATGAGGATGAATTATTTTAGATTAGATCAGCGTCAATTCCGGAACGACGGATCGCGCTGGTCCATCAGGCGGACGAGCGCATCGAACGTCGCCTGACCGCACGTCTTTTCAGGATTGAATAGCTCGGCGTCGCGCGTCGAGTAGAAGGTCGCCTCCTGCGTCACCGGAATCGTTTCGCCCTGCATCGAATCGGCCAGCACCTGCGCTTCGCAGGCAAGCTGTAACGTCCACATGCGCGAAAACGCTTCGGCGACGGTGCGGCCATGGGCCAGCAGGCCATGATTGCGCAAAATAACGATTGGCGCCTTGCCGATGCTTTCGACCAGGCGCGGGCCTTCGTCGTCGCGCACCGTGAGCCCTTCGAAATTATGGTACGCGATGTAGCCCTGCAGCATGCACGAATAGAAATTCGTGTTGCGCAGCCCGTCCTTCTTGCACGCCACTGCCAAGCCTTCGCGCGTATGCGTATGGATCACGCAGAGCGCATCCGGCACATTCTGGTGAATGGCACTGTGGATCGTGAAGCCGGCCGGATTTACCGGCCAGTCGGCATTGCCGACGATATTGCCCTTGAGGTCGATCTTAACCAGGTTCGACGCGGTGACCTCGTCATAGCGCAGCCCATAGGGGTTGATCAGGAAATGGTGCTCCGGGCCGGGCACGCGCACGGTGATGTGATTGAAGATGACCATCGACCAGCCCATGTAATCGACGATGCGGTACGCCGCGGCCAGCTCTTGCCGCAACTCCCACTCTTCGGCGCTGAACTGGGTCGGGCGTGTGCCCATTTTGCGCAGCGGGGTGGGCGCATTCATCGTGGCCATCAATGCCTCCAAAGGCGAAAACGTCGAAGTTCGGTGATATTAACCGTTGCGCCGCACCGGCAAAATCGGTTTTTTGTCGCTTGACCCTCAAATCGCTCTGCAGAACGGCTGAAATATCAATGCGATTTTGCATTTACGGTGCCGGCGCGATCGGCGGCTTCTTGGGCTCGCTCCTGGCGCGATCGGGCAATGCGGTCACCTTTATCGCGCGCGGCGAGAATTTGCGCGCCATTCGCGACAACGGCCTGATCCTCGAGATGGGCGGCGAGCGGCTGCCGTCCAAGCCGCGCGCGGTGGCCAGCGCCGAGGAGGCCGGCGAACAGGATTGCGTGATCCTGACCGTCAAGGCGCCCGCCCTGCCAGCGATCGTACCGACCCTGCGGCCGATGATCGGGCCCGAGACCACCGTCGTGACCGCGATGAACGGCATCCCGTGGTGGTTTTTTCACGGCTTCGGCAAATTTTCCGGCCTGCAGCTGAAATCGATCGATCCGGACGGCGCGTTGATGCGCGCGCTCGATCCGGCGCGCATTATCGGCTGCGTCTTGCACGTCGCCGCCTCGGTGCCGGCGCCGGGCGTCGTACGGCACAACAATCAGAACAAGTTTTTCGTCGGCGAACCGAGCGGCCAGCTGACCAAGCGGCTCGCATCGATCGTCGAGGCTTTCAAGACGGCCGGCATCGGCGCCGTGGCGTCGGCGGAGATCCAGAACGAGTACTGGATCAAGCTGCTCGGCAACATGACCTACGCGCCGGTCAGCGTGTTGACCGGCGCCACCAACGACGTCATCGGCACCGAACCCGGGCTGCGCGCGGTGTGCCGGCAGATGATCGTCGAGGCGATCCAGGTCGGCCGCCATTTCGGTCTCAAGGAGGGCATGTCGCCGGACGAGCGGATCGATCTGGGCGCAAATCTCAAAGGCTTCCGCACCTCGATGCTGCAGGATTTGGACAAGAGCCGGCCGGTCGAGCTCGACGCGATCTGCCTGGTCGTCGCCGAAATGGCGCGCCTGGCGGGCGTCCCGGTACCGACATTGGATGCGGTGTTTGCGCTGGCGGTGCAGCGCGCGAGAATTGCCGGGTGTTACCGTTGATCGAGTTTTCGCGCCGGCTCATCGTTCCGCTATGGCCGGATTGCAATATTGGGTTACTGCCGAAAACCCACGCAACACCCTATACTAGCCGGAACCGGGAGGGCCCTTGTCGCAGTCCGCCGAAAAAGCCTATCGCCTGATCTTCGACGGGATCGTCAACGGCCTGTACACGCCGGGGCAGCATCTCAAGGAAGAAGAATTGTCGGCCGAGATCGGACTGTCGCGCACGCCGATCCGCGAGGCGCTGCGTTGGCTGGCGGCCAAAGGTCTGGTTGCGTTCGAACGCAACCAGGGCACTTTCGTCGCCAATTTTTCACAGGACGACGTCGACGAAGTCTTTCATCAGCGCGCCATGCTCGAAGCGCAAAGTGCCGCGCGCGCGGCGCGACGGATCACGGATGCCCACTTGGCCGCCCACGAAGCCAACACGCC
>JBFWYO010000032.1:0-44575 GCA_050186335.1 Alphaproteobacteria bacterium | reverse complement strand
CGCCAACACGCCCTGCATGCTGGACAGCTGCTGATAGAGTTTCTGGCGCAGGCGCGAGTGTTCGTCCGGTTCGCAGAGTTCTTCCGCCGCGTTGATTTCGTCGAATTCCTCGGTGAACGCCTTGTAGGCATCCTTATCGTTGCGGCCGGCCTGGTTGTCCGGGCGCGGCGAGCGGCCGGGGCCGGCCGGCTCCTCCTCGCCGTCGTCGCCCATCAGCTCCTGGTCGGCGCCGTCGGCGGCGCCTTCCTGCTCCTGCGATTCCTCGGTATCAGTCATTTCCGCCGGCATCGACGCTTCCGAGGCGGCGGACGAATCGGGCTGGTCTTCCTGGTTGGTGTCGGAATTCTTGTTCTGGTCGTCGTTCTCGTCGTCCTGCTGCTGTTCCTCGGACGTCTGCTCGGCGCTTTCCTCGAGTTCCAAATCCTGAATCAGGCGCCGCACGAGCCGGGAAAATTCGTCCTGGTCGTCGAGCGCCTTCGACATGTCGATGAAATCCTTGCCGACGCGCGCGTCGAGCGCGGACCGGAACGCATCGACCATGCGCTTGGCGGACGGCGGCGGGGCGTCGCCGGTGAACGCTTCGCGGGCCAGGAGCCCAAGCACTTCCGGCAGCAGCTGGTCGTCGCGTTCGACGACATGCTCGTAGCCTTCCTCGCGGCACTTGCGGTCGAGCGCCGCCGCCAGATTGCCGCGCACGCCGGCCATGCGCTTGGCGCCCAACGCATCGCAGCGCGCGCGTTCGACCTGGTCGTAGACCTGCTTGGCGACCGAGCCCTTCGGCATGCGGCGCTGGTGGGTCGCATTGTTATGGTGCCGCAGTCCGAGCGCCAGACTGTCGGCGAAGCCGCGCAGCTGGCACGCCTCGGTATAGTTCATCTCGCGCGACGGCAGCGGCAGGCGCGCTTCGGTGCCGGTAACCTGCGGCGGCTCGGGCGAGAATGTGACGGTCAACTCCGCCTTGCGCGCGATCGCGCGCATGGCGGCGGCGGTCACCTGCTTGAAGCCTTCGATGGGGCTGTCGCCTTTGGCCACGATCTGCCTTAGCCCCTACGCCGAACGCACCTTGATGCCGGTTTCCGGCAATTCGGTACCGAAGCAGCGCTGATAGTATTCGGCCACGGTCCGGCGCTCGGTTTCGTCGCATTTGTTCAGGAAGGTGACGCGGAACGCGAAGCCGATATCCTTGAAGATGCGCGCGTTCTCGGCCCAGGTGATGACCGTGCGCGGCGACATGACGGTCGAGATGTCGCCGGCCATGAAGCCGGCGCGCGTAAGCTCGGCGACCGAGACCATGGCGCTGATCAGTTTGCGCCCGGCCTCGTCGTTGCGGTCCGGCACTTTGGCCAGAACGATCTTCATCTCGTCTTCGTGCGGCAGATAGTTCAGCGTCGCCACCACGTTCCAGCGATCCATCTGGCCCTGGTTGATCTGCTGGGTGCCGTGATACAGGCCGGTCGTGTCGCCGAGGCCGACCGTGTTCGCGGTGGCGAACAGGCGGAATGCCGGATGCGGGCGGATCACGCGGCTCTGGTCCATGAGCGTCAGGCGGCCGTGCGCTTCGAGCACGCGCTGGATCACGAACATCACGTCGGGCCGGCCGGCGTCGTATTCGTCGAACACCAGCGCGGTCGGATGCTGCAGGGCCCACGGCAGAATGCCTTCGCGGAACTCGGTTACCTGCATGCCGTCCTTGAGCACGATCGCGTCTTTGCCGACCAGATCGATGCGGCTGATATGGCTGTCGAGGTTGATCCGGATGCACGGCCAGTTCAGGCGCGCGGCGACCTGCTCGATGTGGGTCGATTTGCCGGTGCCGTGGTAGCCCTGGATCAGCACGCGCCGGTTGAAGGCGAATCCGGCGAGGATCGCCAGCGTGGTGTCGCGGTCGAAATGGTAGGCCGGGTCGAGATCCGGCACATGGTCGTTGGTCTGGCTGAACGCCGGCACTTCCATGTCGATGTCCAGGCCGAACGTCTGGCGCGCCGAGATCGTTATATCGGGCAGGATTTGCGCGGCCTCCGCGACACTGGCGCCGGACAGGGAAGATTTGGTTTTGGTCGTCATTGAGATTCGTTTCTCGGGCAGGGGTGAGGGGAGGCGGCCTACGCGGTAACCCAATTTTTCAAAATTGTATAGGCCTCGTTGATCTCTTTTAGTTGCTCTTCCGCGGCCTTGTCGCCGTTGTTGCGGTCGGGGTGAAAGCGCTTGGCGAGGTCCTTGTAGCGCTTCTTCAGCGCGGCCTTGGTGATCGGCGGCGACAGGCCGAGCGTATTGAGCGCCTTCTGTTCCGGCGAGCGCGCCCGCGGCGTCGAACCCTCGCGCGCCGTTTCGGTGGCTTCGTCGGCAAAGAACGCGAAACCGTCGCGCAGATGCTCCGCAGGATCGGCATAGGCGCTGGCGCTGAAGCGGGGCGCGCCGCGGCCGCCGAGCGGCCAGGTCGGCCGTTGCCAGACCGTGTCGAAGCGGATTTGGGCCTCGATTTCGGCCGGGTCCATGCCGGCATAGTAATTCCACGCCTGGTTATACAGGCGGACATGGTCGAGGCAGAACCAGTAGAACGAGTTCAGGTCGTCGCGGGATTTCGGCGCACGGAACTCGCCCCCGCTGGCGCAGCCAGGGTGCTCGCACCGCCGCTGGCCGCGCGAACCCTTGACGCCGACGCGCTCGGCCAGCTTGGCGAAACCCTGAACTGATGCCTTCCGCATGTTAATAGTATGGGCAGTCGGGCGCCTCAAAACAAGCACCGCAGGAGCGGCGCAATGCCGCTCCGCCATGATAAAATCGCTATTGAATCAACGGCTTCGGATGTTTGCGCCGGGCCGGTCGGCCCACGCGACCAGGGTCAGGCCGAGGCCGATCAGGAGCAGGCTTATCATCAGACTGGGGGCTGCCTCCTCGCCGAGCCAGAAAATGCCCGTGACCAGGCCGACCAGCGGGACGCCCAATATCCCCAGCGACATGGTAATGGCCGGAATCGCCCGATTGACCGTCACCGCCGCCCAATAGCCGAACGCGGTCGACAGGAAACCGTTATAGGCCAGCGCAAACCACATTTCGCCGTTCCAAACGATCCGCCCGGTATCCTCGAAGATCAGCGCCGCGATCAGCAACGGCACGCCGCCGACGATCAGCTGCCAGGGCGTCAATTGGAACGTGGTCAACTGGAACTTGTGGCCGCGGATATGCACGATCGCGACCGCCCAGAACAGCGCCGCCACGAGCAGCAGGCCGTTGCCGATCAGGACGTTTCGATCGCTCCAATCGAGCGCCGCGGGGTTGAACAAGACGATCAGCCCGCCGAGGCCGGCAACCAGGCCTGCGGCCTTCAATCTGGTCATTCGTTCGCCCAGGAACCAGATGGCGCCGGGGACCACCCATAACGGCGTGGTATAGGCCAGGATTGCCGAACGTCCCGCGCCGACGAACTGCAGGGCGATGTTGACGAAGCCGAGGAACAGCGCCAGATGCAAGAAGCCGACGCTGAACACGACCGGCAGGTCGTGGCGCGGCGGGAGCCGCAACTGGCCCTTCCAGGCCAGCAGGGCGATCAACGTGAGCGCGCCGATCAGCGTGCGGCCGAAGGCGAACCATAAGGGCGGCACGACATTGAGCGCGCTCTTCATGATCGGCCAGTTGGTGCCCCAGATCACGATCACCAAGCCGAGCAAGATGTAAGCGCTGCGCGCGCTGAGGATCGGCGAGGCGACGATGGGCGCTTTGGTCAAGGGGACTGCTGTCGGTTGCGGCGGCCGCCGGCAGTGGCACCGGCTTGACTTGAAGCACCGACGATAACACCTTGCAGCCGCCCCATTCATCCCGTTTCGGAAACCTGGTCATGCGCACCGCAGAGATTATCCGGCAGAAGCTCACCGACGCCTTGGCGCCCGAGCGGCTCGACATCGCGGACGATTCGCACCAGCACGCCGGCCACGCCGGGCATCGTCCGGGCGGCCAGACGCATTTCTCCGTCGCCGTCGTGTCGTCCGCGTTCGAGGGCAAATCGCGCGTCGAACGGCAGCGCATGGTCTATGCGCTGCTCAAGGCGGAACTCGCGGGCGGCGTGCATGCGCTCGCGTTGACGACCCAGGCGCCGTCGGAAGTTAAAGGATAGCCGGTTTCGGGTTTATCGATCGGCTCGCGGTGCAGGGTTTATTTTTTCGCCTGCGCAGTTGACGCCCTCATGCCGAGCGTGTCGATGCATGAGCTCCCGTGATTACCGCCCGGTATAAAACTCCGGCCATTCGTTCTTGACGATCTCGCCTTCGCTGCTGAGCGCGTGGCAGGTGTCGATGATCATCGGCTTCTTCCGCGGCGCGGGCGGCGCGTCGCCCGGCTGCGGCTCGGCGCGCGCCGCGCGCGCTTGCTTGGCGGCCTGTTCGTCGCGCACGCGTTTGCGCACGAGCGTCTGGAATCCGGTTGTGGCGACTTGGCCGAGCATCTCGACGATGTGCGTGCAGCCGTTGCGGCCGCCGACCAGTTCGCGCACGCGCCGCGTGAAGCCCGGACCGATGCGTTCGCCCTCGAGGCGCTTGAAATTGGGCGTGATGTCCGGGCAGACGCGGAACGGCCCGGCATCCGTGGTGGTTTCGACTTCGCGGATCACCATGCGGTCGTCGATGGTCAGCCGGATCCACATTTCGTGCACCGGCGTGCCCGGCGTCACCTGACCGCGCCAGCTGCTCTCGAAGGCGTAGGTTTTGGTGTCGACGATATGTCCTTCGATGTCCCACAAGCCGTCGGCGCGCTCGTAACCGCGACATTGGACGTTGCGCGTATGCAAAAGCTCGCGCGGTTTCGGCGGCGAAAGAGGCATGGCTGGCTCCGGCTGGCGACGCAGTGGCGGCAAGATGGGGCGCTTGTCGCAGCCGGTCAAGCGCGCGGCGGCGCAGGGGTTGGTTGCGCAGCGGGCGGTTTGGTTCCAGCGCCGGCGCTTGCAGCGACCGGCCCGCCGAGCCGGGACATGCGCACCTGGGTGATCTGCAAGCCTTGACGCCGCGTCACCTCGAAGCGGAAGCCGTGAAACGCGAACGCCTGGCCGACCTCGGGAATCTGCCTTGCCTCATGCATGATCAGGCCGGCCACCGTGGATGCCGGTTCGTCCGGCAGGTTCCATTCGAACTGGCGATTGAGATCGCGCACCGTTACGTCGCCGTTGACGAGATACGATCCGTCGGGTGCCGCGCGCACACCGCGCGTGCCCCTGAATCGCGGATCGTGCTCGTCGGAGATGTCGCCGACGATCTCCTCCAGCAGATCCTCGAGCGTCACGATGCCTTGCATCGTGCCGTACTCGTCGACCACCACCGCGAGATGTTCGTGACGTCGGCGAAACTCGCGCAATTGCTCGAGCAGCGAGGTCTTTTCCGGCACGAACCATGCCGGGCCGGCGATCTTAGTTATCTCGAACCCGGTCATGTCGCCCTTGCGCTGGAACAGGTCCTCGAACAGATCCTTGCTGTGCAGGATGCCGACGATGTTTTCCGGATTGTTCCTGTACAGCGGAATGCGCGTGTATTGGCTGTCCATGACCTTGCGGACGATCTGGTCGGGTTTTTCGTCGACGTCGATCAGCACCAGGTCGCTGCGGTGCGTCATGATCTTGCCGATATCCACTTCATCGAGATCGAGCACGCTGTGCAGCATTTGCCGCTCGGCCTTGATCTCGGGTTGTTCGCCCTTGTGCAGCGAGATCACGCCGCGCAGCTCCTCGTCGCTGGTGACCAGTCCGAAATCCGACTTCGTCGAAACGCCGAATAATCCGAGAACGCTGCGCACGATCCATTGTATGGCGTCAAGCAGCGGCCCGAGGACCCGTACCAAAAACCGGATGATCGGTGCGACCGCGAGCGAGATCCGGTCCGGATCGCTGATCGCAAAGCTCTTGGGCATGACCTCCGAGAAGATCACCACGAGCACGGTCATCACGGCGGTCGCGTAGATCACGCCGTTCTCGCCGAACAGCCCGATGAACACGCCGGTCGCCAGGGCAGACGCACCGATGTTGACCGCGTTGTTGCCGAGCAGCAGCGCGCCGATCATGCGCTCCATGCGCGCATGCAAATTGTTGACCGTTGCCGCGCGCGGGTCGCCTTGCCGCGCCAGTTCCTGCATGCGCGGCCGCGACGCCGCGGTCAGCGCGGTCTCGGAGCCGGAGAAGAATGCGGAAAGAGCCATCAACACGATCACGATGGCAATCGAGATCCAGATTTCTGCGTTCATGACATGATCCGTCGACGTTGCCGCGAAAGCGATAATTCGTGAATTCGATGGTCGGTTCCCGGGCGGGCGGTCTCAGGCGTCGAGCGCATCCCTCAGCACCCGGACAACCGCCGCTTCGTCGACGTCGCGCGCGACGAACGCGTCGCCGATGCCGCGGGCCAGCACGAACGTGAGCTTGCCGCCAAGCGCCTTCTTGTCCTTGCGCATATGCGCGATCAGCGCCTCGATCGACCAGTTCCTGCCCGCCAGCGCGCCGACTTTGGGCGAGACCGGCAGCCCGACCGATTGGAAATGCGCGCGGATGCGTTCGACATCGGCCGCCGGGGCCAGTCCGAGTGCGCGCGAGAGCTCGAACGCCAGCACCATGCCGAAGCCGACGGCCTCGCCGTGCAGCAAAGCTTCCCCATAGCCGGTTTCGGTTTCGAATGCGTGGGCGAACGTGTGACCGAGGTTGAGCAGCGCGCGCTGGCCGGCTTCGCGCTCGTCGGCCTCGACGATCGCCGACTTGTGCCGGCACGACGTGACGATGGCATGGGTCAGGGCATCGCGGTCGCCGCCGATCACGTGCGCGCCGTTGCTCTCGCACCATTCGAAGAACTTCCGGTCGCCCAATAAGCCGTATTTGACGATCTCGGCATAGCCGGCCAGCATCTCGCGCCGCGGCAGCGTCGCCAGGGCGGCGGTATCGGCCAGCACCAGGCGCGGCTGATGGAACGCGCCGATCAGGTTCTTGCCGTGCGGCGAATCGATGGCGGTCTTGCCGCCGACCGAACTGTCGACCTGGGCCAACAGGGTCGTCGGTGCCTGGATGAAATCGACGCCGCGCAAGGCGATCGCGGCCGCGAATCCGGCCAGATCGCCGATCACGCCGCCGCCGAGCGCGATCAGCATCGAGCCGCGATCGAGCCCGCCGGCGAGCAGGCGGTCGAGCAGAATCTCGAGATGGGCAAAAGATTTGGTCTGCTCGCCGGCCGGCAGGACGATGGTTTCGTGCTCGATCTCGCCCGCGGTCAGCGAGCCGGCCAGGGCGGTCAGGTGATGCCGCGCTACGGTCTCGTCGGTGACGACGAATATCTTGCGCTTGCGCAGGAACGCGGCGGCGAGCGACGCGGTCTCCGCCAGCACGCCGGCGCCGACTATAATCTCGTAAGCGCGGTTGCCGAGTCCGACGCGCACGCGGGCGTGTGGGTCGCGCTGCTGACGCACCAGGCCGGGGCTGGTCATGCGGCGCTCTCGCGGCCCGCCGGGGTGCGGGCGGTGAAATAGCGCTCGAGCTCCTGCATCACCTTGGCGACCGTGTCCGCCAGCGGGCTGTCCGTACTTTCGACCGTGATATCCGCGGTCTCGTAATGCGGATTCCGGATCAGCATGAGATCTTCGAGCACCTTGCGCGGATCGTCGCGCTTGAGCAGCGGCCGGTTGCTGCGCCGAGCCGTGCGCGCGAGCAGCGTATCCAAATCCGCCTTAAGCCAAACCGAAACCGCGCGCGCGCGGGTGCGCGCCCGCGTCTCGGCGTCCATGAAGGCTCCGCCGCCGGTCGCCAGCACCTGCACCGGACCCTCCAGCAGCCGCGCGATGACGCGCCGCTCCCCGTCGCGGAACGCGGCTTCGCCGTGGCGTTGGAAAATCTCCTCGATGGTGCAGCCGGCCGCCGCCTCGATCTCCAGGTCGGCATCGACGAACGGCAGGCCCAGCTGCTGCGCGATCCGCTTGCCGATGGCGCTCTTGCCGGCGCCCATCAACCCGACCAGGACGATAGACCGATCGGGACGAAACGGCGGCGATGCGGCGGACTCGGTTTGTGGCACGGTACTCATTCGGGGTGCGCTTCTCAACATTTGGTGGACGATTCACCGCATATTGCCAAAGGTGGATGCGGCCGTAATATCGCCATACTCGGCAACCTAGCATAGATGTTGTCGGCCAACAGTAGTGCCGCGGCGTGGCGGCTGGTTCGGCGACACTCGGGAATGTTTGAACGATACGGCCACAGATAGTGTAGGGCTGTCCAAGCGGCGACGGAGATGCACCGGCAAATGGCGCAACAAGTTTACACATTCGGCGGCACGGCATGGCGACGCGCCTGGTGGGCATCGGCGCTGGTTGCAGCGTGCCTCTCGACGGCGGCCTTAGCGCAGGAATCGCCGCGCCGCCAGTTGGGTCCGCCGATCAAGTTGGAGCCGCTCGAGCCCGGGCAGCAGCCCGACCAAGTGAACCCGACACGGCCGGATACGTCGCTACCGCCGCCGACCCCGCGCTTGGCCGATCCGGCAAATCCGGGCGCGCCGCCGGGCAAGATCGACGAGTCGGTGCGCATCGAGGAGCTGCCGCCGATCCAGGCCGTTCCCGAAACCGCGCGGCCGGCGCAACCGCCGCCGCCGCGCGCCGAGCCGCCGGTCGCCGCGCAACCTCAGCCGCAGCCACGGTCCGAACCGCCGCCGGCGGCGCAGCAACCCGCGCTTCGTCCCGCGCCGGATGCCGCGCCGGCCGATCCCAGCCTGGCCGGAATCGGTACGCTCGAGCCGGGCAAGGGCGGCCTTCCGGCGGATCTCTGGCGCGGTGTCGGCCGCGATCGCGTGCTCGGACTGTTCGGTAAATTGCCGGCACGCAGCAACAGCCTCGCCGTGCGCCAACTGACCCGGCGGCTGCTGCTGACGTCCGCGCCGCCGCCGCAGGGCTTGCTCGCCGCCGACAATTTCCTGTCGTTGCGCGCCGAGCGCCTGTACGCCATGGGCGCGTTGGAGGATTTGCGGGCGCTGCTGGCGAAGGCCAAGCCGGGCGGACGCGACGATGTCCGCGCCAAGGTCGAGGTCGAAGGCCTGTTGCTGCTGGGCGAACGGCAGGCCGCGTGCGCCGCCGTCGATCTTCACATGAAGGCCGGTGTTACGGTCTTCCTCGAACAAGCGCGCGCGGCCTGCTACGCGCTGACCGCCCAGACCGACAAGGCGCTGCTCGCGATGGGTCTGTTGCGCGAGCGCAACGTGCGTGAAGCCGACGAGGCTTTCGCTGTTTTGATCGATGCGCAGCAGGAGGCGAGCACCGCGACATTGACCGCGCTGCCGAATCCGACCGCGCTGCACATCGCGCTGCTGACCCGTTCGAAGCAGCCGCTGCCGGCCACGCTCGACAAGCTGAACGCCGCGGCATCGATACGCGCCGTGGCCCTGGCGCGCAACGAGCCGGCAGCGCTGCGTCTTGAATTGGCCGAGCGCGCGGCCGCCATCGGCGCCTTGCCGCCCGCCCGTCTGGCCGAATTGTATGCGGCGCAAAAATTGACCGAGGCGCAGCTCAAGTCGCTTGCGCTCACCTTGCCGGCCTATGACGCATCGGCGCGCGCCGCGTACTATCAGCGCCTTGCCGCCAGCAAGGACATCGGCGAACGCCTGGGCCATCTGGCGACATGGTGGCGGCTGGCGCGTGCCAAGGGCGACGCCGTCATGGTCGCGCGTGTCACGGCGCCCTTGCTCAAGGATGTGCCCGCGGATGCGCGTCACGCGCCGGTCGCCGCCGACGTGGCGCGGACGCTTTACCTGGCCGGCGATCCGCTGGCGGCCACGGTCTGGTTTCGCGTCATGCAGAAAGCCGCGTTTCGCAACGTCGAGCAGTACACGCAGCTGGCGCCGGTGGCGAAACTCGCCGCCGGCGATTCGATCAAATGGTCGCCCGACGATCTCGACGCGTGGGTCGCGCTGCAAACCGGCAAACTGGGCGAACGCGCGCATGATCGCGTGCGGCTGCTGTACGTGCTGATGGCCGCCGTCGGCGACGGCAAGATCGCCGATCCCGCTTTGCGCGCGGCCTGGGCCCGCCATGTGCCGCCCGAGGTCGCCGCCAGCCTTACGACGACGCCGCGCGATTGGCGCAACCTGCAGCAGGCGGCCGACGCGGGACGGGTCGGCGAGACGCTGCTCGTCGTGCTCGGCGGCATCGGCGACGAACGGCCCGACAGACTGGACCCGGCGGTGCTGCACTTGGCGATCGTCGCTTTGCGGCGGCTGGGCTTGAAGGACGAAGCGCGCCAGTTGGCGACGGAAGCGGCGCTCGCCGCCGGCCTATGAGATGACACTGCGGATCGAAGCCTTCTTCGAAATGCTGCGCGCCGAGCGCGGCGCCGCGGCAAATACCGTTGCCGCCTACGAAAACGATCTCAAGGATTTCGTCGCCTTCGTGAAATCGCGCGGCGGAAAGTCGAGCGCCGAACGCGCCTCGGCGGACGATGTGCGCGCGTACGTCGCGCGCCTGTCCGAAGCCGGCATGGCGCCGCGCACCGGCGCGCGCCGTCTTTCGGCGCTGCGTCAGTTCTTTCGCTTTCTATGCGCGGAGAATTTTCGCGCCGACGATCCGACCGCGGTGATCGATGCGCCGCGCCAGGGACGCAGCCTGCCGAAGATCCTCGACGAAACCCAGGTCGGCTTGCTGTTGGACGCCGCGCGCAAGCGCGACGGCGCGGAAGGGTTGCGGCTCACCGCGTTGCTCGAATTGCTCTACGCCACCGGTTTGCGCGTGTCCGAACTTGTCAGTCTGCCGCTCGCGGTCGTCCTGCGCGATCCGCGTTTCATCGTCGTGCGCGGCAAGGGCAACAAGGAACGCATGGTGCCGCTGTCCGGTCCGGCGCGTGGCGCCATCGTCGATTATCTGGCGATCCGGTCGCGCTTCCTGGGCGGCGCCAAGGAGTCGAAATATCTGTTTCCGTCGCGCGGCGAAAAGGGCCACCTGACGCGCCATCGGTTCGCGCAGCTGTTGAAGGAGCTCACCGCCGAAGCCGGCCTCGATCCGGCGAAAGTCTCGCCGCACGTGCTGCGGCACGCGTTCGCCACGCACCTGCTGAATCACGGCGCCGATCTGCGCAGCGTGCAGCAGATGCTCGGCCACGCCGATATCGCGACGACGCAAATCTATACCCATGTCCAGGACGACCGGCTCAAGGCGCTGGTGCAGAACCACCATCCGCTGGCCAAGCGGAAGTAATTTTACTCTCCCTCGCCCCCGCGCTTGCGGGGGAGAGGGTTGGGGTGAGGGGGGTGGGACGATTGTACTGGCGCGCGGGAAAAACCCGCTCACCCAGCTGCAGCTAAGCGCCGCGAAAATCGCGTCGCGAAGCTTCCGCAACCCTCTCCCCCGAAGCCGGGGGCGAGGGACGTAGCGCGGTCGGCGGGGTACGTTGCAGCCTCGGCCTATCTCGCTTATGGTCGGTTCTTTCGCACTGCACAAAAGAGCCAAGATCCATGAGTTTTACCCTCGTCGAACCGGCGCCCGCGCGGCTCAACCGCAGCGAATTGGCGGTTCCCGGCAGCAGCCCGAAATTCTTCGAAAAAGCGGCCAATTCCAAGGCCGACGTGATCTTTCTCGATCTCGAAGACGCGGTCGCGCCGGCGGACAAGGAACAGGCGCGCAAGAACGTCATCCAGGCGATCAACGAGGTCGACTGGAAGGACAAGGTGCTCTCGGTGCGCATCAACGGGCTCGACACGCATTACATGTATCGCGACGTGGTCGATGTGCTCGAGCAGGCCGGCGACCGGCTCGATCTGATCATGATCCCCAAGGTCGGCACTGAGGGCGATGTCTATGCGCTCGACATGCTGTGTACGCAGATCGAGGCGGCCAAGCGGCGCAAGAAACGCGTCGGCTTCGAGCTGATCATCGAAACCGCGCTCGGTATGGCCAATGTCGACGCCATCGCGCGCGCCAGCAAGCGCAACGAATCGCTGCATTTCGGCGTGGCCGATTACGCGGCCTCGACCAAGGCGCGCACGACGCAGATCGGCGGGCCGAATCCGGATTACGGCGTGCTGACCGATAAATTGAGCGACGGCACGCGCGACTTTCACTGGGGCGACATGTGGCACTACGCGGTCGCGCGCATCGTGGTCGCGGGCCGCGCCGCGGGATTGCGCGTGATCGACGGACCGTTCGGCGATTTCTCCGATCCCGACGGTTTCCGCGCCCACGCCAATCGCGCCGCGATTCTCGGCTGCGAAGGAAAATGGGCGATCCATCCGTCGCAGGTCGATCTGGCCAACCATGTCTACAGCCCGTCCGAAAAAGAGCTCGTCAAGGCACGGCGCATTCTCGAGGCGATGGAGCAGGCCAAGCGCGACGGCAAGGGTGCCGTGGCCCTCGACGGCAGGCTGATCGACTTTGCCTCGATCCGCCAGGCCGAGCATTTGATCAACTTCGCCGAGACGATCGCGCGCCGGGGCGCCTGAATCATGCGTCCCGAGAGGGGTGCATAAAGGGCTACGGCTTCGGAACGACGCAATATCTTGATTTACCCGCCGCCGCGTGAGAGAAGGCGCCCCGTCGCCATTTCGGCGATTTTGTGCTAAGTCGTTGAGCCATGCCGACCTTTCTCGATTTCGAAAAATCGATCGCCGAGCTCGAAGGCAAAATCGAAGAGCTCCGCCATCTGTCCGATGGCGGCGGGCTCAATATTACCGACGAGGTCGCGAAGCTGCAGGAGAAGGTCGAGCGCATGCTGCGCCAGACCTACTCGAAGCTGTCGTCCTGGCAGAAGGTCCAGGTTGCGCGGCATCCGGAACGGCCGCATTTCAGCGATTATCTGGCCGCCTTGTTCGACGAGTTCACGCCGCTGGCCGGCGATCGGGCATTCGCCGAGGACGCCGCCGTAATCGGCGGGCTGGCGCGCTTCAACGGCCGCTCCGTGATGCTGATCGGCACCGAAAAGGGCCACGACACGCAAAGCCGCATCAAGCACAATTTCGGCATGGCGCGGCCTGAGGGCTACCGCAAGGCGCAGCGCCTGATGCTGATGGCGGACCGGTTCCGTTTGCCGATCATCACCCTGGTCGACACCGCCGGCGCGTATCCCGGCAAGGGCGCCGAGGAACGCGGCCAGGCCGAGGCGATCGCGCGCTCGATCGATATCAGCATGAACCTTCGCGTGCCGGTCATCTCGGTGATCATCGGCGAGGGCGGCTCGGGCGGCGCGATCGCGATCGCCACCGCCAACCACGTGCTGATGCTCGAGCATTCGATCTATTCGGTGATTTCGCCGGAAGGCTGCGCGTCGATCCTGTGGCGCAGTTCCGAACAGGCCAAGGAGGCCGCCGAGGCGCTCAAGGTCACCGCGCAGGACCTGCTCGAACTCGACGTCATCGACAACATCGTGCCCGAGCCGTTGGGCGGCGCGCACCGCAACCGCGACGAGATGTTCGATAACATGCGCAACGCACTGGCCAAGTCGCTCAAGGAACTGGTCAATGTCGACGGCGGCGTGCTGCGCGCGCGCCGGCGCGAGAAGTTTCTCAATATCGGTAAAAAAGGCTTGGCGTAGGCGCAGCCGGCGCTATCGCGCCGATTGCCTACGCTTCGATTCGGTGCAATTGCAGCCCGCTGCGCACGAGGTCGGCCGCCTGGCGTCGACCCGCGCTAAGCGACGCTGCCGTGACAGTGCTTGTATTTTTTGCCGGAGCCGCAAGGGCAGGGCGCATTGCGCGGCGTCTTGCCCCAGGTGGCCGGATCGTTCGGATTCATCTCGACGCCGACCGGGCGCGAGCGGACTTGCGTGGCCGTCCCGCCGGGCTCGCCGAAGCCCATGCCATCGGTGCCGGTCGCAGCCAGTGCCGGATCCATGCGGGTTTCCTGCATGCGTCGGCTCGGCTCCGGCAGCGCCGCAGCCTGCTCGGCCGCCTCCATCCTGATCTCCAGGTGCGACAGGACCTGCGTGACGATCTCGCGCAAACTGTCGAGCATGCGGCCGAACAGCTCGAAGGCCTCGCGCTTGTACTCGTTGAGCGGATCTTTCTGTCCGTAGGCGCGCAGATTGACCGCCTGGCGCAAATGATCGAGCGACAGCAGATGGTCCTTCCATTGCTGGTCGAGGATCTGGAGCAGCAGGCTCTTTTCCGCCATGCGCATGATCTCGGGCCCGTAATTGGCGGCTTTTTCCGCCATCTTGCGGTCGATCTCCTTGGCGATGCGCTCGCGGATTTCCTGATCCGCGATGCCTTCTTCCTTGGCCCATTCCTGCACCGGCAGATCGAGCCCGAACAGACGCAGCAATTCGGTGTGCAAGCCGTGCACGTCCCACTGCTCAGAGTAGGCGTTCGGCGGGATGCACTTCGTTATCAACGCATCGAGCACCTCGCCGCGCATTTCGGCGACGGTTTCCGAAACGTCCTCGGCGCGCATCAGATCGCGCCGTTGCTCGTAGATGACCTTGCGCTGATCGTTCATGACGTTGTCGAAGCGCAGCAGGCTCTTGCGGATTTCGAAGTTGCGCGCTTCGACCTTCTGCTGCGCCTTTTCGAGCGCCTTGTTGATCCACGAATGGATGATCGCTTCGCCTTCCTTGAGGCCGAGGCGCTGCAGCCACCCGTCCATGCGCTGCGAGCCGAAGATGCGCATCAGATCGTCTTCGAGCGAGACGAAGAACTTCGAGGCGCCCGGGTCGCCCTGGCGGCCCGAGCGGCCGCGCAACTGGTTGTCGATGCGCCGGCTTTCGTGACGTTCGGTGGCCAGCACGTAGAGCCCGCCGGCATCGATGACTTTCTTCTTGGCTTCGGCGATTTCGGCTTCGAGTTGCAAAATGCGCTTTTTCCGCTCGGCTTCGTCGGTAACAGCGCCAAGCTCGTGCTTGATGCGCATCTCCAGATTGCCGCCGAGTTTGATGTCGGTTCCGCGACCGGCCATGTTGGTGGCGATGGTCACCGCGCCGGGGTAGCCGGCCTGGGCGATGATGTAGGCTTCCTGCTCGTGGAAGCGCGCGTTCAGGACCTGATGCGGGACCTTCTTCTTCTTCAGGATTTCGGCCAGCATTTCCGATTTTTCGATGCTGACGGTGCCGACCAGCACCGGCTGCATGCGCTGCCGGCATTCCTCGATCAGCTTGACGACCGATTCGAACTTCTCGCCGGCCGTGCGATAGACTTCGTCGTTGTGATCCTTGCGCACGACCGGCATGTGCGTCGGGATCTCGATGACTTCGAGATTGTAGATTTCCGCGAACTCGGCTGCTTCGGTCATCGCCGTGCCGGTCATGCCGGCGAGTTTCGGGTACAGGCGGAAATAGTTCTGGAACGTGATCGAGGCCAGCGTCTGGTTCTCGACCTGGATTTCCACGTTCTCCTTGGCCTCGAGCGCCTGGTGCAGGCCTTCCGAATAGCGCCGGCCTTCCATCATGCGACCGGTGAATTCGTCGATGATGATGACTTTGTTGTCCTTGACGATGTATTCCGTGTCGCGATGGAATAGCTTGTGCGCGCGCAATGCCTGGTTGGTGTGATGCACCAGCGAAATGTGCTTGATGTCGTAGAGCGTGCCGTCCTTGATCAGGCCGGCCTCTTGCAGCAACTGCTCCATGCGCTCCGAACCGGCTTCGGTGAGTGAAACGCTGCGCTGCTTCTCGTCCTTTTCGAAATGCTCGGCGGTCAGGCGCGGAATCAGCTTGTCGACCTGCCGATACAGCTCCGAGGAATCCTCGGCCGGGCCGGAAATGATCAGCGGCGTGCGCGCTTCGTCGATCAGAATCGAGTCCACTTCGTCGACGATCGCATAGTTGAAGTCCCGCTGAACCATGTCGTCCAGGCGGAACTTCATGTTGTCGCGCAGATAGTCGAAGCCGTATTCGTTGTTCGTGCCGTAGGTGATGTCGGCGGCGTATTGCTGGCGCCGGACGTCGTCGTCCAGGCCGTGAACGATGCAGCCGACCGTGAGATCGAGAAACTTGTAGACGCGGCCCATCCATTCCGAGTCGCGCTGGGCCAGGTAGTCATTGACGGTGACGACGTGCACGCCCTTGCCGGACAGCGCGTTCAGGTAAACCGGCAGCGTGGCGACCAGCGTCTTGCCTTCGCCGGTCTTCATCTCCGAGATCATGCCGCGATGCAGAACGATGCCGCCCATCAACTGGACGTCGTAATGGCGCTCGCCGAGCACGCGCTTGGCCGCTTCGCGCACGGTGGCGAAGGCGTCCGGCAGGATCGCGTCGAGGTCTTCGCCGTCGGCGAGGCGCTTCTTGAGCCACGGCGTGCGCGCCCTCAGCTCGTCGTCGGACAGTTTCGATACGTCGGCTTCCAGGGCGTTGATCTTGTCGACCGTGGAACGCAGGCGCTTGACGTAACGATCGTTGGCCGAGCCGAATATTCGGCGGGCGACGGAGCCGAACATGCGGGTGTCCTCGCGGTCTTCTTGGAAGGGGCCGCGCCCTCGAGCGGGGGCCGGCCGGATGGCAGAGGTTGTCTGGGGAGACACATAGGGGCGCGGTGCGCCTCTGTCAACGGAGCCCAACCGGCCAAAATGTCCCGAATCCGGCGCAACCCGGGCCCCGGGCGGGCTGGTCGGACCCCCTCGGCGGGGGCGGGGCGGCGGGGAGATCGCGCTTTGCTCGCGCCGGCTTTGGCGGTAGGAATAGCCGCGCCGTCCCCGGGACGGCGATGGCGCCGGCCGAGGGCCGGAAATGCAGGGCCCCATGTTGCGGATGTCTTACCGAGTTCGACTGGCCCGTTGCCTTGCCGGTGCGGCGGCCTGCGCCGCGATTGCGCTCTGCGCGACCGTCGTCGCGGCCCAGCCGGCGCCGAAGGGCGAAAAGGACAGCAAGGATGTGGTGGTCGCAATCGTCGACGGTTCCAAGATCATGCTGTCCGAACTGGAGGCCGAGTATAACGCGCTGCCGGAGCGATTGCGGCAGACGCCGTTCGATCAGGTTTACCGGCCGCTGCTCGAACGCGTGATTCAGATCAAGTTGGTCGCCAACGAGGCGCGCAAACAGAAGCTGCAGGACGATCCCGAGGTCAAGCGGCGGCTGGCGCAGGTCGAAGACCGGCTGATCCAGGAAGTCTTCATGGAGAAGATCGTCGCCGGCAAGATTTCCGACGACGCCGTGAAAGCCAAGTACGACGTGCTGATCAAGGAATTCAAAGGCGAGGAGGAAGTCCGCGCCAGCCACATTGTGGTCAAGACCAAGGCGGAAGCCGACGCGCTGATCGGCCAACTGCAAAGGGGCGCCGATTTCGCCAAACTGGTCAAGGACAAGTCGATCAGCCCGTCCAAGGCGACCGCCGGCGATCTCGGCTATTTCGTTCCATCGCAGGCGATCAAGCCGTTCGCGGACGCGACCGCCGCATTGAAGGTCGGCGAAGTCGCCAAGTCGCCGGTGCAGACCGATCAAGGCTGGCATGTCATCAAGGTCACCGAGCGCCGCAAGCCGACGACTCCCACGTTCAACGACGTCAAGGAACGCCTGAAGCAGGAAATGCAGGTCGAGTTGATCGCGGTCGAGGTCGACAAGTTGCGCGCGAAATCGAAGGTCGAGCGGTTCGACGCCAAGGGCGTCGCGTTGCCCGAACCGCCGCCCGCCAAGAAACCGGATCCAACCGCGCCCGCCGACAAGAAATAACCCACCACCCAAACGATAGACACACCAACCATGGCCGACCTTTCGCCGCTGGCGCCCCGCGCCTACCCTGATATGCCACGCATCGGCGGCGCCCGGCTCGGCGCCATGGCCTGCGGCATCCGTTACAAGAGTCGCACCGACTTGTGCCTGTTCGCGCTGCCGGCGGGCACGACCGCGGCCGGCGTGTTCACCAAGTCGTTGACCGCCGGTGCGCCGGTGCTGTGGTGCCGCAAGGCGCTCAAGGGCGGCAAAGCGCGCGCCATCGTGGTCAATTCCGGCAATTCCAACGCCTTCACCGGCAAGCTCGGCGAGGTCGCGGTACGCAAAACCGTGGCGGCCGTCGCCGCCAATCTCGGCTGCAAGCCGAACGAGGTACTGGTCGCCTCGACCGGCGTCATCGGCGAGCCGCTGCCCTATCAAAAAATCGTCGACGCCCTGCCGACGTTGGCCGGACAGTTGGGCGAAAACGGCTGGCGCCAGGCCGCCGAAGCGATCATGACGACCGATACGTTCCCGAAACTGGCGACGCGCACGGCCAAGATCGGCGATTCGGTGGTGACCATCAACGGCATCGCCAAGGGCTCGGGCATGATTGCGCCGGACATGGCGACCATGCTGGCCTTCGTCGCGACCGACGCGAAAATCCCGGCTCCGGTTCTGCAGTCGTTGCTAGCCGCCGGCACGGCGCGGTCGTTCAATGCGATCACCGTCGACGGCGATACGTCGACCAGCGATACGCTGATTCTTTGCGCAACGGGCGCCGTCGCCCATAAGCGGGTCGCCAAGGCGAGCGACGGGCATCTGCGCGGCTTCAAGGCCGCGCTCGACGAGTTGTTGATCGATCTCGCTCAACAGGTCGTGCGCGACGGCGAAGGGGCGACCAAATTCGTCGCCGTTTCGGTGACCGGTGCCGCCACGGCTAAGGCCGCGCGGCGCATCGGACTTGCCATCGCCAATTCGCCCTTGGTCAAGACGGCGATTGCCGGGCAGGACGCCAATTGGGGCCGCATCGTCATGGCGGTCGGCAAGTCCGGCGAGAAGGCGAACCGGGACAAGCTGGCGATTCGCATCGGCGGCGTCAAAATCACCGAAAAAGGCGGGCGCGTACCGAACTACGACGAGGCGCCGGTCGCCGCGCACATGAAGGGCCAGAATATCGACATCGCGGTCGATGTCGGCGTCGGCAAATCGAGCGCGACCGTATGGACTTGCGACCTCACGCATGGGTACATCGCCATCAATGGCGACTATCGCAGTTAGCCTGCGCGGGGCGTGCTTCGGCTGGCGCGGACTGAACTCGCTTTCAGCATAGGAATTACCGTCCGATGCGCACGATTCGTCTCGCGGCCCGGCCGGAACCGTTGCCGATCGCACGCGAGACGACGGCGCTGATCGTCAACGACATGCAGAACGCCTTTTGCTCGAAAGGCGGATACCTGGACCGGGTCGGGTTCGATATTTCCGGCGCCGAAGCGGTCGTCGAAAAGGTCGAGCGTGTCCTCGCCGCGGCGCGCGCCGCCGGTGTTGCGATCATTCACGCGCAGAACGGTTTTTCGAAAGACTTGCGCGAAATTCCCGAGACGTCGCCCTGGTGGCTCAAATCGCCGGCGCTCCGGCACATGCGCGCGCATCCCGAGTTGGCCGGGCAGTTGCTCACCGAAGGCACCTGGGATTTCGCCTTCGTCGACCGCCTGGCGCCCCGCGCCGGCGAAATCGTCATTCGAAAGACACGGCCGAGCGGATTCGCCCGCACCTCGCTCGACGCGCAGTTGATCGAGCGCGGCGTCAAGACGCTGGTCGTGATCGGCATCGCCAGCAATGTCGGCGTGGAATGGACCCTGCGGGAAGCAATGTCGCGCGAATATTTCGGCGTCCTGATCGAGGACGCATCGATGCAAGCCGGCCCGCCCGAAATTCACCGCGCCGTCGTCTACAACGTCGAAACCTTCATCGGCTGGGTCGCGACGGTCGCGGCTTTCGAGGCCGCGTGCCGCGCCTTGGCGGCAAAATAGCGGACGGCGAGGGGATTACTGCGCGCCCAACCGCTTCAGCTCGAAAGCGGCGCCCTCGAACTCGATGAAGTCGGTCACGCCGGTTGCCACCACGCGCTTGAAATAATCGATTGCCCGATCCTTCTCGCCGCGCGCCAGATGGTAATGGGCGAGATAGAACAGAATCTCGCATTCCTGTTCCCGGCGGAGTTTCGGATCCTGATCGTTGATCCGCGCCAGCGACTGCTCCGGCGTCGCCTCGCCGAGGAACAGCGCGATCGAAGCCCAGCCCAGGACCGAGCGGTCGATTTCCGACGTGGCTGAGCGCAAATTCGCCAGCGCATCGGCGCGGCCGAGGCGCACTTCGGTGATATAGCGCCACAGCGGCGCGTACGGGTCGGTCTTGTCCTTACTCGCGCCGACGGCGAAATCGGCGGCGGCGGCGTCAAACCGGCCGAGTTGAATAAGGGCGCGCCCGCGGTCGGCATAGGTGCCGGCATAGGACGGTTCGAGCCTGATGGATTCGTCGTAATCCTTGATCGCCCGTTCGTAATCGCCTTTCGATGCGTAGGCGAAACCGCGCTCGTTAAACGCTTCCGGATAGGCCGGTTTCAGTTCGATGGCCCGATCAAGATCCTGAATCGCGCGATCATGCTGGCCGATGTTCGTATAGGCCAGTCCGCGCCCGTAAAACGCTTCCGCGTCGGCGGGATTCCGGCGCAGCACTTCGTCGTAATCCTTGATCGCGAGATCGTGCTGGTCGTTGTCGGAATGCGAAATCGCGCGGCCGTAATACGCGTTCACATAATTCGGATCCAAACGGATCGCCTCGTTGAAATCCTGAATGGCGCGGGCATGTGCGGCTTTTTTCGAGTAGGCGACGCCGCGGCCGTAGAACGAAGCCGCGTCGGCCGGATTGATCTGGATCGTCTTGTCGAAGTCCAGAATGGCGCGATCCTGTTCGCCCTTGGCGGAGTATTCGATGCCGCGATTGAAGTAGGCACTGGAATCGTTCGGTCGCAGCCGGATCGCCGCCGTGTAGTCGCGGATCGCCGCGTCATGGTTTTGCTCGAACGCGTGGCCGATCCCCCGATTGGTCAATGCCGCGGCGCGGTCCGCGTCATCGTAGCGGTCGTTCTGGATCAGATCGGTGCATGCCGCGATCTTGGCCGCGACGCTCTGGGCGTCGGCCGATTTTTCGCACGCGTCCCAAATCGCCTTGTCGTCGGATTGCGCCGCGAGAGGCAGCGCGAGACAAGCGCCGAGAAGTGCGATCGTGAGCAGCCGTTTCAACATTCCCTCCTGGGATGGGCGGATGACGGTCGCGGCCATTCGATAGTCTATCGCCGGCCCTGAAGAAAGCGTAACCCAGGCACGCACGGGCGTCGATGTCCGAGCGTCCGTCCACGGCTTTACTTTTTACCCGTTGTACGGTCCTGTGACGCAGTCAACGACGAAGCCCCATGCCGCCGAACGCAGACCAAAACACCGCCGCCATGCCTTCCGCTCCGTTGCCGATCGTGCTCGTTGCGGCGGTGGCGCTGGTCGACGCCGACGGGCGCGTTCTGCTGGCGCAACGGCCGCCCGGCAAATCAATGGCGGGCTTGTGGGAATTCCCCGGCGGCAAAGTGGCGCCGGGCGAGACGCCGGAAGCCGCGCTGATCCGGGAGCTGAAGGAAGAGCTCGACATCGACGTGGCCGAAAGCTGCCTGGCGCCGTTTACCTTCGCATCGCATAAATATGAGACATTCCATTTGCTGATGCCGCTCTATCTGTGCCGCAAATGGCGCGGCATCGTTCGCGCGCTCGAAGGCCAGGCGCTCAAATGGGTGCCGCCGATGAAGCTCGCCGACTACCCGATGCCGCCGGCGGACATACCTTTGGTCGCCATGTTGAGGGATTTCCTGTGACGCCGCACGCCGCCGCCAAGGACAACACCCGCTGGATCATCGTCGGCATGAGCTTCCTGGCGCTCGGCATGTCGTTCCTGGCGCGCAACTCGCTGGGCCTGATGATGGCCGACATGGAAAAGACGGACGGCTGGTCGCGCAGCTTCCTGTCGTCGGCGGGCGCCGTGATGCTGATTTTCATGGCGATCACGTCGCCCGTGGCCGGCAATCTGGTCGACCGCATCGGCGCGCGCAAACTGCTGACCGTGGGTCTGATCTGCGTGGCGCTCGGCCTGATCGGAGGCGCGCTGTCGCCGTCCGCGTGGCTGTTCATCGCTACGTTCGGCGTCGTCGGCGGGATCGGTTTCGGCGTGGTCGCCAATCACGTGGTCTCGACGGTGATCGCGTTCTACTTCGTCGAGCGACGCGGCCTGGCGACCGGCGTCGCATCGTCCGGATCGACCGCTGGGCAATTGATCATGATCCCGATCCTGGCGGCCACCCTGAGCGCGATCGGATGGCGCTGGAGCTACGTCGCACTCGCCGCGGCGACACTGGCATTGATCCTGCTGGTGCTGCGTTATCTCGACGGGGGCGGCGCAGTTGTCGCGCGGGCGCGCGCGGCGGCACGCGAGCCGATCGGCAAGCGTGTCGGTTTTCTATTTCGCAGCTGGCCGTTCCACGGCCTGTTCTGGGGCTTCCTGTTGTGCGGCTTCACTACGGCTGGCGTGATCGAGGTGCATTTCCTGCCGTTCGCCGCCTCGTGCGGTTTCCCGATCATGGCCAGCGCCACCGCGTATGGCGTGCTCTCGGCGTTCAATCTGGGCGGCATGGTGCTGTCGGGATATTTGACCGACCGCATGAATCGATCCGTTTTGTTGGGCGGCATTTACACGGTCCGCGCGGCGGCGCTGCTTTTGCTGTTCTATATGCCGCACGAGCAGACGCTGCTGTTCGTCTTCGCGGTCGCGTTCGGGCTGGTGGATTACGCCAGCATTCCGCCGACCGCCGGCCTGGTCGCGCGCCGCCTCGGCCTGCCGATCATGGGCCTGGCGATGGGGATCATCTCGTCCGGCCACGCGGCAGGGGCGGCGTTGGGCGCCCTGATGGGCGGCGTCCTCTACGACCTGTTCGCGCAGTATAATTTTCTGTGGGTCGCGGCGATCGGCGTATCGCTTGTCGGCGCCGTGTTTTCCTGGACGGTCAGGGACATCGCGCCCGGCGCGCCGACCGGCGGAAGGCATGCAACCCCGGCGCCTGCCGCGGCCTGATGTTCAGGACTTCTTGACGGCGCGGGTGCCGAAGTAAATGCCGGCCAGCACCAAAGCGCCGCCGACATAGTGATAAGCCCGCATCGCTTCGTCCAGCAGCAGCCAGGCCAGGATGCTGTTGTAGAACGGAATCATGTACAGCACGAGACTGGTGCGATTGGCGCCGAGCGTGCGCTGGATCAGCGCGTAGATCTGATACGACGCTATCCCGGGGATCAGCGCGAGAAACAGAAATACCCCGATGGTGCGCCAATCGACGGCCGGCGGCTTGACGGCAACTCCTTCCCAAACGGTGAAGGGCAGCAGAATCGCGATGCCGGCAATCGCGATGGCGAGAAATCGGGCGCCCATGTCGAGTCCGGTGCGCCGGTATTTCAGGATCACCGCGTAAAATCCCCAGCCGATGCTGGCCGCGACGATCCACAGATCGCCCGGCGTGAAGCTGAGCGAAAGCAGCACGCCCAGGTCGCCCTTGCAGATGATCGCGACGACGCCGAGCAAGCATATGGCGACGCCCCACGTTTGACCGCGGCTCATCGTCTCGCGGTACACGAAATGACCGATCAAAATAATGATCACCGGCGACCCGGCATAGATCAGCCCGATGTTGGTGGCGGTGGTGGTTTCCGCGCCGATATAGACGAACGCGCCGCAGAACCCCATGCCGAGCGCGCCGAGAGCCAGCAGATCGCGCCATTCCGTGCGTAGCGCGGCGCGTTGCCGCCACAATGCCTTGCCGGTGAACGGCAGCAGGATCGCGACGGCTATGGTCCAGCGCCAGAACGCCATGGCGACCGGCGGAATCTCGCCGTGCATCATGCGCGCGATGAGCATGTTGCTGCAGAACGTGACCGGGACGATCATCAGCAGCACAAGCGCCGTCGTTTCCGATACGCGCGTCTCCGCGGGCAGCGCATCGGTCGCCGGCTCCGGCGCGGGCAATTCGCTGGGCGCGGGGGATTTCGTCATCGCGGTCGGGAACGAATTATCCACATGGTGTGGATAGAATTATCCCCAATATTCCAAATTCACGACTTGACGTTCGCGCCGTGCGGGAACGCTTCGGCCAGTTGCTTGCTCATCGCCGTGCGCGGGCGGTTTGGCTCGGGTGCGCTGAGCGGCTCGGCTGCTTTCAGCTGGCCGGGGGCGATCTTCGCAAGCTCAAGATAAGGCGCCGTCATCATGGTTTTCCACATGAGGTCCTTCTCGGTGATGTCGCGCAATTTCTTGGCCGGCACGCCGGCGACCAGCGAGCGCGGCGGCACGACCGAACCGGCCTTGACGAACGCGCACGCGGCGACGACCGAATCCTCGCCGATGACCGCGGCGTCCATAACCACGGCGCTCATGCCGACCAGCACGTTCCGCTTGATGCGGGCGCCGTGGATGATGGCGCCGTGGCCGATATGGCCGAACGCCTCGATCACCGTGTCGCCCTCCGGCAGACCGTGCATGACGCAATTGTCCTGGAAGTTCACACCCTCTTCCAAGATCAGCCGGCCGAAATCGCCGCGCAGACTGGTGTTGGGCGCAACGAAGCAGTTCGGTCCGATGATCACGTCGCCGATCAGCACGGCGGTCGGGTGCACGTACGCGCTCGGGTGGATGACGGGCACCAGGCCTTGAAACTCGTAAACCATCGCCATGCGATCGATCCTTTGTTCTGTTCCGGGCGGCCGCGCCGCAGGGGTAGCGGTCGCGTCGCCGAGGGGAAATTTACGATACCAATTTGACGGGGCGTCGACTAATTTTGCGCCTCACCCATGCAGGCCGCCTCATCGGGGACAATATGAAGTTCGAGCACATCCTGTACGCCAAGCGCGACGCGACCGCGTCGATCACCCTGAACCGGCCCGACAAACTCAACGCCTTCAACGTCCCGATGCTCGAGGAGCTGCTGGCGGCGGTGACCGACGCCGCTTCGGATGCGGGCGTGCGGGCGGTGCTGCTGACCGGCGCCGGCCGCGGTTTCTGCGCCGGCGCGGATCTCGAATCGCGGCGCGTGCCCGAAGGCGGCCAGAAGCCCGATTTGGGCAAGAATCTGCTCAAATGGTACAATCCCGTGGTCAAGACCATCCGCACCATGGAGAAGCCGGTCGTGGTCGCCGTCAACGGCGTCTGCGCGGGTGCGGGCGCGGGGATCGCGACTGCCGGCGATATCGTCTTGGCGGCGCGCTCGGCCAGTTTCATCCAGGCATTCTGCAAGATCGGACTGGTGCCGGATGCGGGCAATACCTGGCATCTGCCGCGGCTCATCGGCGTTGCGCGCGCCCGCGGCCTGGCGCTGCTCGGCGACAAGTTGCCCGCCGAACAGGCGGAACAATGGGGCCTGATCTGGAAGTGCGTCGACGACGCAAAATTGATGGAGGAGGCAACCGCAATCCTGCGCCAGTTCGCGTCGGCGCCGACGCGCGCGCTGGCCTACTCGAAGGCGCTGTACAACGCCTCGTTCTCCAACGATCTCGCGACGCAGATGGATCTCGAAGCGCAGTTCCAGCGCCGCTGCGGCGACACGGCGGATTTCTGGGAAGGCGTCAAAGCATTCCTGGAAAAGCGCAAGCCCGACTTCAAGGGGCGTTGACGGTGGCGGCCCTCGGCAAGGACAAGATCGTCGCCGTGATCGGCGCCGGCACGATGGGCAGCGGTATTGCCCAGGTCGCGGCGCAGGCCGGGCATACGGTGAAACTGTTCGATGCGTTCGCGGCGGCCGTGCCGAAGGGCATTGCGGGCGTCGGCGCCGGACTCGATCGCGTGGTCGAGCGCGGGCGCATGAGCAAGGAGGCGCGCGACGGCGTCATGGCACGCATCGTGCCGGCTTCATCGTTGAACGAGCTATCGGACGCTTCGCTGGTCATCGAGGCCGTGCTGGAAAAACTCGATGTCAAACGCGCGCTGTTCGGCGAGCTGGAAAAAATTCTGGCACCTGACGCAATTCTGGCAACCAACACCTCGTCTTTGTCGATCACCGAGATTGCGGCACCGCTCCAACGGCCCGAACGCGTGGTCGGCATGCATTTCTTCAATCCGGCGCCCGTCATGGCGCTGGTCGAAGTGATTACGGGTCTGGCGACCGATCCCGCGGTGGCGTCCGCGATCTTCGAGACGTCGAGGGCGTGGGGCAAGAACCCGGTCGTGGCGACATCGACGCCGGGCTTCATCGCCAACCGGATCGCGCGGCCGTTCTACAGCGAATCGCTCAAGCTATTGCACGAGAGGGCGGCCGACGTTGCCACACTCGATGCCGTCCTGCGCGATTGCGGGGGCTTCCGCATGGGCGCGTTCGAGCTGATGGACCTGATCGGCAACGACGTGAACGCCACGGTGACGCGCTCGGTGTGGGAGGCGTTCCATTACGATTCGCGCTACACGCCGTCGCTGCTGCAGCAGGAACTGGTCGCCGCCGGGCGCTTCGGGCGCAAGGCGGGGCGGGGCTGGTACGATCATGCCAAGGACGCGGCCAAGCCCACTGTCGCCACGCTACCCGCTTGTGCCAAGCCCGGCCGCGCGCGCGTGTTCGGCTACGGGTCGGAAGCCAATGCGGTCGCCGCATTTTTCGACCCGCTGTTGGGCTTGGCGAAGAACAAGGGCGTCGAATTGGCCGTCGCGGAAAATTTCGCGCGCCACAACGGCATCGCCATTGCGCTCGACGCGGCGACGCTGGTGCTCGGCGACGGGAGACCGGCCGACAGTATCGCCGATGTCGGCGGCAATCCGGTCGTGACGTTCGATCTCGCGCTCGATTATGCCGTCGCGCCGCGTATCGCGATTGCCGCCGCCGCCGGCGCGCCCGCGGGGGCGATCGCTGCCGCGGCGGGATTTTTCCAGGCGCTCGGCAAGCAGGTGACGCAGGTTGCCGACGTGCCGGGGCTGGTCTTGATGCGGGTCGTCGCCATGCTCGCCAACGAGGCGGCGGATGCCGTCTACCAAGGTGTCTGCGATGCCGCTTCAGCCGATACGGCGACCGTGAAGGGTCTCAATTATCCGGCAGGGCCGCTGGCCTGGGCCGGCACGGTCGGCCCGGCGCGCATCGCGCAGGTGCTCGGCAATCTGCAACGCCATTACGGCGATG
Organism: Alphaproteobacteria bacterium; assembly: GCA_050186335.1. Classification (GTDB taxonomy): domain Bacteria; phylum Pseudomonadota; class Alphaproteobacteria; order Bin65; family Bin65; genus JBFWYO01. Next base: position 17,777 of record JBFWYO010000032.1, on the reverse strand, counting down.
CGCGTTATCGTACGTCGCCGATCATGGCGCGTCCCGCGCTGTGGAAGCATCATGTCGGTTGACCGGACGCCCCAGCAAATCGCCGATGCGGTCGGGGCGTCGATGCGCTACAGCGACGTGGCGATCGGATTGTTGAACATCAAGCTCGCGTCGATCGGGCCGGGCACGGCGGCGATGACCATGCCGGTGTCCGCGGCGATGCTGAACGCAGCTTCGGTTTGTCACGGCGGCCTGATCTTTTCGCTCGCCGATTCGGCGATGGCGTTCGCTTCCTGCTCGCACGGTCCGCCGACGGTCTCGCAGCATGCCGCGATCGACTATATACGACCCGCGCGCGCCGGCGACCTGCTGACCGCAACCGCAACCGAGGTTTCGAAGAGCGGCCGCACCGGCGTCTACGACGTCGCGGTCACCAACCAGCGCGGCGAACTCGTGGCTGCGTTTCGCGGCTTGACGCGCAACATCAAGCCGGCCGCGGCTTCCCCTTAGGCCTTCGACAACCGCGCCGACCGACTTATATATTTTGCCAGAACCCGCCGAGGAACCCCATGACCGAAGCCTTCATTTGCGATGCCGTACGGACGCCCATCGGGCGCTATGCCGGCGTGCTGTCCAGCGTGCGTACCGACGACCTGGGCGCCATTCCGATCAAGGCGCTGATGGAGCGCAACAAATCGGTCGATTGGGGCCGCGTCGACGATGTGATCTACGGCTGCGCCAATCAGGCCGGCGAGGACAATCGCAACGTGGCGCGTATGTCTTCGCTGCTGGCTGGCCTGCCGGTCGAAGTGCCGGGAGCGACCATCAACCGCCTCTGCGGCTCGGGCTTGAACGCGGTTGCGGTCGCGGCGATGGCGCTGAAATCGGGCGAGGCAAGCCTGATAATTGCCGGCGGGGTCGAAAGCATGTCGCGCGCGCCGTTCGTCATGGGCAAGGCGGACACGGCGTTCTCGCGCAATGCGGAAATCTACGACACCACGATCGGGTGGCGTTTCGTCAATAAGCTGATGAAGCAGAAATACGGCACCGATTCGATGCCCGAGACGGCCGAGAACGTAGCCGAGGAATTTCAGATCAGCCGCGCCGACCAGGACGCATTCGCCCTGCGCAGTCAATTGCGCGCGGTAGCCGCGCAGCAGAACGGCACGCTGGCCCAGGAAATTGTTCCGGTTGCGATTCCGCAACGCAAAGGCGATCCAAAGATCGTCGACAAGGACGAACATCCGCGCGGCGATACGACGCTCGAACAACTGGGCAAGCTTGCGACCCCGTTCCGTGCCAACGGCACCGTTACGGCCGGCAATGCGTCGGGCGTCAACGACGGCGCCTGCGCCATGCTGATGGCGTCGGCCGCGGCGGCGAAGCAGTATGGGTTGAAGCCGATCGCGCGCATCGTGGGCGCCGCCTCCGCCGGCGTGCCGCCGCGCATCATGGGCATGGGACCGGCGCCGGCGTCGCAGAAGCTGCTCGACCGGCTCGGCCTGAAGATCGAACAGATGGACGTCATCGAGCTGAACGAGGCGTTCGCCAGCCAGGGTCTCGCCGTCCTGCGCCAGCTCGGCGTCGCCGACGATGCGCCGCACGTCAATCCGAACGGTGGCGCGATCGCGCTCGGCCATCCGCTGGGCATGAGCGGCGCGCGCCTGGTGACCACGGCCGCCCGCCAGTTGCAGCGGACCAAGGGCCGCTACGCGCTCTGCACCATGTGCATCGGCGTCGGCCAGGGCATCGCGCTGGTGCTCGAGCGGGTCTGATTTAGCTATATAAATCAAGGAATTATAAACCATTCCGGGAGTGATGGGGGTCACAGCAAACGGAGGCCGATCGTCTTATGGTGTTCGTGGCTGATCGCTCAGCCATCCATTCGATTGGAATCTCCCCAAGACTTGGGCCCCGACGCGAAAGCGAAAGGGCCCATTTTTTTGCCAACGCGTCAGCGATCGAAGCGCCACGCACCGCTAGCACGCAAGGCCGGCGCAGCTATAATCGCGCAAAAGAAGCTAGGCGAAGTACTCGGGGGAAACACTCAAATGGCGCCGCGCATGCGCATCGCACCGCCCACACCGGACGAGCTGGAACCGATCCAACGGGCCGGCTTGGACGAACTGCGGGCGGTCCAGCTGCAGCGCCTGAAATGGTCGCTGAATCATATTTACGCCAACGTTGCGCATTACCGCGCCAAGTGCGACGAGGCCGGCGCGCATCCCGATCATGTCAAATCGCTCGACGATCTGGCGAAATTTCCGTTCATGACCAAGGAAGACCTGCGCCGCAACTATCCGTTCGGCCTGTTTGCCGTGCCGAGGGAAAAAGTGGTGCGCGTACATGCTTCGAGCGGCACGACCGGAAAGCCGACCGTGGTCGGCTATACGCCGGCCGATCTGGACACCTGGGCGAAGCTGATCGAGCGCGCCATGCGCGCGGGCGGCATCAAGCCCGGCCACATCGTGCACAACGCCTACGGCTACGGATTATTTACCGGCGGGCTCGGCTACCATCAGGGCGCCGAGCGGATGGGCTGCACGGTGGTGCCGATGTCCGGCGGCTTTACCGAACGGCAAGTGCAACTCATCACCGACTTCAAGCCGGATGTCATGTTGGCGACGCCCTCGTACCTGCTGGCCATCGCCGACGAGTTCGATAAGCAGAAGATCGATACCCGCGCATGCTCGTTGCAGGTCGGCTTGCTCGGCGCCGAGCCGTGGACCGAGGCCATGCGCGCCGAGATCGAGCGTCGTTTCGATATGGTTGCGCTCGACACCTATGGCATTTCCGAGGTCATGGGCCCGGGCGTCGGCGGCGAGTTTCTCGATACCAAGGACGGCGCCACGCTCTGGGAGGATCATTTCTATCCGGAAATCATCGATCCGCAGACCGGCGCGGTATTGCCGGACGGGGAGTTGGGGGAATTGGTCTTTACCTCGTTGACCAAGGAAGCGTTTCCGATCGTCCGCTACCGCACGCGCGACCTCACGCGTTTGCTGCCCGGGCAAGGCCGCGCGATGCGGCGCATGACTCGGATCGGTGGGCGCAGCGACGATATGATGATCATACGCGGCGTCAACGTGTTCCCGACGCAGATCGAAGAACTGATCCTCAAGAACGACGGGTTGTCGCCGCATTATTATTTGGAGTTGCACCGCGAGGGTCCGCTCGATGCGCTGGTGGTCATGGTCGAAGCGCGGCCGGAAACCTCGCAGCAGGGCGACGCCGCCATGCGAAAGGCCGGCGCTGCGTTGGAACGCAAGATCAAGGCGATGATCGGCATATCCGCCGTGGTGAAGGTTCAGCCGATGGGCGGCGTCGCACGCTCCATGGGCAAAGCGCAACGCGTGGTCGACAAACGGCCGAAGGCATAACGAGGCGGTACGCGCAGCATGTGGGACTATCAGTATCCGTCGTTCGATTTCGCGCCGCCGCCCGAATTGCAGGGCGCGGCGAAGGCGATCATTCACCCGGTGGTCATCGTCGGCGGCGGGCCGGTGGGCCTTACCGCGGCGCTCGACCTGGCGCAACGCGGCCATCGCGTGATCGTGCTCGAACAGGACGCAACCGTCAGCGACGGCAGCCGCGCGATCTGCTGGGCGCAGCGCAGCCTCGAAATCTTCGATCGGCTTGGCGTCGTGCAGCCGATGGTCGAGACCGGCATTACTTGGAGCCGCGGCAAGGTCTTTCGCGGCGACCGTTTGCTGTATGGCTTCGACCTCAGCCCCGGCGAAGGCTTCAAGTACCCGCCCTTCGTCAATCTGCAGCAATACATGATCGAGGATTTTCTCATCCGGCGCGTCCGCGAAACCCCCAACATCGACTTGCGCTGGCAATCGACCGTCGAGAAGGTGGCGGCGGGCGCGAAATTCGCCGCCGTTAGCGTCGCCACACCGGCCGGCGGTTACACGCTGAAGGCCGAATATGTGCTGGCGTGCGACGGCGCGCGGAGCGCCATGCGCAGGCTGATGGGTCTCGATTTCACCGGGCGCGTGTTCGAGGACCGGTTCCTGATCGCCGACGTACGCATGAAGGTGCCGTATCCCAACGAGCGATTGTTCTGGTTCTACCCGAGCTTCCACAAAGGCACTTCGGCGCTGATGCATCGCCAAGCCAAGGATGAATTCCGCGTCGATTTCCAGCTCGGCCCGGATGTCGATCCCGAAGAGGAAGCGAAGCCGGAGAACGTGCGGCCGCGCTTGAAAGCCATGCTGGGACCGGACGTCAAATTCGATTTCGGCTGGGTCAGCGTCTACCGGTTCCAATCGCGCCGACTTGAAAAATTCCGGCATGGCCGCGTCATCTTCGCCGGCGATTCGGCGCACCAGATGTCGCCGTTCGGCGGCCGCGGCGGCAATTGCGGCTTGCAGGACGCCGACAATCTCGTCTGGAAGCTGGATATGGTGCTGCGCGGCGTTGCACCCGACAAGCTGCTGGACAGTTACGATGTCGAACGCATCTACGCCGCGGACGAGCATTTGCGCATCACCGGCCGAACCACCGATTTCATGTCGGCCAAGGACAAGCCCGCGGTTGCGTTCCGTGATGCCGTGTTGGGGCTTGCCGAAAAGTTCCCGTTCGCGCGCGGCCTGATCAATGCGGGACGCCTGTCGGTTGCCACCAAGCACGCCGTATCGCCGCTGTCGACGCCCGACAGCGATCGATTCTCCGGTGGGGTCGAGCCGGGCTCGCCGGCATTGGATGCGCCGTGCCGCGGGCCCGCCGGCCCCTGGTTTATCGATCAATTGCCGTCGCGTTTTTGTCTGCTCGCATTTGGCACCACTGCCGTCACGCCGGCCGCATTGGGCGATGCAAAGGTGCCGGTTGAAATCGTCACCGTTCGACCGGCCGGTGCCGCCAACGCCAGGCAGCCCAAGAACGCCGTGATCGACACGAAGGGCTTGATTGCCGCGCGCTACGATGCGAAGCCGGGTACGATCTATCTGTTCCGGCCGGATCGCCATGTGGCCGCGCGCTGGCGCCGGTTCGACCGCAAGAAATTCCGCCGCGCGCTGAGCCGCGCGCTTGGCGAAGATTGAAGATTAGGGAGCGTCGCTATGGCAAGAAAAGTCAAGAAAACGGCCGCTCGCACGGGCGCGGGGCGCAAAGCGAAGCCCGCGAAGCCGGCGGCGGATGTTTTGAAGCGCGATCTGACCATTGCCCATCCGGACGATCTCTACGAAGCGTTGATCAAGGCGCACGAAGGTCTGGACGACGAAAAGAGCCGGCTGGTCAGCGCGCGGCTGATTTTTCTGCTCGCCAATCAGATCGGCGACGAAAGAATCCTGTTTGCCGCCATAAAGGCAGCGCGCGACGGTGTTTGATCGGTATCGTATCGACCCGCTCGAATCGGGGAAGCCGTTCGGCTTCATTTCTGTCCGGCGGGTCGATATGATTGTATTGTCGGTCGTTGCTACCAGGCGGTTACGCTGGTTGTAAGGAACCTCGGATGCTGACTGTACCTCAACCGGAATCGCGCGCGGCCGAGATACCGACCCCGCGCACCAAGAAGAAAATTGACGATCCGCCCGATTCCGTCGGCAAACGCGAACCGACGGACGTCGAAATGCCGCCGCCCGCCGAAGATCCGGAACATCCGGACGAGCATCCCGACGAGCATCCGGATTCGCCGCCGCGCGACGACGATCGCGATACGACCGAAGGCGAGTCCGAGCAAGTCACGGCGCCGTATGGCACCACCTTGCACGAACGTCGAAATCTCCAGCCGAATCGCTGACGGCTTAGCTCGGTTGCTTGAAATGCTTGGACAGGCGCAAGCCCTGCTTCTGGTAGTGCGAGCCTAGGCCTTGGCCATATAGGCGGTCAGGCATTGCCAGCAGCGGCTCGTAGTTGAGCCTGCCGACCATCTGCCCGTCTTCGACCATGAACGGCACTTCGTGCGGGCGCACCTCGAGCACGGCCCGGCTCCCTGTGCCTTGCGCGCCGTAGCCGAAGCCGGGGTCGAAGAACCCGGCATAGTGCACGCGGAACTCCCCGACCAGCGTGTCGTAAGCGACCATTTCCGCCGCGTGATCGGGCGGTACGGCGATCGCTTCTTTCGACGCCAGGATATAAAAATCGTCGAGGTTGAGCACCAGGCCGCCGGCCAGGCGCGGATAGATCGGCTCCCAGAAATCGCGCGGATCGTAGATGCCGACCTGTTCGTAGTCGATCACGCCGGCGTCGCGCTTGGCCTTGTAGCCGATCAGCCCAGTGCCGGCTTCGCCGACCAGATCGATCGACACGCCGAGCTTACCGTCGGCGATGATGGCGTTGCCGTTGTTGGACAGGGCAAGCGGCGTCTTCTCGTGCAAGCGTTTGAGCGACGCATCGGTATGTCCGCTCTCGCCGCGGCGCAGGCGCAGCTGGCTTAGGCGCGTGCCGGTGCGCACGCGGATCGAAAACGTGCGCGGCACGATTTCGGCGTACAGGCGTCCCGTGTAGCCGCCGCGAATGCGGTCGAATTCGGCCGAATGATCGGTGATCAGGCGGGTGAAGATATCCAGGCGACCGGTCGAACTTTTCGGATTGGCGATGCCGGAAATCTCGCGCGGCAGCGCCAGGGACTCCAATAACGGCACGATGTAGACGCAGCCGCGTTCGAGCACGGCGCCATCGGTAAGATCGATCTTGTATTGTCCGTACAAGCCGATCTTGTCCTCGACCGAAGCGTTCGGTCCCGGCAGGAAACTGGCTGTCACGCGGTGGGCGATCGGGCCAAGCCGCAGATCCAGGCTGGCCGGCTGGACTTGCGCGTCGCCGATCTCGGTGTCGCCGACGATGCCGCGTGCGCCGATCAGTTCGACAATAGATTGCGACGGCAAAATACCATGCACGGCCTTGTCCTGCGTCGAGCGTGAAATCTGGTTCATCGTGCCGGGTTCAGCGTTGGTCTCCTGCGCGGATCATAAAGACTTGATTCGCAAACGCTAAATGCAATCGCCTAGACACTTGTTCACAGAGATATGCTCAGGCAGCATCAAGTCTTGATGGCAGTTCCGGCGGCGTTCATCGCAGGCCGGTCGAGCGATCCGCAGCCTATGGACAATTTGTCCACAGGCCGCGGCCGGACGCTAGCCTTGCAATGCTTTCCACATTTCGCGGTCGCGTTTGTCGGTCCAGACGATCGGCTCGACGACGCCGCGGGCCTCGTCATAGGCGCGTGCCACGTTGAACGGAATGCAATGCTCGAAGATTTTCCACTTGCCGTACTTCTTGTTCATGATCGCGTAGGCTTCGGCATAGACCTGCTTGAGCGGCTTGTTCTTCTTGGCGCCTTTCTTGACCGTGTTCAGCATGTCCTCGACGAAAGCGCGCGTGCCGTCGATGGCGCCATCGCTGGCCGCTTTGGTCTTCAACGCCGGGCCGCGACCCGGCACCAGCTTCTTGGCGCCCAGTGCCTTCAGGTTCTTCAGCGTGGTCGGCCAGTCGGTCAGAAACGCGTCGCCGCAGTAAGGCGTCGCGCCCATCTCGACCAGATCGCCGGCGAACAGGATTTTCTCCTTCGGCAGCCAAACCACCGTATCGCCTTTGCTGTGCCCCTTGCCGAGATGCATGATCTTGATCTCGCGCTTGCCCATGAACACGGTCAGTTCTTTCTCGAATACGATGGTCGGCCAGGTCAGGCCCGGCACCGATTCGACGCCCTGGAACAGACGCGGGAAGCGGCCGACCTCCGATTTGAAATCGGCCATGCCGCGTTCCTTGACCCACTCGAACGTGTTGCGGCTGGCGATGATGTTCGGCGCATCGTAGGCGGCCGCGCCGAGAACGCGTACCGCATGATAATGCGTCATGGTGATGTACTTGATCGGCTTGTCGGTGACCTTGCGGATTTCCTTCAGCAAGGTCTGGGCCAGAACCGGCGTCGCCAGCGTGTCGATGACCATGACTTCCTTGTCGCCAACGATCACGCCCGCGTTCGGGTCGCCTTCGGCGGTGTAGGCATAAACGCCTTCGGCAAGCGCCTCGAAGGTGATTTTCTTCTCTTCCAAATCGTTGGACGATGCGAATGCTTTGGCCATCTTGCTCTCCTCAATCGGTGAATTGGGCCGCCCGAACGGCCCAAGGGCGATGCGTGGGGGATTCCTTAGCAAAAACCACGGCCGATACCAGGGTAATTTGCATAGACGGGTCACGCGGATCGGCCCGCAGGACCGCGCTGGCAAGTGCCGTGCCATGGGTTAAACTGCCGGCACAATGAATGACCGGACGACCTTCCGGGCCCCGGGCTCGCTCACTTCATTGGCCGAGCGCATGCTCGATGCCACGGCGCCAAGGGCCAAATCGCTGCTGCTGACCGTGTTCGGCGATTCGCTCCGGCCGCACGGCGGCGCGATCTGGTTGTCCAGCCTCATCGAGTTGATGGCGCCGTTGCGCATGAACGAGCGGCTGGTGCGCACGGCTATCCTGCGCCTGACGCGCGACGACTGGCTGGTTTCGACCCAGGTCGGCCGACGCAGCTACTACAATTTCTCGCCCAACGGCCGTGAGCGCTTGGACGACGCACACCGGCGCATCTATGCGGCCCGTACGCCGCCCTGGGACGGCAATTGGGGCCTCGTGCTGACCGCTCTCGGCCACGCCGACGCCCCGGTGCGCGACCGCTTGCGCCGCGAACTGCTGTGGCTGGGCTACGGCGCCATTGCGCCCAACGTGTTCGCCCACCCGTCGCCCGACCACGACGGCATCGTACATCTCGCCAAGGCGGTCGGCGCTGCGGACGATATCGTCGTCATGCAGGCGAAGTCGCTGGCCCGTGCCGCGGGAACGGCGCCGGATCAAATGCTGCGGACGGCATGGCAATTGGACAAGCTGGCACAGGATTACGGCAATTTCATCGCTTTGTTTTCGCCGTTGCTGACCGCGGTGCGCGCGACGACCGATCGGACGCCGCAACCGAGCTTTATCCTGCGCACGCTCGTGGTGCACGAGTATCGCCGCGTTCTGCTGCGCGATCCGGGATTGCCGGACGAATTGATGGGCGCCGCATGGGCCGGTCACGCCGCGCGTCGGCTGGCGCGCGACCTTTACGTGCTGCTCGAAGCTTCGGCCGAAAAATTCCTCGCCGAAACGGTCGCGACGCCGTCCGGGGCATTGCCGCCGGCCGAGGAGATTTATTTTTCGCGCTTCGGCGGCATCGCGAGGCGCGCGGGCCGTTAGGTCTCAATCCTTGCCGAGCTTGAGCAGTTTGATCTCAGGATTGGCCAGATCCGCGCTCGCATAGGTCTTGCCGCTTTTCATCAAACGTTGGGCCGCGCGCATCTCACGGCCCAGATTGATCGTGTTGATGGCGACGATCCTGCCTTGTTTCATATAAAAGGCCATGAACGGGCCGTTCTCGGTATCGCCGCGATAGACGATTTCGTCCCAGCTGTCCGGCGCGCCGGTCATCTGCAGATTGACGTCGTGCTGGTCCGACCACACCCAGAGCGAATCTTCGTAGGCTTTGGGCGCGCCGGCAGCACCGCCGTCGATCATGTTTACGGCGACCGCCATGCCCTGGTCTTGCGCGTTCTGGTACGATTCCAGACGCAAGCGACGGCCGAGGAAATGATTCGGCTGGTTGGCCACGTCGCCGGCGGCATAGATATCAGGATCCGACGTGCGGCCGAATTCGTCGACGACGATGCCGTTATCGATCGTAAGCCCGGCATCTTTGGCGAGCTCGACGTTCGGTACGATGCCAATGCCGACGATTACGAGGTCGGCTGCCACCTTGGCGCCGTCGCCGAGCGCCACGGCTTCGACTTTGTCCGCACCTTCGATCGCCTTGACCTGCACGCCCAAACGAATGTCGACGCCGTGCCGGCGATGCATACCGGCGAACCAATCGCCGATCTCGCGCGCAACCGCGCGGCCCATCAACCGGTCGGCCGCTTCCAGAACGGTCACCTCGGCGCCGCGCTTCTTGGCGCTGGCGGCGATTTCCAGCCCGATGAAGCCGCCGCCGATGACGGCGACTTTGACGCCCGCCGAGATGCGCGTGCGGATCGACTCGGAATCCGCAAGATCGCGGAGGTAGAAGATCCCGTTCAGTTCCGCGCCGGGAATCGCCAGTTTACGCACGCGCGCGCCGGTCGCCAGCATGAGCCGGTCGTATGGCAGCGTCGTGCCGTCGGCGAGTTCGAGCCGCTTGGCGACGCGATCGATCCGCGCGGCGACCGCACCTAGACGCAAGTCGATATTGTGTTGGCCGTAATAAGTCGGGTCGTGCAGCCGCACTTTTTCGTGACCGTCGTTCGCGAGAATCAGCGCCTTCGACAAGGGCGGGCGCTCGTAGGGTGCCCACCTCTCGTCGCCGACCAGAATCAGCGAGCCGGTATAGCCTGCCTGGCGCAGCGCCTGGGCAGCTCTCCCGCCGGCCTGGCCGGCGCCCACGATGACGATGCGTTCGATTGAGCTCATTTTCTATCCTTGTCGCCGGCGCCAGGCTTCGGCGCGCTCGACGATTTCGATGGCCGCCGCCAAAACCGGGCGGATTTCCCGGCCGGACGCCACGGGTTGCCGACGCGTCGTCACGGCGTCCAGGAAGCTTTCGATCTGACGCTGAAGATTGTCCGACGGCGGCAGGTTTTCGCCGGCGGAGGCGGCGGCGCCGGCATGTGCGTGGGATCGCCGCGTCACCAGAAGCCTGTTATCGACCATGTCGGCGGCGATGTATCGGTCGCGTTCGACGATCGCCATGCTGCGTTCGATCTTGAGGCCAACCCGGCTGGCGGTCATTTGCGCCGTGCACCCATTGGAGAAAACCAATTTTGCGTGCACGAGGTCGAGATGTTCGGTGAGGAGCGATTGACCTTCGGCCTCGATCGTCGAAATCGAAGCGCCCGTCAGCGACAGCGCGTGATCGAGATCGTGGGACATCATGTCCATGACGGCGGAGGTGTCCGTTGCGCGCGGACGGAACGGAGCGATCCGCCGCGTTTCAATATGGATCGGCGCGGCGGCCGCGTGCTTGATCGCTTCGACGATCGGGCTGAAGCGTTCCAGGTGACCGACTTGCAGAATCCTGGCGCCACGCGCCGCAAGATCGATCAGCGCGTCCGCCTCATCGAGCGACGAACACATCGGCTTTTCGATCAGCACGTCGGCGCCCGCGGCAAGGAAATCGTGCGCGACGCCGTAATGATCGGACAGCGGCACGGCGATACTGACCGCGTCGACGTTGCCAAGCAGATCGCGATGATCGGAAACCGCTCGCGCGCCGAACCGAGCGGCGATCTCGCTGGCCTTTTCCGCTTGGTGGTCGCACACGGCAACCAATTCGGCGCACGGCAGGCCCGCGTATTTGGCCGCGTGAAAGCTGCCGAAATAGCCGGCGCCGATGACTGCGGTCCTGATCTTGCGCGCCGTTTGGGTCAGCGAAGGCTCCATGAATTGAGTGAGCGGCGCCGCACGCTAATCAAGCGTCGCAACCGCGTCAATTGCGCGACCCGGCACGCTGCGCGCGCGGCACGGCGTAGAGATACCAGACGAAGCACAGAACTTGGATTCCCAGGACGATGCCGAATGCGGCCTGATAGGCGACCGGCTTGTACTGGCCTGGGGCGGCGGGCGCAAACAGGTCGATCACGAAACCGATGCCGTATTGAATCAGGAACGCCCCGACGAAGGAGATGAAATTCAGCGCCGCATTCGCGCGTCCGACATATTCCAGGGGAAAATGCTGCGCCAAGTAAGGGTAGCACATGGCGGTCGAATTGCAGGCAAATCCGAACAGAATCCATACCCACAGGCCCTTCACGTCGACTTCGGCCAGGACCACCAACTGAACCAGGAAAAACAGCAGCGTCCCGCCGATCGCCGTCTGCCACAGTTGCACGCCGCGCTTCGCCAGCAGGCCGGAGAGCCAGCCCAACGCGATGAAGCCGCCGGCCAGGCCGAGATTGAGGCACAGCAAGTAGAATGCCGTCTGCGATCGGTCCAGACCGGCCACGTCGCGCAACCACGGACCGGCCCATAAGCCTTGAATGGCGAGTCCGGCCGCCTGGGTGAACACGACGTGCGGCGATACCGCCCAGAACAGCCGATCCGTGAAGACGTGCGCAACGCCGCGCAGCTGTTCGCGCGCCGGCACCGGCTTGGCCAGGCCCTGCTTGTCCGGCACGATGAAAAAAATCGCCGCCGATGCCGCCAACGTCAAGACGGCGAGGCCGATAAACACGCCGCGCCAATCGGTCAGCTGCAGGGCGACCTCGACGGGCGCCGTGGATGCCGCCGCACCCAAGCCGCCGAGGAAAAGGTAACAACCGTTGATGACCGCCCAGCGCTCCTTCGGATACCACATGGTGATGAGCTTGAAGCCGGACATCAATCCGCCGGCAAAGCCCAAGCCGATGAGCGCCCGGCCGAACATCAGCATCTCGCGGCTGTCGGAGACGGAAAATATCACCGCTCCCAACACCGCCGACAACAGCAGGGCGCTTTGCACGCGGCGCGGACCGAAGCGGTCGAGCAGGATGCCGTTGGGAATCTGGAACACGGCGAAGGCAAACAGGTAGGCGGCGGTCAGCAGCCCCAGATCGCCGGCACTCAATCCGACATCGCGGACCAATTGCGGCGCGATCACGGAGTTCACCGTGCGGAACAGATAGCTCATGAAATAGCCGCAGCCGAACGGCAGCACGACGATCACGAACAGTCTGATGCCGGTCAATCCGGGTGCCGCTTCGGCGTCGGGTACGCGCGCGGTTTCGATGGTGGGTTCGGTCATGGGAACGGCGGCACCCGATTGTTACGGTTTCATTCTGTCGGCGATCGCAATCAGGCGCTGCATCGATCGCAGCACCGGCTTCTCGATCAATTTGCCGTCGATCACGACCAGGCCCGAATCGCTCTCGGCGAAGGCCTTGATGATTCGGCGCGCGCGTTCGACCTGTCCCGGCTGCGGCCCGAAAATTTCGTTCAGCGCGGGTATCTGCTTGGGATGAATGGCGCCCTTGCCGGAAAAACCGAGCGCGGCGCTTTTCTCGGCTTCCTTGCGCATGCCGTCCATATCGTTGAGGTCGAGCCATGGCGTGTCGATCAGATCGACACCGGCCGCGGCTGCGGCGTGTACCACCTTCGCCCGCGCGTAGACCAAATTGTCCCAGCCGTACGTGGTACGCAGATCGGCCGACAGATCGACGCCGCCGAACAAAAGCGAATCGATGCGCGCGCTGGCGCCCGCGATCGCAAAGCAGTTCTCCAACCCATCGTTGGTTTCGATGATGACGTGGAAACGGATGCCTAGGCTCGCCTCGGTCAACAAATCGTCGAGCAGCTTGACCTCGTCGGCGGTGCGCACTTTCGTGAGCATCAGCGCTTTCGGAGGTAACGGACAGCCGATGATCGCGTTGACGTCGCGAATGCCTTCGATGGAGCGGAGGCAGTTGATCCGTACGATCCGCTCGACCGAATCGCCGGCGGCGTTGTGCCCGTCGGGGGTGCCGAAGTAAGGCAGCGTGCGTTCGCGCGCGACGGTCTTGTGCAATGGCGCCACGGCGTCTTCCAGATCGATCGTGACGATGTCGGCGCCGGTCTTCAGCGCCTTGGAGAACATCTCGGGCTTGTCACCGGGCACGAAAATCAGGCTTCGACGCGGTTGAAACTGGTCGGCGGACATGGCGGCTACCCCCGGCATAAGGCTCATCGTTCGGCGTCCCCGGCCGGCGCGAAGACACTGGCGTATGGGCGTCGGTTTCGTTTATCAGGTTCGCAGCGGCGCCGCCACAAACCGCCCGCGCGGGCGGGCAATGATTTCGGCGCATGCAGGCAGGACGCGAGCATGTCCGAACGGATCGCCCGGCAGTTTCGATGGGTGGCGCAGATACCGCGCCCGGCCTTGTTGCCCTATGTGACCGCCGGGGATCCCGCGCTGGGAGACACGCTGGACCTGGTCGAGCGCATGGTCGCCGCCGGGGCAGAGATGATCGAACTCGGTGTGCCGGCCACCGACCCGTTTGCCGATGGCCCATTGATCCAGGCTGCCCACCGTCGCGCCCTGGCCGCGCGCGCCGGCGCGCGGCAGGTATTGGAGTTGATTGCCGCGTTTCGGCTCCGGCATCGCGACGTGCCGCTCGTCCTGACCGTCTACGCCCCGCGCCTGGCGGAATTGGGGGCGGCGGAATTTCTCGCCGCTGCCGGCCGCGCCGGCGCCGATGCCGTGGTGATCATCCAGCCGGATTTCGAAATCGCTGCCGATCTGCGTGACGCCTGCACGGCAGCCGGGATCGCCGCCATCCCGGTCGCGCGGATCGGCGACGCGCCGGCGGAAACGCAGCGCCGCATTCGCGATGCCGGCGCCTTCATCTATTGCGCAACCGTAGCAGGCCCCACGGGCACGGCGGTACCCGACGCGTCCGATGTCGCCGCCGGCATCGCCCGGCTGCGCACATTGACCGCTTTGCCGCTGGTCGCCGGGTTTGGCATCCGCACACCGGAACTCGCGAATGCCATCGGCCGTGTGGCGGACGGCGTAATCGTCGGCTCGGCGTTGTTGCGACATGTCGAGGAACAGCGACCGTCGGCGGCGGCGGATGCGGTCGTCGCCGACGTGGTCGAATTTGCGTCGGCGATCCGGCGGGCGCGGTTTTAGCCGAGCATTAGCGCGAAAATATCTCGCGCGCCCAGATCTTCCGCTTACGCTGCCAATTCATGCCGGCGTGTGCCGGACTCGTCGAGGGCAGCCGGACATATTTCAGATCCGGAAATGCACGTTGCAGGCCATGTCGGCGAAAACTTGTCTCCGCCTTCGCGCCATTGAAAAACACTCGGTCGATCTCACGGTAGGTGCGAAAGAACTTGGCAAAATCATTCGGCGTTTCGTCGGCGATCGCGGTATCGAGGCTGCCGTCGCGCACGCATGAATGCAGTACGTCCCATACAGCGATGCCGCCGTCCCGGAGCCTCTCGACGCGCTCGGCATAGGGTAGATCCGGAGGCATCGACAGAAGGCGCCCCATGATGCGCCAGAACTGGTTTTGCCGATGCGCGTAATACTGCCGCGCGCATAACGAGGCCACGCCAGGCATGCTGCCCAAGATCAGCGTTCGTGCCCGTTTGTCGGCGATCGGCGCGAAACTTCGGATGCGGGGAACGGCGGCGCGCATAGGTGATTTTGGACCTCTCCAAGGCATGGCGGCGGCGCGATTTTCGGCGCCTCGCCGACTTCGGCCCTGCCTTTGACGTTGACAGGCCTAAACTTGCCCTTTATATCGCCCAGACACCTGGGATTTGAACGGTTATGACGAACTTCGCCCACCAAATCATTGATGCACGCGCCGGCGCCGCCGTTGCGCGTCGTTGGTGGTGGCGTGTCCAAATGGGCCCGCCGGGGAGTTGATGCCGTTTTAACATAATCCCGGTCCATCAGTTTTCGGGGCCCGTCGAGCGATCGACGGGCCCTTTTCTTTTGCCTTAGGAGCGCTTCGATGTTGAACGAAACCTTGGAAAAAGTGGCGCGACGCGAGAACCTCACGCGCGACGAAATGGCGGCGGCGATCGGCACCATCGTGGAAGGTGCTTGCTCGACCGCACAGATGGCCGGGCTGTTACTCGGTCTCCGCGTGAAGGGAGAAGCGGTGGATGAATTGTTGGGCGCCGCCGCCGCCCTGCGTTCCCGCGCGGTCAAGCTGCCTTCGATGTCGCGGCCCGATCTCGATACAGTCGGCACCGGCGGCGACGGTTCCGGTTCGCTGAATTTGTCCACCGCGGCGGCTTTGGTTGCGGCGGGCGCCGGCCTGAAGGTCGCCAAGCACGGCAATCGCTCGGTATCGTCCAAATGCGGCAGCGCCGACGTGCTGACGGCACTTGGCGTTCCGACCGAAATGCCGCCCGCGGATACCGCGCGTGCCATCGAAGCGACCGGCTTCGGATTTCTGTTTGCGCCGCTCTATCACCCGGCGATGAAGCAAGTGGCGCCGGTGCGCCGCGACCTCGGCGTGCGCACTTTGTTCAATTTGCTGGGACCGCTGACCAACCCGGCCGACGTGCGTACCCAGCTCGTCGGCGTCTACCATCCGTCGCGGCTTGAACTGCTCGCTTCCGCCCTGGCCGAGGCCGGCGTCGAACGTGCGCTGGTGGTTTCCGCGCCGGTCGGACTCGACGAAATCGCGCCGTGCGGCGAAACCCATGTAATCGAAGTCGAAGGCGGTTCGCAGCGTCGTTATACGATCACGCCGGACGATTTCGATCTCGCACCGCAGCCGCTGGCGTCGATCCGGGGCGGCGATCCCACGCTGAACGCGCGTCTGCTCATCGACGTGCTGTCCGGCCATCAGGTGCCGGCGCGCACGGCGGTTCTGCTCAACGCCGCAGCCGGTCTTTTCGCGGCCGGTGCGGCCAAGGATTTTCGCGACGGCGCGCGGCAGGCGGCGTATGTCATCGACAGCGGTCGCGCGCTCGCGGCGCTCGATGCGGCGCGCGCTTCGGCACAAGGGTTGGCGGCATGAACACGCTTGATCGGATCGTCGCCGCCCGCCGCGAAGCGGTGGCGGAACGCAAACGCCTCGTGCCTGTCGAACAGTTGCGCGAGCGCCTGTCGACAGCACCCGCCTGGCGCGATTTTCGCGGCGCGCTCGCGCAGCCGGGCATCGCCGTGATCGCCGAAATGAAACGCCGTTCGCCCTCGGCCGGGGCTATCCGGCCGGATGCGAATACGTCCGAAGTCGTGCGCACTTATGCTGCGTCGGGCGCGCGGGCGCTGTCGATTCTGACCGAGCCGAAATTTTTCGGCGGCCGCGACGACGACATCATGGCCGCGCGTAACGAAGTGGCCTTGCCGATATTGCGCAAGGATTTCATCGTCGACCCATACCAGATCGTCGAAGCGCGCGCGATCGGCGCCGATGCCGTGCTGCTGATGGTCTCCGTGCTAGGCTATCGCACCGGCGAGATGCTCATGCATGCGAACGAGATCGGCCTCGATGCTCTGGTCGAGGTGCATGATCGCGCCGAGCTGATGGTCGCCCTCGCGGCCGGTGCGCGCATCATCGGCATCAACAACCGCAACCTGAAGACCATGCAAGTGGATCTCGCGACCACCGAGCAATTGGCGCCGCTGGTTCCGGCGGATGTGCTGTGCATCGCCGAAAGCGGCATCGCAACCCGATCCGACATCGAACGCTTGCGGGGTGCCGGCGCCCGGGCGTTCCTGGTCGGCAGTTCGTTGATGCAAGCGGCCGATCCGGGAGCAACGCTCGGCGACTTGATACGGGCGCGGGCGGCGTGAACGGCAATGCCGCACCGCCCAGCGATGACAGGCCCCAGCATGCCAAAGTTCGCCGGCGAATCCGGCAGCCGCGACGAACGCGACAAAATTTCTTCTGCGGCGGTTCGGTATGAAAGAGCGGGACGATGATTTCGTGGGCGGTTTTGGCCGGCGCTATCGACCCAAACAGCAAAAACATGCGACCAGTCCTAAGCACGTGTTCAGGCCGAAGCCGGCCTGCGCTACAGATTTTCTTAATAAAAAATGCAATACTAAGAGATAATTAATAATAACTGTGGATTAGGCTGTGGCGAAATTGGCCCTTAATTGATTGAGTATTTGCGGTATTGGGAATAACGAATATTAACTTTATTCAATTTAACTTACTTTTATTTAACTGTTTCTCAACGTCTTTGCTAACATTCTGACTTGTCAGTCGGTTCTACTTGAACATCGGATTTGACGTGCTTTTTCAAGCTCAGCGCCTGATCCCGTTTTCAAGCAGACCCGCCGAACGACTGTTTCATCGGCCGCGGGGGACCATGCCATGCTGAATCAGACGCTGGAGAAAGTGTCTCGTCGCGAGGACCTAAGTCGCGAC
>JBFWYO010000031.1:0-46632 GCA_050186335.1 Alphaproteobacteria bacterium | reverse complement strand
CAAAGATAAGTGCAATTGCATGTCTCGAAATACTGGCCCTCTATGCGCCACTTCGCCATGACGGAACTCCCAATTCCAAATCAACGGAAGACAACTCAATTCGAGATAAATTAAATAATAGCACAATAGCCGGTCCGCCGAAAGTCGTTGACTTGGCTAGATGGCAAGCATTCGCCTGTACTGCCGCAGAATCAAATAACGCCATACAGATCAACGCCTTTTTCGAAAGCCGCAGTTCAAGTCGAAGCTAAGTGCAAAGCCGCCGCTCTGCGCATATACGCAAACCGAGTACTGCCACGCTCACGGAGCGCGAAATGAGTTGATTGCCAGATTCGACAATTGACCAAACCTACATCACCAGAACGGATGCCAAATTTCTCGGAGTCGCAGTCAAGCAAGTTATGGGGTCCAGATCAATTTACGTACGTCCCGCCCAGTCAATCGTTGCAACGCATCGAGCAATCGATCAAATCGACCTCCCGGCAAATAGCCCGATTCAGCTTCGTCTGGATAGCCATTGCATGCACCTGATTCCAACGTTCGGTCACCAATTAGCAAATGTAGATGCCAAACTATTCCATCAAGACCACCCGGAAAATACGACGTTTCCCAGTTCCAGACGTCTGCCTGTTCCAGATCCGAGAGAAAACGCTGCATAGATTCGCGCGAAGGTGACGGTAATTCCTGCGATGGCGCATTACAGAAGGGGCCGAAGTCCCTGTACCAAAATGAGAGGCGCCCACCGGCTAGAGAAATGGTCACGCGCGGTCCGTCGTGCATCCCAATGTCAAACGACATCTCTAATTGGGCTGGCATTTTGTCCGTTATCATCATTGACACACACTCCAATCAGCCACACTTCTGCCCAATTGAGTCGCTCCCACGCGGCGCCTCGTTTTCCTAATATATATCGGTTCTGCATTGTATCAAGCACTAAGACGAGTGTTTATGCTGAAAGACATGACGCCTGCGAGCGATCACAAGGGGCACACGTCGTCTCTAACCCCACTTATCCTTGACATGCTGTTTGGCAATTTCCCGAGAAAGCTTTGGCCCATAAGCCGGCCGTCCGAGAAACCACAGTTTTTCCTTGTCGGCATTTAAATTCAACCCATACGGTACTCGCCGCGCAAAACCCTGGCGCGCCAAAATGTCCAGCTCCAGCGCAAGGCACATGCCGTGTGCGGCGACAATTCGTCCGTCGGCCAACAAATATTTGGCGGCGTAAGGATAAGGCGTTTTCGGCAGCTTCGGCAAAGGTGGCGCAGGACCAACTTTATACCCGTAGTCGATTGGCAGTTCGACGATTGACGCGGCGTCAGCCGATTTTGCAACGCCACGAGCGAAGAACGACATACCGGCGAAACATCTCGCAGCGCCTATGACTGCTGAGACGACGAAGCGACGACGATTGATAGGTATGATGAACCCCACTTTGCGTTGGATTTCGCTGAGCGCTGACTGTGGAGCACCCGCGGGACACCTTCGGCTCTTGAGGCCGACTACGACGATGAAATGCGATCGGCGGAAATCCGCTTTTTTGCCAATGACGTGGCCGCATCTCACAACTCTGAAAGCCACCTTGCCCGGAGCAGACAGTGGAATCGATGCGTGACCAAGAAATTGCCGGCCGTCATGTGTACAAAGGTTGACTCGGTCGAACCGTCATGGTCTCTTATGACTGAGCGGTCAGTCAGGTTCGATTTTGGCCGCTCGCATTAGACGTTCCAGCAGGACTTGTCATGCAGATCGCCCTGGAAAGGCTCGAACGTCCCGGCGGCCGCGCAGAGTTCCGTGCCGTCGTGCCGCTGGTGCTGGGCGATCCGGCGTACGGGCTTGGCTTGGCCGAGAAGGTTGAGATTGCCGAGGCCGCAATTTGCCGGGCCGCCGGCAATCCGGCCGAACCAAATTTGGCGCCGCAATTGATCGACGTATCGATCCGTTCGTTCAGCAACAGAGCGGACCAGCGCATATTATTGAACGTGTTATGTCTGTCAGAAAGCGCGGCAGCGTCTCAATGGCGCGTCGATATTCACGATGCGGCCTATGTCCATCTGGCCGAGATCACAGCAACGGTGGTGCAAACGCCGCTGCAAACGAGACCGCAGTCAGCCACGGCCGACAGCGGCAACAAACACCTGCGCCTGGCAGCCGATGCCTCCGCTCGAAAGGAAAACGGCGAACAAGCCAACAATGCTAAATCGGATCGCTTGACGATCGCCGAAGAGCGCATTGAACAGATCATCAAGGGTGCCTACGACGTCATCCTGCGCAAGGGCTTCGCCAATGCCACAACTCGCGAGATTGCCGAGGCCGCCGGCATGCCGACGCCGACCATGTATCAATACATACGGTCGAAAGACGATCTGCTGCCGATGATTTTCAAGCATTTCGCCGGCCGGCTGGCGCTACAATATTCGGAGAACCTGTCGCGCTCGACCGATATCGTGCGCACGCTCGCGGATGCGGTCCAAAAATACCTCGAGTACTGCGAGAAGAACCGCCGCTTCATCAATTTTATCTACCGCGAGACGCGCAATATCACCAAAGAACGTCGGGATGAACTGTTCGCGCTCGATCGTTCGTTTACCAACAGCTGGGCGGAAATTCTGCAGGCCGGCAAGAAATCCGGGGCCTTTAAGATTGGCGATCCGAAGATCGTTGCAGAATTGATCTATTTTCTGTGCACCATTTGGGCGATCCGATATTGGAGCTTGAGTGCGTTTCCAAAATCAGTCGTTGCCGAAAACATCATGCAATTCGTTTTGCAAGGCGCGGGTGCGGATCGCGGAGCTTTGCCCGTGGCATCAAAACCTGTAGCGAAGCGAAAGCTCCCGGAGTAGGATGATGGATTTTGGATTGATTACCGAAGGCAATACGCTAGGCGGCACCCTAACTGTGCAGCAGCGTTATCAAGAGATCGTCGAAGCTGCTGTGCTGGCAGACAAATGCGGATTCTATGTCTTCGGCGCTGGCGAACAGCACTTCGTCGAACCGTTGTGCACGATTTCGTCGGGTGAAATTATTTTGGCGTGCTTGGCGAAGCTCACGCAGCGTATCCGTTTACGCACCACGATCATGGTGCTTCCGTTTCACAATCCCGTGGCAATGGCCGAACGGATCGCCTCAATCGATGTGCTGAGCGGCGGGCGCGTCGAGTTCGGCTCAGGTAAGGGCAACAACGTGTTGGCGGCCGACGTATTTGATGTCGACCTCAGCCACGCGGCCACGATCTGGCGCGAAGAACTTGACGTCATGATCAAAGCATGGTCATGCGACAGGTTCAGCCACGACGGCGCGCATTACAAGATTCCGGATATTCGTCTATCTCCCAATGTCCTGCAGAAGCCACATCCGCCGCTGTGGTCGGCGGCGATCAGCCCGGCGTCGCACGCCCAGGCCGGCCGACTCGGCATGGGCGTTATGTCGCTGACGGTAAGCGTTACACTGCCGCAACTTGAGCGTCGAATCGCCGCTTATAAAGACGCTATCCGCCACGCCGAACCCCTCGCCGGCGTCGTCAATGATCGCGTGTCGGTGTTCTGTCAGATGCATTGCGCGGAAACGGACGAGCTGGCGCGCGAACAGGCGCGCGACCCGATGTTGGAATATATGCGTGAGGCAGTCGATCTTTATGCCGAAATGCTGCACCGGCAGGGCCAGCAGGTCGATTTCACAAAAACACGCGAGACGATCTCGGACTTCGACTTGTGCGATCGAACCAACATGATCTTGGTCGGCAAGCCCGAGACGCTGATCGAGAAAATCCGCCAGTACGAGACGATCGGAGTTGACGAAATGTTCATCCGCATGGACGGGATGCCGCACGAACAAACAATGCGGTCAATCGAACTGATCGGCAAACACGTCATTCCCGCATTCAACGCATCCCCTCGAGCGGCGCTCGGTCGCACCGGCGCCGTTGCCACACGATAACATCGCATTCGCCTTACACACTTCAACGGAGGTCAAGATGCCAGCCAAGTTGCTTCAAAGACTATTTGCCCAGCTTGCGGTCGCCGCCGTGACCGTGATCGGCGTATTCTCCTTCGGCCCGACGCCATCGATGGCGCAGGAAACCTTGCGTCTGCACATGTTTTCGCCGTTTTCCGGCCCGCTGGCATTTTACGGGCCGGCCATCCGCCAAGGATTCGATCTCGCGCTCGAAGACTCGAGTGCGGCGCTGACCGGTCGCAAAGTCGAAGTCATCAACGTCGATGATGAATGCAAGCCGGAGAAGGCAGTTAGCAGTCTGAACAAGATACTGGACGAAGCGCTGTTGTTGCTCGGCCCCGTGTGCACAGGCAATCTGCTCGCCACCCAGCGTACATTGATCGAAGAGAAGATCCCGCACATCTTCATGGGCTATGGCGCCATCGTCACGCAGAAGAACGATCCGCTCGTCGTCGCAGCGTCGGTATCGGACAAGGCGATGTCCGAAGCGATCATCAAGTGGGGCCTCGACAACAAGAAGGTCAAGAAATGGGCGGTCATCCATGACACTACCGGTTATGGAGCAGCCGGCGCACAAACCTTCGCCGCGGCCATCGCCGGCATAGCCGGCACGCAGTTGGTCAAAGCAGTCAATTTCAAGCCGGGCGAGCGCGAGTTCACCGGCCTGCTTAAGTCACTCGAGAATGAGAAGGCCGATGCAATTTTCCTAATCGGCTACGAGGTCGATCTCGGCATCTTGGTCAAGCAAGCAGGACAGGCGGGCATCAAGACCCCGCTGATCGGAAGCGCCGCCTTCGTCAATCCGGAATTGTCCAAAGCTGCCGCGCCACATGCCGAAGGCATCCCGTTCGTGACTATGATGATTCCCTCCGATCCGAACCCAGCGGTCCAGGCCTTCGTCAAGAAATTCCAGGCGAAACACGGCGTGACACCCAAGGACACGGCCACGCTCGGTTATGTTACTGGGCTAGTTTTTGCCGATGCCGTGAAACGGATCAAAGGCAAGGTCACGCGTGAGAATTTAGCTCAGGCGATCAAATCGACGAAGATCGCGGATTCGCCCGTCGGCGCCATCGAATACGACGCGACCGGTGCCCGCAAAGGCGATAAGTTGTCAGTGATCGGCGTAATTAAAGACGGTGCGCCCTCGTTCTTGACGCGCAATTGATCCCGCTGCGTAGCTGATTCGCCAGGAATCGATTGGCCCCGCTGCCGATGGCAGCGGGGCCAACGTTGAGCATCATCCTAGATCATGATTCAACTGATCATCAGCGGACTGTCGATGGGGATCATCTACGCTCTCGTGGCGTGCGGATTCTCGCTGATTTTCCGTATGACACGTGTGCTCAACTTTGCCAGCGGCGATCTGGTGATGGCGGGCGGCATGATCGGCTATTCGCTGTATGTATTGGTGGGTCTTCCGTTCTGGCTGGCGCTGCCGGGATCAATGCTGGCGATCGCCATTTTGATGTTGGTCATCGAGCGATTGGCCTTGGCGCCGGTCTATCGACAAGGCATTCTCGCTGGTGTCGTTGTGACCATCGGCCTTTCATTCGTGCTCCAGAACAGCGCGCAGATCATCTGGGGCCGCGGCGGCTTTTCGTTTCCAAGCGTATTCGGCAATGAAGCGGTTGAAGTGGCCGGCATGCGCGTTGTGCCTGAGTTGGCTGCAATTTTTCTAATCGGCGCCGTTGCCGTGGCATTGCTCGGCTGGTTCCTGACTCGTACCAAGATCGGCCTTGCCGCCCGGGCCACCGCTGCCGACCGCGAAACGGCCTTGCTCATGGGCATCGATACGCGCGGCATGAACCTGATCAGCTTCTTTGTCTCGGGCGCCCTGTCTGGCCTAGCCGGCGTGCTATTGGCGCCGGTCACGTTCCTGACCGCAACCATCGGACTTCCCCTTGGCCTGATGGGGTTCGTCGCGGCTCTCGTCGGCGGCTTGGGCAGCATGCCCGGCGCCGTCGCAGGCGGGCTGATTCTCGGCGTTGTCGAACTTGTCGTCGCCGCCCATATCGATGCCAACTATCGCGAAAGCATCGCGTTCGTCGTGATGATTGCCATTCTACTTGTACGCCCCTATGGCATTTTCGGCGAAGAAGGCACGGAGGAGGAACGTTGACCGGCGCGGGATCCAAAATTCAGGTATTTCGCTCTCTGCCGGCGCAGTATCTCATAGCAGCGTTGTTGCTCGTCTTGCTGCCGATCTTCATAACCGGCCGCTACGAGCTGCAGATGATCAATTTGATTCTCATCTACATCGTCATCTCGGCCGGTTTGAACATCACGCTCGGGTATGCGGGGCAGGTTTCGGTTGCGCAATCGGCGCTCGCGGCAATCGGCGCCTATTGTTCAGCGTTGATGGTGATCCGTCTCGGCTGGCCGTTCGTTCCAGCAGCACTCGTTGGCGTCGCCGCAGCTGGGTTCATCGGCGCCGTGATGGGGCTGCTCACTTTTCGCGTGCGCACGCATTACCTGCTGCTGGTGACATTTGGGTTCCACGTCATCATCCTGGTATTCATCAGCAACTTGGTGGATCTGACCGGTGGTCCGGTCGGCCTATCGGTGCCGCGCATGGTCATTGGGGGATGGCAGGCTCGGACGCAGTTTGATCACTACCTGGTTTTCGCGCCAATTACCTTGCTACTGCTGTTCGCAGCCGAACGACTGAAGCGCTCGCGCACGGGCCTAGCCATGTACGCGCTCAAGAACAACGAGAAAGGCGCGCGCGCAGTCGGCATCAGTCCAATCTATTATCGCACCTTGGCGATGGCGCTGGGCGGCCTTTACGCCGGCGTCGGCGGCGTCATGTTCGCGTTCCTTATCCGCTTCCTCGGACCCGGCTCGTTCGATCTTCATTCGGCGCTGCTTTACATCCTGATCATCGTCGTAGGCGGATTGGGCAGCACATGGGGATTGGTCCTATCGACTGTGTTGCTCACGTTCCTGGCGGAGGAGTTGAAGACCTTTGCCGAATCGTGGGTGCTCATTTACGGACTGCTGATCATCGTCGTGATGATCGTAATGCCGGGCGGGTTTGCCGGCCTTGGCCGCCGTCTGGTCGCAAGATTCACGCGGGCCAAGTTCGATGCTGTGGCACACGACGGACGGGAACCTGCGGCATGAGCGGCATTCTCGCCACGCAATCTCTCACCCGACGTTTTAGCGGCGTGATCGCGGTTAGCGATCTGAGCTTCGAGCTCCAGACGGGTCAGCTGTGCGGCTTAGTTGGGCCGAACGGCTCAGGCAAAAGTACGACTATGCATCTATTGAGCGGCTTTCTGCGCCAGAACGCAGGTTCGATCTCGCTGTTCGGCCGCGTCGTTGACAATCTCCCGGTAGACAAGCGCGCGCGGCTTGGCGTCGGGCGCACGTTTCAATCACCCTCAGTGTTCAAGGAACTGAGCGCCTTCGAGAATGTCCTGGCCGGATGCCACCCATTGGCGCTGAGCCGCGGTGCTGCAAGAAACCCCGGAAGCGCCGCGCTGAAGGAAAAATCCCACATGGCGCTGGCAACGGTTGGGTTGGCTTCGGTCGCCGACAAGGCCGCTGGTGAATTATCTTACGGGCAGCAGAAACTGCTCGATCTGGCTCGGTCGCTCGTCGCTGAACCGAAATTGCTGCTACTCGACGAGCCGGCCGCCGGACTCAGCCCCGAACTCGTTATCCGGTTGACCGCGCTTATTCAGGATCTGCGCACGCGCGGCACGACGATTCTGTTTGCTGAGCACAATATGAAGATGGTCATGGGTGTCTGCGATCGCATCATCGTGCTGAATTTCGGCAAGTTGATCGCTGATGGAACGCCCGCTGAAATTCGCCAGCATCCCGAAGTCATCCGCGCGTATCTGGGCGCAGGTCACGCGGCATGATCACGCTGTCCTCCGTCTCCACCGGCTATATCGAGGCCGAAGTGCTGCAGGACATCGACCTTGCCATAAACCAAGGCGAGATTGTCACGGTGATCGGCGGCAACGGCGCCGGTAAGTCCACACTGTTGCGCCTGATCTCCGGCTTGCTGCGGCCGTGGCGCGGATCGGTGCACTTTCAGCAAACCGATATCGGCACGCTTTCGCCGGCACAGATCGTCCGCCTGGGCGTTGCGCACGTACCCGAGGGGCGCAAGATTTTTCCAGGACTGACGGTGGAGCACAATCTTCGCCTGGGCGCTTACCTAATTTCCGATAAGGCGACGCTGTCGCGCGGATTCGAACAGGTGTACGCGTATTTCCCCGTGTTGCACGAGCGCAAAGACCAGATCGCGACCACGCTGAGCGGTGGCGAACAGCAAATGCTGGCGATCGCCCGTGCACTGATGTCCAATCCGAAGATACTGCTGCTTGACGAACCGACCATGGGCTTGGCGCCTTTGATCATCGAGCGCGTACATCAAACCTTGGTCAAGCTGCGGGAAACAGGGATCGCCATGCTGCTGGTCGAACAAAATGCCGCTTTCGCCATGAGCTTGGCCGACCGCGTCGCTGTCCTACAATTGGGCCGAATCGTCGCCAGCGGGCCGAAAGACAAGCTGCCTGGGGTCGACGACCTACTGGCAGCCTACATGGGGGCCTAGTATGGGCCATCCACTGATACCCGCGCCATTCCGCTTTCCGCCTTACGACGCGGCGTTTGAGAAGAATCTTTGCCGCGCATCGCGCGATGAAATCCGTGCCGTACAGTCCGAGCGCATTCGTCATCTCGCGCAGTACGCCTACGAAAATGTGCCGTTCTACCGCGCGCGCTGGCGGCACGCTGGCGTCAATCCGCAGGATATTCGCTCGATCGACGATCTCGCCAAGATCCCCAGCTGGAACGTCGACGATCAACGCGCGGATATGGATGCTCATCCGCCGTTCGGCAGCTTTTACGGAGCCGACTTCGCAAACGACACTTCGTTTATTCTGTCGACCAGCGGCACCACCGGCATGCCACGCCTGTCCGCCGTGTCGTTTCGCGATATGCCAGGGCTGAAGGATAATTTCGGTCGCGTCTATCGCTACCTCGGGCTCGGTCCGAAAGACCTCATGCACATCACCTTCACCTACGCCACCATGGGCGCTGCGTGGGCGTGCACGTGGGCAGCGGAAGCGGCGGGCATCGGCATCGTGCCGGCGAGTAGCGGGCGTATCACCGCCAGTGAAAGGCAGATCGATCTGATTCGGAGGGCCGGCGTCACCGCGATCACCGGAACCGCCAGCTTTATTCTGCATCTCGCCAATACCGCAATCGACCTAGGCTACGACCCCGCCAGCTGGAAGGTGCGCACCATCATCACCGCCGGAGAGATTGCCTCCGAAAGCGTGCGTCAGCGCCTGGAGCAGTTATGGGGTGCGAAAGTCTTCGACCTGTTCGGCTCGGTCGATGCGTTGACCTGGGTATGCTGCGATTGCGAAGCCAGTCGCGCCGTGCATGGCAAGCTGGGCATGCATATTTGGGAAGATATTTGTACGGTGGAAATTCTCGGCGCTGATGGCAGGCCGTTGCCGTCGGGGGAATATGGCGAGATGTGCATCACCACCTGGTCCCTGAAAACGTCGCCACGCATCCGGTTTCGCACCGGCGACGTCACGGCGGTACGCACGGATATTTGTGCGTGCGGCCGCACGCTGGCGCGGCTGATGCCGATTTCCGGCCGCGCCGACCATACGTTGCGAATTCACGCGCAAAGCATTTTTCCGATGGCGCTCGAAAATGCCGTCCTCTCCGCCGACGAAGGGATCAAGGAGTGGTATGCCGAAGCCGTTGCGGTGGATGGCAAAGACCGATTGCGCATCCACATCGAGCACACGCTGGCGGACGACCAGCACTACCGCGCCAAGATCGAGGCGAGCCTGCGCCATCGTTTGAACCTGGGTTCGACCGATATCGTCTTGCATGCACCCGGATCGACCGCGTCCATCACCGGTGCCGGAGCCGAGCAAAAGATCCGCCGAATCTTCGATCGCAGAACATGAATTCCCGCGCCGGACGATCCGGCGCCGCAACTAGCAGCGGAAGGTAGATATGACACAAGCGAAACTGGAAGCAATCCTACCCGAGGGCTGGTCCCGGCCACGCGGCTATTCGTACGCCATCCGCGCCGAAGGCCAACGTACGGTTTATGTGGCCGGCCAGTTGGGTGTGGAAAATGGCAAATTGCCGGTGGCCGCTTACGACGATTTCGGCCGGCAATGGGATCTCGCGCTCGGCAACGTGGTCCGATTGGTGCGCGATGCCGGCGGCGGCGCCGAACATATCGCCACCATGCGTATCTATGTGACGAGCATCGAGGATTTCAACGCCGCGGCCGCTGCCGTGGGTGCAGCGTGGGGCAAGCATCTTGGCAAGCATTTCCCGGCGATGACCATGGTCGAAATCTCCCGTTTGGTCGATCCGCGCGCGAAGGTCGAGATCGAAGCCGAAGCCGTGCTGCCATAAGTCACCAACGTTTCGCGCAACATTTATCGATGGCCCGCACATGAAAGTCGCCCTGTCGACAGGCATCAGCATGTTCTACGAGAAGTACGGCAGCGGCCCGCCGCTTGTGCTGATTCCGGGCACCAGCCTGGACCACGAATTTTGGGCGCTTCAGGTCGCGGCGTTCGCCGAGCGGTTTACCACTATCGTGCTCGACCCGCGCGGAGCGGGACAGACCGATGCGCCGCGCGAGGAGCATAATTATTCGACCACGATCATGGCCGACGATGTAGCGGCCTTGATGGCAACGCTCGGCGTCGAAAGCGCTCATGTCGCTGGACTTTCGCTTGGCTCGGCCATTGCCCAGCAACTGGTCGTGCGCCATCCGGCGCGTGTCCGCAGCGTGCAGCTGCACGGCACCTGGGGCAAGAGCGACGCGTGGTTCCGGCAGTTCTTCACCGACCCCATGACGCACCTACTGAAGAGCGGCGACCTGCACATGCTATTCAAGTTCGGCCAGTCGCTGACCATGAGCCCCGAGTACCTGGAGACGCGCGGGCCTCCTGCGGTCGCCGATATCGTGTCACGCTGCGTGGTAAGAAGCGCTCATCCGGCGACGGCCTGGGGTTTTGCCGGCCAACTGCACGCAGATGCCACGCATGATGCCTGGGAGGGGCTGCGCGGAATCCGGGTGCCCACGTTGGTCACTGTCGGCGAACTAGATACCAACACGCCAATGCGTTACAGCCGCGCCGTACACCAGCGCATTCCCAATTCACGCTTCCACTTGCTGACGGGCGCGCGCTCCAGTCACTGCAACCTTTGGGAAATGCCCGACGAGTTCAACCGGGTGGTGCTCGATTTCCTGCAATCCCTCTAATCTCAGAACATCCGAGGAACGTCATGCCAAGCTTCAAATATATTCTCGTCGAACACGATACCGCCTCGGGCATTCATGTCTGCACGTTCAACCGGCCGGAACGGCTGAATTCGTTTCATGAGCCGATGCGCGAGGAAATCCGCCAATTCATGCGCGTGGTGCGCGAGGATGCAGGCGCACGCGCCATTATCATCACGGGCACCGGCCGCGGCTTCTGTGCGGGCGAAGACGTCGGCGAAATGCCGGACCGTACCAAACCCACGTCCTCAGCAAAGGACTTTCGCGCACTGGCGCGCAACATTCATAATTTCATCGACGATTTGGAAGACATTGAAATCCCCGTCATCGCCGCGATCAACGGCGTTTGCGCTGGCGGCGGCCTGGAAATTGCCCTTTCGTGCGATTTCCGCATCGTGGCGCAAAGCGCGAAACTTGGCCTGCCCGAGGTGCGCGTGGGATTGATCCCCGGCTCGGGCGGTTGCTCGCGCTTGGTTAAGGCGATCGGCTTGCTCCGCGCCAAGGAATTGGTTATGCGCGGCACCATGTTCTCGGCGGAAATGGCGGAGCGCTACGGTCTCGCCACGGAAGTAGTGCCGGACGACCAAGTGCTTCCCCGCGCCAAGACACTAGCGACCGAGTTGGCGCAGTGGTCTCCGGCTGCAGTCGGCCTAGCCAAGATCATCATTAAAAACTGTGCCAATACCGATCTCGAAACCTCGCGTAATCTTGAGCGTTTGGCCAACAGCAATTTGATGAAGACGCCGGAACACGGCGAAGCCGTTGCAGCGTTCCTGGAAAAGCGCAAAGCAAATTTCTCGCGATAAATTGAGCATTTATGACTTCAGATCTTATTCTGGAGAAATTCGTGCGGCCTGTTCGTCGATCAGCGGCCTCTTTCAAATATTGATTTTGTACCAGCCACGTCAGCCCCATAACGGTTCGCACGGCCGATGGCTAAACGGATCGCGGACTTGCCCCTAATCAACACGCTTTCAGCATGAACCCGAACGAGGAGTTGAGCAATAGTATCAACCCATTGATTTTAGCCTCACGATAAAAACGGGGGCGAGACAGGAATCCCGATGTTCGGGCCCATTCATTGACCGCTTAGCATTTTGCAACGTTGGTCTATTCGGCCATGCCGACAATCAGGCAATTACATGACCGGGGCGGACGCAAATGAGCCATCAAATTATCCCCTATTGCGCTTGAGAATACCGGGAAAGGAAGCGAATGGATGCGCGCGGCGAGCGTTGGGCTCGCCCCCACGGGAGAATCACGTATGTCCAAATCGAAAAAGCCGCGAGGCGAAGCGACTGAAATAGTTGCCCCAAAAGCTAAGATGGCCAGATCGAAGGCAAGCAAAGCACAGCCAAGCACAAAGGGGGCCCGTACGCCAGTTGAGCAAGCTCAACAGGCTAGCGGAACTGCTACGGCAGCGCGACGGCGCGACGATCGATGATTTTACATCAGCGTTAGATTGGCAGGCCCATAGCGTTCGCGGCGCCATATCGGGCGCATTGACCAAGAAGCACAGGCGGCAAAGCCGCGCCGTTGCCGGCTATTTTGTCGGATCCGTGTCGCTCTGCGAGAACGCCCGGAAAGCCTGGATGGGGTGGGAGGATTCGAACCTCCGAATGGCGGAATCAAAATCCGCTGCCTTACCACTTGGCGACACCCCAATCGGCTGCGAACGGGCCGGCTGCGAACGGGTCGGCTTCGAGCGGGCGGAACATAAGCGAGGGGCCGGTCGCTGGCAACCCCGCCGGCCGGCCCGAAAATCGAGCGTTTCGAGTTCGCGCGGCACACCCGAATGCCGCGGAAAGCCCGGGCTTACGCGCCGATTGGCCGGTCGGCCCGGCGCAGGACGACGTAGATCGCCGGAATCACCAGCACGGTCAGCAAGGTCGATGAGGCGAGCCCGAACAGCAGCGAGATCGCCAGGCCCTGGAAGATCGGATCGAGCAGGATGGTCGCCGCGCCGATCATGGCCGCCAGCGCGGTGAGCAGGATTGGTCGGAACCTGATCGCGCCGGCGTCGAGCAGCACCTCGCGCAGGGTCTTGTCGCGGCTGGCGTCGTGGCGGATGAAATCGACCAGCAGAATCGAATTGCGCACGATGATGCCGGCAAGCGCGATGAAGCCGATCATCGAGGTTGCGGTGAACGGCGCGCCGAGCATCCAATGGCCCAGCACGATGCCGATCAGCGTGAGCGGGACCGGGATCAGGATCATCAGCGGCAGCTTGAAGCTGCGGAACTGCGCGACGACGAGAATATAGATCACCAGGATGGCGATCGCGAACGCGGCCCCCATGTCGCGGAAGGTCACGTAAGTCACCTCCCACTCGCCGTCCCACAGCAAGGCGGGCTTGGATTCGTCATCCGGCTGGCCGTGCAGGCGAATCTCGGGCTTGCCGAGCTTGCCCCAGTCGTGCCGCTCGATCAGCCGGTTGATCGCGTTCATGCCGTAGATCGGCGCTTCGAACTGGCCCGCCAGCTCGGCCGTGACCATATCGGCGAAGCGGCCGTTGCGCCGGAATATGACCGGCGAGCCGGTTTCCCCGGTGACGCGCACGAGTTCGCCGAGCTCGACAACCGTACGGTTGCCGGGCAATGCATTGGCCGGCACCGGCGTCGAGGCCAGCCGTTCGGACCAGTTCAACTCGCGCTTGGGCAGCCGCAGCGAAATGGCGATCGGGCTGCGGCCTTCGCCGCGGTGCGAGTAGCCGACCGATACGCCACTCAGCAGCGCGCGGATCGTATCGTAGACATCGCTCTGTTCGACGCCGAAAAACTCCAGCCGGTCCTGGTCGATCGACAGGCGCAGGCGCGGGCGTGGCTTGCCGATCGAATCGTCGATGTCGACGACGAACGGCACCGCCGCAAAGATCTTTTTCAGCTCGGCGACGATCGCGCGCCGGGCCTCGGACGTCGGTCCGTAGACCTCGGCCAGCAATGTCGACAGCACCGGAGGGCCAGGCGGGACTTCAACGACCTTCACGCTGCTGCCATCCGGCAGCTTGAGCGCCTGCAGCCTGCGCCGCAGATCGAGCGCAATATCATGGCTGGCGCGCGAGCGTTCCGCTTTGTCGGCCAGATTGACCTGCAATTCACCGAGCTCCGGCGATGCGCGCAGATAATAATGCCGGACCAGGCCGTTGAAATTGAACGGCGCCGCAACCCCGGCATAGGTCTGAATCGACCGCGTTTCGGGCAATTGCTGGGCAATGCGCGCGGCGGCGAGCAGCGCCTGCCCGGTATCTTCGAGACTGGATCCCTCGGGCAGGTCGACGACCACCGACAGTTCGGACTTGTTGTCGAACGGCAGCAGCTTGACCGTCACATCCGTGGTGATGAACAGCACACACACCAGCATCGTCGCAGCGCCCACGCCGCCGAGGAAGAACCACGACGCGCGCCGAGAAGCGAGAATTGTTCGTGCGAATCGCCGATACAGCCGGCCAAGCCGTCCTTCGTCGCCATGGGCGGCGGCATGTGCGTCCGGCGCGTGATTTGCGGCAATGGATTCCTTCGGCGCAAGGCGGAGCAGCGCCCACGGCGCAATCGTCATCGCTACCAGGAACGAGAACAACATGGCCGCCGACGCGTTGACCGGGATCGGCGCCATGTATGGCCCCATCATGCCGGAGACGAACAGCATGGGCAGCAGCGCCGCGATGACCGTCAGGGTCGCCACGATGGTCGGATTGCCGACCTCGGCGACCGCGGCGATCGCGGCCTGCAAGCGGCTGCGGCCGTCCTTCATGGCCCAATGGCGCGCAATGTTTTCGACCACGACAATCGCGTCGTCGACCAGGATGCCGATCGAGAAGATCAAGGCGAACAGGCTGACCCGGTTGATGGTGTAGCCCATCAGGTAGGCCGCGAAGAGCGTGAGCAAGATGGTCGTCGGAATGACGATCAACGTCACCATCGCCTCGCGCCAGCCGATCGCGATCATGATCAGCACGACGATCGAAATCGTCGCCAGGCCCAGATGCATCAGCAGTTCGTTGGCTTTTTCATCGGCCGTGGCGCCGTAGTTGCGCGTGACCTCGACCTTGAGACCGGCCGGCAGCAGCGATCCTTTGAGCTGCTCGACGCGCGCCAGAATGGCTTCGGCGACGACGACGGCATTGGCGCCGGGCCGTTTGGCGACCGCCACGCTGACCGCGGGCGCCGTGATCCAGGCATCCTTGCCGGCGCGCGTTATCGTCATCACGTTGAATTCGGCCGGGCTGGCGCCGGTGACAATGTTGGCGACATCGCGCACGTAGACCGGTCTTCCGTCGCGCGACGTCACCAGCAGCAGGCCGATATCCGGCACGCCGATCAGCGTTTGCCCGGCGGCCACGGTGCGTGTGATGCCGCGATCGCGCACGGCGCCGGCCAGGAACGAACGGTTGGCGCCTTGGATCTTCGCCACCAGTTGCTGCAGCGTGACGCCGAACAGCGCCAGCTTTTCAGGGTCCGGCTCGACGCGAATCTCGTCCGGCGGACCGCCTACCACATAGCTGTAGCCGACACTGTCGGTCTTGACGATCTCCGCCAGCAACTCGTTGGCCACGCGGCCGAGATCCTTCTCGGTCCATCGCTCGGCGACCGACGGCTCCGGCGACAGCGTGAGCACGACGACGGCCACATCGTTGATGCCGCGTCCGACGATCAGCGGCTCCGGAATGCCGATCGGGATGCGGTCGTAGTTGGCTCGGATTTTTTCGTGCACCCGCAGGATTGCGTCGTCGGCCTTGGTGCCGACGATGAAACGCGTGGTCACCATCACGCGGTCGTCGGTCGTCTGGCTGTAGACGTGTTCGACGCCGTCGATCGCCTTGACGATCGCCTCGAGCTTCTTGGTTACCAGTTCGACCGCGTCGGGCCCCTTGAGGCCGTCGGCATGCACGATGATATCGACCATCGGCACGCTGATCTGCGGCTCCTCCTCGCGCGGGATGGCGAGCAGCGCGACCAGGCCGAACATGAGCGCGGCCAGCAGGAACAACGGCGTCAGCGGCGAGCGGATGCTCGCCCGCGTCAACGCACCGGACAGGCCCAGTTTCACGGCTTCACCACCACGTCGCCGGATTTCAGCCCGGACAGGATCTCCACGCCGTCGAGCATGGCCGGCCGCGGCAGTTCGACGCCGCGCTGGACCGGCACGTCGATCGTCTTGCCGTCGGGCGTACGAAGTTTCGCGTAGTCGATGCCGAAGCGAGTGATCAGGAACGCGGCGGGGATCACGAATGCCTGGCGTTCGCCGGCCGAAACCCAAACCCGTATGCGTTCGCCGACGAAGTAATCGTTCAGCCCGTCGACCACCGCGTCCACCTTCACGCGCCCGTCGGCGATCTCCGGATAGACGAGCCTGATTTTGCCGAAGCGCGGAGCGCTCAGGCCGAGTTCTGCGCCGTCGAGCCGCACGCTGTCGCCGACTTTCAGGAATTGCGCATGACGTTCGGGCACCCGCAGCCGCAGGATGAAATTGCCTTCCGCGATCGTGGCCACCGCCTCGCCGGCGAGTACCACTGTGCCGACCGTCACCGGCACTTTCAGGACGCGGCCGGCGGTGGGCGCCAGTACGGCGCCCTCGGTCATCTGCTGTTCGAGCACCGCGCGCTCCGCCTTGCGCGCCTTGAGCGCGTTCGATGCCACGGTCGCGGCGGTGCGCAGTTCGTCGGTCCGCGTCCGGGTCGCGACGCCGCGCGCCAGCAAGCCCTCGGTGCGTACGAGATCGGCCTCGGCCTGCGCGAGTTGCGATTCCAGGCCGGCGATCTGCGCATCGAGCGATTTCGATTGAAGCTGCAGCTTTTCGTCGACGATACGCGCAATGACCTGCCCCTGCGCGACGCTATCGCCGTCCTTCACGGCCAGCGTCACGATCGTGCCGCCGATGCGCGCACGCGCCGGAATCGTATTCGGGCTTTCGACGGTGGCGAACACCGCCTTCTCGTCGGAGATCTTTGTCGGCGTTACTGTCAGCTGTTCCTGTGCCGCAGCCACGCCCGCGCACAGCATGATTGCACCGCCCGCCAGACCGATCACAAACAGACGCATGTCCGTCCCCTATTCAATACGTGGCCGCTTTGTCAGGCCGCTTAGCGGCGTTCGCGCGGCTGTCCCGTCGCCGGATCGATTTCCACGATCGGCAGACCCGCCGCTTTCCAGGCCAGCATTCCGCCGGTCATGTGCGTGGTGTGCCCGATGCCGGCGGCCAAGCACTTCATCACGGCGGTCGCGGAGCGCTTGCCGGAGCCGCAGTGAAACACGACCGGCCGGCCGCCCGGGCTCGGCAGCAAGTTCGGCTCGAACGTCGACAGCGGAAACAGCAGCGCGCCGTGAATCCGTTCGGCCATGAATTCCTGCGGCTCGCGCACATCGACCAGGATAATCTCGCCGTTCTTCAGCCGCTTGCTCGTTTCGGCAGCCGATACTTCACGCAATTGCATCGCTTCGCTCATTGGATGTCCTTTCCGGATTTCGCTGTTCGTTTGACGTTTCTTTGCCGCGTCGGCCGGCCGCACAACGGCTGCGGCGCGCAATAAAGCCGATAAAGAGTCTCGATCAATTGCCGCGCCGTCGGGCTCTTGATCGAATACCATATGGTCTGTCCGCTGCGGCGCGCCAGGACCAGCCCGTCCTTGCGCAACAGCGCCAAATGTTGCGACACGGTCGAATCCCGCAAGCCCAGGAAGGCCGCCAATTCGCCGACCGACCGCTCGGCGTCGAGCAACTTGCACATGAGCATCAACCGGTGGCGGTTGGCCATCGCCTTCAGCAGGTCGCAGGCTTGATCTGCGGCAATTTGCATCTGTTCGGGATTTATATTCATAGTTGTGAATATACGATAATACGAATATATTATCAAGCGTGTTTTGGAAAATTCCGTGAAATCGGACTGCACAAGCTGATGGAGGATACGCTATGAGCGAGATCGTCGTGCTGGGCGCCGGCCTCGGCGGAACGCTGGCGGCATACGAACTGCTCCCGCAGTTGCGGCCGGAGGACCGGCTCACTGTGGTCGGCCAGGGCAACATGTTTCACTTTGTGCCGTCCAACCCTTGGGTGGCCGTCGGCTGGCGCAAGCGCGCCCAGATCGAGGTCGATCTGGCGCCGGTCATGGACCGAAAGAAAATACGTTTCCTGGGCCAGGGCGCGCGGCGCGTTCATCCGGACGAGTCCCGCCTCGAGCTCGAGGACGGCGCATCGGTCGCATACGATTACCTGGTGATCGCAACCGGGCCCGAGCTTGCCTTCGACGAGATCGAGGGGCTGGGGCCCGAGCGGCACACGCAATCGATCTGCCATGTGGCTCATGCCGACACGGCGCGCGCGGCGTTCGACCAGCTGGTCGAAAAGCCCGGCCCGATCGTCGTCGGTGCCGTGCAGGGCGCTTCGTGTTTCGGGCCGGCGTACGAATTCGCCTATATCCTGGATACCGAGCTGCGCAAGCGACGCGTGCGCGACCGTGTGCCGATGACGTTCGTAACGGCGGAGCCGTATATCGGGCATCTCGGCCTCGACGGCGTCGGCGACACGAAAAGCCTCATGGAAAGCGAATTCCGCAACCGCCACATCAAATGGATCACCAACGCACGCGTCAAAAAAGTCGACGCGGGCAAGATGATCGTCGAAGAGGTGGCGGCCGACAGCTCGGTCGCCAAGACGCACGAATTGCCGTTCGCCTATTCAATGCTGTTGCCGGCGTTCCGTGGCGTCGCGGCGCTGCGCGGCCTGGATGGCTTGGTCAATCCGCGCGGCTTCGTGCTGGTGGACGAGCACCAGCGCAATCCCAAGTACCGCAACGTGTTCTCGGTCGGCGTTTGCGTGGCGATCCCGCCGATCGGGCCGACGCCGGTGCCGGTCGGCGTGCCGAAAACCGGCTTTATGATCGAATCGATGGTCACCGCGGTGGCGCAGAATATCGGCAAGCTGCTGCGTGGTCAGGAAGCCGGCGTGTCGGCCAGCTGGAATGCCATTTGCCTGGCCGATTTCGGCGACGGCGGCGTCGCCTTCGTGGCGCAACCGCAAATCCCGCCGCGCAATGTGAACTGGGCGTCGAAAGGAAAATGGGTGCATCTGGCGAAAATCGCTTTCGAAAAATATTTTCTGCACAAAATTCGCCGCGGCGAAAGCGAGCCGTTCTACGAACGCCTGGCGCTGAAGGCGCTCGGCATTCGGAAGTTGAAGCAGGAGTGACGACCGGCGAATCGTCGTCGGGCGTTAGACATATCGGAAAATGAGGAAACTACGATGAGCGTAAGCAAAGCCGTCATGATGTTCGCCGGCATCATGGTTCTGATCGGCACGGCATTGGCGTTGTGGGTCAGCGTTTGGGGCTTGGCGCTGACCGCGTTCGTCGGCCTTAACCTGATCCAGTCGAGCCTGACCGGCTTCTGTCCGGCGGCGATCGTGTTCCGGAAGTTGGGATTGCAGCCCGGCGACGCGTTCAAGTAACGCGCGCTGCGGCCATGCGCCGCTACGCTGCCATCCCCCGGGCATCGCGGGCGTGGTCGACAAACCAGCGATAGGTTGCGGCCAAGCCGTCGTCGAGGTTCGTCGCCGCGCGCCAGCCAAGCGCCGCCAGCCTGGAACTGTCGGCCAGCTTGCGCGGCGCGCCGTCGGGCCGGCCGGCATCGAACCTGAAGCTGCCGCGAAAACCGATCACCTGGGCGATGCGGGCGGCCAGTTCGCCGATCGCGATTTCGCTGCCTGAGCCGACATTGACGTGTTCGGCGCCCGAATAGTGTTTCGCCAGAAACACCAACGCGTCGGCCGCATCCTCGACATAGAGAAACTCGCGCGTCGGCTTGCCGCTGCCCCAGATTTCCACGCTCGGCGCGGCCGCCTGCTTGGCGGCATGAATCTTGCGCATGAGCGCCGGCAGCACGTGCGCCGATTCGAGATCGAAATTGTCGCCCGGGCCGTACAAATTGGTCGGCATCGCGGCAATGAAATCGCAGTCATATTGCTTGCGATAGGCTTGGCACAGCTTGATGCCGGCGATCTTGGCGATCGCATACCATTCGTTGGTCGGCTCCAGCGGGCCGGTCAGCAGCGCCGCTTCTTGCATCGGCTGCGGGGCGAGCTTCGGATAGATGCAGGTCGAGCCGAGAAAGATCAGCTTCGCCGCCTCGATACGGTAGGCGGCGTGAATGAGATTCGCCTCGATCATCAGATTGTCGTAGAGAAATTCGGCCGGCCGCGAATCGTTGGCGGCGATGCCGCCGACCGTGGCGGCGGCGACGAAAATCACCTCCGGCCGCTGCGATTCGAGCCAAGCGGAAGCTGCGCGCTGGTCGCGCAGATCGACCACTGCGCGTTCGACGGTGATCGTTTCGCAATCCTCTCGGTCCAGGCGGCGGACCAGCGCCGCGCCGACCATGCCGCGATGGCCGGCAACGAAGACGCGGCGTCCGGCAAGCGGGAAAATCGGCGGCGCTGTGGTCATCGGGCGGTGGCTCCCTGGCGTCTCTCCTTATACCTTGTCCGCGGGCCGAGCGCCAAACACGCGCCAGGACGTTCAGCGCCCGCCCAGCCACGGCGCTACCTTGCCGTCGATATCGTCGAGCGCCACGCCGAGACGTGCCGCGATGCTCGGCGCCAGATCCTCGGCCTCGAGCGCGGCTTGCGCGACGCCGCGCGGCATGCCCGGGCCGAGCGCGATCAGCAACCCGTCCGGCCTGTGGTCGCCCGTGCGCCAGTGTGCGTACGGCCCATAGACGGTGCCGGATTTGGCCGACCACACGGTCTCGATCAACGCCGTGTTCTCCCATTCCACGAACAGGTCTGGCAGCGTGTCGCGGGGCGACCGCCGATACAGGCGATCGGATCTGGACACCCGGCGCACGACGCGACCCCCGGTCGTCACGTTGACCAGGGCCAGGAGCTCCTTTTCCAGCCGGCGGCATACCGCATCGACATCGCGCGGCTCGACACACCCGTGCGGTTCGCGGCCGACGACGTTCAAGCGCACGCCGCCGCAGGAATAATTGTTCGGCGCCAGAAAGAAGTCCTGCCGCGCGCGCTGCGCCGCCGTCGCGTATTCGTTGCACGGCACCGGCGGATGGGCGGCGACGCGTGCGCGCAGCCACGGCGCTGCTACCGCGACCAGGCGTCGTTGAACGGCGGCCGGCAGCTTAGCCAGTGCGCGCTTGCCGAGCGCGACGGCATTGTTCATTGGCGGCGGCGCGCGGTCGAATCCGTCGAGGCGGGTCAGCACTGCGTCGAGCAAATGCGTGCCGTCGTAGTGCGCTGCCATGCCGTGGCTCAACAACACGAGCGTGGTCGCGTCTTTCGGCACCTTGGCCAGCGCATCGGCCAAGGCCCCGTCGAGCGCGCGATAGACCTGCCGGACCGGATCGCCACCGAGCGCCGCCGCCCGTGCCGCTTCAAAGCGCGGATGCGTGGGATCGTGCAGATGCCATTGCTGATGACCGATCGCATGGCTCTCGCCGAACACGGTGAAAAACAAGTCCCAGCCGCCACGCGCGAGCTGATCCGAAACCAGCGCGCGCTTGGCGTCCAGCCCGCGTAGCAGGCCCTTTAGAAAAACGTCGTCCTCGTCCGCCGTCCGGTACAGCGCGGCGCGATGCACATAATCGTCGGCCGCGAACTGGCCGACCTCGCGCGCGCGAATGCCGAGGATCGGATGCAGACCGTATGTTGACTCGATCTCGGCCGCCGCGGCCGGCGGCCAAGTATGAAAGCCGAAATGCCGGTCGTGGTTGCCCCATTCGGCGACGTGCAGCCCGTCGATCGGCTGATCGGCACGGACATGCGGCACGTCGAGCACGGCGATTTTCCGTCCGGCATCGCTGACCGATTTCCAGAATGGGCGAATTCGCGGCGGCTGGGTCAGGCGCCGTTCGTAGGTGGCGATATCGATCTCGTCCCAGCAATGGAATTCGTGACGGTCGGCGCGCAAGCCGGTCGCCAGCGTGGGCCAGACCGAACCGACGAACAGACCGAACGGATTGCGCACCGGCGCGCGCGTGCCACCGGCCAGCATGCGCGCCAGCGTCGGCATTTCGCCGGCGGCGGCGAACTGCTGCGCGAGCGCGGGATCGCAAGCGTCCAGCCCGATAAAGACGACCGGCGCAGCCTGTCGCGCCAAGAGCGACCCATTCGCGCCGGCGGCCGTTCGCCGCGCCGCGCCTGAAGCTTGATCGGGCTGCATCGATACTCGCGGTCAAAAATCCGTGCCGGACACACGGTGCCGTTCCTAGTTACCGCATTGCCCTCCGGGAGGGAACCGCCCGACGGGGCGAAAGCGGACTCACGATTTTACCGATATGGCCGGCGTCTCGCCGTGGCGAATTGCTTACGGCAAATTAAAACAATACTTATATAAGCGTGCGGAATAGACTTGCGGATGGACCGCAGCGGCGCCCCAGGCGCCGACGCAGCCCCGGAACGGGGCCGCCAAGACGGTGATCGAGAACATGGCCGAGCCTAAAACGTCATGGAGTTTTGTGGGTTTGACGCCCGAGGCGCGGCGCGCCGCTGAAGAGGCCGCCGCTGCCGCCGGCATGGAACTGGACAGTTGGCTGACCCAGTTGATCAAGTACACCAGCGCCATGGAACTGTCCGGCCAGGCCAAGCCGCCCGGCGAGATGGATGGCCCCGGCCAGCCACCGGACCGGCAACCGGTCCGACCGGCGGCGCCGGCTACGACACCCGTGCCCGAGTCGGCCGAACCGCAAGCCGCACAAGCCACGCCGGCGGCGGCGGATAAGCACCGCGTTTCGTTCCGACCGCCGACCGACGGATCGCAGCCCTATTTCATGCCGACCCATGGCTTGCGCCCGAGCCGGCTCAATTCGCTGAACGCGTTCCGCGATGCCGAAGTCGACGCAGTGCTGGCCGATTGGCGCGCCAACAACAATTTCGAGCCGATCACCGTGCGCGAGGATCCGGCCTCGCCGGGAACCTATGAAGTGATCTCCGGCATCGAACGCTGGCATGCGGCGCGGCGCGCCGGGGCCGCCGAAGTGCCGGTCGTGATGCGCAACGTCAACGACGAAGACGCGCTCAAGATCGGCCTGCTGGCGCGGATGAAGCAGGTGCCGCTGCCGCCGTTGAGCGAGGCGGCGATCTATTACGGGCTGATGACCGAAGCCAACATGAGCACCGACGAAGTGGCGCGCCTGGTCGGCAAGCCGCCGACGCACGTCGCTGCCGTGGTGCGCTTCAACACCTTGCCCGAAGGCGTGCGCGCCATGCTCGAGCGCGGCGAAATCACCGTGCTGCACGCGCGCGCGCTGATGGACGCCAAGGATCCGGAAGCGATCGCCCGCGAAGTCGTGGCCCGCCGGTTGGACATCTACAAGACCGAGCAATTGGTGCGCGCCGCCGGCAAGGCGCCCGAGCCGGCCCGGCGGGAACGCTCGGACCCGCTCGACCGGCCGCCGCCGCCCGAGCCGCGACAGGCCGTACGCGCCGACGAACCGCCCCGGCCGGCCGGCCGGCCGGTGCCGTTGCCGCGGTTCCTGGCGGAGCGCCCGGAGGCCCGGCGCGCGGCGTTTCGCACGGTCGAACCGGGTAGCGGCGAACGCCGCGACGGCCTCGCCACGACGGACATTCTTGAGCGTCACCTGACCCAGGTGCTGGGGATCAAGGTGACGATCGCCGAGCGCGACCATGTCGGCGTGGTCTCCCTGCACTACACCAGCCGGGAGCAGTTGAGCGATCTGATCGCCCGGCTCAACGCCGTGACCGGCGGCTGAACCCGCCAAACCAGGGCGGTTGGTAGTGTCTCAGTTTGATAATCCGAGAATTTCTTCGAGGCTCCAGACGTGATCGGTAACGCCCGCCGCCATCGCGGGGGTGATCCGCAGGGTTTTATGAATGCGCCCGAAGTTGTAATACATGAAATGAACGGCGATTGCATGAGCGTGGTTTTCGGCCTTCTTTGAAAAGGCGTTGGTCAGACGAGTAAAGCGGCGCATCGACATCCGCATGGTTAGGTTCTGCCGTTCTGCAAAGCTGGTCGAAATGTGGGCCTTATCGGGACGGCCGGTTATTGCGCGTTGTTCCGCGCCAACGCAAACGGGCGGGCTATAACGCTTCTGGCCCTCGACATGTGATGCGTACTTCTTTTCCAACAT
Source organism: Alphaproteobacteria bacterium (assembly GCA_050186335.1). GTDB lineage: Bacteria > Pseudomonadota > Alphaproteobacteria > Bin65 > Bin65 > JBFWYO01. The sequence continues at coordinate 22,294 of JBFWYO010000031.1, read as the reverse complement.
CGCGTAGTCAACGTCGATGCCGAACGCTGCGTCTACCGCATCCAGATACACGCGGTGGCCGTCTGTCGTGATTTGAACGCGGTTTGCTAACCGGGATGCCAGGTCAGCGACGAATATGCGGGCGGTATCCCCGCTGCGGTCGCCGACCATCCACGACGCAATAAGCTTGGTGTCGGCGTCTATCGCGGTCCACGTCCAAATATCGCCCGCCGAGCCCTTCTTGTTCTCGGGGACGTTCTTTTGCTTCGCGTAAACGAAGCTCCAGATTTCGTCGAGCTGGAGCCGCTTGCAGGTCAAATTGCGGAGCGCCTTATCCTGGTACTCGGAACAGGCTTTGCCGAGATCGACCAGGAGCTTCGTTACAGTATTGATTGATACGTCTGCCAGCCGGGACGCGGCCCGCAAGCTGTTCCCCTCGACCAGGAGACCCAGGATTTGCGCGCGTTTGACTAACGGCAGCTTGTTCATGGAAATCAACATAGGAATATCGTATCATATTGTCAAGCATTTTAGTCAGTTTGATTCCGTAGAACGAATCGTGGACAAGCCATTGATTCCATTAAGAAAAAGGTTGACGAGCCAAACCATACGGATATATTTCGTTTTGAGAAAGTGGGCCGGGTGGGACTCGAACCCACATTCTCCCCTTTACAAGAGGGGCGCTGTTCGCCTGTGAGAGCTTTCCAGTTCAGCTACCGGCCCAAATAGTCAAAATCAGGAGGGCAGTTTGACCCTCCACCAGGCAATGAACCACATTGCTCACCTCGCTTTCTGCAAATGTAAGTTACTCGGACCCCGGCGCGTCAACGCCGGGGTTCTTCGTTTCCGCAGTCTGCGGAACGAAGAACCACTTAATGCCACTTCGCCGGGCAAGCCCTTGTTTTGAAAGGCGAAATAGCGTCATTCCAACAGTTTTGTCGTGGATACGTTTTTTTGTAACGTCCTCGATATAGGCGCGGATCGGCGCGGCCTTGCTGCCCCCTGGACCGGCCACACGGAGCCGTTCGAGCACAATATCCCGTATCTTTATTGGCAGTTTTGCAGGCGTTTTGGGGGGCTCGGGTTCCATCTGCGCTGCAATCGAATGAGGAAGAGGTGGCCGGACAAGGGAAACGATGCCTTGGCGAGAACGATATTCATCCAGGCTACGCTGGCGCTCCATACGCTCTTGAACGATTTCGGCAGGCAAAATCAAATCGATGCCGAATAAGCGGGCCGCCCCCTCACAATCGCCTATTTCCCGGTCGATTTCACGAATCCGAGCGAAAAGGGCCGCGCGTTCATCGCGCTTAACGCTGCGCTCTTCAAGCAACGCGTCCAGTTTCTTCTGGATTGTTGCGGCGGCGGCTTTTCGGGCGTGTTCGTCCATTAGATTCCCCACGTGTATTAAGATTGGGGAATATCGTTTGTCGTAGTTCTAAAGTCAATCAAAAAAATCTGGAGACAAAATGTCTCCTTCTACTTTTATGTAGTTTTCCTCCAACGCCCCAAAGCGGCCCGTCTCGCGATTTCTTTTCTTTCAGATGCGCTCAGTTTGCTCGCCCTGGCGGCCCCGCCAGCCTTCCCCCCAATGCGTCGTTTGGACGGCAATGCTTCCGGTTCCCCGGCCGTCGCGATCTGAGCGATCCGGTGAGCCAGTTTGTTTGCATCTGCGGGGCGGCGTTCGCCGCGTGGTCCTTTGGGCATGGTGATAATATCGCATGCCGAGGCCCGATTTGCGAGTGCGGGCAACTCTCTAATCACTCTCTGAGAATCCAAACTGAGACACTACCGGGCGGTTTCTTCGTTTCCCCTCCGGCGGCTTTCCTTGTATGATGGAACCATCTGATTCCCTTGGGGAATTCGCCTGGTTAAGGAATTGTTAAGTCGATGGCCGAAGCGACTGCGACCCGTTCGACCAACAGTCGGGTGTTCGAGCCCGATGCGTTAAACGCCGCGCGTGCCGCAGCGGCGGCTGCGGGCGTCAGCCTGGAAGAATGGCTGACGCGCACCATCATGACCACCGCGTCGCGCGTCAATGCCGCGCCGCACGGACATTATGCGCCGTCGCACGACGACGGGCCGGCGATGTCCGACAACATGGCGCGTCATTTGCGTATGGCACACGATGCGGCGCAGTCGGCCGGCATCACCGTGACCGACTGGTTGAACCAAGCGATCCTCGAAAGCGTACAGCGCGAACGCGGTCGTCCGGTTGCGCGCGCGCCGGTTTTCGCCGCACCGCCCGCGCCGGAACCAGCGCAGCCACACACGCAAACACAGCAACCCGACCAATCGCCGACGGCGGTGCATCGGCAGACGCCGTTGCCATCGGCGCTGACCGGAACGGCATCGCAGCCGGCTTGGCGCGCGGATGCGCGTCGTGCACCGCCGCATCCCGAGCCGACGCCGGAGCATGACGCGGCGGTCCAGGACGAACTCGATGCCAGGCTGGCGCGTATCATCACTGCCACGCGCGCGGAACTGGCACGCGAGGAATCCAGCGACGAGCCGACTGTTACGGTCGCCGAGAACGCGCCGCCGCGCGCACCGACCGGGCGGCGCAAAGGTTCGCCGATGCTGACCGGCGCTATGATCGTCCTGCTGATCGCGGCCGCGGCTGCGATCTGGCTGATCCCGAACATCGAGAAATTCGGCTTGCTGACCCGGCAGGGCGATCCTGCGCAGCAAACGACGCAGGCGCCGCCGCCCGCAACGCCGCCGGCGCGCACCGATGCGCCGCCGCCCAAGGTGACCGATGTAACGCCGGCAAATCCGCGGGCCAGTGATCCGAAAGCGGCCGATCCGAAGGCGGCCGATCCGAAGGCGGCCGAGCCAAAGGTTGCCGAGCCGAAGCCGGGCGATACCAAAGGCAAGCCCGATCCCGCGGCCAATCGCCATGACACCGACGAACTGCCGCGCCCGGTGCAGCAATATGTCGACTGGTATCAACGCGCCGCCAAGGAAGGCAACGTGCGCGCGCAGATCGTGCTTGCGCACATATATCTGCGCGGGGAAGGCGTCGCCAAGGATCAAAAAATGGCGTCCGAGTGGTTCCGCCGCGCGGGCACCGACGGCAACAACGCCGAGGCGCAATATTCGCTTGGCGTCCTGTACGAGCGCGGCGTCGGCGTCGAAAAAGATCGACTGGAAGCACTGCTGTGGTATGAGCGCGCCGCACGCCAGAATCATGTCGGCGCGCTCTACAATGTCGGCGTCGCTTATGCCGAGGGCGTGTTCGATCGCGGCGTACGCAAGGAAAAGGACTATGCCCGTGCGCGCGAATACTTCCTGCGCGCCGCCGAACTGGGCGACTCCGAGTCGCAGTACAATCTCGGCGTGATCTATCAGGAAGGTCTCGGCACCGAGAAAGATCCGGTCGAAGCGCTGAAATGGTATTCGATCGCTACCGCGCGCAACTACAAGCGCGCCGGCGACGCGGCCCAGCGCCTGATTCCGACCATGACCCAGGAACAGCGCGACCGCGCCTCCGAACTGGTGCTGGAATATAACCAGCGGCAAAAGAAGTAGGAGCGTGGCGGCGTCTGCCGCCGTAGCGGTCGCGAACCGTGATATCGACGCACCCGCTTCTTGCCGTCTCCGCGCAAGGGCCCGACTTTGAGGCTGCCTCTATTCGAGCCCGGCTTTGCGCAGGCCTTCGAACAGCTTGGCCATCGGCTCGCGGGTATAGGGCGAGAATTTCTCGATCCAGGCGATCGAAATTTCCGGGTGAATTTCCTTCATTCGCGCCAGCGCGGCCTGCGCCTCTTCGATCCGACCTGCCTGCGCCAGGCTAGCCACGAGAATCCGATGTCCGGCGGTGAATCCCTCGCGCTGCTGCAACACCTTGCGCCCGAAACCGATCGCCTCGGTATAGCGCCCGGAAAGGTAGTGGGCGGCGGCTAGCCCGACATTGAATTGCGCATTCTGCGGATCCAACGGACTCATGCGGATCGCCTGCTCCAAATGCACGATCGCTTGCTCGGATCTGCCGTCCAACGACAAAGCCAAGCCAAGAAAACCGTGGGCGGCCGCGAAGTTCGGATTGAGCTCGAGCGCACGCGTGAATTCCGCCACCGCCTCGTCGGTGCGCCGCATCGCGAAGGCGCCATAGCCGAGCGCGAGATGTGCCCATGGATCGTGATCGTCCAGTTCCGCCGCGCGTGCGGCCAGGCTCGCCGCCAGCTTGGTTTGCGGCTCCGTAAGGCTCCACCCGATATGGCTTGAGAGCAGCAGCGTAAGAGCCAGCATGCTGTTTGCCGGCGCATAGTCCGGGTAGCGCTCGACGGCCCGCTTGAGCATCGCGATGGCGGCTTCACCCTCGGCCTTGGTCACGCGCCAGAACAGGGAGTTGGCATGAATCACCATATCCCAGGCGCCAAAATCCTCGGGCGATCGGCTCTGCAGGCGGACGCCCTCGGCCTCCAGGAGCCTGGGCTCAATCGCGGAAACCACTTTCCTCGTGATTTCGTCCTGCAAGGCGAAGACATCGGTCAGTTCGCCGTCGTAGCGATCGGCCCATAAGTGATTGCCGGTCAAGGCATCGATGAGCTGCGCCGTGATGCGCACCCGGTTGCCGCCTTTGCGCACACTGCCTTCCAGCACGTACCGCACGCCCAACTCGTGGGCGACCCGCTTCACGTCGACGGCCTTGCCCTTGTAGGTGAAGGAAGAGTTGCGCGCGATCACGAAGAACCAGCGTAACTTCGACAGGCCGGTGATGATGTCCTCCGAAATGCCATCGGCGAAATACTCTTGTTCGGCGTCGCCGCTCATGTTGACAAAGGGCAGCACGGCGATCGTCGGCCGATCGGCGTTGGCGCTTTCATGTTGCGGAACGGCGGCAACGGATTTTACCGCGGCCGTCCCCGAGTATTCGTCGATATGGATGCGGTGAATGCCGATGGGCCGCGGAATGTTCTTGACGGTTTGCTCGCCCAAATCCTCGAATCCGAAACTCAATTTGTCGCGCACCTGATCGTAGACGTTGCGCGACACGAAAATTCCGCCCGGATTTGCGAGCGCCTCCAATCGAGCGGCCACGTTCACGCCGTCGCCGTAAATGTCATTGGCATCGCTGATGATGTCGCCGACATTGATTCCGATGCGGAATTCGATGCGCTTTTCGGCCGGCACTTCGGCATTGCGCTCGGCCATACCGCGTTGAATATCGACGGCGCAGCGTACGGCATCGACGACGCTGACGAACTCCACGAGCATGCCGTCGCCGGTCGTCTTGACGATCCTTCCGCGGTGCTCCGCGATCTTCGGGTCGACCAGCTCTTTGCGATGCCCCTTCAATTGACGAAGCGTGCCCTCTTCGTCGGCGCTCATTAGCCGGCTGTAGCCGGCGATGTCGCCGGCCCAGATCGCCGCAAGCCTGCGATCGACACGTTCTTCGGCCACGCGCTTCCCCTTTCGGCCAATCAGCCGGAACCCGAGTGACCGGATTCAAGCTGCTTGGTTGCAGCTCCCCAAGTGGCTGAACGAATTTTATAAGTAAATAGTATGATACTTTATACACCGCTTTATCGCGCGCCCGCAACCGACGGAGCGGCAGCGTGCAGCAATTATGCTTCGAGGCGAACAGCCGCGCCAAAAACCGCCATCGAATTACCAGATTGGCGCCACCGCGGCCGTGTCGGCGACAAGCTGCGTCTGCTGCACCCACCATTTCCGATGCATGGCGCGCAGCGCCGCCGCCGCGGCTTCGGCCTGCGCATCGGTTTCGAAGATTCCGTAGCAAGTGGCGCCGCTGCCCGACATGCGCGCGATGGAACAGCCGGGTTGGGCGAACAGGCGGGCGATGATATCGGCAATGACCGGCGCGATGCCGAGCGCCGGGACGGTCAAATCGTTGTGCGTGCGCGCGAGCAAAATGCCGAGCGCGGTTGCGTTGCGCGCGGGATCGGCGAACCGGCCCGGCTCCGAGAACGCGCCGGTGCGGCGCTTGAAGACGGTCTTGGTCGGCACGGCGATACCGGGATTGACCAGCACCATGGGCGCCGCCGGCAACACCGAGGCCGGCGCCAGCGCGTCGCCGACTCCGCCGACGTAGGCGGCCTTGCCTGCCAGGCAGACCGGCACGTCGGCGCCGAGCGCCAAACCGATTTTCGCCATCGCCGCGTCATCGACGTTCAGCTGCCATAAACGCGCCAGCGCCCTGAGCGTGGCCGCCGCGTCGGCCGAACCGCCGCCGATGCCGGACGCTACGGGCATGCGCTTGGTCAGCGCGATCGCGGCGCCGGATCTTACCTTTGCCGCCTTCTGCAGCGCCCGGGCAGCCCGCAAAACGAGATTGTTCCGCGTCGCGCCGGATTTCTTCAGCGCCGCCGCGAACGGGCCTTTGACGGTCAACGACAGCGACTTCGCCGGCCTGACTTCGATCGTGTCGTGCACGTCGGCGAACACGACCAGACTGTCCAGCAGGTGATAGCCGTCCTTGCGCTTGCCTAAGATGTGCAGGAACAGGTTGATTTTGGCGCAAGCCGGCTCGACGACCGGCGCCACGGGCGGCGCTAAGGACGGCGCGGCGGGTTTCGTTCGCTTGGCCGTGCGCTTTTTCGCGGCCGTTTTCTGCTTTGCTTTTGCGCGGGTCACTTCTGCGGCTGCTTCCCGGCGTCGGCGGGCAAGCCCTTCTCCAGCTTGTCCTTTATTTTCGGCAGGTCGTCGGGTTCCGGCTCCAGCGAGAGCGCGCGGCTCCACTGGAAGCGCGCCTCGTCGTAACGGCCAACGCGCCAATACGCATCGCCCAGATGATCGTTGATGGTCGGATCGACCGGCCGCAATTCGACCGCGCGCTCGAGGTGCTTCACTGCCTCGGCAAAGCGGCCCGTGGTGTAGAGCACCCAGCCCAGGCTGTCGACGATGTAGCCGTCGGTGCGACGCAGGCTGACCGCCTTCTCGAGCATTTTCTCGGCTTCGATCAGGTTCACGCCGCGCTCTACCCACGAATAGGCGAGATAGTTGAGCACATACGGTTCGTCCGGATTGAGTTCGAGCGCGCGTTTAAAATCCGCCTCCGCGCGATCCCACTGCTTGGTGCGCTCGAGCGCGATCCCGCGCGAATAGAGCAGGTTCCAGTGTCTTTGCTCGAGCTTGGGAATGCGCGCGAATGCGCGATCGTACGCGGCGACGGCCTTGTCGAACGCCTTCTCGCTCCGGTGGACGTTGCCGAGCAGGACCAGCGAATCCGATCGCTCTTTCCGCTCGTTCGACATTTCCTCGAGGATCTTGACCGCTTCCGGAACCCGCTTAAGCGCGACCAGGTCGGTCACCGCGGCAAGTCGCGCGGTCCACGAGTAGCTCGAATCGTTCGGGATCGAACGATACATGAGGATCGCCTCTTCCGGCCGCTCGAGACCCTCGAGTTGCGACGCGATCAGAAAGCGCGTCGCTGCCGAGTCCGGCCTGAGGTGCAGGGCCAGACGCGCATAGATCAGCGACCGCTTGGTCAGATTCTCCTGCTGCATCGCGCCGGCGATATTGAACAGCGCTTCGCCGAGCCCGCCGGCCGGGGACGCCACGACCGAATCGGGCGCCTTGCCCTGCTCGAGCCGCTGCAGGGCGATCTCGACATTGAGCGATTGCGGATAGATGACGAGGAACTCGCGGTAGATCTTGCGCGCGTCATCCTTGCGGTTCTGTTTCCAATAGAACGTCGCCAGCGCGTCGGCGATGCGCAGCGACGGCGGGCTGGTGCGCTCGTACGCGGCGCGGAAATGCTTCTCGGCTTCGGCCTTCTTGCCGGCCAACTCCAAAATAAAGCCCGCATGCATGTCCTGGAAATTGCCGACGCCGCTCAGCGCGTCCAGCGGCTTCATCGCTTCGATCGCCTTGTTGGCGTCGCCCAGGCCCATTTCAACCCAGGCCATGACCAGCGGCATGATCAGCGCGTTCGGCCCATCGCGGCCGATGCGGCCGAACGCCGCCCTGGCGGCCTTGAAATCCTTCCGGCGTGCGGCATCGGTGCCGAGCGTAAGATTGGCGAGCTCGTCGTTCGGCGAGTGCTCGGCAATCTTCTTCGCCACCGTCAGTGCGGACTCGATCCTGCCGTCGGCGATATAGCTCGCCAGCAGTCGAGTTTGCAGCTCGGGGTTATCCGGATCGGCCTGCAATGCGCGCGCCAGCGCCTGCGAGGCCCAGGCGAAATCGGATTTGGTTTCGCCGTAGGCGCCGGATAGGTAGGCGCCCAGGGTCGACATCGGCGCATCGCGCTGATCCGGCTTCTTGGCCTGTCCCCAGGCCGAGCCGGCACCCGTCAGGCCGATGCCGATCAGGCCGATGGCGACGATCGCCGCGAGGGTGCGGCGGGCGGCGACGGATTGGTTGAATTCAAAATTCACGGTGCCTCACATGTTGGGATAGTTCGGCCCGCCGCCCCCCTCTGGCGTCGTCCAATTGATGTTCTGCAGCGGATCTTTTATGTCGCAGGTCTTGCAGTGAACGCAATTCTGCGCGTTGATCTGCAATCGCGGATTCGCCCCCTCGCCGTCGCGCACGATCTCGTAGACGCCCGCCGGGCAATAGCGCTGTTCCGGAGCATCATACAGTTTTAGATTGTGCTCGACGGCGATTTTCGGATCTTTGAGCACGAGATGGATCGGCTGGTTCTCCTCGTGGTTGGTGTTCGAGATGAACACCGACGACAGCTTGTCGAACGTGATCTTGCCGTCCGGCTTCGGATAGTCGATCCGCTTGGCCTTGTCCTTGGCGACCAATGTCTCGTTGTCCTTGTGGCCGTGCTTGAGCGTCCACGGCGCCTTGCCCCGGAACAGGATCTGATCGACGCCGGTATATAGGGTGCCGCCGAGCAGGCCCCATTTGAACGACGGGCGCACGTTGCGCGCCGCATGCAGCTCGGCGCGCACCCAGGATTTGTCGAACGACTCGGCGTAGCCTTTCAACTCGTCGTGGCCGGCGGCTCCGGCCTTGAGCGCGACAAACGCCGCCTCCGCGGCCAGCATGCCCGACTTCATGGCGGTATGGGTGCCCTTGATCTTAGGCATATTTAACGTGCCGGCCTCGCAGCCGATCAGCACACCGCCGAGGAAGGTCAGCTTGGGCAGCGATTGCAGCCCGCCTTCGTTGAGCGCCCGCGCGCCGTAGGAGATGCGCTTGCCGCCTTCGAAGGTCTGCCGGACCTTCGGGTGCAGCTTGAAGCGCTGGAATTCGTCGAATGGGCTGAGCAGCGGATTCTTGTAGTCGAGCCCGATCACGAAGCCGACCGCGACCTGGCGATTCTCGAAGTGATACAGGAACGAGCCGCCATAGGTGTCGCCGGTCAGCGGCCAGCCGGCGGTGTGCATGACCAGACCGGGCTTGTGCTGCTCGGCGGCTACTTCCCACAGCTCCTTGATGCCGATGCCGTAGGTTTGCGGCTCGCTGTTCTCGTTCAGCTTGAATTTCGCCATCAACTGCTTGCCCAGCGAGCCGCGGCAGCCTTCGGCGAAAAACGTGTATTTTGCGTGCAGCTCCATACCGGGCTGGAAATGATCCGTGGGCTTGCCGTCGCGGCCGACGCCCATGTTGCCGGTGGCGATCCCGCGCACCGCACCCGCCTCGGTCAGCAACAATTCCTCGGCGGCGAAGCCCGGATAGATTTCCACCCCCAGCGCTTCGGCCTGCGCGCCCAGCCAACGGCACAGGCTGCCCAGGCTGATGATGTAATTGCCGTGGTTCTGCATCGGCGGCGGCAGCAACGCATGCGGCACGCCGAAGCCGCCTTTCTCGGTCAGGAACAGGAATTTTTCGGCGGCGACCGGCGTCTTGATCGGTGCGTCCTTGGCCTTCCAGTCGGGGATCAGTTCGTCGAGCGCGCGGGTTTCGAGCACCGCACCCGAAAGAATGTGCGCGCCGACCTCCGAGCCCTTCTCGACCACGCAGACGCTGACTTCGTGGTTCTGCTCGGCGGCCAGTTGCTTCAGACGGATCGCGGCGGCCAGGCCCGAGGGGCCGGCGCCGACGATCACCACGTCGTACTGCATCGACTCGCGATCCATCGTCTCTCCCACCGACCTCAAATTTCTCTTTGCTTTCGCGCGGTTAGCCTGGCGGCTGGGGCCCGTCAAGCGCCGCCGCTCATTCCATAACATAGTCGCGCTTGCTGTCCCAGACCGTGCGACGATGTTACATTGATCCAATGATCGAGCATTTGTCCCCCCTTGAAATGCTGCGCTGGCAGATCGACGCCGGCGCCGACGAAGCGATCGGCGATGCGCCGATCAACCGCTACCAGAGCCCCACCGCGCGGTCCGGCTCCAATGTCCCGGCGGCGACGATTGCCGCATCGCCGCCGGCGACCCGGCCGGCCGCCGCCCCGGCCCCGATGCCGGCCGCCTTGTTCGCCGCCCCGGCCGCGCAACAGGCCGATGCCGTCGTCCTCAGCGCCCGGGAGGCCGCCGCCGCGGCGACCACCCTGGAGGAATTACGCGCGGCCCTGGAGAAGTTTGACGCATGCCCGTTGAAGGCGACCGCGATGAACACAGTATTCGCCGACGGCAATCCGAACGCCGGCATCATGTTCGTGGGCGAAGCGCCGGGCGCGGACGAGGACCGGCAAGGCTTGCCGTTCGTCGGCGTCAGCGGACAATTGTTAGACCGCATGATTGGCTGGATCGGCCTTGATCGCACCAGCGCCTACATCACCAACATGCTGTTCTGGCGCCCGCCCGGCAATCGGACGCCAACCGCGGCGGAAATTTCCATGTGCCAGCCGTTCGTCGAGCGGCATATCGAATTGGTGGCGCCCAAACTGCTGGTATTCGTCGGCGGCAGTTCGGCGAAGACCCTGCTGGGCACCGCCGACGGCATCACCAAGATCCGCGGCAAGTGGTTCGAGTATGCAACGCCGGGCATGCAGACGCGCGGCGACGCGCCGATCGCGGCGACGCCTTTGTACCACCCCGCCTATTTGCTGCGCACGCCGGCACACAAGCGCGAAGCCTGGCGCGACTTGCTGGCGATAAAATCGCGGCTTGACGGGGCGTGATCCCTCGCCCAAACAGAAATGCGCGAAGGGGTTCGCGCCGAACATGACGGGGCAATTCGAGCATGCATAACGATGCGCAAGTTTGGGGTCGTTTTTTCGTGGCCGGTGCGGCCATCGTCGCGCTGATCGGCCCGGCCGCGACGAGCCCAGCGCTGGCCGAGGCGCCCGCCGTGCAGCAAGCCGAAGCGCCGCGCAGCATGACGGTCGCGCGGCTCAAGCCGCGCATCGAACTGCCCAAGGTATTGAGCGACGCGGACGTCGAGCTCTACCGGAAAATTTTCGACGCGCAGGAATTGGCGCGCTGGGCCGAAGCGGACAAATTGACGGCCCAGGTGCAAAACAAGGTACTGCTCGGCCACGTGCAGTCGCACCGCTATCTCCACTACGCCTACACGGCGAAATTTGCCGAACTCAAGAACTGGCTGGACAAATACGCCGATCTGCCGGCGGCCGAGCGGATTTACGCGATGGCGCTGAAAAAGCGTCCGCGCGGCGCCGCCGCCCCGCGCGCGCCGGTCGGCACGCTGAGCCACCGCGAGTTCTGGGAGGTGCAGCCGGGTCCGGTGCTGCCGCAGCCCGCGCTCAACGCGCAGCAACAGCGGCTGGCGGCCGCCCTGCAGCGCGAGTTCGACCTCCTGATCAAGCGCGAACGGCTGGACGCCGCGGCCAAAGTGCTCGAACGCAAGACCGCCGATGCCCTGCTCGGTCCGGCGCGGCTGGACAACAATAAGCTGACGCTGGCCGCGCGCTATTTCTACGCCGGCAGGAGCGACAAGGCGCTGGAGTGGGGGCAGCCGGCGGCGAAGCGTTCGGGCGCTCTGCTGGCCGAGGCCCATTGGATCGCCGGCCTGGCCGCCTGGCACCAGAAGAAATATGACGACGCGGTCGCGCACTTCACCGCGGTCGCCGAAGCGAACAACGAATCCGATTGGATGGTTTCGGCCGGCGGTTTCTGGGCGGCGCGCGCGCTGATTGCCGCCGGCAGGCCGAAAGACGCCAACAAGTGGCTGGAGCTGGCGGCGAAATTCCAGCGCACGTTTTACGGCATGCTGGCGCGCCACACGCTCGGCATCAGGCACGAATTCAACTGGACCGTGCCGAGCGCCAATCCGCAGCACCTCGCGCAGCTGCGCGCGACGCCCGGCGGCGAACGCGGCTTTGCGCTGGCGCAGATCGGCGTGACGCGCTGGGCTGAGGAAGAATTGGCGCGGCTCTATATCTACGGCCACGAAGACAAGACCAACAGTTTCGTCGCCATAGCCGATTCGGGCGACATGCCGGGCCTGGCCTATCGCATCGGCCAGCGCCTGATCTACAAGCGCAACCACGTCGTCGATGTCTCGCTCTATCCGCTGCCGCACTGGGAGCCGCGCGATGGGTATACGCTCGATCGCGCGGTGATCTTCGCAGTCATGCGCCAGGAATCGGCATTCATGACCGATGCGCGCAGCACGGCGGGCGCCCGCGGACTGATGCAGTTGATGCCGGGCACGGCGAGCTTCATCGCCGGCGACAGGCTTTTAAGGCAGGCGCAGACCGACCGGCTCTACGATCCGCTGTTCAACGTCGAACTCGGGCAGAAATTCCTGCGCTTCCTGCTCGAGCAGCCGGGCATCGGCGGAAATCTGCTATACGCCTTCGCCGCCTATAACGCGGGCGAGGGCAGCCTCAACAAATGGGTCTATCGCGAGGATCCGCTGCTGTTCCTGGAGGGCATCGCGTTCCGCGAAACCCGCATCTACACGCGGCGCGTGATGTATAATGAATGGGTCTACCGTATCCGCCTGGGCCAGCCGACCTATACGTTGGACGCGCTGGCCAACGGCAAGCAGCCGATCTACCGCCAGTTCGACACCGACATAAAGGTGCCGTTCAATGCCCGGAATTGACGAAAGCCGGAAATTCGTTCCGATCAACATCGCCGTGCTGACGGTCTCGGACACGCGCACGGAAGCGGACGACAAATCCGGCCGCACACTGGTCGAGCGCATCGAGGGCGCCGGTCATAAAGTCGTAGCAAAGATCATCGTCAAGGACGACCAGGCGTCGATCGTGGCGCAACTTAAGAAGTGGATCGCCGATCCCAACGTCGACGCGGTGATTTCGACCGGCGGCACCGGCGTCACCGGCCGCGACGTGACGCCGGAGGCGTTCCAATCGGTCTACGAAAAGGAGATCTCGGGCTTCGGCGAGCTGTTTCGCATGCTGTCCTATCAGAAGATCAAGACATCGACGATCCAGTCGCGCGCCACGGCCGGCGTGGCCGGCGGCACTTATCTGTTCGCGCTGCCCGGTTCGCCGGGCGCCTGCAAGGATGCGTGGGACGACATTCTCGTGTTCCAATTGGACGCGCGGCATATGCCGTGCAATTTCGTCGAACTGATGCCGCGCCTGCAGGAGCATTTGAAATGACGCCGCTCGGCGTCCGCGCGAGCGTGCTGCTGGCGGCCGTAGCGCTGGCCGCGGGCTTGGTCGCGGGTGCGCCGGCGCGCGCCGCCGATCCCGACCCGCAGGACCTGCCGTCGGTCGACGTGCTGGTGCGCCAGTTCGAGAACATCGCGTTCAGCGCCGAGTATCTCGGCGAACATCGGCGCGGGCGGTTGATCAAATGGACCGGCCCGATTCGCATCCGCATCCTAGGCAGCTACGCGCAGCGTTTTCGTCCCGAAGTGCAGGCGCAGATCGATCTTCTGGTCGCACTCTCCGGGCTGTCGATCCAGATCGTCGACGGCGCCGCGACACAGCGCGCCAATGTCGACATCAATTTCAGCCCGCGCGGACGGTACTGGAGTCTCGAGCCGGAGGCGCCGTGCCGGACGATCTTCTTCGACCGGAGCTATGCCATCGAGCGGGTGGAAGTGTTCATCAACCCGGACGATCTCGACCTGCGGCGGCACTGTGTCGTCGAAGAACTCACCCAGGCGCTCGGCCTATCCGACGATTCGACGCTGATCCCTGACTCGATCTTCAGCGACGAAAGCCAGCGCGATACCCTGGCGCCGTGGGACGAAATCATGGTGCGCGTGCTGTACGACCCCCGTCTGCGGCCGGGCATGACCAAGCAAGAGGCCATGCCGGTCGTCGCGCGAATTCTATGGGAAATGCTCGGCCTGAACCCGAGCGGCACGACTTCGTCCCGGCCGCGCCGGCGTTAGCGGCCGGCCCGCGCGCGAAGCCGCGCCCACGCATCCGCGTCGTCGATATCCTCGAGCGCCTCGAGCATGGCCACGCCGTGCCCGCGCAGATTCGCCAGCGTGTCGGCCAAAGCGTGTTCGCTCGACCAGCGCACCGCGCGGAACGGGTCCGGCAGCGCGGGCGTGCGCCGCGCGCCGACCAGCCAGTAGCCGCCGTCGCGCGCCGGCCCGAACACGAATTCATGCGCGCCCAGCATTCCGAAGGCATCCGCCAGATGCGCGCGCGTCAGCGCCGGAATGTCGCTGCCGACGATGACGACCGGGCCGGGCGGCAGCAGCCGCATCGGCCTTGCCATGCGCGCGCCCAAATCGCCGGCGCCTTGCGCGAGCAATCGCGCACGCGGCGACAGGCCCATGCGCCGCCACGGCACGCTCCGCACGGCGGCGTCCGGTGTCGCCGCGAGCCAGGTCTGCCAGCGCGGATCGGACGAAACGTCGCGCAGCAGCCGCTCGAGCTGGCGGACATAGAATTGATATGCCGGCAGCGCGCCGACCCCGGCCGCCAGGCGCGACTTGACCGCGCCCATGCGCGGCGCCTTGGCGAAAATCACGAGATGCCGGCGCGGAGTCATTTCACCCGTCCTTTGTCATCCCTGCCGAAGCGCAGCGGCGAGTCGGGATCCAGAATGTTTCCGGGTTGGCGACTGGACCCCGGATCTGCGCCCCGCAAGTGCGGGGCTTGTCCGGGGTGACGATGGAGGGATTTTCCCGGCTCAGCCATAGAATCTCCGCAACACATTCGGCGGCACGCCGAGAAAATATCCCGACAGGCAAAGAATATTCCGCAGCGGCCGCGCCACCCAGCCGTCGCGGCGGTAACGCGCGGCCGAGGTCACGGCGGGCACGTCCAGCGGGACCAGGCGCGACTTGCCGATCCGCCGGACGAAATCGACATCCTCCATCAGCGGCAGGTCGGCGAACCCGCCGAGCCTGTCGTAGAACGCGCGACGGATGAGCAGGCCCTGGTCGCCAAACGGCAATCCGAACAGGCGGCAGCGCCGGGCGACCCAGCGTTCGACGCGGCGCGCGCGCGGATCGGCATCGTCGAGCGCGAAGCGAAAGTACGCCGCGCGGTCGCGCGACGCGGGATTCGCGACGAAGCCGGCAACCGCATCGGACCAGCCTTGGCCGAGCATGGTATCGGCGTGCAGGAACAGCAAGATATCGCCGCGCGCGGCTTCGGCGCCCGCGCGCAATTGGCCGCCGCGCCCGGGTTTCGCGACAACGACGCGCGCGCCGTGGCGCTCCGCGATCGCCGCCGTTCCGTCGCGCGAGCCGCCATCGGCCACGACGATTTCGTCCACGCCCGAGCGCATGTTCTGCAGGGTACGGCCGAGGGTGGCCTCGGCATCATAAGCGGGCACGATCAGACTGAGCATGAACGATGCTAACCCGGTTTGTTATAGTAGCACGATGATCGATCTCGACGCCGTTCGCACCGCCCTCCGCCGCGATACCCGCTTTGCCGGTATTGCCCGCGCGCAGTTGCGCCCGCTGGCGTCGCACGGCGTCGGCCACGATCATGTGCGCGTCGACGGCGCCGCGATCGAAGGTCGGCCGATCGTGCTGCGCGTGCCGCGCCTGTCGCAATGGCGCCTGCCGGCGGCCGAGGCGTTGGAATATCAAGCGGCGGGATTTGCGCGCCTGTCGGCGAGCGGCCACGCGCCGCGCTGTTTCGGCACCCTGCCGCCGTCGGACGAATTGCCGCGCGGCGCCCTGATCGTCGAATTTATCGACGGCGCCAAGCCGACCCTGCCGCGCGATATGCGCCGGATCGCCGAGTGCCTGGCGCGCATCCACCTGCTGCCGGTGCCGCTGGCGGCGCAGCGCGCGCCGTTGTTGAGCCACGACGATGCGGTTGAGGGGACGCTGCGCGCGATCGACGAGCAGATGAGCTATCTGCCGCAGCTTGATCTGGCGCCCGAATCCCGGCTTCTCCTGCGCCGGGCGCAAGAATGGGCGCGCCGCCTGACGCCCGACGGTTTGCCGCCGCCGGTAACGACGCTGTGCGGCACCGACACGCATCCCGGCAATTACCTGATCGACGCGCGCGGCCGTGCCGTCTTCGTCGACGGCGAGAAAGCCTTGTTCGGCAATCCGGCGGCCGACATCGCCCATGCCAGCAACCCACCGTCGACCTTGTGGGACGCCGATATCGGTACGGTCCTTGAAGCCGACGCGGTTCGCGCATTCTTCGACGCCTATTTCGACTGCGTCGGCGCCGCGCTTGCCGCGCGTGTCCGTCCGTGGCTGCCGATCATGCGGCGACTGATCGCGCTGCGCACGGTTACCTGGGGCGTTCGCTGGCGCGTGCTGTCGGGCCGTGGCGACGGCGGCATGGCGGAATGGTCGGCCGAGCGCCTGCCGGCCGGACTGCGCGGTCATATGGAACGGATCACGCAGGCGTGGCTCGAACCGAAATCGTTGCAAATGAGCCTTTCTCCCGCGCTCGACTGAACGGGCCGAAACAGCCACATATTTCCTATTTTGTTCTTATTTTGTTCTTGTTATTGTCCCAGAATTGGGTTTATATTTGTCCGTATGAGATATATTCCCCACCCCTCGCCGCGCGTTCAGGGCGGCCCGCCGGCGGCGGCTCCGGGCCTCAAGGTGCAGCGAGCGCCGAAGCCGCAGGTGCCCGCGGCACCGGTTTTGCCGCGCAAGGGGCGCGGCGCGGTCAGCAACGAGACCGGGCGCTTCGAAGCCCACACAAGGCACCCGGTCGACGACGGTTGGCGCGCGCATATCGAGGACGCTGCGCCAAAATTACGCACCACGGTTTCGGTCGACGCCACGCGCAGCGTAATCGCACGCAACCAGTCGCCGGACATCCCGTTCGAGCAATCGCTGAACCCGTATCGCGGCTGCGAGCATGGCTGCGTGTACTGTTTCGCGCGGCCGACCCATGCCTGGCTTGGCCTGTCGCCCGGTCTGGATTTCGAATCGAAGTTGCTGGCCAAGCCGGAAGCGGCCAAGCTGCTGGACGCCGAATTGCGCAAGCCCGGCTACAAATGCCAGGTGCTGGCGATGGGCACCAACACCGATCCATACCAGCCGATCGAGCGCGAATACCGCATCACCCGGCAGGTGCTGGAGGTGCTGTCACGCTTCAATCACCCGGTTTCGATCGTCACCAAATCCTCGCTGGTGACGCGCGATATCGACATTCTGGCCGGCATGGCGACGCGCAAACTGGCCAAGGTGTTCGTGTCGATCACCACGCTGGACGCCAATCTGGCGCGCAAGCTGGAGCCGCGCGCAGCCTCGCCGGACCGGCGGCTGGCCGCGATCTCCGAACTGGCGGCGGCCGGGATTCCGGTGGGCGTGATGGTGGCGCCGGTCATTCCGGTGTTGACCGCCAACGATACCGAACGCGTGCTCGAGGCGGCCAAGAAGGCCGGCGCCGCATCGGCCGGCTACATTCTCCTGCGGCTGCCGCTCGAGATTAAAGACCTGTTCGCCGAATGGCTCGACGTGCACGCGCCGATGAAAGCCAAGCATGTGCTCAGCCTGATGCGCGAGACGCGCGGCGGCAAACTTTACGATTCCACTTTCGGCGCGCGGTTCGTCGGTCAGGGCCCATATGCCGACTTGATTCGCACGCGATTCCGGCTGGCCTGCCAGCGGCTCGGACTGAACCAGAACGCCTGGCTGCTCGACACCACGCGGTTCCGCGCACCGGCCCGCATCGGCGATCAATTGTCGCTGCTTTAGCGACGGCGCCAAACGCGCGGCGGAAAATTCGCCCACCGATTGCGCCGGCAGGTTACGCACAGCGGCGCGCGTGTTACTTTGCCGTCATGCATTCCGATCAGCTGACCGGCATCGTTATCGTCGGCGCCGTCGCGTTCTTATGCGGCTTGGCGATGACCCGCCTGCGCCAGCCGCCGGTCGTCGGCTATATTCTGGCGGGGATCATTCTGGGCCCATCCGGCTTTGCCCTGGTGCAGAGCCGCGAGGCGGTCGAGACACTGGCCGATCTCGGCGTGCTGACGCTGTTGTTCCTGATCGGCCTCGAACTTTCGCTGCGCGCGGTCAAGGACATCTGGCGCGTGGTGCTGCTGAGCACGCTGCTGCAGATCGCCGTGTCGATCGCCCTGGTCGGCGCGGTATCGCCGTTGTTCGGCTGGTCGGCCGGAACAGTGCTGGCGCTCGCCTTCGTGGTGTTCATCAGCAGCACCGCGATCGCCATCAAGCTGGTCGAGCAGCTGCACATCCTGCACCAGCCGGTCGGGCAGTTGGTGGTCGGCATCGTCATCGCACAGGATCTGGCCGTCGTACCGATGATGCTGACGTTGCAGATGGTCGCCAAGGGCGCATTCGATCCGATCGGACTGGCCAAGGTCGTCTTGTCGGTCGGCGTGCTGTTCGGTCTGGTGTTCTATCTGTCGCGCCGCAAGCGCATCGTGCTGCCGTTCACCAAGGCGCTCGAGGCGCACCCGGATCTGTGGCCGATCGCCGGGCTGACTTTCTGTCTCGGCGTCGCCGCGTTCACCGCGCTGGTCGGCCTGTCGCCCGCGCTGGGCGCGTTCCTGGCCGGGCTGGTGATCGGCAACAGCACCGCGCGCGCCGAAACCATCCGCGGCACCTGGCCGATCCAAAGCGTGCTGCTGATGATCTTCTTCGTCGCCATCGGCCTGCTGATCGACCTCAATTTCGTCTGGCGGAATCTCGGCTCCGTGCTGCTCCTGCTCGGCGCGGTCGTTCTGGTCAAGACCGCGCTCAACATCGGCATCCTGTTCATACTGCGCGAGCCGTGGCCGCACGCATTCTTCGCCGGCGTGCTGCTGGCGCAGATGGGCGAGTTTTCGTTCGTGATCGGCCGCGAAGGTGCGCGCGCCGGTTTGCTGTCCGAAGACTTGATGCAGCTCATCGTGGCCGTCACCGCCTTGTCGCTGTTGATCAGCCCGCTCTGGGTATTGGCCGCCCGGCGCCTGCTGCGCCTGGCGCTGATCGGCGTGCAATCGTTCCGCATCACCTTCGACGTGACCTTCGGCATGCGTTTCGCCCGGGCCCGGCGCGGACCGCGCTGGCGCCGCGCGTGGCGCAAGCTGCAGCGCGATCGAACCGAAGCCGAGTCGCCCCTTGCCGAGCCGCCGGCTACCGAACCATCGGCCACCGAACCATCGGCCACCGAGCCGCCAAGATCGGAGCAGACCGATGCCCGACCTCCGGCTTGAGCGCGAGATCGGCGGCGTCGTTGCCGGCATCGACGAGGCCGGGCGCGGCCCGCTGGCCGGGCCCGTGGTCGCGGCCGCGGTCATCCTGCGGCTCGAAAGATTGCCGAAGAAACTGATTCGCGACATCGACGACTCGAAAAAACTCACTGCCGCGCGGCGCGAAGCCTTGTTCGATGTCATCGGCGAATTCGCGGTCATCGGCGTCGGCGAAGCATCGGTCGAGGAAATCGACCGGCTCAATATTCTGCGCGCAACTTTTCTGGCCATGCGCCGCGCGGTCGGAAACCTGACCCACGCGCCGGACGTCGCCTTGGTCGACGGCAATCAGGTGCCGCCGTTGCCGTGTCGCGTGCGCACGGTGATTGGCGGCGACGCGCGGTCGCTGTCGATCGCCGCCGCCTCGATCATGGCGAAAGTCACGCGCGACCGATTCATGTCGCGCATGGCGGAACGCTATCCGGGGTACGGCTGGGAGACCAATGTCGGCTACGGCACGCCGCAGCACCTCGAAGCGCTCAAGATGTTGGGACCGACGCCGCTGCACCGTACCACCTTTGCCCCGCTTGCCCGTTTGCCGGGAATCGATTGACGCGTGGTATCGATTCGAGTCGAGACTCTTCTCGTAACTCATTGATTCAGAAATAGATTGACGGGGACTCGTGGCCCGTTCAGGATCGCGCCATGACCCAAGGCATGCGCGACACCCTGGGGCCATGGACAGGTCGAGTCCATGTCGGCGACTGCATCGAGATCATGAACCGATTGCCGGCGGGCTCGGTCGATCTGGTGTTCGCCGACCCGCCCTATAATTTGCAACTGGGCGGCGACCTGCTGCGCCCGAACAACACCCGCGTCGACGGCGTCGACGAAGCGTGGGACCGCTTCGCCGATTTCGCGACCTACGACCGCTTCACCCGCGATTGGCTGATGGCGGCGCGCCGCGCGCTGAAGCCCGACGGTGCGCTCTGGGTGATCGGCTCGTATCACAATATTTTCCGAGTCGGCGCGGCGCTGCAGGATATCGGCTACTGGATCATCAACGACGTGATCTGGCGCAAAACCAACCCGATGCCGAATTTCCGCGGCACGCGGCTGACCAATGCGCATGAAACCCTGATCTGGTGCGCGCAGAACAAGGACTCGAAGTACCGATTCAATTACGACGCCATGAAAATGGCCAACGACGACCTGCAGATGCGCAGCGACTGGCTGTTTCCGATCTGCAGCGGTCCGGAGCGCCTGAAGGACGAGACCGGCCAGAAAACCCACCCGACCCAGAAGCCGGAAGCGCTGCTGCATCGAATCATCTTGGCCACCACGCGTTCGGGCGACGTGATCCTGGATCCGTTCTTCGGCAGCGGCACGACCGGCGCCGTGGCCAAGCGCCTGGGCCGGCGCTGGATCGGCCTGGAACGCGAGGAGAAATACGCGCGCGCCGCCGAAGCGCGCATCCGGCGCGAGCCGGCGTCCGACGGCGACGCGGTGCAGGCGACACTGTCCAAGCGCGAGCTGCCGCGTATTCCGTTCGGCTGGCTGGTCGAACGTGGCTTGGTCGCCGCCGGCGAAGTGCTGTCCGACGAACGTGGGCGATTTACCGCCAAGGTGCGCGCCGACGGGAGTCTCATTTCGGCCGATGTGACCGGCTCGATCCATCGGGTCGGCGCCCATGTGCAGGGTGCGCCGGCCTGCAACGGGTGGAGCTTCTGGTGCGTCGAGCGTGCCGGGCAACGCGTGCCGATCGACTTGTTGCGCCAGCAACTCCGCGCCGAAATGGCGTGAATTCACGGAATCGTGTGGCTTTGGCGACGGTCCCCGGGCACTCCCAGGGCAAGTGCCGACTCCCCAAGCTTTAACGCTTATGTTACCAATTTATCCAGGAGCAGTGCCGACATCGGCGACTGGCCGGGGTTTTTCACGCTCTGGCTGGCATTGGGCATCACCCCCGCGCGGATCGAAGCCGTTCCCTAGAATAATGCATCGTCCGGCGCTTGAACCCGGCGAGCGAAAATCAACCAGGAGGAGGAAGCCCGAATGTCGAAGCGAACCCCGAGTGACGCCAAATCCAAGATGCCTTCGCGGCGCAGGTTTCTGACCACCGCGGCGGCGTCCGCCGCCGGCGGCGCCGCGCTGTTGGCAATGCCGCAAGTTTCGCGCGCGCAGACGATTACCTGGAAGTTCCAAAGCACCTGGCCGACCAAGGACATCTTCCACGAAAACGCGGCCGATTACGTCAAGCGAGTAAACGAAATGTCTGGCGGTCGCTTGAAGCTCGACCTGCTGCCGGCGGGCGCCGTGGTCGGCGCCTTCCAGGTGCAGGATGCGTGCCACTCCGGCGTGCTCGACGGCGCGCACGGCGTGACCGCCTACTGGTACGGCAAGAACAAGGCCGCTTCGCTGTTCGGTACCCCGCCGGCGTGGGGCTGGGACGCCCACATGATGCTCGGCTGGCAGCACTACGGCGGCGGCAACGAGTTATACAACGAACTGGTGCAGCAAATTCTCAAGCTCAACGTCGTCGGTTTCCTGACCGGGCCGATGCCGACCCAGCCGCTCGGCTGGTTCAAAAAAGAGGTCAAGGGCCCGGACGATCTCAAGAACATCAAGTACCGCACGGTCGGCCTGTCGGCAGACGTGTTCAAGGAACTGGGCGCCGCCGTGACCATCGTGGCGGGCGGTGAAATCGTCCCGGCCATGGACCGCGGCCTGCTCGACGCGGCGGAATTCAACAACCCGTCGTCCGACCTGCTGCTCGGTTTCCCGGACGTCTCGAAGGTCTACATGGTGCAGTCGTACCATCAGGCCGCCGAGTGCTTCGAAATCAGCTTCTCGAAGGCGAAGTTCGACGCGCTGCCGGCCGAACTGAAAGCGATCCTGAAATACGCGTCCGAAGCCGCCTCGTCCGACATGCTGTGGAAGGCGCAAGACCGCTATTCCAAGGACATGGCGGAAAT
>JBFWYO010000030.1:0-47336 GCA_050186335.1 Alphaproteobacteria bacterium | reverse complement strand
CGACCGGCGCGTTGTACGATGCCGACAGGCACAGGCCGAGCACCATGCGCGTCTCCGCGGGATCGACCACGCCGTCGTCCCACAGGCGCGCCGAGGCGTAATACGGATGCCCCTGGGTTTCGTATTGATCGAGGATCGGCTGCTTGAACGCGGCTTCGTCCTCGGCCGACCAGGTTTTCTTCTGGGCTTCCAGATTGTCGCGCCGGATGGTCGCCAGCACGGACGCCGCCTGAGGCCCGCCCATGATCGAGATCCGCGCGTTCGGCCACATCCACAGGAAACGCGGGTTGTAGGCCCGGCCGCACATGCCATAATTGCCGGCGCCGTACGAGCCGCCGATGATGACCGTAAACTTGGGTACGCGCGTGGTCGAAACCGCGGTGACCAGCTTGGCGCCATCCTTGGCGATGCCGCCGGCCTCGTATTTCTTGCCGACCATGAAGCCTGTGATGTTCTGCAAGAAGATCAGCGGAATATTGCGCTGGCTGCACAGTTCGATGAAATGCGCGCCCTTGAGCGCCGATTCGGAATACAGAATGCCGTTGTTGGCGACGATGCCGACCGGGTAGCCGAAAATATGCGCGAAGCCGCAAATCAACGTGCTGCCGTAGAGCTGCTTGAATTCGTCAAGATCGCTGCCGTCGACGACCCGCGCAATCACTTCGCGCACGTCGTAGGGTTTTTTTACGTCGTGCGGGATGATGCCGTAGATTTCCTGCGGATCGTACGCCGGATCGGCCGGTTTGCGCACGTTCTGCGGCATCGGCTTGCGGCGATTCAGATCCGCGACGATCCGCCGGGTCATGGCCAGCGCATGCAGATCGTTGTGCGCGTAATAATCGGCCACGCCGGACTGGCGCGCGTGCACGTCGGCGCCGCCGAGCTCCTCGGCCGAGACGATTTCGCCGATCGCGGCTTTGACCAAAGGCGGGCCGCCCAGGAAGATGGTGCCCTGGTTGCGCACGATGATGGTCTGATCCGACATCGCCGGCACGTAGGCGCCGCCCGCCGTGCATGAACCCATGACCACCGCGATCTGCGGGATCCTGGCCGCCGACATGTTGGCCTGGTTGTAGAAAATGCGCCCGAAATGATCCTTGTCGGGAAATACATTGTCCTGATTCGGCAGATTGCCGCCGCCCGAATCGACCAGATAGACGCACGGCAGATTGTTCTGCAGCGCCACTTCCTGCGCGCGCAGGTGCTTCTTGACGGTCTGCGGATAGTAGGTGCCGCCCTTGACCGTGGCGTCGTTGCACACGATCACGCATTCCTGGCCCTCGATGCGGCCGATGCCGGTGATCACGCCGCCCGACGGCACTTCGCC
Organism: Alphaproteobacteria bacterium; assembly: GCA_050186335.1. Classification (GTDB taxonomy): domain Bacteria; phylum Pseudomonadota; class Alphaproteobacteria; order Bin65; family Bin65; genus JBFWYO01. Next base: position 46,009 of record JBFWYO010000030.1, on the reverse strand, counting down.
GTCGTACATGCCGTATGCGGCCATCTGGTTGAGCTCGAGGAACGGCGAACCGGCGTCCAACAGGTTGCGCACGCGGTCGCGCGGCAGCAGCTTGCCGCGCGCGGTGTGTTTCTCGCGCGCGTGCGGCGGTCCGCCTTGTTTTATCTCGGCGACCTTGGCGCGCAGATCGACCACCAGGGCGCGCTGATGCTTTGCGTTGGCCTGAAAATCCGTCGATCGGACGTTGAGCTGGCTCTTGATGACGGCCATTCGTGCCCCTGCTGAATGCCTCCCGAAGGCCGGACTTTGGGCCATAGGCCGGCCGGATTCCAGGGGAAATTGAGGCCGCGCTAGGTTGCCGGGCGCGGCTTTCGGAAGCCGATCCAGAACACGCCCGCCATCACCAGCAACACCAGCGGCAGGGCAAAATACTGCACCGACTGCCAGCCGACGTTGGTCAACAAGGTACCGGACACATAGACGCCCAACCCGGTGCAGACGAAGATCAGCCCTTCGTTGAGCGCCTGGGTCTTGGCGCGCTCGGCGACCGTGTAGGTTTCGGTCAGCAGCGTGGTGGCGCCCACGTAAGCGAAATTCCAGCCGATGCCGAGCAGGGTGCTGGAGATCGCGAAGTGCCACAACGTGATGCCCGAGGCGGCGACGAACAGGCAGATCACCAGGATGATGCAGCCCGCGATCATCACGCGCGGCGCGGTGAATTTGCGCACGAGATGCCCGGAGAACAGCGCCGGCACATACATGCCCAAGGCGTGCCACTGGATGACGAACGCGGCATCGGCGAACGGGAGATTGCACATCTGCATCGCCAGCGGCGTCACCGACATCAGCAGGACCATCATCATGTAAGCGATCACCCCGCCGAGCACGGCGATGATGAATTTCGGCTGGCGCGCGATCACGCTGAGCGGCCGGCCGCCGGCCAGCGACGCCGCGGTCGGTTTCGGGATGCGCACAAAGGTTTGCAGAATCACGATCAGCGCCTGCACGATGAGCACGGCCAGGAACACGCCGGCGAACTGGTACGGCAGCATCCAATCGACCGAATGGCGGGCGATGTACGGCCCGACCACGGCGCCGAACAGCCCGCCGGCCAGCACGTACGAAATGGCGCGGCTGCGATGCGCCTCGTCGACCACTTCGGCGGCGGCGAATCGGTAGTACCAGGTGAAGCCGGTGCCGCTACCGACAATGAAAATGCTGACACAGAAGAGCAGGAAATCGTGTTCGCGGATGCTGACAATGGCGAGCAGCGCGCCGACCATCAGCATCACGGCCGCAACGGTGAATCCGCCCCGGCGGCCAATCGCGCGCATGATGAACGAGGCCGGGACGGTAGAAAGCGCGGTCCCGGCCCACTGCAGGGCGATCGGCAGCGCGGCCAGCGTCTTATCCCAGGCCAGCAAATGCCCGGCCAGGATGGCGACGGAAACCACCAAGGTGGCGGATGTCACGCTGAGCGCCCAGCAGGCGCAGAGAATCCAAACATTGCGGCCGTACGGACTGGCCATGGCGGCATTCGAACCTTGTTTGCGGAGTCGGGCCCTGTGCGTCAGGCCCCGCCGGCAATCGCGCGGCTGATGATCATGCGCTGGACGTCGCTGGTGCCTTCGTAAATCTGGCACACGCGGACGTCCCGGTAGATGCGCTCGACCGGGAAGTCGCTGAGATAACCGTAACCCCCGTGAATCTGAATGGCGTCCGAGCAGACCCGCTCGGCCATTTCGCTGGCGAACAGTTTAGCCATCGCCGCCTCGGTCAGGCACGGTTTCCCGGCATCGCGGAGTTGCGCCGCGTGCAGGACCATCTGCCGCGCGACGGCTATTTGAGTCGCCATGTCGGCCAGGCGGAAGGCGACTGCCTGATGCTCGATGATCGGCTTGCCGAACGCGACTCTTTGTTTTGCATACTCAACGGCGGCGTCGTAGGCCGAGCGCGCCATGCCGACCGATTGCGCGGCGATGCCGACCCGGCCGGCTTCCAGGTTGGACAGCGCGATCATGTAGCCCTGGCCTTCCTCGCCGAGCAGCAGATCCGGCGTCAGGCGCACCTCGTCGAAATTCAGCGCGCAGGTATCGGACGCCGCCTGGCCGAGCTTTTTCTCGACCGACGCGACCTGGTAGCCCTTGGCGTCGGTCGGCACCAGGAACGCGCTGATGCCCTTCTTGCCGGCCGACGGATCGGTCACGGCAAAGGTCATGCACACGCCGGCGATCGAGCCCGAGGTGATGAATTGCTTGGTGCCGGTCAGCACGTAATGGTTGCCGTCCTTGCGCGCGCGGGTTTTCAGGTTCGAGGCGTCCGAGCCGGCGTGCGGCTCGGTCAGCGCGAAGGCGCCAAGCACGTCGCCCTTGGCCAGCGGCTTCAGGAATCTTTGTTTCTGCTCGCGGCTGCCGAATCTTTCGATCGCGGCGCACACCGGCGAATTGTTGACGCTCATGATCGTGGAGACGGCGCCGCATCCGGCGGCGATTTCCTCCAGCGCCAGGATGTACGACATGAAATCGGTCCCCGCCCCGCCCCACTCCTCGGCGACCGTCATGCCCATCAGGCCGAGCGGACCCATTTCGGCCAGCGCCGCGCGCGGCACTTCGGCCTTGCGATCCCACTGGGCGGCGTTCGGCCATAGTTCCTTGCGGGCGAACGCGCGCGCCATATCGCGCGCCATGATCTGTTCCTCGGTCAGCAGCATCGGTCCCTCATTGCTTCGGCTTGGTGGCGTCTTTGCGCGTGGCGCCGGATGCCGGCGCCGGCGGCTTGGTTTCGATCCGGAAATCGATCGCGCGCATCATGGTGCAGTCGTCGAGCGGCTTGCGCGACGGATCGAGCAGAAAGCGCGTGGCCAGCGCCGTGCCGCAGCGCGAATCACTGGCATCGTGCGCCGCCAGCGGAATGACGAAAACGTGCCCGTTGCGCAGCGTGCGCGCCGCCCGCTCGGCCCATTCCGGGGGCGTAACGTGGTCGAAGTGTCCGGCCAACAGCAAGGTCGGCACTTCGCTCGCCACCGGGCGCCGGTCGATCCGCTGCGGCATCTTCCACACCAGGCAAGGATCGCCCGCCACGGCGTTCTCAGCGTAGTCGCGCAGATACGGATAGCGCCGGCCGACCCGTTCCACCAGCGCGCGACTCGGCAGGCCCGATTCGGCGCACAGCACCGAATACATCATGCCGTCCGCGGCGGGGCCGAACATCATGTCGTCGAGCATATCCAACGCCGGATGCAGCGCATCGTAGTCGCGGCGCCAGACCTGCTCGATCAGCCGCGGAAATTCCTCGACGCCGACGAAATTATACAACTCGGAATGAATGGCGTTCAAAAACAGCAGCGCGTCCAGCTTGACGCGCTGTTCCGGCAGATCGTCGCGCGCCGGCAGGAAGACGTCGACCGGCTCGAGCTTGAGACGTTGCAGGATTTCGGCGAATCGTTCGCGCAGGTGCGGAAACGCGGCGTTGCACGCCGCATCCGCCTTGCATGCGGCGAAGATCTTTTCGAGCGCGGCGCCGAGATTCAAGCCGCCATCTTCTTCCTCGAAGGCATCGCGCGGCAGGACACTTTCGATCAGCACGCTGCGCAACCCCTGCGGATATCGTTCCATCAGCAGCAGCGCGACGCGCGACCCGTAGGACGCGCCCCACAGGTTCCATTTTTCGATACCGAGGCGCTTGCGCAATTCCTCGATATCCTCGGCGGTCGCGATGGTCGAATAGGCGTCGAGGTCATGGCCCTGGCGCTTGAGGCGCGCGTAACACGCCGCCGTCGCACGCAGATAATGGTCGGTATTGAGCGGATCGTCGCGCGTCTCAGCGAGTTCCGGGCAGGTCAACGCCGGCCGCGCCTCGCCGACGCCGCGCTGGTCGAACACGATCAGGTCGCGATTGCCGAGCCACTCCATGCCCTCGATCACCGATGCCCAGTAGCGGCCGGCGTCGTCGCCGGTGGTCGCCGGCGAGCCCGGGCCGCCCTGGATGAACAGCACCGGGTCGGTCGGCCGGACGCCGGTGGCCTGAAACCGGATGACCGGCAGGCGGACCAGCTTCCGCTTGGTTTCCCGGTTTTCGTAGACGTACAGATGCCCGCACACCGCCTCGCGCGGCGCCGGCATGGCAAACCAGCACGGGCGCTGCACGAAAGCGGGCTCGACGCGCCACCGCAGCCAGGCATCGTAAAGCACCGCGCGATGATCGTAGGCGACCAACCCGGCGACGCCCGCCAAGACGAGCACGGCCGCGACGACGCCGAAGGCCATGCCGATGCGTTGTCCGCGTGTCACGTCGAAACCTTTGCGATAACCGTTCCGCTCAGCTTAACGGCGGGCGCGCGGCAACGCCATCGCCGGTGCGCCGGTCACCACGGCAACTCGCGCCCGTCGTAGTTGATGAAATGGCCGTTATCGTGATGCTCGAGCCGCACGATCAGGTCGCGCAGGCCGCTGACGCTGCGCACCGCGTCGATCGGCGCACCGCCGCCGCCCATATCAGTGCGGACCCAGCCCGGATGCACGGCGCACGTGATGATGCCGCGCGGGCCGAGATCGAACGCGAGCAGGCGCACGACCATGTTGAGAGTCGTTTTGGAAACGCGATAATTGTAACGGCCGCCCCGGCTGGCATTGCCGATCGATCCGGCGCGCGATGATATAAAGATGATCGCCTTGCGCTGCCCCAACATGACGTTGTCGAGGACAGCTTCGGTCACCATCAATGGAGCGATCCCATTGATGCGCACGGTTTCGAGAAAATCCGCATAGTCGATCTTGCCCAACTCATGGCGGTCGCGGCTGCCGCCGACCCCGGCATTGTTGAGCAGCACGTCGACCGGCAGCGCCTTGATCGACGCGGCGAACGCCGCAATCGACGCCGGGTCGCCGATATCCAGGCGGTGCACGGTAACGCCGGCGATCGCCTTCAGTGCGTCGGCCTTGTCGGGATCGCGCGCGGTTGCATGCACCGTCCAGCCGTCGGCGGCGTACTGCTTGACGAATTCCAGCCCGATGCCGCGATTGGCGCCGGTGATCAGGACGGTGGGCATCGGTGCACCTCAGATTCCAGTTCCGACCTCAGTTGCCCTTTCGCCGCCGTCCCGAGCCGGCACGAAGCGCCGACTCGAAGGACGGAACGCGGTCGGACTCGCTGCCCATCCTTCGACTCTGCCGCAAGCGAGAGCGGCGCATGATGCGATCGAAGGTCGAGCGACGAAGGACAAATTATCCGCTAATTCAGCAACTCGATGGCGACCGCCGTGGCCTCGCCGCCGCCGATGCACAAGGACGCCACGCCGCGCTTCTTGCCGTATTTCTCCAGCGCGTTCATCAAGGTGACGATCAGGCGCGCGCCCGAGGCGCCGACCGGGTGGCCGAGCGCACAGGCGCCGCCGTGCACGTTGGTTTTCTCGTGCGGGATGCCGAGATCGCGCATCGCCGCCATAGCGACGACGGCAAACGCCTCGTTGATCTCGAACAGGTCGACGTCCTTGACGTCCCAGTTCGCCTTTTCCAGCACTTTGCGGATGGCGCCGATCGGCGCGGTGGTGAACCAGGCCGGTTCCTGCGCGTGGGTCGAATGCGCGATCATGCGCGCGCGCGGCCTGAGGCCGCGGCGTTCGGCGTCGCCGAGGCGGGTCATGATGAGGGCCGCGGCACCGTCCGAAATCGACGACGAATTGGCCGCCGTGACCGTGCCGTTGTCGCGGAACGCCGGTTTCAATTGCGTGATTTTGTCGAGCTGCGCGGTGAACGGCTGCTCGTCCTTGTCGACGCGCTTGACGCCGCCACGGCCTTTGACCTCGACCGGCACGATTTCCTTGGCGAACGAACCGTCGGTGTTGGCGGTCTTGGCGCGCGTCAGCGAGGCGATGGCGAACTTGTCCTGGGCGTCGCGGGTGAACTGGTAATGCGTCGCCGTGTCCTCCGCGAACGTGCCCATCAGCCGACCTTTCTGATATGCATCCTCCAGCCCGTCGAGGAACATATGATCGGACAGGCGGCCGTGGCCGAGGCGATAGCCGCCACGCGCCTTTTCGAGCAGGTACGGCGCATTGGTCATGCTCTCCAGGCCGCCCGCGACCATGAGGTCGTTGGTGCCGGCCTTGATCAGGTCGTGCGCCAGCATGGCGGCCTTCATACCCGAACCGCACATCTTGTTGATTGTGGTGCAGCCGACATCCCATGCGATGCCCGCGCCATGCGCGGCTTGACGCGCCGGCGCTTGCCCCATGCCGGCGGGCAGCACGCAGCCCATGATGACTTCCTGGACGTCGGACGCCGCAACGCCCGACCTTTCCAGCGCGCCCTTGATCGCGGCGGCACCGAGCATGGGCGCGGTAATGTCCTTCAACTCGCCCTGGAAACTGCCCATCGGCGTGCGCGCGCCATCGAGGATGACGACGGAGTCCTTACTGGTCATGGCGGTCCTCATATTTCTGTATTATCGAACGGCGCTCGACGTTTTCGGCGCCCAACGGCAGACCGACTGTGCATCGCAACAAGAGCGCGCACAAGCGCCGCATGGCTGGATTTCGCGCCGGTCGGGGCACCGCTGCACCGCTTGCAGCGGCAACCCATCGCGGGCGTATGGTTAATGCTGCACAATCTTCTTAACATATTGAATTTCCAAGTCTTTTACCTTTTTGCGGCATGTTTAATCAGGTAAATCCTGCCACCAGCAATTGCCGAATGTGCGGCGCTTCAACCCCCACTGCGGCGGCCCCGATGTCCTCCCTCGGATCGCCACCCGAAATCGACTTGCGCGTGTTGCGACCGGCTGCGTGGGCGCGGCGGACGACCGCGCGAGCCATGTTGATCCGCGTGGCGACCGGGTTGGCGGTCGCGCTTGTGCTGCCGATCGCTATGAGCCGGGCCGAGCCGACGACGTTGCTTCTGACGACCCAGCATTGGCCGCCCTACCACGAGTTGAAGAACGGCACTCCGCACGGCATTGCGATCACTGCGCTCGACTGCATCCTCGACCGCATGAAGCAGCCGCGCCGGATCGAGTTCCTGCCGTGGCGCCGGGCACAGGACGAGGTGCGAGCGGGCCGTGCCCATGGTTTCCTCTTGGCCTCGCACTCGCCCGAACGGGATCGCTTCGCGCGCCTTTCGGCGCCGATCGCCCCGCAAACCTGGGCCTGGTATTTGCCGCATGGCTCGACTCTGTCGCCGACCCGGGAGGAATTCAAATCAAGCGCCCGGACTTCCGCCCTGGCCGGATCGAACATGGCGCAGTGGCTGACCGACAGCGGTTACAAGGTGGGCGGCTTCGCCGCGACGACCGACCAACTGGTGCTGATGCTTCAGCGCGGGCGGGTCGATGCGGTCCTGGCGAACACGCTTGTGTTCGACTATTCGGTCGCGCAACTTCAGATTCCCGCCACGCAATTTCGCCGCGCCGGCGAAGTGCGGCGGCCGCTCGGCGTGTATTTCTCGCGCCGATTTCTGGCCGAGAATCCGACATTTTTGAATCGCTTCAACGCCGAAGTCGCGCGCTGCCGCGCCGCCAATGGAGCGACATGAGACTGTTACGCTCAATCGATCGGCCGGCCGAAAACGATCGCCCCGGACCGTTGCCGGCCGGGCACCGCGTGTGATCATGCCAGACAGTTCGACCTCGATCGAAAAGCCGCTAAAGGCCACCGGCTGGCGCACGTGGCGTTGGCGACCGGCGCAGGCGATTCGGCGCTCGCTGGCGCGGCGGCAAGCCGTTGCCGTCATGATTGCGAGCCTGATCTTTGCGTTGTTCGCGCTCGGCACGGAGAGCCTGCTGGACTACCGCGCCCACGTCGTTGGGATCCGGGCCGCGCCGCAGCGTTTGATCGACCTGATGCGGTATCCGGCGAGCCTGGCCGCGTATCGGCTCGACGAAAGATTCGCCGGCTCGATTGCCGAAGGCATGTTTCGCAATCCGGCGGTCCTGCAGGTTTCGATCACCGACGATTTCGGGCATGTGCTGGTTGACCGCCGGCGTTCGGCCGAGAACAGCGATTGGCGCGCACTGTCGGATTCCCTGTTCGGCGAGATTCGGACGCACACCGAACCGTTGCTGCACAACACCACGATGCAGCGCGTCGGCTATCTGGCGGTGACGTTCGATCCACTGGTCCCGGCGACGGAATTTTTCAACCGGCTGGTCCGCTCGTTGACCATCTCGATGGTCGATATTGCGGCGATCATGGCGATTCTGCTGCTGGTCACCAACGCGATGACGACGCGGCGCTTGGCCGGCATTGCGAACCAGCTCAAGGCGATTGACCCCTCGTCGCCGGGACAACATCGAATTGCGGAATCCAGGCGCTACGCGAAGGATGAGATCGACCAGTTGATTGCGGCGATCAATGCGCTGTTGCGGAACACGGATCAGCGGACCACGGACTTGCTTCTGCGCGACCGCGCCTTGGAAAGCATTGCCCAGGGCGTGGTTATTGCCGACGCGCGCCGGCCCGGCAATCCGCTCGTCTACGCCAACCCGGCCATGGAATCGATCACGGGTTATACGGTTGCCGAATCGGTCGATCTGCCGAGCCGGGTGCTGAGCGGCGAGGCGCTCGATCCGCACGCCGGCGAGAGGCTGCGCGCGGCCATCGCGGCCGGTGCCCCGTTTCGCGACGAGGTGATGCGCCTGCGCAAGGACGGGAAGTGGATCTGGGTCGACCTTTCGGTTGCACCGCTGCGCGATGCGACCGGCGTTCCGACCCATTGGGTGCTGATCCAATCGGAAGTGACCGAGCGGCGGAATCTGGAATCGCAGCTGCGGCAGGCGCAGAAGATGGAGGCCGTCGGCCAGCTGACCGGCGGCGTTGCGCACGACTTCAACAACCTGCTGACGGTCATACTCGGCAACGCCGCCATGCTGGCCGAAAAACTGGCCGACAATCCGAAGTTGCGCGGCCTAGCGGAGATGATTCGCATGGCCGGCGACCGGGGTGCCGCGCTGACTCGCCGGTTGCTGGCGTTCGCGCGCCGCCAGGCGCTGCGGCCGGCCAACGTGGACGTGACCAAGCTGCTGCTCGAGTTCGAGCCGTTGTTGCGCCGGAGCGTCGGCGAGACGATCGACTTGAAGTGGTCGGCCCAACCCGACCTCCGGCTGGCGCACGTCGATCCGGCGCAGCTGGAATCGGCGCTGGTCAATCTTGCGATCAACGCGCGCGATGCGATGCCGGACGGCGGCACGCTGGCGATCGAAGCGAGCAACGTGGAGTTGGATAATTTATTCGCGCGCGAAAGCCCCGACGTCAAACCCGGCAGCTACGTGCTGGTTGCCGTGTCCGATACCGGTAGCGGGATGACGCCGGATGTGCAGGAGCGTGCGTTCGAGCCGTTCTTCACCACCAAGGACGTCGGCAAGGGCAGCGGTCTCGGCCTCAGCATGGTGTATGGCTTCCTCAAGCAATCGGGCGGCCATGCCAAGATCTATTCCGAACCGGGCCACGGCACGGTCGTGAAATTGTTCCTGCCGGTGGCCGATGCCGGCGCGGCGAATGTCGCATCGGCGCAGCCCGCCGCCAGCTTGCCGCGCGGCAACGGCGAGTTGGTATTGATGGTGGACGACGACGATCTGGTCCGCGCGCATGTCAAGGAGCAGCTCGACTCGCTCGGCTACCGCGTCGTCGTGGCCTCGAATGGGCGCGAAGCGCTGCAGCGGATCGAGGATAACCTCGCGATCGACCTGCTGTTCACCGATGTGGTCATGCCGGGCGGCATCAACGGCCTGCAGCTCAGCCAGAAGGCCCGCGAACGCGTGCCCGACCTGCGTGTCCTGTTCACCTCCGGCTACACGGAAAACGCGGTGGCGAATATGGGCGAGCTCGGCGCGGACGCGATGCTTCTGGATAAGCCTTATCGCCTGCATGATCTTGCGACAAAAATCCGCGCCGCGCTCGACCGACCGAAGGCCAAGCGCGCGCCGACAACCGATCGCCCGCTCACCTAGGTGCTGCCCCACACGTCGGTGGCGATTTCGGCGACCAGGCGGAGCTTGGCGACCTGATCCCGATACCCGACCGCGTTGCCGTCGACCGTCGACGAGAAACCGCATTGCGGCGACAGCGACAGCCGATCGAGCGGTACATACTTGGCCGCCTGATCGATGCGGCGCTTGATTTCAGGCTTGTTCTCGAGCGCGGCCTTCTTGGTCGTGATCAACCCGAGGACGACATGCTTGTTTTTGGGGATGAAGCGCAGCGGCTCGAACCCGCCGGAGCGATCGTCGTCGTACTCGAGGAAATAGGCGTCGACGGCCAGTTCGCCGAACAGGGCTTCGGCCACGTAATCGTAGCTGCCCTCGCACAGCCAGGACGACCGGAAATTGCCCCGGCACAGATGCGTTGCGACGGTCATGCCGGCGGGCTTCTGCTTCAGCGCGTCGTTGATCACGCGGATATAGGTCAGATGCTGGGTTTCCTTGTCGCCGCCGATCGAGGCGACATAATCGCGCTGTTTCGGGTCGTTGATTGAGGCCAGGCTGGTGTCGTCGATCTGCAAATAGGTGCAGCCGAGCTTGCCGAGTTCGGAAAGCTCGGTGCCGTAAACGGCGCTCAGGTCTTTCCAGAACTGATCCATGGTCGGATAGGTGACCGCGTCGATCGCCGAACGGCCGCCGCGATAATGGATCATGTTGGGCGACGGGATGGTCAGCTTCGGCGTCGCTTTGGTCACCGACTTCAGGAACTTGAAATCGTCGGCAAAGATGATCTTGTCGAAGCGCAGCTTGGCCGCCACGCGCGCCATCGGCGGCGTGAACTCCAGGGTCTCGGTCTCGTTCTTGAACTGGATCTTGAGGTTGGTCTCGGCCTTCACCACGCCGCCGATCTGGTAGAGAAAATCCATGTGCCACGAGCCGCGCCGCATTTCGCCGTCGGTCGCAACCTTGAAGCCGAGATCCTCCTGCATCCTGACGGCATCGCGGATCGCCTGATCCTCGATCGCGCGCAGCTTGTCGGCGGCCAATTCGCCCTTCTGATAGGCCGCGCGCGCAGCCAGCAGTTCCGGCGGGCGCAGAAGGCTGCCGACATGATCGGCGCGGAACGGGGGTTTCATGGGCGTCATCCCTGGCGTTGATTTGGCGCGTTTTCGACGGAGACTCGACGCCAGCAACTTGGTCCTGTCAAGGCCGCCACCGGCACGCACATCCCAAAGCGCGCCTTGAAATCATCGCCCTGGAAACAATCGCCCTGGCCGCCGCCGGCGCGAAGCCGTCGGCCACGATATGTTCCGGAAAAATTCATCGGTCATTGAATTTTCAATTAAATGCGAACGTTTCGGCACCGGTCGCCGGTGCGTTCGCGGCGATCGGTTAATTGTCCAACGACCGATTAAGACTCTCGAAGCGGGAACAAGGAAAAGCGCCGGCCTGTCCCGCCGCGTGGCGCTGGCGGCAAGCGCAGTTGCGAGCGCGGCCTACTCCCGCCAGCCCGGCTCTTCGCGGTCGAGCATGCGCAGCAGTGCCGGCCATTCGCGGGTTTCGGCGGTGCCGATGGTGGCCACACCGCCTTCGAACTGGCTCGCCGTGTGTTCCATCACCGCAGGCTTGGGCAGCCGCGGCTAGGCGCCGGAGTATGGTCAGATTCGTGGAGGGATCGCACGTGACAAAGTTTCGACGGACCGGCAAGCAATAACAACCTCACAATAGGCTTGTGTACTAATTTACTAACGGCGGATTTGATTCCACATGAACTGTTGCCAACAACTTGTCCACAAAACATCTGACGAGCCAGTCTATAGATACTTGAAGCAAAGGCAGTCGATCGGAACGGATGAGAAATGATTTGAAAACAGTAATTTTCTCCTCCCCGACCGCACCCCCACTTGTGCTAAATTTCCGGCGTCGTGCCAGTACTATACTCATGCGCTTTGAGTGAATAATTCGATTAAGAATTTGATAGATGGAAATTTCAAAGTTTTCGCCACTCGTCCGATCAATTACCATTTTGTCGTCACGACAATAAGTACTATCTGCCTCAGTAAATAAATTTGACAAGTCGATAAGTCGTCTCGCATGAGTGGCGAATGCAATTAGATCGTCCAGCGCCATCATCACTTGCTCCCTTTTGACGATTTCGTCGTGTGCAACAGACGCCGACGACCACGCTGAAAGGCGCGCAACCGAAGAGATAACGTTTACATAGGCATGCCGAATCAAGTGTTGATCAGGGACATCGATCTCTTGATCGCTTAGAGGAGGCTGGACCACAAACGACAACCTTATGAAACTTGGGGAAAGTACCCTACTCCCGCCAGCCCGGCTCTTCGCGGTCGAGCATGCGCAGCAGTGCCGGCCATTCGCGGGTTTCGGCGGTGCCGATGGCGGCCACACCGTCTTCGAACTGACTCGCCGTGTGCTCCATCACCGCGGACTTGGGCAGCCGCAGCTTGGCGCCGGAAGCCAGTGCGTCCAGCTGGTTGCGGCAGCCGAGCTCGAAATAATACATCCGGCGGAACGCCATTTGGATGGTGCCGCCGCAGGTCAGGCTACCGTGGTTGCGCAGCAGCATGACGTCTTTCTTGCCGAGCGAGGCGACCAGGCGCTGGCGTTCGTCGAGATTGACCGCGACGCCCTCGTAATCGTGATACGCCACGCGGTTGTAGAACATGAACCCGGTCTGCGAGACCGGCACATAGCCCATCTCGAGCGCCGAGACCGCGGTCGCCGCATGGCTGTGCGTGTGCATGACGCACTGGACGTCGTGGCGCGCCTTGTGCACAGCGCTGTGGATGACATAGCCGGCCGGGTTGATGCCGTAGGGCGAGTCTTCCAGCTTGTTGCCGTCGATGTCGATCTTGAGCAAGTTCGAGGCCGTGATCTCGTCGTACATAAGGCCGTACGGGTTGATCAGGATTTCGTCGTCGGTGCCCGGGATGCGCGCGGTCAGATGGTTGTAGACCAGATCGGCCAGGCCGAAATGCCGGATCAGCCGGTAGGCCGCGGCCAGCTCGAGCCGCGTCTGCCACTCCGCCGGCGAATAGCGTTTGCGGGCGGCCTTCTTCGCCGATCCGTTGCCGACCACGCGCAATTTGGCTTGGGCCATTATTCTTCCCTCCCTGACGCAGCGCGCATGTTAGCGGGATTCGATGGCCAGGGAAATGTGCCGGGCGCATGAAAGGTTTGCCGGGCGCGTCGCAACCGGCCCGGTCGCCTAGGCTTTGCGGCGTTCCATGCCGGCCCGCATCGATGCCGCCAGCGCGTCGGCCGCGTCGGTATCGAGCGCATCGAGCGCCGCCACGACGCCGTCCTGGTCGGCGCGGCTGCGGTTCTGCGACAGCTTGAATTTGCCGTCGATGCGCTCGACGCTGATCGCGAAGCCGACGATGGCTTTTTTCAACCCGTCGATCATCGTGCGCGGCAGCTTGTCGAGCGTCCAGGGTGGCTTCGGCAGCAGGCGCGCCTCGTGCACCGCCGACAACCGCACCAGCAGCGGTTCCAATTCGTCCGGCGCCATCAGGCGCGCGCGCCCATGTGCGTGGACCACGGCGTAATTCCAGGTCGGCACCGCGACCGTGTTTTCGTACCAGTCGGGCGAAACGTAATGCTCGGGACCGCGGAAGATCGCCAGCGCCGCAGACCCCGCTTCGAGCCCCTGCCAGATCGGATTGGCGCGCGCCACATGGCCCAACAGCACGGGCATGCCGTCGCCGCCCGGCCGGTCTAGCAGCAGCGGCAGATGCGTGACGTCGAGCCCGTCCCGGGAGGGCACGATCAGGCTGGCGAACGGATATGCCTCGATCAGCGCGAACCGCGCCGCCGGATCGGATTCGGTGAAATGGGCCGGAAGGTACATGGGTTCCTGCGGGCGCGCCGCGCCTTCGGGTTCAGGCGGTCTCGTCGAACAATTCGCGGCCGATCAGCATGCGGCGGATTTCGCTGGTGCCGGCGCCGATCTCGTACAGCTTGGCGTCGCGCAAAAGTCTACCGGTCGGGTAGTCGTTGATATAGCCGTTGCCGCCCAGGCATTGAATCGCTTCGAGCGCCATCCAGGTGGCCTTCTCGGCGGCATACAGGATCGCGCCCGCCGCATCCTTGCGCGTGGTCTGGCCGCGGTCGCAGGCCTTGGCGACCGCGTAGGCATAGGCCCTGGCTGCGTTCATGGTCGTGTACATGTCGGCCAGCTTGCCCTGCATCAACTGAAACGTCCCGATCGGCTGGCCGAACTGCTTGCGGTCGTGCAGATACGGCACGACCACGTCCATGCACGATTGCATGATGCCGAGCGGCCCGCCGGCCAGCACCGCGCGTTCGTAATCCAGCCCGCTCATCAGCACGTTGACGCCGCGGCCGAGCGTGCCGAGCACGTTCTCCTCGGGCACCTCGCAATCCTGGAACACCAGCTCGCCGGTGTTCGAGCCGCGCATGCCGAGCTTGTCGAGCTTCTGCCCGGTCGAAAAACCCTTGAAGCCCTTTTCGATCAGGAACGCGGTGATGCCGCGTGGCCCGGCGCCGGGATCGGTCTTGGCATAGACCACCAGCACGTCGGCGTCGGGCCCGTTGGTGATCCACATCTTGCTGCCGTTGAGCACATAGCGGTCGCCCTTCCTGTCGGCGCGCGTCTTCATCGACACCACGTCGGAACCGGCGCCTGGCTCGCTCATCGCCAGCGCGCCGACGTGATCGCCGGAAATCAGCTTCGGCAGGTAGCGCTTCTTTTGCGCGTCGTTGCCATTGCGGTTGATCTGGTTCACGCACAGATTCGAGTGCGCGCCATACGACAACCCGACCGAGGCCGAGCCGCGGCTGATTTCCTCCATCGCGACGACGTGTTCGAGATAGCCCAGGCCGGCGCCGCCGTACTCCTCCGGCACGGTAATGCCGAGCAGGCCGAGATCGCCCATCTTCTTCCACAGGTCGGCCGGGAACAGGTTTTCGCGGTCGATGTCGGCCGCGCGCGGCGACAGCTCGTCGGCGGCGAAACTCGTCACCTGGTCGCGGATCATGTCTGCGGTTTCGCCCAGATCGAAATCCAGGCCGGGCAAGCGATTGGGGATCATGGCGGCTTCCTATCGACGATATCGGTATCGAGGTCCGGCCGGAGCCGGTCGGCTGACGAGGGCGCGCAGCGGCGCCATCGCGAATTATAGACCGGTCAGGTATCGGCGCGACCGGGCAAGCGCATGAGCGTTTGGATTGACGTGACGACGAGACTCTCCTGGCCGCCCTTGACCATGTAGACGTCGGAATTGACCACGAACAGCGAATTGCCCGGCTTGATGATGCGCGCTTTGGCGATGGCTTTCTCGCCCTGCCCGGGCCGCACGATGTTGAGCTTGTATTCGACGGTCAGCAGCGAACTGTCGGCCGGCATCAGGCCGAACGCGCAGTAACCGGCCGCGCTGTCGGCGATGCTGGCCAGCACGCCGCCATGCATGAAGCCGTGCTGCTGCGTGAGCTCGCGGCGGAACGGCAGGTGGATTTCGCAGTAGCCCGGGCGCAAGACCTCGATGGTCGCGCCGATCAATTGCATGAACGGCTGGCGGCCGAAACTGTCCCGGCAGCGCGCCTCGAACTGCGGGTTGGGCGGTTGGTATTCGGTATGTCCGGCGGCGCCGAATGCGGCTTCCATGACGGCCTCCCCAATAAGATCCCCATGCTAGTTGACGTTTACGTAAACGTCAACTAGCCGCGGTCAGCGCTTGGTCTTTAGCTCTTTCAACCGCTTCTTGCAGCGATCCTCGACGACCTTGAGTTCCTCGAGCGTGACGTCGATGTCCTCGCGCTGCGCTTCGAGCAGCGCGCGTCGCGCCTCGATCTTGTCCAGAAAGAAATTGAGCTGGCCGATTTCGCCGGGCGCGCCGTCGTACAGATTGATGATCTCGCCGACCTCTTCGAGCGAAAAGCCGAGCCGCTTGCCGCGCAGAATCAGTTTCAGCCGCGTGCGGTCGCGCTGCGTATAGATGCGCGCCTGCCCGCGCCGCTCGGGGCGGATGAGCCCCTGGTCCTCGTAGAACCGGATCGCGCGCGTGGTGATGTCGAACTCGCGCGCCAGTTCGGTGATCGAGTAACTGTCCTTGAGTTTCGGCTCGGCGGCAGCGGCGCTCATGCCTGGCCGCCTTCGAGCAGCGCCCTGCCCTTGGCGGCGACCTGCGGCGGGAACGGCTGGGATTTGCGCGACGCGAGATCGACATGCACCGCGTGCAGTTCCATTTCGGCCACCACGTCGTCCGACAGGTAGTCGTACATCGTGTGCACCATGCGCAGGCGTTTATCGGTCATCTCGACCAGGCGCGTCCGCACGCCGACGACGTCGCCCGGGAACAGTTCGCGCCTGTAGACGATATTCTGCGACAGGCCCATCATGCTGCGGTTCTCGGTCAGGCGCAGTTTTCTGTCGACGCCGAGATGGGCGAAGATCACCCATGTCGCCTCGTCGAACTTGGCGACGTAGCGATGCACGTTGAGGTGGCCGTTCTGATCGCATTCCCACGGGTATACCGTGCCGCGATAGGTTTCGACGCTGCCGGGATGCGCCATGGCACGCCTCCGTTCCTTTACGTTAACGTAAACGTAAAGTAGCACGCGCAGGCTGGGCCGGCAACCGTCCCGCCGGCCGAATTTGCGCCGACCTAGATCAGAAACAGGGTGGCCACGCCGAGGAACACGAAGAAACCGAGCACGTCGGTGGTCGTGGTCAGGAACGGGCCGGCGGCGATCGCCGGATCGATGCGCATGCGGAACAAGGCAAGCGGGATCAGCGTGCCGGCGATGCCGGCCCAGATCATGTTGAACAGCATGGCGCCGGCGAGCACCAGGCTGAGCGACGTGTTGTGAAACCAGAATGCCGTGATCGTGCCCATGACCGCCGCCAGCGCCACCCCGTTCATCAGCCCGACCAACACTTCCTTGCGCACGACACGGAACATGTTGCCGGGCGTGAGATGCTTGGTGGCCAGCGCGCGGACCGTGACGGTGACCACCTGCATGCCGGCGTTGCCGCCCATGGCGGCGACGATCGGCATCAGCACCGCGAGCGCCACGATCTTCTCGATGGTGGCCTGGAACTGCGAAATCACGATCGATGCCACGATGGTATTGCATAGCGTCACGATCAGCCAGCGGATGCGCAGCTGCGCGGTCGTCATGGCCGGGAAGTGAATGTCGGATTCGGCCACGCCGGCCAGCCTCAACATGTCCTCTTCCGTCTCTTTTTCGATGACATCGACCATGTCGTCGACGGTGATCATGCCGACCAGCTTGCCGTTCTCGTCGACGACGGGGGCCGAGGTCAAGTCGCGCTGCTTAAACAGTAACGCGGCTTCTTCCTGATCCATGGTCGCCGGGATCACGGTCAGATCGCCCTTCATGATCTGGCCGATCTTGACCGGGCGGCGCGTACGCAAGAGCCGGTTCAGGGGTATCGTGCCGATCGGCTTGCCAAGCTGATCGACCACGAAAACGTCGTAGAAGTCGGTCGGCAGATCGACCGATTCGCGCATATGGTCGATGGTTTCGCCGACCGTCCAGGTCACCGGCACGACGACGGTTTCCGACTGCATGCGGCGGCCGGCGGATTCTTCGGGATAGGACAGCGCCTCCTCGATCGCCTCGCGCTCTTCTTCCGGCAGGGCTTCGAGAACCTCTTCGGCGGTTTCCTTGTCCAGATCCTCGATCAGCTCGACCGCATCGTCCGTTTCGAGCTCGGTCGCGGCGGCGACGATCTGCTTGGTATCCAGCTGTTCGACGATCTGTTCGCGCACCTGATCGTCGAGTTCCGCCAGCACCTTGGGATCGAGCGTGCGGCCGGTATATTCGAGCACGCGATCGCGCGTTTCCGGATCGAGCCGCTCGATCAGGTCCGCCACGTCGCTGTAATGCAAGGGATGGATCAGCCGCCGCACCAGGCGCGCATCGCCGGTCTGCGCGGCGTCGACGATTGCGCGCACCACGGCCGGCTTCAGACCGTACAGGGCCCCGCCCAAATCCAGGCTCGCGCCGTCGGCAGCCGTTGTGTCGGTCGGTGGCTCGGTTTCGGCCATGTGCGCCGCAACCTCTATTGTACGCCGGTTTTATGTTCCGATCGTGTCTGGCTCTGAGGCATCGAATTCCGAAAGCACGAAGGCCCGCGCCTAGCGGCGACGGGCCTTACGTGAATGGTGCGGTTGAGAAGACTCGAACTTCCACGGGTTTTCACCCACAGCGACCTCAACGCTGCGCGTCTACCAGTTCCGCCACAACCGCATTCACCTCGGCACCGCCAAAGAAGGTCATCGGCCCCGGCGTGGCTGGACAAGCCTGCGAAGAAGCCTAAAACACGGCACGGAGATAGCAAATCAACCAAGCCGCCGCAAGAGAAAGGCAGTGGCCGCATGGCCTTGGAAAGCCTGGATAAATCTCACCTGGAGTGGCGCATTTCGGAGACCCCGGTGGAATACGCCGACGCGGTGGCCGAAATGGAGGCGCGGGCGGCCGCGATTCGCGCCGGAACCGCGCCCGAACTGGTCTGGCTGCTCGAGCATCCGCCGCTCTATACCGCCGGCTCCAGCGCCAAGCCGGGCGACCTGTTGACGCCGCAGCGCTTCCCCGTGCATCGCACCGGCCGGGGCGGCCAATACACCTATCACGGGCCGGGCCAGCGGGTGGTCTACCTGATGCTCGACCTGAACCGGCGCGGCGCCGACGTGCGGCGCTATGTGTGCGACCTGGAGGCCTGGATCATCGCGACGCTGGCGCGCTTCAACGTCAAGGGCGAGCGGCGGACTGGGCGCGTCGGCATCTGGATCGACCGGGGCGCCGGGCGCGAGGACAAGATCGCGGCGATCGGCGTACGCGTCAAACGCTGGGTCGCCTATCACGGCATCGCACTCAACGTCGACCCGAACCTGGAACATTTCGCCGGCATCGTGCCTTGCGGCATAGCGGCGCCCAACCTGGGCGTCACGTCGCTGGCCGATCTCGGACTGCCGATTTCGATGCCGGAGGTCGATGCGCAGTTGAAGGCGACGTTCGACGCGGTGTTTCAGACCGCTTCTTGAATCGGTACCGCCTGAGCACCCTCTTCCACGAACAAGGCGAGCCAGACCGCCATCATGGCTGGTTTGCCGCTGGCTTCGATTTCGATCGTATTGCGCGACCGGAACACCCACCGCCCCTGGCCGCGACTCTCCGCCGTCTGCAGCAAAGTGCGGTTGCGGATACGGTCGCCGACCTTGACCGGCGACATGAAACGGATGCGCTCGAATCCGTAATTGATGCTGTAGGAAATGCCCGCCGGCATCATCTGCTCTTCGTAGGCGAAATGGCTGAGCATTGAAAGCGTGAGGAAGCCATGCGCGATGGTGCCGCCGAACGGCCCATGGCGCTTTGCCCACTCGGGATCGACGTGCAGCGGGTTGTGATCGTCCGTGCACAGCGCGAACTGATTGATCCGCTCCTGGTCGATCTCGACCCACTGCGAACGGCCGATTTCCCGCCCGATATATTGATCGATATGCCGGATGTGGTAGGGAATTGCTTCGGAAACCAGAATAGCCACGCTGTTCACCCCGTCGGCAACTGGCGGAACTCGTTGAACCCTTCGTCCTCGACCGGCGCTTCGGTCAACCGGTCGACAACGGCACGCGGCGGCCCCCGCCGGCACGCCTCGATCATGGTACGCACGTCGTGCGCCGGCCCGGCAAAGACGGCCTCGACGCAGCCGTCGCTCCGATTGCGGACCCATCCGCGCAACCCCAGCGCCTGAGCCCGCTCCAGCGTCCACGCACGATACCAAACCCCTTGCACGCGGCCCTCGATGCGCACGCGGCGCGCGATGGCTCCGGATCGTTCGGACATCCTACCAGCTTAATACAGAAAATTCCGGGCTTTTCAACCGACAGCGGTGCCGGTACGGTCGGCGGCCTTCTGTCGATTCCCGCCGCGCAATGCCGCCATGAAATCGGTCCGCAAGACCAAACGCACCACGCTGAAACGCCGGCCGGAGCGCGCCGGCTACGACCGTGCCGCGATCGACGCGATCGTCGACGACGCGCTGATCTGCCACGTCGGATTCCTGCACCGAGGTCAGCCGGCGGTCATCGCCACGGCCTGCTGGCGCGAGAACGATCATATCTACATCCATGGATCGTCGAAGAGCCGCATGCTGGTCGATCTCGTCGCCGGATCGCCGCTGTGCCTGGCGGTCACGCATTTCGACGGGCTGGTGCTGGCCCGTTCCGCCTTCAACCATTCGGTCAATTACCGGGCGCTCGTGCTGTACGGCAACGCGCAAGAGGTGACCGAACCGGCGCACAAGCTGGCTGCGCTCAAGGCGTTCATGGACAAGACGGCGCCCGGCCGTTGGGACTCGGTGCGACCGCCGAACAAGCAGGAGCTCAAGGCCACGAAAGTCCTGCGCATTGCCATCGACGAGGCGTCGACCAAAATCCGCACCGGCCCGCCCAAGGACGACGAAGCGGATTACAGCTGGCCAGTCTGGGCCGGAATCGTGCCGTTCCGCTTCGCCGCCGAAACGCCGATCGCCGATCCGAAACTGCCGAAAGCCCTGCCGGCGCCGAAGCATACGCGCCACTGGGCCAAGCGCCGCCCCGCCAGGCACAAGCGCCCGAACGCATAGGCCATCGCCATGGAATGGGCCTCCACCCTGGCGGCGATCCTGATCGTCCACTGGGTCGCGGTCGTCGTGCCTGGGCCCAACACGCTGATCGTAAGCACGGTTGCGATGAAGGAAACGCGCGCCCGCGGCGTGGCGGCCGCGTTCGGCATCGCGACCGGGGCATTGATCTGGAGTGTGGCTTCGATGACCGGGCTTGCGCTCGCCCTCCAGCACGCGCCGGTCCTGTTCCGCGCGCTGCAGGCGATCGGCGGCCTGTATCTGATCTATGTCGCCTATGGCCTGCTGCGGTCGGCGCTCAGGCCGCCACCCGACGGCAGCCCACAAACCGCGCATGCAACCGCCGGCCAAAACTGGATCGGCGCCTATCGACGCGGCCTGGCGACCAGCCTGACCAACCCGAAAGCCGCGATCTACTTTCTCGGCATCTTCTCGGCCGGCGTATCCGCTGACACGCCGACCGCGCTGCGCGCGATCATCGTCGCCGCCTGCGTCGCAAGCTCGCTCGCGTGGTACACGATCCTCGCCGTGCTCCTGTCGACCGGGCCGGCACAGCGCAATTACCGTCGCCTGCAACGACCGATCGATCTGACCGCCGGGGTCATTTTTGGCGGCTTCGGCATATTGATGTTGCTCGCGGTCGCGCGCGCGGTCGCATAGCCGGCGCGCCGATTACGCGAACTCGACGATGACCTGATCGACCGCGAGCGAATCGCCGGGCTTGGCGCTGACGTCGGCGACCGTGCCGTCGCGTTCGGCGCGCAGCACGTTCTCCATCTTCATTGCTTCGACGACGCAAACCTCTTCGCCGGCCTTGACCTGCTGGCCCTTCTTGACCGCCACCGACACCAACAGGCCCGGCATCGGCGAGAGAATGTATTTCGACAGATCGGGCGGGATCTTCTTCGGCATTTCGGACAACAGCCGCGCCGCCTGCTTCGATAACACCTGCGCTTTCAGCTCGATGCCGCCGTTGAAGACCCGGTAGAAGGCGCCGCGCCGGTCGACCTGCACGACCATTTCCTTGCCGCCGACCCAGCCGCGAAACATGGCGTCGCCCGGCTTCCAGGCCGATTTCACCGGCAGGCTCTTGCCGTCGATGCGCACGCCGAAACGCTCGTCGCCGGCGCTCGAGCCCTCGTCGATCTCGATTTCGACTGGAATCGCGTGATTGTTGTCGCCCAGCGTAACCACCCACTCCTTGGGCGGCTGATAGCGGCGGCCGGGCAACTGGCCCGGCAAGGTGCCGTCGCGCAATGCGGTGCGGTAATGCACGGTCGCCGCAACGGCCGCGAGCAGGGTGCGATCGGCGGTCGCCACATCGGCGGCGGTGAATCCGCCTTTGTATTCCTCGGCGATGAAATTGGTCGACAGGCGGCCGTCGTGGAAGCGCGGATGCGCCATCAGCGACGCGAGGAAGCTGATATTGTGGTTGACGCCGCGAATATAGAATTCATCGAGCGCCTGGCGCATGCGCTGGATCGCCTTGTCGCGATTGGCGCCGTAGGTGACCAGCTTGGCGATCATGGGATCGTAATACATGCTGATCTCGGCGCCTTCGTAGACGCCGGTATCGACGCGCACATAGTCGTTCGTTGCCGGCGGGCGGTAGCGCACCAGGCGGCCGATCGAAGGCAGGAAATTGCGGAACGGGTCTTCGGCATAGACGCGCGCCTCGATGGCCCAGCCGTTCAACTTCACGTCGGACTGCTTGAGCGCCAGCTTCTCGCCGGCGGCGACGCGGATCATCTGTTCGACCAGATCGAGGCCGGTGACCAGCTCGGTGACCGGATGTTCGACCTGCAGGCGCGTGTTCATTTCGAGAAAGTAGAAATTCCTGTTCTTGTCGACGATGAACTCGACCGTGCCGGCGGACTGATAGTTGACCGCCTTGGCCAGCGCCACCGCCTGCTCGCCCATGGCGGCGCGGGTCTTATCGTCGAGGAACGGCGACGGCGCCTCCTCGATGACCTTCTGGTGGCGGCGTTGGATCGAGCATTCGCGCTCGCCCAAATACAGGGCGTTGCCGTGCGCGTCGGCCAGCACCTGAATTTCGATGTGGCGCGGTTCCTCGATGTATTTTTCGATGAACACGCGATCGTCGCCGAAGCTGGACTTGGCCTCGTTGGTCGCCGAGCGGAACCCCTCCTCGACCTCGCCTTCGTGGTGGGCGATGCGCATGCCCTTGCCGCCGCCGCCGGCCGATGCCTTGATCATGACCGGGAAGCCGACCCGCTTGGCAATCTGGATCGCCTCCGTGCCGTCCTTGATGACTTCCAGATGGCCCGGCACCATGTTGACGCCGGCCGCCTTGGCCAGTTTTTTGGACTCGATCTTGTCGCCCATCGCGAAGATCGCATCGGGCGTGGGGCCGATGAAGGCAATGCCGGCTTTTTTCAGCGCGCGCGGGAAATCGGCCTTCTCGGACAGGAAACCGTAGCCCGGATGCACCGCATCGGCGCCGGTCTGCTTGCACGCGGCGACGATCTTGTCGATGACCAGGTAAGATTGCGCCGACGGCGCCGGACCGATCGGCACCGCTTCGTCGGCCAGCTTGACGTGCAGCGCCGAAACGTCCGCGTCCGAATACACGGCAACGGTCTTGATGCCCATGGCGCGCGCCGTGCGCATGACGCGGCAGGCGATCTCTCCGCGGTTGGCGATCAGGATTTTTTTGAACATTCTTGGCCCGGTTCGATGCGTTGGGTGTTTGGAAGCGTCGCGACTGCGCGTCAGCCGACCGCCGGCGAGGCGGCCATGAACGCGATGCCGTATGGATACAGGCTCGCGGTCATGACGCGTTCGGCAATCGCCGGATCGTTGCGCATCACGCGCGCCGCTTCCGCTTCGGATTCCGCCCTGAGAATGGCGATGCCGAATGTGTTTTCGGTCGTCAGCGTGCGGCCGGCCAGCACGAGTGTTCCGGCATCGCGTAGCTTTCGCAGATACTCCGCATGCCGGCCGACCACCGCGGCTTCGGCTTCGGTGAGGCCGGTTGCCAGCATGTCGGCGCGGGTCGGCCGCAATAGATAGAGATAATGCGTGGATTCCGGCATGGTCGGCCTCACAACGGAATGTTGCCGTGCTTCTTCCACGGATTGTCGAGCTTCTTGTCGCGCAGCATGCCGAGCGCGCGCGCAATCCGGCGACGGGTGTTGCGCGGCATGATGACGTCGTCGATGAAACCGCGGTGGCCGGCGACAAACGGGTTCGCGAATTTCTGCCGATATTCTTCGGTGCGCGCCTCGATCTTGGCGGGATCGTTGCGGTCGTCGCGGAAAATGATCTCCACCGCCCCCTTCGGGCCCATCACGGCGATTTCGGCCTGCGGCCAGGCATAATTCACGTCGCCGCGCAGATGCTTGGACGACATGACGTCGTAGGCGCCGCCATAGGCCTTGCGCGTAATCACCGTGACTTTCGGCACGGTCGCCTCGGCATAGGCGTACAGCAGTTTCGCGCCATGCGTGATGATGCCGCCATATTCCTGCGCCGTACCCGGCAGGAAGCCCGGCACGTCGACGAAGGTCACGATGGGGATCTGGAAACAATCGCAGAACCGCACGAAGCGCGCGGCCTTGCGCGACGAATTGATGTCCAAGCAGCCGGCCAGGACCATCGGCTGGTTGGCGACGATGCCGACCGTTTCGCCGCCGATGCGGCCGAAGCCGATGACGATATTGCCGGCATAGGTCGGCTGAAGTTCGAAGAAATCCTCTTCGTCGACGACCTTAAGAATAAGTTCCTTGATGTCGTACGGCTTGTTGGCGTTGGCCGGGATCAGCG
Organism: Alphaproteobacteria bacterium; assembly: GCA_050186335.1. GTDB lineage: Bacteria > Pseudomonadota > Alphaproteobacteria > Bin65 > Bin65 > JBFWYO01. The sequence continues at coordinate 21,702 of JBFWYO010000030.1, read as the reverse complement.
TATCGAGCGACGGCTCGGGCCGGTCGATCGGATCGGCGGTCGCGCGCACCGGCGGCTTTTCCCGGTTGCTCGGCGGCAGGAAATCGACGAAGCGGCGCAATTGCAGCAGAGCTTCGACGTCGTTTTCGAACGCAAGGTCGGCGACACCCGATTTGGTCGTGTGCGAAATCGCGCCGCCCAATTGCTCGGCGCTGACCTCCTCATGCGTGACCGTCTTGACCACTTCGGGACCGGTCACGAACATATACGAGCTGTCCTTGACCATAAAGATGAAGTCGGTCATCGCCGGCGAGTAGACCGCACCGCCCGCGCACGGCCCCATGATGACGGAGATCTGCGGCACCACGCCCGAGGCGAGCACGTTGCGCTGAAACACTTCGGCATAGCCGGCCAGCGAGGCGACGCCTTCCTGGATGCGCGCGCCGCCGGAATCGTTGAGACCGATGACGGGCGCGCCCACCTTCATCGCCTGATCCATGATCTTGCAGATTTTTTCCGCGTGCGCTTCCGAGAGCGCGCCGCCGAATACGGTGAAATCCTGCGAGTAGACGAACACGAGGCGGCCGTTGACGGTGCCCCAGCCGGTCACCACGCCGTCGCCAGGCACCGTTTGCTCGGCCATACCGAAATCGACGCAGCGATGTTCGACGAACAGGTCGTATTCCTCGAACGACCCGCCATCGAGCAGAATGTCGATACGTTCGCGCGCGGTCAGCTTGCCTTTGGCATGCTGCGCGTCGATGCGCCGCTGGCCGCCGCCCATGCGCGCCGCTTCGCGCCGCCGTTCCAATTCCTCGAGGATGTCCTGCATCCGTTACCCCCTGCCGCCCGCATGTCGGGCGGGTCGTCGCACAATCCTGTGCAGATAGCACTTCAATTCGCCCAAGGCCAGCGCTTACCGCATTGCGAAATTACGGCCTAACCCCTCAAAAACGCATGATATTTCGCCAACGCCGCGAGTTCCGCGCGGACCCTTTCGAGACGCGCCCCGGCCTCTGCGTCGGCGCCCCATTTCTCGATCTGGAACAACTCGTCCACTTGCGCCGCGGCGAACGCGGCCGCGCCATCGAGAACCCCCTCCGCGAGCGCAAGGCCGATTGCCAGCGAGCCCGCCGCGGCCACCGAAGCCGACAGACCGGCGAGGGCAAAATCGTCGTACCTGTCGATCGCCGAACGCAGGACCACGATCGTGCGCCGCGCCTGCGAGATCGGCGTGATCGAGTGTGTCGTCACCAGGCGCACGCCATACCTTTCGGCTAGCCATTCGATCACCGGCTGCCAGTGCGCATGCTGGCGCTCGACCAGGTTTGGCGGCCCATCGGCGCGATAGCAGACCAGATCGGTGTCGGCATACTTGATCGCCTCGTCGACGACGTTGGCGCGCAGCTTGGGCACGCGGTCGATCGCCGTGTTGGCAAGCTGCGTGTGCTGCATCGAGAGCAGGCTCAGCGTCTCGCCCTGCCCGCGCCACTCTTCGGCGATTGACATCGCGAGCGCTTGCGTCGGCAACTTCAAATCCGCGCGCGCCGGCGTTTTGATCGGCTTGTCGTCGAGCAGCACGAGCCAGCCGCCGTCCACCGCGCGCGTGGTGACGTTCTTGTAGAAGCGTTTGCGGCTGCGATGCTGCATTCGCGGTCTCAGCGCAACGGATTAATGCGCTGCAGGATACCCGGCTGCTGCTGTTGCCGCGGTTGCTGCTGGCCCGGCGTTACCTGGCCAGTCGCGCGCGCATTCGCGACGCCGCACGGCGAGGCCTGCTGCTGGCGCCGTTCGCCGAGCAGGTTGCCGACGATATCGAGCGGAATTTCCGCCACCTTGATGACCGTCTTGGCGGCTTCCTGGGCCGCCTGGGACGGATCCGGCGTGATGCTGACGGCGTTGATCGGGCCCTGCACGCGCACCGGGATCAACGCCGCGACGCTGGCGAGACTTTTCTCTTTGGTGCTCGGCACGATCAGAATGTCGACTGCCTCGCGCGCCAAATTGACCACCCCGTCGCCGACCAGCGTGGCGCGGTTGGTGTCGATCACCAGCACGCGCGAACGGCCCACCCCGGATACGAAATCGAACCGAGCGACGATACATGTCAGCGCCAGCGCCTGCCCGCGCGGCGCCCATGGCGTAACGGCATTGACCAGCCCTTTCGACATGAAATCGAACAGCTGATTGTTGATCGGCCCCGGTCCGACATTTACCGCAATTCGGCCATTCAGCGTCGAGGCGATGGCCTTGATGCTGCCGCCGCGCCCCGCCACGTCGGCATCGAAACTGGCTGGCGCGGATGCAACCGGTGTTAGGTCGCGCAAGGCCAGATTGCGACCGGTGAGCTTGCCGATGACCGACGCTTGTATGCCCTCGGTTCCATCGACCACCAGATTGGCGGTGATCGTGCCGGCACCGAGCATGGCGGACAGCGGGGCGAGCGACAATTTTGCGTCCTTGATGACGATCTTACCCTGCACGTTGGCGAATTTCCTGCCGCCGGTCGTCAGTTCGTCGATTTTCAGGTCGAGATCGACATTGGCGATCCTCAGCGCGGACAGCGGAAGCGGATGGATCGGCAGGATCCCGCCTTGCGGCGCCGGTGTCTTGGGCGGCGCACCGGCGAGCTTGTCCAAGGCCAGGCGTTTCGATGCGACCATCCCGGTCATCCGAGTCACGGCGCCGCTCAGATCCGCGATCAGCTCGACGGCAAGATCGCTGTCGGCGAAACCGATATCGAGCTTCATCGGATATTTGTCGGTGCGTGCGCTGAGCGATTCGAGCGAGCCGATAGTGCCTTTTGTGGATATTTTCTGGCCGTTGTATTCGCCTTCGATTTCGATCGCGACTTTGTTGTCGTTCGCCGACGGGCGCAGGACGATTTCCTTCAGGCCGATACTCTGCGTGCTCTTGGTAACCGCGTCGTGGTAGGTGAAGGTGGATTTTTCCACGCGCAGTTCGACGATCTGCGGTTGCAGGCCGCTGTTGCGTGACGGATCGGCGGTCGGCATAGGCGGTGTATTGGTCGTCAGCGGCCGTGGCACGGCCGGCACGAACACCCAATTCTTGGCGCCCTGCGCGTTCGTTTCGAGAAACACGTCGGCGCCGACCAGGACCAGCTTGTTGATCTTTAGCACGCCGGAGATCAGCGGCCACAATTCGACTTCCATCTCCAAGCGTTCGAATTTCGCCATGTCGGCGCGCGTGCCCCAGGTCGCGTTGCTAAGGCCGACGTCGCGCACGATGACGGAGGGGCTGGCGGACAAGAACGTCGCATCGATCTTGCCGCGCAATTCGAACTTGCGGCCGGTCGCCTGTTGCACGCGATCGGCGATCTCGCCTCGATAGGCGTTGAGGTCGAGCGTCGAGACGACGACGAAGGCGGCGCCGATCAGCAACACCAGGACTGCGCCAAGGCCGATCAGAATTTTCTTGAACAAGCGCATCGAAACCTCCCGGCCGCCTTCAGCGGGTCCAGGCCCGCGCGATCGCAGCCTCTAATTCCGCGCCATGATGGATTATCTCACCGGCACCGGCTGCGCGCAATTCGCTCGGCGTGTGATAGCCCCAGGCGACGCCGACGGCAGCGGTCCCGGCGCGACGCGCCATCACCATGTCGAACGTGGTATCGCCGATCATGACCGTGTCGCGGAGATCGACGCCGGCCTCGCGCATGGCGTTCTGCAACATGAACGGATGCGGCTTGCCGGGACCGTGATCGGCGGTCTGCAAGGTTACGAATCGGTGTAGAAGATTGTGACGTTCCAAGGTCAACCGAAGTCCGTTCCGGCCCTTGCCGGTGGCGATGCCGAGCAGATAGCCGGCCGCTTCCAGCGCATCGAGCGCCGCGGCAATGCCCGGGAACAGCGGCTCGGTGTGTGTGTTCTCGCTGCGGGCCACCATGAAGGCCGCCTTGTACGCCTCGGTCATACGGTTGCGCGGTACCGCGTCGAGCGCCGGCGCCAACGCGGCGATCGCCTCCGTCAGTGGCAGGCCGACCACGCGCCGGATCGCTTCGTGGGCCGGCGGCGGCAAGCCTTCGGCGCGCCATGCCGCTTCCATCGCACCGACGATACCGGCTTGGCTGTCGACCAGCGTGCCGTCGCAATCGAACACAATCAGCTTCGGGGAGCTGTCCATCGGGGCCGGCGGCATCCTGGCTAGAAATCGGGGCGCAGCCCCAGTTGGTTGGGCGACGTCGCGACTTCGTTAGATTCGATCGTCACGTACATTTTCGGGCATAATCGGCCGCATGGGAATCGACATGAACGAATGGGACTACTTGACGCGGCTCGGCATCGCCCTGGCCGTCGGGATCGCCATCGGCTTCGAACGCGGCTGGCAGCAGCGCGAGACCGAGTCGGGCATCCGATCGGCCGGCGTGCGCACCTTCGCGCTGACTGCGCTGGTTGGCGGGCTTTGCGGCGCCCTGGCGCATCCGCTCGGCATCGGCATCGTCGCGGTCGGCTTTGTCGGCGTCCTGGCGCTGATCGTCGCGGGCTACCTGCGCCCGGCGCCCGGGGCCGCGGACGATCACGGGTTGACCACCGAAGTCGCCCAGATATTGACCTATCTCCTCGGCGCCGGTGCGTTGTGGCTCGAACCGGTCCTGATCGCCGCCGTGGCGGTCACCGCGATTTTGTTGTTATCGCTGAAAGCCAAGCTGCACGGAATGCTGGAACGCGTCCGCCAGCTGGAACTGCAGGCCGCGGTCCAACTGCTCGCGATTTCCGTGCTTGTACTGCCTTGGCTGCCGAACAAGGGATACGGCCCGGGCGACGTGCTCAACCCCTACCAGATCTGGTGGACGGTGGTCCTGATCGCGGGCCTGTCGTTTGCCGGCCATGTCGCAATCCGCATTGGCGGCGCCCGCATTGGCCTGCTGTTGACGGCGCTGCTCGGCGGGCTTGCGTCCTCGACTGCCGTGACATTGTCGTTCGCCCGCCGCGGCAAGACCCAGCCAAGGCTGCAACCGGAACTGGCGACCGGCGTGGTGCTGGCCAACTCGATCATGGTGCTGCGCGCGCTCGCGATCGCCGCGCTGATCAACCCGGCCCTGCTCCAGCCGCTGGCAATCCCGCTCGGCGCCATGGCGGTAACCGGCTTCCTGGCCGCGGCCGTGCTGTATTTCGGCCATGGCGACAAGCCGCCGGTTGGCGAGTTGCTGCAAACCGACGAGAACCCGCTCGAATTATGGACCGCGATCAAGTTCGCGGCGGCGCTGGCCATTGTCGCCCTGCTGTCCTACTGGGCACGCGACTGGTTTGGCAGCGAGGGGCTTTATGGGGTGGCCGCAATCGCCGGCGTGACCGACGTGGATGCCATTGCGGTCTCCGTGGCGCGCGCCGGCATCGAAGGCGCTGCGTTACACATCACGCCGCGCGTGGCCGCCATTGCCTTGCTCATCGCGGCGTTCACGAACACGGTCGTCAAGGGCGTCATTGTCGCCATGCTGGCCGGCGGCACGATGGCCCGCCGCGTCGGCGTCGCCGTGGCTTCCATGGGCGCTGCCGGCGCCCTGGCCGTACTGCTGGCGTGAGCGCACGCGCCGTTCAGCCCGGCCTGTGCGCGGGTTGAAACAGTTCGATCGGATTGCCGGACGGATCATCGAGCAGGATTTGCGACCCGCCGACACCCGACAGAATCTCGTTGCGAAACTTGAGTCCGGCCGCGCGCAAGCGCGCGACTTCGGCCGCCAGATCCGGGACGATCAGCAGGATGCGCGACCAGCCGCCGGCCATCGGGCGGCGCCCGTCGGGCATCGGCTTGGCGCCGGAACTGGCCGGTCCGCTCAGCAACAGCCGCAGCGCGCCGCGCGTTACCGAGGCGAAGGCCGGCCGGGCGTCCTGCTCGACCGAAAAGCCGAGATGCGTGGTGTAAAACGCCAGCGCGACCGCAACATCGTCCACGATATAGCGAAAACTGACGGAGTTCCCGGCCATGGGGCGACCTCAGTAATTTCAATTTGCATCGGGCTAAAGTTCTTACCGCCGCGACCGACGGGCCGACAAGCCGCTATTTATGCACTGCTCGGCCGCATCAGTCGCGCGCGAACGGGTCCGAACGGTCGTTGGCGTTGAAGCCGAACAGATCGAAGCTTTTGCGCATATGCTCCGGCAATTCGGCCGTGACGTCGATCGTGCCCTTGCGCGGATGCGGCACGATGAGGCGCCGCGAATGCAGGTGTAACTGGCGCGGCAGGTCCGAGACGAACGCCTTCGAGCCGCCGTACTTGCCGTCGCCCACGATGGGTATGCCGATGGCGGCAAGATGAACGCGCAGCTGATGGGTGCGGCCGGTCAGCGGCATGAGCGCGAGCCAGGTGACCAGGCCGCCGGCCCGCTCCATCACCTTGAACTTGGTGATCGCGCGCTTGGTGTCCAGCCCGTCGTCTTCGTCGGTGTCGTCGACGGCGATCATGCGTTCGCCGGCGCTGCCCATGATCTTGGCGACCGGAATGTCGATCGTGCCGTGCGACAGGGTGGGCGCGCCCGCGGTCAGCGCCCAGTAGATCTTCTTGGTCGTGCGTTCGCGGAATTCGATACCGAGGCGCGCGGCCACCGAAGCGGAACGGGCCAATAACAAAACACCGGAGGTATCGCGATCCAGCCGATGCACCAGGCGCGGTCGCTCTTCGTGCTTGCCTCTGAGGTAATCGAGCAGCGCGTCGAGATTGCGCTCGCTCTTGGTGCCGCCCTGTACCGGCAGGCCGGCCGGCTTGTCGACGACGATCACGTCGTCGTCTTCGTACAGCACCATCGATTTCAGGTACTTCGCATCGTCCGCGTCGTAGCGCATGCGCGGCTTTTCGGGCCGTTCGGAGGCCGGCGGGGCCGTGCCGAGCGGCGGGATGCGGATGGTTTGCCCGGCTGCCAGCCTTTCGCTGGCCTTGGCGCGCTTGCCATCGATGCGCACCTGGCCGGTGCGCAGGAGTTTTTCCAACCGGCCGTGGGTCAGTTCCGGGAAATGGCGCTTGAACCACCGATCCAGGCGGATTTCGGCCTCGTCCTTGGCGACGATTTTTTGCTGTACGCCGGTCATGGCGGCCTGTTAACCCCTCAAACGTCCGACGACAAGCGAAATTGCGCGCCTCACTGTGCGGCCCGCTGATGCAGGGCCGCTGGCCCCTGCGCGATCAATTTGGCGCGCAATTCGGCCAGAATGCCGCGCGCCGCCGCAATCGTCTCGCGTTTCGATGTGCCTGCCGGGATGCGCGGATCGTAAAGCGCGCGCACGATCAACATGTCGTCCGGAATCAGCGCTGGCGCGACGACCCGCTGGCTGAACACGGAACCGCGAATCAATTCGGAATCGTTCGGCAAGCCGAGCGATTGGGTCAATTCCTCGAGCAGGCAGTTTTCCGTGTTCCTGACCGGCTCGTCGGTCGAAACCACGATCATCGCCCAGACGATCTCGAACCGTGCATTGCGCTTGAAGATGAACATGCAGGTCGATTCGTCGACGATCGTCTTCAGCCATTGCGGATTCGGTGCATGGGGTGCGGCGGTCTTCTCCATGTCGTCCCATTTGACGAAATGGATCTCGAGATTGGTCGCCTCGGTCTTGGCGGGCTGAACGACGATCGGCAATCCGGTCAGCGGCGCCAAAGCACCGGCATGTCGTTGCACCGCCGCGCGATAGCGTTCGGCCAGCGGGCCGATCAGCGCGATGTTGATCGGGCGGATCCTTTTCCGCGCGCGATCGAACTCGCGCTGCTGATCGTACTCGTCGTAGAACGCGACGGTTTCGAACTGGCGCGCCAGCACGTCGACGGCGGACGGCTTCGACGGGTCGTAGCCCTGCATGCCGGCGCAGGCACCGAGCGATACGAACGCCGCAATCACAGCACTGTAACCGAACCGAGCGCGCACGCGGCCCATCTACTCTGCCTTCTTGGCCAGCTTCTCGCGCAGGCCCTGCCAGTAATCCAGACGCTTCTTTATTTCGCGCTCGAAACCGCGTTCGGCCGGGCGATAGAACGCGCGCCGCGCCATGCCGTCGGGAAAGTAGTTCTGCCCCGAAAAACCGTGTTCGGTATCGTGATCGTAGGCATAGCCTTCGCCGTAGCCGATGTCCCTCATCAGCTTGGTCGGCGCGTTCAAGATGTGCTTCGGCGGCGCCAGCGAGCCGGTTTCCCGGGCGCTGCGCATGGCCTCGCCGAACGCCACATAGTTCGCGTTCGATTTCGGCGCCGTGCCGAGAAATACCACCAGATGCGCGATCGCCAATTCGCCTTCAGGCGAACCCAGACGCTCGTAGGTCTGCCATGCCGCTATCGCCTGCACGAGCGCCTGCGGATCGGCCATGCCGATATCCTCGACCGCGAAGCGCACCAGCCGCCGGGCGATGTAATTGGGGTCCTCACCGCCGACCAGCATGCGCGCCAGCCAATACAGCGCCGCGTCGGTATCGGACCCGCGCAGCGACTTATGCAGCGCGCTGATAAGATTGTAATGGCTTTCCTGGCTCTTGTCGTAGATCGGCGCGCGCTTTTGCACGATCGCGGCCAAGCCCGCGGTATCGAGCGGCTTCTTGGCGTCGAGGGCGAACAATTCCTCGGCGAGATTGAGCAGGTAGCGCCCGTCGCCATCGGCCATTGCCTTGAGCGCCTGGCGCGCATCGGCATCCAGCTTCAGCGTCTTGCCTTCCAGCGACTCGGCGCGTGTCAGAAGTTTTTCCAGCGCCATATCGTCCAAGCGATTGAGCACCAGCACCTGGCAGCGCGACAGCAAGGCCGCGTTCAATTCGAACGACGGGTTTTCCGTGGTGGCGCCGACCAGAATGACCGTGCCGTCCTCGACCACCGGCAGGAACGCATCCTGTTGGGCACGGTTGAACCGGTGGATTTCGTCGACGAACAACAGCGTCTGGCGCCCGTCGGCATGACGCGCGCGCGCGGTGTCGAACACTTTGCGCAGTTCCGCGACGCCTGAGAAGACGGCCGACAGCGCTTCGAACTGCAGGCCGACTTCCTCGGCCAGCAGGCGCGCGATCGTCGTCTTGCCGGTACCCGGCGGGCCCCACAGAATCAGCGAGGCAAGCCGCTTTTGCTCCAGCATGCGGTGAATCGGGCCGGCGGGGCCGATCAGGTGATCCTGGCCGACCACCTCGGCCAGGCGTTGCGGCCGCAAACGTTCCGCGAGCGGCCGCTTGGCCGCGTTCTCGAACAGCGAAGGTCCGCCGCCTCGCTTCACGAGCGGACGTTGAAGGTGAAGATACTTGCCCCCCGGCGGATCCGCACTTGCCAGGTGCCGGTCTGTTGCGACGTCGATTGGCGCAACTCGGCGACCGAGCCGATGTCCTGGCCGTTCACCGCCAGGATCACATCGCCGACCCGCAGCCGCATCAGATGCGCGGCGGTGCCCTGCCTGATTTCGGCGATCACGACGCCCTTCTGCGCATTGCGCACGCCGAGCTCCTCGATCACCGCCGGCGACAGGTTCATCACGCGCGCACCGGCGAACGGATTGCGCCCCTCGATCCACGTCGCGTCGCGCGGCGGCTTTTCCGGCAGCGCTTCGAGCTTGACCGTCAACGACATTTCCTGACCGCGGCGCAGGATTGTCAGTTTCGCCGTATCGCCGACAAGCAGCGTGGCGAGCCGGAAGCGCAACTCCTCGCCGTCGGTGGTCGGACGATCGTTGACAGCGATCAATACGTCGCCGGTTTTCAGACCGGCGCGCTCCGCGGGCGACCCGGCGGCGATGTCCTTGATGATGAGGCCGCGCGGACTCGGCAGTCCGAGCGCTTGCGCCATATCCGCGGTGACCGCCTGGCCAGTCGCCCCGAGCCATGGCCGCTTGATCGGCTCGCCCTTTTCGGCGGCCGCTACCACGGCGCGAACCATGCTGGACGGAATCGCGAAGCCGATGCCGATGCTGGCGCCGACGGTGCTGAAGATGGCCGTATTGATGCCGATCACCTTGCCGTCCATGGTGACCAGCGGCCCGCCGGAATTGCCGGGGTTGATCGCGGCGTCGGTCTGAATGAACGAGCGATAATCGGAAATGCCGATGGTGGTGCGCGCGAGCGCTGAGACGATGCCGCTGGTAACGGTTTGGCCGACGCCGAAGGGGTTGCCGACCGCGAGGACAAGATCGCCGACTTCGAGCTTGTCGGAATCGCCGATCTCGAGAAACGGCAGCGGCTGGCCGACATTGATCTGGAGGATCGCAAGATCCGTGCGCTGATCCGTCAGCAACGTCTTGGCTATAAAATCGCGCCCATCGGTCAGCTTGACGACGATCTGCTGGCTATTCTGAATGACGTGAAAATTGGTGACGATGATCCCCGAGGCGCGGACGATGACGCCCGAGCCGAGCGGCCGATCGATCTGCTGGCGGGGCTCGGCCGGGGCGTTGCCCGGGGGCGCCTCGTCCGAAAAGAACCGCCGGAAAAACGGATCATCCGCGAACGGATTGCGGCCCCGATCGGCGGAACTCACGCGCGTGTAGACATTGACCACGGCAGGGGCCACGGTCTTGACCACCGGCGCGAAGGAGAAAGCAATATCGCCGCGCGTGGCTGGCGGCTTGCTGTCCTGCGCCGAACCCACGGCGGGCGCGATCGCCAAACCGGCGACGACCAACCAGGCAAAAAATTGCGCTGCGCGCTTCATGTCGTAGCTCCGCGAATATCGTTCATTTTAGCCCAGTGCCCGCGCCGCGCCCATGCAAACCGCACGGACAAAAAAGGCAGCCCGTGGCTGCCTTTTTCATATTTCGGTCGAGGCGAAGGGCTTACGCCGGCACGGCCTCTTCCGTGTCCTGCTGGACGTTCTGCTTGGGGCCCGAATCGAGGCCTTTGGCCGCCACGTCGCGATCGATCAACTCGATGATCGCGGCCGGGGCTGCGTCGCCGAAGCGGAAGCCTGCCTTGAGCACGCGCGTGTAGCCGCCCTTGCGGTCGGCGTAGCGCTTGGCCAGCACGCTGAACAGCTTCTCGGTGATCTTGCGATCCTGCAACGCAGCCAGCGCCTGGCGCCGCGCGTGCAGATCGCCGCGCTTGCCGAGCGTGATCAGCTTTTCGACGATCGGACGAAGGTCTTTCGCCTTCGGCAGCGTGGTTTCGATCTGCTCGTGCTTGATCAGCGCCGCCGCCATGTTCTCGAACATGGCCTTGCGGTGCTCGCTGGTGCGGCTGAGTTTTCGGCCGGCTATACGGTGGCGCATCTTACTCTCCTAAATTCCCGTGTGCTTTACGCGAGCGCGCGGGTCAGTACGGTTCTTCGAGGCGCTTGGCCAGTTCTTCGATGTTCTCGGGCGGCCAATTCGGAATTTCCATGCCGAGATGGAGCCCCATCTGCGCCAGCACTTCCTTGATCTCGTTGAGCGACTTGCGGCCGAAGTTCGGCGTGCGCAGCATCTCGGCTTCGGTCTTCTGTACCAGGTCGCCGATGTAGATGATGTTGTCGTTCTTGAGGCAGTTGGCCGAGCGCACGGACAGTTCGAGTTCGTCCACTTTGCGCAGCAAATTGCGATTGAACGGCAGATCGCCTTCCTTCTCTTCCTTCGCGACCTCTTTCGGCTCTTCGAAGTTGATGAAGGTCTGCAACTGGTCCTGCAGGATGCGCGCGGCGTAGGCGACCGCGTCTTCCGGCGTCAACGTGCCGTTGGTCTCGACCTGAATGGCGAGCTTGTCCAGGTCGGTCTGCTGGCCGACGCGGGCGTTCTCGACCTTGTACGAAACCTTGCGCACCGGGCTGAAGATGGCATCGACCGGGATCAGCCCGATCGGCGCATCGGCCGCGCGGTTCTGCGCCGCCGGCACGTAGCCCTTGCCGCTTTCGACGACCATTTCCATGTTGACTTCGGCGCCCTTGTCCATGGTCAACAGCACGTGGTCGCCGTTGAGCACTTCGACGTCGTGGCCGACTTCGATCTGCTTCGCGGTGACGGTGCCCGGACCTTTGGCGCGCAGCGTGATGCGTTTCGGCAGATCGCCGTGCATCCGCAGGGCCAAGCCCTTGATGTTGAGGATGATGTCGGTAACATCCTCGAGCACGCCCGGGATCGACGAGAATTCATGCAGCACGCCGTCGATCTTGACGGACGTAACCGCGGCACCCTGCAGCGACGACAGCAACACGCGACGCAGCGCATTGCCCAGCGTGAGGCCGAAACCGCGTTCCAGCGGCTGGACGACGATCGTCGCCGAGCGCTTGCTCTCGTCGCTGTATTCGGTCTTGAGGCCTTTGGGCTTGATCAGTTCGGTCCAGTTTTTCTGAATCACGGGGGTGACCTCGTATCTTTTAAATTCGCCCTGCCAATTCTACCGGCGGGGCGCGGCGGCGGCGGGCTCCGGAATGGCCCGTCTTCGCCAAGAGGCGCCGGTCAAACCGGCGCGGAAATACGTTAGACGCGGCGACGCTTCGGCGGACGGCACCCGTTGTGCGGGATCGGGGTCACGTCGCGGATCGACGAGATCATGAAACCGACCGACTGCAACGCGCGCAGCGCGGATTCGCGACCGGCGCCCGGGCCCTTGACTTCGATCTCGAGTGTCTTCACGCCGTGTTCCATGGCTTTGCGGCCGGCGGCTTCGGCGGCCATCTGCGCCGCGTACGGCGTCGACTTGCGCGAGCCCTTGAAGCCCTGGCTGCCCGACGAGGCCCAGGCGATCGTGTTGCCCTGCGCGTCGGCGATGGTGATCATGGTATTGTTGAACGACGCGTTGACGTGCGCGACGCCCGACGTGATGTTCTTTTTCTCGCGGCGCTTGACGCGCGCGCCGCCGGCAGGTGCCGGGCTGCCGGTCGGGGCGCCGGATGCGGCGGCGGGAGCGGCGGCGGCTGGTTTGGTGGCCATATTCTGTTTCCTTGCTGCGCGATTGGCGCCGCAAAAGCGAGCGGCGCCCGTGCGTCGATGACTCGTAAAACTCTACTTCTTGGTCGCGACCTTCTTGCCGGCGATCGCCCGTCCGCGCCCTTTGCGCGTGCGCGCGTTGGTATGGGTGCGCTGGCCGCGCACCGGCAGACCCTTGCGGTGCCGCAGGCCGCGGTAGCAGCCGAGATCCATCAGGCGCTTGATGTTCATCGCCGTTTCGCGGCGCAAATCGCCTTCGACCCGGTAGTCGCGATCGATCACTTCACGAATGCGCACGACTTCGTCGTCGGTCAACTGGCTGACCCGGCGTTCCGCCGGTATGCCGACCTTCTGCGTGATCTCTTTTGCCTTGGCCTGACCGATGCCGAAAATATACGTCAAGGCAACTTCGACCCGTTTCTGCGTCGGGATGTTTACGCCTGCGATACGCGCCAAGATCCGATCTCCTTCTCAAGTCCTTGTAACGATTGAGTTTCCGAGGTTCCGAAAGGCTGCCTTGCGGGGTCTCAACCATGCGCAAATAACGGTTCTCCCCGGGCGCGCGCGCACCAAGAGCGCGCGGATTATAGGGAGTTTGCCCCGCGAGTCAACACGTTGACCGAATTGACGAATTTGGGGCGGGTGCGGCATTCAGCCGCGCAGTAGGTGCTCCAAAGCTCGGGTTACGTCGTCGATGTCGGCCATGCCGTCGACCTGCTTGAGCAGGTCCTTGGCGCGGTAATACGGCAGGATGGGCGCGGTTTGCTGGCGGTACGCTTCCAGCCGGGCGCGCACGGTTTCCGCCTTGTCGTCGGCGCGGCGGACGAACTTGTCCACGCTGCCGCACTTGTCGCACACCTTGTCCTTGGCCGGCCGCTTGTGCGTGTCGTGATAACCCTCGCCGCACACCGAGCACGTGAAACGGCCCGAAATGCGATCGACCAGGGCCGCTTCGTCAACCTTCATTTCGATCACGCGGTCGAGCTTCATGCCGCGTTGTGCGAGCATGGCATCCAGCGCCTGGGCCTGGGCCACGGTGCGCGGGAAGCCGTCGAGGATGAAGCCCATTTTGCAGTCGGGCTGGCCGATGCGGTCGGCGATCATCGCGATCAGGATATCGTCGGCCACCAGGCCGCCGGCGTCCATCACCACTTTTGCACGCTTGCCGACTTCGGTGCCGGCGGCAACCGCGGCGCGCAGCATGTCGCCGGTCGACAGCTGCAGCATGCCGAACGAATCCTGCAGCCGCCGCGCCTGGGTGCCCTTGCCGCAACCGGGCGGACCCAGAAGAATGATGTTCATCGCTTCCGGTCCTTGCCGAGCCGCGACTTCTTGATCAAGCCTTCGTACTGATGCGCCAGCAGATAGCCTTGGATCTGCGCCGTCGTGTCCATGGTCACGGAGACCACGATCAGCAGCGACGTGCCGCCCAGATAGAACGGCACCGCGAACTCCCGAATCAGTACCTCGGGCAAGGCGCACACCACGCACAGATAGAGCGCGCCGATGGTCGTGATGCGGGTCAGCACATGGTCGAAATGATCGGCCGTGTTCTTGCCGGGCCGGATGCCCGGCACGAAGCCGCCGTATTTGCGCAGATTCTCCGCCGTATCCTGCGGATTGAACACGATCGCCGTGTAGAAGAAGGCGAAGAACGCGATCAGCGCCAGATAGACGATCAGGAACAAAGGCTGGCCGCGGCCGAAATTGGCGCCGATCCAGCTCATCCAGGCGGCGTCCGAGGTGCCCTGGAAGGTCGCCAGCGTGGTCGGCAGCAGCAGCAGCGAGCTGGCGAAAATCGGCGGAATCACGCCCGACGTATTCAGTTTCAAGGGGATGTGCGAAACCTCGCCCCCGGTCATCCGATTACCCATCTGACGTTTCGGATACTGGACGACGATTCTTCGCTGCGCTCGTTCGACGAACACGACGAATGCAATCACCGCCAGGGTCAGCGCGAGCAGAACGACGATTTCCAGGCCGGACTTGTCGCCCTTGCGGCCGGATTCAAGCAACTGGACGATCGAGCCCGGCATCGTCGCGATGATGCCGGCAAAGATGATGAGCGAAATTCCGTTACCGACGCCGCGGGCGGTGATCTGCTCGCCCAGCCACATCAGGAACAGCGTCCCGCCGACCAGCGTGATGACGACCGAAGCGCGGAAGAACATGCCCGGCGCGGCGACGACGCTGCCGGCCGAACTTTGCATGCCTTCCAGGCCGACCGCGATCCCATAGGCCTGAAGCGCCGCCAGAATGACCGTGCCATAGCGCGTGTATTGGTTGATCTTCTTGCGCCCGGCTTCGCCTTCCTTGCGTAGCTGCTCCATCTTCGGCGACACGGCGGTCATCAGCTGCATGATGATCGACGCCGAAATGTACGGCATGATGTTGAGCGCGAAGATGGTCATGCGCTCGACGGCGCCGCCGGCCAACATGTTGAACATTTCCAGCAGGCCGCCGGCCTGCTTGAACATGTCCGCGAACACGGTCTGATCGATGCCGGGGATCGGAATGAACGTGCCCAGGCGGTAAACGATCAAAGCACCAAGGGTGAACCACAGGCGCTTCTTGAGGTCGGATGCCTTCGAAAAGGCGCTCCACCCCATATTGGTGGCGAGTTTATCGGCCGTCGCCATGGGCAGACTCCAGGGTTACTGCTTGTCGCCGGCCGGCTTCGCTGCTGGCTTTTCGGAGGCCGGCTTGGGCGGCTTCGCGGCCTTCTTGTCCGCCGGCTTGGCGTCGTCCGTTTCCGCTGCCTTTGCCGCGGGCTTCGTGCTCGCGCCCTTGCGTTTCAGGCGCGACGCGGCGCGCTTTTCGATCATGGCTTCGCGTTTGGCGTCGACCTTGACCGGGATCACGTTGACCTTGCCGCCGGCCTTGGCGACCTGGTCGATCGCGGCCTGCGAGGCGCCGGTGACTTCGATGGTGATGGCCGACTTGATGTCGCCCTTGGCCAGCAGGCGCAGCCCGTCGCGCGGATGGCTGATCACGCCGGCGTCCTTCAGCACTTTGACGTCGATCGGCGAAGCCGCGTTCAGGCGGCCGTCATCGATCGCCTTTTGCAGGCGGCCGGTGTTGATCTCGACATAGCGCAGGCGGAAAATGTTGGTGAAGCCGCGCTTCGGCAGGCGGCGGAACAGCGGCATCTGGCCGCCCTCGAACCCGTCGATGCGCACGCCGGTGCGCGCCTTCTGACCCTTTTGACCGCGGCCCGCGGTCTTGCCGCGGCCGGAGCCGAGGCCGCGGCCGAGGCGACGGCGGCGCTTGTGGGAGCCCGGGTTGTCGGCGAGCTGATTGAGACGCATGACTAATTACCTTCTTGCCGGAGCGCCGCCCGAACGGGCGGCGTCGAAACCCCTACGCATATGGGGTGTCAGTTGACGGTTTCCACCTTCAGCAGATGGTTGACCTTGCCGATCATGCCGCGCACCGCAGGCGTATCTTCCAGCTCGCGCGACTTGTGCAGCTTGTTGAGGCCGAGACCGACCAACGTGGCGCGCTGATCGCTGCGCCGGCCGATCGGACTGCCGACCTGGGTGACGCGCACCCGCTTCTTGCTTTCGGCCATCGCTTACTCCTTGACTTCCTGACCGGTGGTCCGGCGGCCGACGATGTCGCCCACCTTCTTGCCGCGGCGCGCGGCCACGTCGCGCGGCGACTGAATCTGCTTGAGCGCCTCGAACGTGGCCTTGACCATGTTATGCGGATTGCTGCTGCCGACCGATTTGGCGACAACATCGTGCACGCCGAGGCTTTCGAACACGGCGCGCATCGGACCGCCCGCGATGATGCCGGTGCCCGGCGGCGCGGCGCGAATGACCACGCTGCCCGAGCCGAATTGCGCCACCACGTCGTGATGCAGGGTGCGGCCTTCGCGCAACGGCACGCGCGTCAAGCTGCGCTTGGCCTGCTCGGTCGCCTTGCGGATCGCTTCCGGAACTTCGCGCGCCTTGCCGGCGCCGTGCCCGGCGCGGCCCTTGCCGTCGCCGACGACGACCAGCGCCGCAAAACCGAACCGCTTGCCGCCTTTGACCACCTTGGCGACGCGATTGATGCTGACGAGCTTCTCAACAAACTCGTTGTCTTCGCGATCGCCGGAGTCTCGTTTCTGTCTAGGTTCGCGTGCCATACTTTGCTTCCCTTAGAAATTGAGTCCGCCCTCGCGGGCGGCGTCGGCGAGGGCCTTGACCCGGCCGTGATAGATATACGAGCCGCGATCGAACACGACCTGCTTGACGCCCTTTTCGCCGGCGCGTTCCGCGATCAGCTTGCCGACCGACTTCGCGGCATCGGTGCCGGCGCCGTTCTTCATCTCGGCTTTGACCGCCTTGTCGATCGATGAGGCCGCGGCAATCGTGCGGCCGGTCACGTCGTCGATGATCTGCGCGTAGATGTGCTTCTCGGAGCGGAACACGCTGAGGCGCGGGCGCCCCTTCGAAGTCTGCTGAATCCGATACCGGGTGCGCTTGAGGCGGCGCGCGGTCACTAGGTGTTGCTTAGCCATGGCGAAAACTCTGTCCTTCGGGCGTTACTTCTTCTTGCCTTCCTTACGCAGGATGACTTCGTTCTTGTACTTGATGCCCTTGCCCTTGTAGGGCTCGGGCGGGCGCAGCGCGCGGATTTCGGCGCAGAACTGCCCGATCCGCTCTTTGCTGGCGCCGGTGATTTCGAGCGCCACGTTCTTTTCGACCTTGACCGCGAGGCCTTCGGGCACCGGCAGGTTGATTTCGTGGCTGTGGCCGAGCTGCAGATTCAGCAGCTTGCCCTGGACCGCGGCACGATAGCCGACGCCGCTGATTTCCATGTTGTAGGTGAAGCCCTTGGAAACGCCCTCGACCATGTTGCGCAGCTTGTTGCGCGCCGTGCCCCACATCATGCGGGCGCGCTTGGAGTCGTTCGCCGGCTGCACCGCGATTTCGCCGTCCTTGAAAGAGACGGCAACGTCGCGCCCGAAGGAATCGGTCAACTGGCCGAGCTTGCCCTTGGCCGTGACCTTGTCGCCGTCGACCTTGACTTCGACGCCCGCGGGCACTTTTACCGGGTTCTTTCCGACACGAGACATGGACGTATTCCGATCAATCCGAGGTTAAAATACGCGACACAGAACTTCGCCGCCGACGTTCTTGTCGCGCGCGACGTGGTCCGCCATGACGCCGTGCGACGTCGAGAGAATGGCGATACCCAGGCCGCCGAAGTGGCGCGGCATCTTGTCGATCGTCGAGTAGACGCGGCGGCCGGGCGTGGAAACACGCTCGACTTCCTTAATCGCCGGCTCGCCGTTGTGATACTTGAGCTCGATCGTCAATTCCTTGATGCCGGACCGGACATCCTTCTCGGAATAGCCGCGGATATAGCCCTCGTCCTTGAGCACGGCGAGCACCTGCACCTTGAGCGCGGAGTGCGGGCACGTGATGCTCTGGCGGCGCGCGTGCAATCCGTTGCGGATACGCGCCAGCATGTCGGAAATGGGATCGGTCATCGGCATATCGATACTCCTTACCAGCTCGCCTTGACGGCGCCGGGGATCTGGCCGTTCGACGCCAGTTCGCGCAGCTTGAGGCGGCTCAGCTTGAACTTGCGGTAGACGCTGCGCGAACGCCCGGTCAGCTCGCAGCGATTGCGCACCCGATTGGGCGCCGAATTGCGCGGCAGTTCGGCCAGCTTGAGGCGCGCCTGGAAGCGGTCCTCGGCCGACAGTTTCGGGTTCTTCGCCGCCGCCTTCAGCTTGCTGCGCTTCGATGCGTAGCGCTCGACCAGCTTGCGGCGGGACTTGTTCTTCTCGATCTGTACGCGCGTCGCCATGATGTGCTCCGGTTCGGCGATTACTGTTTCGGGAACGGCATGTCGAAGGCGCGCAGCAGTTCGCGCGCCTCGTCGTCCGTCTTCGCGGTGGTCACGATGATGATGTCCATGCCCCGGATTTCATCGATCTCGTCGTAGTTGATTTCCGGAAACACGATCTGCTCCTTGATGCCGAGCGCGAAATTGCCGCGGCCATCGAAGCTTTTCGGGTTGAGGCCGCGGAAGTCGCGCACGCGCGGCAGCGCGATGGTGACCAGCCGGTCGAGGAATTCGTACATGCGCTGGCGACGCAACGTCACCTTGCAGCCGATCTTCAGGCCTTCGCGCAGCTTGAAATTGGCTTCGGACTTGCGCGCCGTGGTGACCTGCGGCTTCTGACCGGCGATCGCGGTCAGATCCTTCACGGCGGCGTTGATCTTCTTCGAGTCGCCGGTGGCTTCGCCGACGCCCATATTGATGACGATCTTATCCAGCCGCGGAATCTGGTGCAGGTTCTTGTAATTGAACCGCTCCATCATCTTCTTCCGGACGACGGTCTTGTACTGTTCTTGCAGTCGAGTGGTCGTAGCCATAATCGGATTCTCCACGGGCCCTTAAGCGTCCAGCACTTCGCCGGATTGGCGCGCGACGCGCACCTTTCGCCCGTCTTCGAGGAACTTGTAGCCGACGCGGGTCGCCTTGTCGGATTTCGGATCGATCAGCGCGACCTTGGAAACGTGAATCGGCGCTTCCTTGCTGATGATGCCGCCCGGTTCGCCCGGTGCCTGCCGCGTGTGACGCCGGATCATGTTGACGCCGCTGACCAGAACACGGGTATCGTTCGCGGACTCGCCGCGCAGGACGCCGAGCACGTCGCCGCGCTTGCCCTTGTCTTTGCCCGAACGGACGATCACGCGATCGCCCTTCTTGATTTTTACTTTGATGGTCATGGTCATCTTGTCCTTAAAACCGTCTCACAGCACTTCCGGTGCCAGCGAGATGATCTTCATGAATTGACGGGCACGCAGTTCGCGCGTCACCGGCCCGAAGATACGTGTGCCGATCGGCTCGTTGTTGTTGTCGATCAACACCGCCGCGTTGCGGTCGAAGCGGATCGAGCTGCCGTCTTCGCGGCGGATCTCTTTCGAGGTACGCACGATGACGGCTTTGTGGATATCGCCCTTCTTGACGCGGCCGCGCGGGATCGCTTCCTTGACCGACACCACGATGATGTCGCCCACATGCGCGTAACGGCGCTTCGAGCCGCCCAACACCTTGATGCACGCCACCTGGCGCGCGCCGGAGTTGTCGGCGACTTCCAATCGGGTCTGTTGTTGAATCATGGGGCAGGCCTCGTTTGTACTGGTGCGCCGCTCACGCGTCGCCCGGGATCACTTCCCAGGTCTTACGCTTGGACATCGGCCGGCATTCGCGGATACGCACCACATCGCCGACTTTGATCTGGTTCGTTTCGTCGTGCGCCAGGAATTTCTTCGAGCGCTTGATGAACTTGCCGTAGACGGGATGCCGCACGCGCCGCTCGACGCGTACCGTCACCGTCTTGTCCATCGCGTCGCTGACGACGACGCCCTGCATTTCGCGCTTCGGCATATCCTACTCCTAAGCCTGCTTCGCCGCGCGCTCGCGCAGCACGGTCTGAATGCGCGCAATATCCTTGCGCACGATGCGCACGCGCGCGGTGTTCTCGAGTTGCCCGCTGGCCCGCTGGAAACGAAGATTGAAGCGCTCCTTCTTGAGCGACGACAATTCGTCCTTCAGCTGGTCCGCGGTCTTGAGCCGGACGTCTTCGACTTTCATGGCTCAGACTCCCTGCACGAAGCGTGTCACGAACCGCGTGCGGATCGGCAGCTTGGCCGCGGCGAGTTCGAACGCCTCCTTGGCCACCGCCGGCGTCACGCCGTCGATTTCGAACAGAATGCGGCCCGGCTTGATGCGCACGGCCCAGTATTCCGGCGCGCCCTTGCCCTTGCCCTGGCGGACTTCGGCCGGCTTCTGCGACACCGGCACGTCCGGAAACACGCGGATCCACAACCGGCCGGCGCGCTTCATGTGGCGCGTAATCGCCCGGCGCGCGGCTTCGATCTGGCGCGCGGTGAGGCGGTCCGGCGTGGTCGCCTTCAGGCCGAACGAGCCGAAATTCAGCTCGGTCCCGCCCTTCGACGTGCCGTGGATGCGGCCCTTGAAGGCCTTACGGTACTTGGTTCGCTTCGGCGACATCATGGCGACGATTACTCCCGATACTTCTCTTCGCGCGATTTCTCGCGGTCGCGCTCGCCGATGGCTTTATCCCGCTCGGCGGCCGCGCGTTCACGTTCGGCGGCACCGCGGTCGCGGTCACCACCACGATCGCGGTCGCCGCGATCGCGATCACGGTCGCCCCGATCCCGGCCTTCCGGACGCGGGGTCTGCTGCTCGGTCAAACGGCGCTCCTGCGCCATCGGATCGTGCTCCATGATATCGCCCTTGTAGATCCAAACCTTGACACCGCAGGCGCCGTAGGTGGTCTCGGCGGTCGACTCGCCGTAATCGATGTCGGCGCGCAGTGTATGCAGCGGCACGCGGCCTTCGCGGTACCATTCCGTGCGCGCGATTTCGGCGCCGCCCAGGCGGCCGCCGCAGTTGATGCGGATGCCCTGGGCGCCAAGGCGCATGGCCGATTGCACGGCGCGCTTCATGGCTCTGCGGAACGCGATGCGGCGTTCCAGCTGTTGCGCGATGTTGTCCGCGACCAGCTTGGCGTCGATTTCCGGCTTGCGGATTTCGACGATGTTCAGGTTGACCTCGCCGCCGGTCATCTTCGAGATCTCCTTGCGGAGCAACTCGATGTCGGCGCCCTTCTTGCCGATGACGACGCCCGGGCGCGCGGTGTGAATGGTGATGCGCGCCTTCTTGGCCGGACGTTCGACCACGACGCGCGAGATACCCGCTTGCTGCAGCTTCTTCATCAGATGCCGGCGCAGCTTGATATCCTGATGCAGCTGATCCGCGTATTCGCCGGTTTCGGCGAACCAACGCGAGTCCCACGTCCGGTTGATGCCGAGGCGCAGCCCGATCGGATTTACTTTGTGGCCCATTATGCCGCCTCCTCGCGCTCGCGGACCACGATGGTCAG
>JBFWYO010000029.1:0-47616 GCA_050186335.1 Alphaproteobacteria bacterium | reverse complement strand
TCATCAAGGCGATGACGACCCACGATGGGCCGTTCAACTGGGAAGGCGAACATTTCCAGTTCCGCCAGGTGAATATCTGGCCGCGGCCTTATCAGGAACCGCACCCGCCCGTGTGGGTGACCGGCTTCACACCGTCGAGCGCGCCGGCGATCGCCGACCGCGGCCACATCGTGGCGTTCGGCATCAACGCGCGCCTCGGCCGCGACATCGTCAGCACGTATCGCAGCCATGTCGCCAAACTGGGCCGGCCGGCGCCGGGCGCCGATCGCTTCGGCTACATGGTGTTGATCGGCTGCGGCGAGACCGAAGCGGAAGGCCATCGCTTTGCCAGCCAGATCAAAGGCTATCTGGAAACCACCGGCATCGTGCCGCCGCACTTCAGCGCGCCGCCGGGCTATTTTCCGGTGCAGGCCAAAGTCGCCGAAATCCGCCGCGGCCAGCAGGGCATCGCCGGATCGATCTTCCAGACCGACCGCGAAGGCAATCCGATCCGCCACGCCACGGCGCCAATCGCCGACTTGATCCGCGCCGGTGCCGTGATCGCCGGCAACCCGGATCAGGTGTTCGAACAGATCAGGGAACTCAACGAATACATGGGCGGCATCGGCCACCTGCTGGCCATGATGCACGGCGGCGTGCTGTCACACGAGGACACGGCGAAGAACCTCACGCTGTTCAGCCGCGAAGTGCTGCCGCGCCTGAAGGACCTCGACGTGCCGCAGACGCGTGAAATCGACCAGTACGAACGGATCCGCGAACGCGCGGTCGGCTGATCGGCACACGACAGGACATCACGTTGTTCGGTCGGCCCTCGCGTTGAAGCCATAACGCCGCGCCCAAACCGATAAAGCTGGCGACGATCATCAGCGAACCGACGGCCGTGATCGTCGGATCGATCTCGTCACGCAGCGAATCGAACATGACTTTCGTGACCGTCACGTTGCGTCCGGAAGAAACCAGAATCGCGACGACCACCTCGTCGAGCGAGCTCACGAACGCAAACAACATCCCGGTGACGACACTGCCTCGGATTTGTGGCAACGTTATCGTGAGAAACGCACGCAGCCGCCCGCACCTCCGCCCGAAGGCCTTCCCATCGGCGTTCAGGTCGCCAGTCACTACTGGCGCGAAGACGTGTGCCTTGCCTTGGCGCGCGAAATCGAGCGGCAGCTCGGCGGATTTAGGCGCCCGCCGCGATAAATTGCGGCATACCGACCCGCGCCGATCCGTTCGAAAGTCGCCGCTACTCCTGCGGTGCGTTACGTATGTTACGCTTTTCCACCTTAGGGCTTAGGGTACCTTAGGGTTGATAGGGCGTCGTGCGATCCCCACCGCGATATTGCACTTGATGGACGATGCAAAGAGCCAACCGCGCGAGACCGTGATCGCGCGGTTCACACACATAGCATCGCCAGCCGCATATTCAAGGATGAAAGTGTATTTGTTACGAATGTTACGTTTTGAAGTGCCACCGGCGGACTGTCCGGCGGACTCCCCGGCGGACCGGACCATGGGACCAGCGACCGCGTCATTCGTAGATGCGTTCCAGATCGTCCAGCCGGGGCGGCTCCTTCTGCCATGCCTTGACGCCGGCACGTCCGACTTTTCGGCCGACTTCAAACAGCGCGGCCATTTCGGTCGCGTCGAATTGCAGCGCGTCTTTAGTCGCCGCGGCGTCTTCCGGGATCGATGTCAGGTGAAACTCGCCCTTGGCGTGCCGCGTGCTGGCATATGCTTGAAACAACGTCCGATACAATAGACCGCGGTATAATTCGCTGGTGGCGCGCGCGCTGATGACGATATAGCGCGGCGGTACCTGGCTCGGAGGCAACCGCAGGGCCAACTGCGCATTCGCGATGACATAGACCGCCTTGCGCCGCTGGTCGCCGCGTAACATGAAATCGCGCAATAGCAGGGGCGCCTTGATGCCGCCGTCGACGTGCATCTGGATTTCCGGCGCCTTGGCCGTGAAAACCTTGAGAAAAACCGGCGTGAAAATGCCCGGCACGGCGGTCGAGGCGCGGACGATCTCGCGATAGACGTCGTATCGCGCCGGATCCGAGCTGGCCGCAATTGCGCCCATATCCCATACGAGGAGCTCGCCGCGGTCGAGATTCGTCGTCGCCACATACAAGCGACGGCCGGCCCGATGCTGCGCGCCGACCGCGTCGATCACGGCCTCGTCGACGACCTTGGCCAAAGTCCGCCGCAGCGGTGCGTTGTCGAACAGGGCGTCGTCGGTAAACGCGGCAAGAACGCCGTTTCCATCGTAGATATCCGAGCCTTTCAGCTCGGTGTAGCTGGCCTTTAGCTGGGCATCGTAACGCGACCCCAGAAACGCGAAAGTCGCGATCAACGCGCCGGTGGACACGCCGGTGACGATATCGAAAATCGGCCGCGCGCCGGTTTCGCTCCACCCCATCAGCACGCCTGCCCCGAATGCGCCATCGGCGCCGCCCCCCGAAAGCACGAGAACATCGAGCGACAGGTCGCGCGTCTTGGCGCCGGGCAGCGCGCGATTGGGCCGCGACGCGCCATCGAACAGGACGACGGCGCCGATGTCCGATTGGAGTCCCCGCATTTCGGACAGTGTTGGGCGAGTCGCCGCGCAACCGGCGCACAGAATCAGCGCCAGCGCGGCGACGCCGACGGCGGTTCGCCGAACGAACGAAAATGGACAAGGGCGCATGAGCGGGGAAGCTAGGCCGAACCCGAGGCATAAGCACGCAGTTTCTCGCCTCCCTGCGACACAACGGCCGCGCGCGCCGGCCGCGGCCCCGCCGCCCCGTCGCTACATCGGCGGCTTTATGCGTCTTTCTCGGCCGTAATGCGCGCGGCGGTCATGCTGCCATCGGACTTCTTGAGCGCGAAACGATACCGCCGCTCCCGGCTTCAACAGACTGGCATCCCCGGGCGGGTCGCGCGGCAGAATCTGAGTCAAATTTCCGCGTCCTGCGAAACGTTAAACGCCTTAGAAATGCTGGCGTTGCAGGGTACCCTAGCGCGGCCAGATCATTGACTCTGCGACGCTTCGGCGCATAATTGTTTCGTTTGCAACAACAAGTCTGAACCGGCGCCGAGCCATCGGCTGCAACGGTTCCGAAGCATCGGCACATGCATCTTGCGAATCGCCGGGCAGACGGGTGGAGGAAACCATGAATGCCGTCACACAGACGAAATTCGTCGGCGACACCGGGGCGTTGCAGCATTTGGTGCCAATTTGCGACGTCATCAGCCCTGAGAATTTCGAACGCGAGCGCGAAAAGATCTTCCGGCGCGCGTGGCTGCCGTTGATGCACGCCTATGACCTGCCCGAGCGCGGCAGCTACCAGGTGATCGAACTGCCGATGTTCCGCACCTCCGTACTGGTGGTCCGGGGGCAGGACGACACAATTCGCTGCTTCCATAATTTGTGCCGCCATCGCGGGAACAAGCTGGTGCGCGCCGGCAGCGGCTGCAAATCCGGTTTTGCCTGCGGTTTCCACGGCTGGACCTACTCGAACACAGGCATACTGACCGGCGTAACCGACGAGCAGCAGTTCCAGAACCTCGATCGGACGCAGTACGGATTGATGCCGATCACGAGCGACACCTGGGAAGGCTACGTATTCGTCAATTTCGACACGCAGCCGCGCCAGACTCTGCACCAGTGGATGGGCGTCATGGCCGACCAGTTCCGCGGCTATTTCGACGGTCGCGAACGCATCGCCAGCCACCGCATGGTCGCCAACTGCAACTATCATCTAGCGGTCAATGCGTTCACCGAGGGATATCACACGCTTTATCTGCACCGGAACACGGTGCCGGATTACCAAGGCGGCTCGAACAACCCGCTGCGGCATCGGCCGCACCTGGAACTGTTGGAACGCCATACGCGTTATTCGGCGCCGGCGAACCCTGAGCACAAGCGCACGCCGGTCGAGGCCCTGGCCTACGACCTCGGCTACAAGCTGTTCCCGGATTTCAAGGTCGACACTTCGCACCTGCCCGCCGGCGTCAACCCGTCCAAGGTCGATCAATGGGCGTTCGACGTCTGCGAGCTGTTCCCCAACTTCGTCATGCTGAACGGCGCCAACTGGCACATGGACATCTTCTATTGGCCGATCGACGCCCGTCGTACCACTGTGAAGATCGACATCTACGCGAAACGCGCCACGACGCACGGCGAGCGCCTGGCTCAGGCCTACTTCCGCGCCCGGGGGCGCGAGGTGTTCCGCGAGGATATCAACACGCTGGAAGCGACGCAGACGATGCTCGAATCGGGCGCCATCCCGCATATGGTGCTATCGCGGCAGGAAATGGCGCTGCAGCACCATTTCAAGGTCGCGGCTAAGATGATGGCGGCGTGAGCGACATGCGCAACACAACCTTGCCCGCCGAATTTTCGGATCTGACTCCGCTGGTTGCAAATTGGGCGCTTGCCGACGAACGCGAGCGGCACCTGCGTATGATCGCGCTCGGCATCGACGAACTGCGCCAATTCTACAACACGATGCTGCCGCGTTACCCCGCCATCGTCGCATACTTGAACCGATTTCCGCTTGGCGGCCTGCCGGCGGACGCCAAGACGCTGTTCGATCTGGCCGAAACGTTCGTCGAAACCGCCCACCCAATCGACCTCAACTGGCGGACGCCGGACATCGAGGACAGTTTCCCGATGGAACGCCTGGAGTATCTGTTCCGCGGCCGAGCTTGATCGCGCGGCGAGCGATGTCGGGCGCCTTACCCGCTTCCACGCTTGGGCCGGCGGCGACCGCCGAGCCAATGTTGGCGGTCGAAAGCCTCACCGCCGGGTACGGTGCCGCGCCGATCCTGCAGGACGTTTCGCTCTCGATTGCACCCGGTGAGTTGGTGGCGATCGTGGGCGCGAACGGCGCGGGCAAGAGCACGTTGCTGCGCACGATTTCGGGGCTTTTGCCGACGCGCGCCGGCCGCATCCGCTTTTCCGGCATCGATATCCACGGCATGGCTCCGGAACGCATCGCGGCCCTCGGCATCGCGCACGTACCGGAAGGACGGCACGTGTTCCCCGACCAGAGTACCGAGGACAATCTATATCTGGGCGCATTTCGCCGCTCGCTCCGCGAACCCCGCCACGCGGTGCGCGCCGACATCGACGCCATGTTCGAGCGATTCCCGGCACTCGCCGAACGGCGCAAAAGCCTGGCCGGATTCCTGTCCGGCGGCGAACAGCAGATGCTGGCCATCGCGCGCGCGCTGATCGGCAAACCTACACTGCTGATGCTGGACGAGCCGAGCCTCGGACTTGCGCCGATCGTCATCGAATCGATTTTTTCGCTGTTGGCGGAGGAGAGCCGGCGCGGCACGACCATCTTGCTGGTCGAGCAGCTTGCCAACGCCGCGTTGGCAATCGCGGGGCGCGGTTACGTGCTCAATCGCGGTCGCGTGGCGCTCGGCGGGCCCAGCCGCAGCTTGCTCGAAAACAAGGAAGTACGGCGCATCTATCTCGGCGTCATCGAGGCGGAAAATGACTAGCGCGCCGGCGGCGATGGCAGGCCTGCGACCGGTTCGCAACCGCGCTTGGACGCGCGCCGGCCTGACCGCGGCTGCAGTCGGCGTGCTGATCGTCGCCAGTTGGAGCGTGCGCGATCCCTATTTCAATTATCTGATCAAGCTGACCGCGCTCAATGTCGCGGTGGTGTGCGGATTGAACTTGTTGATGGGCTATGCCGGCCAGGCGTTCATCGCGGTGGCGGCGACGTTCGCGGTCGGCGCCTATGCATCGGCGCTCGCCAAGATCAAGCTTGGCCTGCCGTTCCCCGCCGCGTGGATCGGCGGAGCACTGCTTGCCGGGCTGTTCGGGGTGATTTCCGGTGTCACCGCGTTTCGTCTGGCCGGTGCCTACCTCGCCATGGTGTCGATCGGTTTCAACGTCGTGGTCGAGGAGATCCTCGTGCACTGGAGCGACGTGACCGGCGGACCGGTCGGCGTGACCGGCATTCCAAGTCCGAGCTTTGCCGGCTTTGCGCTCGACGACGCCGGCATCGCGGCGTTGGCCACGGCGTTGGCGGTATTCGCATGGTTGGTCGTCGAGCGGCTGCGTCGGTCGTCGTGGGGCTTGGCCCTTCTAGCGATGCGCGAAAGCGAGGTTGCCGTGCGCAGCCTCGGCATCGATACGATTGCGCTGAAGAGCGTCGCCTTCTTCGTTTCGGCTTGCATCATCGGCCTGGCCGGCGGGTTGTATTCCCACTCGATCCATTATGTGAGCCCGGACGTCGGCACGATCCTAGCCTCGATTATCTTTGTGTTGATGCTGATCCTAGGCGGGCTCGGCACGGCCTGGGGGCCGGTGCTGGGCGCCGTCCTACTCACCGTCGTGCCGCAGTTTCTGGCCGATTTTCAGCGGTATCACCTGATCGTTCTAGGGACGATCCTGCTCGTCCTGATCGTCGTTATGCCGGAAGGCATCGTCGCAGCGGTGCAAGCCCGGCTGGCGCGACGCGGCAAGCCGGCAACGCCAGTGCCTGCGCGCGCCACGGGCGTATCGACACGCTTCGAACTCGACCTGCCGGCTGCCTCGCGCGGGACGCAGGCCTTGTCGGCCCGCGACGTGCATCGGTCGTTCGGCGGCGTCGCCGCACTGCGCGGCGTCGATCTTACGGTCGAACCCAACACGGTCCACGGCTTGATCGGGCCAAACGGATCCGGCAAGAGCACGCTCATCAATGTCATCACCGGCCTTTATCGCGCCGACCGCGGCATCATCCGTCTCGGCGACGCGACGCTGTCGGGCAAATCGATGACCAACATCGCCCGCGCCGGTGTCGTGCGCACATTCCAGACGCCGCAATTATTCGGGCAAATGACCGTACTGGACAATCTTCGCGCCGCACAATTTCACCGGCGCGCACCCGGACTGTTGTCTTCGGTGTTCGCGCTTCCCGCCGCTCGGCGAGGCGACGTGCGGACGACAGAACGTGCCCGCGCGCTCGCCGCCGCACTCGGCCTCGAACGCTGGCTGGACGAGCAGGCGCGTCAACTGCCGCAAGGCGAACAACGCAAATTGGAAATCGGCCGGGCGTTGGCCGCCGACCCGAGCCTGTTGATCCTCGACGAGCCGATTGCCGGCCTGACCGCCGAAGAAGGCCAGATGATCGGCGACCTGCTGCAGGCCCTGCGCGCGCAAGGATTG
Source organism: Alphaproteobacteria bacterium (assembly GCA_050186335.1). Taxonomy (GTDB): domain Bacteria; phylum Pseudomonadota; class Alphaproteobacteria; order Bin65; family Bin65; genus JBFWYO01. Next base: position 40,463 of record JBFWYO010000029.1, on the reverse strand, counting down.
ACCGTCCTGCTGATCGAGCACCACATGGATGTCATCATGCGTGTCTGCGACCGCATCACCGTGCTCGATCGCGGCGGCGTGATCGCGGTCGGTACGCCCGACGAGATTCAGCGGGACGAACGCGTGCGCACCGCCTATTTGGGCGCATCAGCAACCAAATTCGCCACGACTTGACCATAAACAACTAGGGAGGACTTGCCATGACTAAGACCACTCGAAACCCGGCCCTGCGCAAGCTAGCGCTTGGCCTTACCATCGCTGCCATCGGCCTGACGGCCGGGCAATCGCGCGCCGAGGAACTGGTGATCGGCATCATCAATCCGATGACTGGCCCAGGTTCGGATCTCGGCATCAGCGGCCAGCAGGCCGTCGATCCGTTGATCGAAGAGTTGAACAAAGCGGGCGGCGTCAAGGGCATGAAGCTGCGCGTGATTTATCGCGACGATCAGAGCAACCCGCAGCGCGGCGTCGCCGCCGCGCTGGAGCTGATCCAACGCGAGAAGGTGGACGTCATCATGGGCACCAACCTGACTCACGTGGCGTTCGCCGTCTCGCCGGTCGTCAACCAAGCCAAGATTCCGTTCATCGTCTTCGGCACCGGCGACCCGTTGATCGACATCGCGAAATTTCCCTACTCGTTCCGCCTCAACATGACCAACGGCATGGAAGCGGCGACCATCGTCGGCTACGCGGTCAGCGTGGCCAAGATCAAGGCACCGGCCCTGCTGGTCGACACCACGGCGCTCGGCCAAAGCGGCGAGCGGGCGCTGATCGCGGCGATGGCAAAGCACGGGCTGAAGCCGGTCGCGCGCGAAACCTTCGGCATGACCGACACCGACATGACCGGTCAGCTGATCAACATCAAGAAGGCCAATGCCGATATGCTGTTCGTCTGGGGCTTGGGCCCGGTACTCGCCCATGCCGCACGTTCGGCTGAACGTGTCGGCTTCAATGCCCCGACGATCGGTGGCATCGGCATCCACCAGGAGGGCTTCTACAAGCTCGCCGGGCCGGCTGGTACCAAATGGTCGGGCTCATTTTTCCGCTCGTTCACCAAGGACGCAAACGGTCCGGAAGACCCGCAGGTGCGGAAATTCATCACCAAGATGGAATCCGTCTACAAGGACAAGATGAGCGCCAGCAGCATGATCTCGGGCGTCTGGGACGATGCGTTGCGCCTGCTCGTCGACGCCGTCGGCCGGGCCAAGAGCAAGAGCGGCGACGACATCAAGGCAGCGCTCGAGGCCACCAACAACTTCAAGGGCATGATGTCGACCTACACATTCAGCCCGACCAAGCATGACGGCTTCGAGATCAAAAACGTCACGTTGGCTTATTCGATGGGTGCGGTGAACAACATCCGGATCCGCATCCCGAATGCGCCCTAAAAGGCTTCGGTCCACACCGAACCGGAGTGCTTGAACGTGCAGTTCGTGTCGATATTGATCGCCGGCATTGCCATCGGCAGCGTCTATTCCCTGATGGCGCTGGCGATCAATATCGTTTTCTCGGCGCGGCGCGTGGTCAATTTCGCGCAAGGCGACATCGTCATGCTCGCCGGCCTGGTCGGCGTGACTCTGATTTCCGCATGGGCTGTTCCGTACATTCTTGGACTGCTCATCGTCTGCATTGCGACGGCGGCCTTGGCGGTCCTGATCGAGCGCGTTGCGATTCGTAGCATGGCGACGGACGAATCGAGCATCGCCTGGATCCTCAGCATCGTCTCGGTCGCGATCATCTTGTCAAATGCTGCAACCTTGGGCTTTGGCACCGAGCCGCGCCCGTTTCCGTCCCTCGTTTCGAGCCGGCCGATCGACGTGGCGGGCGCGCGCATCGTGCCGGACCATTTGGCGACGATCGTCGGCGCCATCGCCCTGATGCTGATCTTCAATCTGCTGCAGGAACGCACGATTCACGGCAAGGCCATGCGCGCGGCCGCACGCGACCCCGCAATGGCGTCGATGCTGGGAATTCCGATCAAGGCCTATATCGTCGGCGCGTTCGCCGTCTCGGGTGTGATGGCGGCAATGGCAGGCTTCCTCGTCGGACCGTTGACGTTCGTCAGCGCGCAGCTCGGCTTCGCGCTCGGCATCAAAGGTTTTGCAGCGGCGGCACTTGGCGGGCTCGGTTCGTTCCGCGGGGCCGTGGTCGGCGGCATCCTGCTCGGCGTCGCCGAAACATTGTCGGCGACCTATCTGGGTTCGTCGGTCAAGAACAGCGTCTCGCTCGTCGCTTTATGCCTGATCCTGATATTCCGGCCGACCGGGTTGTTCGGCGAATCGCCAGTCAAGAAAATGTGAATCCCGCCGAGATTGGAAGAAACTCATGCGACAGTGGTCCGACTATCGCCGCGAAACGGCTCAGCTATCAAGTGGCGTGGTGAACTATCGCAGCGCCGGAAGCGGCCGACCGATCGTCTTTCTGCACGGCGCCGGTGGATTGCGCCATTCGCCCGCCGCATCTGTGCTGTCCGAGCAGGCGCAAATTCTGCAGCCGGCGCTGCCCGGTTTCGACGGCAGTGCCTACATTGCCGGCATCGAATCGCTGCGCGCGCTGGCCGGCATCGTCGCCGGGTTTATCGCCGCGGCAACTGCGGATGGGATCGCGGACGTTGTCGGACATTCTTTCGGCGGCCGTCTCGCCGCGTGGCTTGCTTTGGATTACCCACGCTGCGTGCGCCGCTTGGTGCTTGAATGTCCGGCGGGCTTCGGCCTCAAGGAGCCGCCGAGCAAGGACCCGGCGATCCTCCGGCGGCAGCTATACGTGCGCGCCGACGAAGCGCCGCCCGAAGACAAGCCGGAGGAAGTGGTACGCGGCAATCGCGCCGCGCTCGAACGCTATGGGTTGGTCGCCCGCGACGAACCGTTGATCGCGCGATTGCCCGAAATTTCAATGCCGACCTTGATCCTATTCGGCACCGAAGAGCGAATGATCGCTCCTGAGGCTGCACAACTGCTTAAGAACACCATTCCGGATGCAACGCTCGTTTACATCACGGAAGCGGCCCACAACATGGACGTCGACCAGCCGGAACAGACCGCCGCCGCGATCGGGCGCTTTCTCGGGATGGAAATGACCGCCTCGTCGTAGCCGGCGGCGACCAGCGCGCTACTGCAGCCGGGGGCCTTTCAGGTGCTTCGTGCGGTCGCTGGACCTGACGCGCACCCACATCGTGCGCCCATCGCGCTTCACTTCGATGGGGATTTCGGCGCCGGCCGGGCCGCTGGCCCAGATCTGGCGAAACAGATCGGGCAGCGTTTCCACTTCCGCGTCGCGCACGCCCGAGATCACGTCGCCCTGGCGCAGGCCCGCGCTGGCTGCCGGGCCGCGTTCGGCCAGCCCGATCACCACCAGCTTGCCTTCATTCTCTGCGGCATACAGGCCGAGCCACGGCCGCGACGGCTTGTTGACGCGGCCGAACTTCATCAGATCGTCGAGGATCGGCTTCAATAGGTCGATCGGCACGATCATGTTGACGTCGCGCGCCGAGCCGAGACCGGTCGCCTGCTGGACATGCAGGGAACCGATGCCGAGCAACTTGCCGTCTCGGCCGATCATGCCCGTGCCGCCCCAGAATCCATGCGCCGGCGCCGTGAAGATCGCTTCGTCGAGCAGATATTCCCAGTAACCGGCGAACTCCTGCTTCGCGACGATGCGCGCAAACACCGATTGCGCCCGGCCACCGCCGGCAATGAGCACCGGATCGCCGATTTTCGTCTCCGATGAATCGCCGAGCGGCAGTGGCGGCACATCGAGCTTGCCGAGGGCCTGGACCAGCCCGAAACCGGTTTCCTGGTCGTAGCCGAGCACGTGGCCGGGCACCGCGCGATTGTCGTACGTGGTCAACCAGAGACTTTCCGCCTCGGTCACCAGATAGCCGATGGTCAGGACCAGGCCGCGGTCGCCGATCACGACGCCGCTGCCGGCGCGTTCGATGCCGAGCGTACCGGCGGTGAACGCGTCTTCCGGCACGTCCGCCTTGAGGGCAACGACCGATTGGCGTGCGCGCTCGAGATCGCAATCGAAATCGGCCGCCGTGGGCGGGCGAAGGAACGACACGTCGCGCTCGGTTTTCTTGGGCATCTCGCAAATCCTATCGAGCTCTAACGAGCCATGATCGCGGATCGCGCCGTGCGATACCAGCGCTTTATCTGGGGCTATTGCAGCCGACGCGGCCGGACAATCAGGACGCCAACGGCAGATGCTTCGGCAGTTTCGGCGCGTCGCGCAGGCAGGTAAACAGCAGCGCGGCGGCGCGATCCAAGGCGATCTCGTCGAGCCCGGTCGGATAGCCCTCGGCGTCGAGAATCCGGTTGAGCACGGCAATGTCGATGTTGCCCGGCGCGTCGGGGGCGAATGGGCAACCGCCCAGGCCGCCGAGCGCCGCCTCGAACCGCCGCGCGCCGGCGCGCAAGGCCGCGCGGACATTGTCGGCCACGGCGGTCGCCGACCCGTGCAAGTGAACCGCCGGCAGCCGGCCAAGCCGCCGCGCCACTTGCGCCACACGCCGCGCCACGACATCGGGCTGCGCCTTGCCGACGGTATCGCACAAGGTAATCAGCGCGCACCTTCCCTTGTCGAAACTATCCACGATGGCAAGCATTTCGGCATCGGTGATCGTTTCGTCGTCCCAGGGCGAGGCGAACGCGCACGATACCGCGGCATGCAGCCGCACGCCCATGTCCGCGGCGCGCGCCGCGATCGGCGCGAATTCCGCCAGCGTCTCGGCGATATCGCGGTTGCTGTTGCTGCGATGGTGGCGCGGGCTGGCGGAGATCACGAACGCCAGCGCGTACTCGCCGCGTGCGCGCCCCGCCGCATCGAACGCCGCAACCGCACGTTCGAAGCCGCGGCCGTTCAAGATCAGCGCAACCGGATCGACGCCGCGCGGCAGACCGGCGATCATCGTCTCCGCATCCGCCATCTGCGGCACGCGCGCGGGATTGACGAAGGACGTGACCTCCACGGATTTCAGGCCGGCGTCGAGCAGCGCGGCCAAAACACTTAGTTTTGCGTCGGTCGGCACGAAAACAGGCTCGTCCTGCAATCCGTCGCGCAACGTCACGTCGACGATCTCGACGTGTCGGTTCATGCCGGTATTCATGTCGCGCTCGATCCGGTGCGGTTGAGCAGTTTCGCCAGCAGCGCCTGGTCGGCGCCGATCGCCTTCGCGGCATGCGAGAGGCGGCCCGGGTGGCGGGACAGGCGCGGGACGAGCCCGGGCGTCGCGATCGGTGCGCCGAATTCATCCGGCACCTCGGCCAATGCGCCGCGCGCCTTGAACTGGGCGTCGGCGGCGATGTCGGCGATCGAATAGACAAGCCCGGCCGGAATACCCGCATCGTTCAACCGTTGCAGCGCCGGCTGCAGGTCGATCGACGCCGCCCAGGCGCCGATAATCTCGTCCAGTTCGACGCAATTCGCAACCCGTGCCGGATTGCTTGCAAAGCGCGGGTCCTTTTCAAGCTCCGGCCGGCCGAGCAGCGCACAAAGTTTGTGGAACAGCGGCTGCGAATTGGCGGCAATGGACAGAAACTGCCGGTCGCGCGTCTCGTAGGTGTTGCTCGGCGCCGCGCGCCCGTAGCGATTGCCGGACCGTTCGGCGACCACGCCGGCATGCCGGTATTCCGGCAAGACGCTTTCCGTGAGGCTGAACAAGGATTCGATCAGCGATATGTCGACATGGTCGCCGACACCGTCGCGGTCGCGCGCGCGTAGCGCCATCATGGTGCCGATGACGGCATAGAGACCGGCAATCTCGTCGCCGATCGAAAGCCCCACGCGCACCGGCGGCCGGTCGGGGAAGCCGGTCACGTAGCGAAACCCGCTCATGCTTTCGGCGATGTGGCCGAAGCCCGGCCGCGACGCATAAGGCCCGTCCTGGCCGTAGCCGGAAATCGACACGTACACCAGGCGCGGATTGCGCGCCGACAATTCGCGGTAACCGAGGCCCCATTTGGCGAGCTGGCCCGGGCGGAAATTCTCCAGCACGACGTCACTCGATGCGGCCAACGCCTGAACCGATTTCAGGTCGGCCTCGTCGCGCAGGTTGAACGACAGAAATACCTTGTTGCGATTGTGCGATTTGAACCACCACGACGTACCGTCCGGCGCCGGCTCGCCCCAGGTGCGCAGATGGTCGCCGTCCGGCGCTTCGATCTTGAGCACTTCGGCGCCGAAATCGGCCAGCAACCGACCGGCCGCAGGGCCGGCGACGGTGCTGCCAAGTTCCAAGACGCGGACTCCCGACAGGGGCAACGTTTCGGGCACGACGGGCGAACGGTTCGGCTCCATGGGCGGCGGTTCCTGGCGAACGAAAGGGCTGCGACTTGAACCAAAACAGGGCATTCCGCGCCTTCGCGCACGGGTCCGATGTTCGGTCTGGCCGGCACTTTAGCCACGCCTGACAAGCGTTTTCGGTCAAAATACGCGCCATGCGCGGTCAAAAATGGTGTATTTGAACTGAATCGAACCAATAAAATGGTTAGTTATGCTAAAATTGGACCTTGATGCAATCGATCTCAGAATCTTGCGGGCGGTGCAATCCGACGGCCGGCTGTCGAACGCCGATCTCGCCGATCAGGTCGGGCTCTCACCGACCGCGTGCCTGCGCCGCTGGCGCCGGCTGGAAAAGGACGGCTTCATCCGCCGCTACGTCGCGGTGCTGGATCAGGCCAAGGTCGGCGTGCCGGTCAGCGTGTTCGCACAGGTCAAGGTCGGCAGCCACGATCGCAGCCTGCTCGATCATTTCGAAAAGGTGGTGCGCACCTGGCCCGAAGTGCTGGAATGTTATCTGATGACCGGTCCACGGGATTACCTGCTTCGCGTGGTCGTCGAGGACGTTGCGGCGTACGAACGGTTCATCAAGGAGAAACTGACCGGCGTTGCCGGTGTGACGACAATCGAATCCAGTTTTGCACTGCAGCAGGTCAAGTATGTTCACGCGCTACCGATTTAACCATATTTCATTTGCCCAGAGCCGGTTCCCGGCGCGGGATCGCGACGCGGTCACTTGCTGCTGCCTTCCGAATGGCGCAAGCTTGTCAAAATCGCCGACCTAAATAGCGTGATTGCGACTTGGGCGATTCGATTCAGGCGCGAGTTGCTCTGGCGCCGTGCCGGCTCAGGCGCACAATCGCAATGCGGCGGATTCGAAGGGGGACACGATGCGAGATCGCCATCGGCGGATTGCAGTAATGACATGCGTCGCAGCGCTTTCGGTAAGCGCTTTCAGCTGTCAGGAAACGATCAAGCTGGACGATCTCACATTTGATGCCGTCTGGTTCCAGTCGCGATTGCGGCCGGACCTCCTGCCGTTGGACAGCACCCAGGCCATTACATATGGCTGCCGCAGCGGCATTTCGCCGTGCCCGCACGGCGAGAGCTTCATCATTCCGCACATCAGCGATACCCATTTCGACGACGGTGGCGACCGCGGCAACCGACTCGTCACCGCGCTGATACCGCCTGGCATTCCTGCCGGGCCGCTGAACTCCGCCGATCCCGGCGCCGGATACAAGTTTCCGGTGGCGCCCGTGATTTGGGTCAAGGCCGGCGAGGCGCGACTGTCGTACGAGGCAATTCTACGCAATCCGGCGGTGCGGAATTTTACCCTTACTGCCTCCAACGAAAAATTCGACCCGGGCCGCGCGCCGGATCGGTATACCGACAGCGGACGCCGCGTGCGGCAGATTTCCATCAACAGTTCGGCGGTGACGCTGCCCGGCCCGCGAAACGTAATCCTCGCAGTCAAGGATGGCGACATATTCCCGCTGCATCGCAGCTTCTTCCAAGGCGGCTTTTTTCCCTCGCCGCCCGGCCTGACCATGGCGCTCATAGCCTGCACCGATGGGCCGGCGAAACAAGATGCAAGCGACCCGCCGGTCGGCCTGACGACCGGCTGCACACCCCGCGCCGTCGACGGAAGTTTGTGTAGCGGCGGCATACACCCCGGCAGCCTGCTGCCGTGGACCGCCTATTTGTGTCGGTTTCGCATCGAGGCGGACAGCTCGTTTCACCTGGCCGTCGTGGCGTCGCGCGATCTGAACATTCCGCTGTCGACCCAGATTCCGGGCACCAGCCAAAACCCCTCGCCGCCCATGGCGCACGTCAAGGTGGTCAGCGGGGTTCTCAGGCTCGTGCGCCAAATCAATTTCGTCGCCGAGGAGTGCCGCATGTTGGGCCCGAATAACGCGGGCGAGACGGAATGCTCGGAGGCAGCGCTAATCGAGCTCAATCGCTGGCGCCTGTGCACCACGGGACGGCCGATCGAGACGCTACCGCCGGGTACATTGATCGACCTGCGCGCCGAATGCGTCGTCAATCTACACCCGCCGGGCTCCGGCGATAACGATTTCGCGCGTATCCGCAGCCAGTGGCGGTTCAACGTCAAGGATGTGCAAAACAATTTCGCCGAGCATTTCAGCCCCGAACTCGCAGTGACGCAAATCAAGGTCTTTACGCTCGACCGTTCGGGCAATCGGCGCTACGTGCGTGCCGAAGAGCTTGGCCAGTTGCAGTTGCGGCACCCGACATTTCAGGGCCAATTGCTGAAATGCGATGCCGAGAATGAAGCGGCGACGGGCCATGCGGTCATCGACGTCAGCCGGTGCGAAGGCCGGCGCACGCGCGTGAATCCGGCATTTCCGGACGGCGCCCAAGATTTCAAATCGACGATGAACTGGGACGTCTTTTTTCAGGTGCAGGCCGTGCCGCAGACGACGCTGCGCGTCATGACCGCGCCGGGGGTCTGGGAGGATGTCGCCATGACCAACGTCATCGTTAGGGATTTGCTCGTGCGCCGCTACGACAAGGTGTTCGTCGAATTCTTCGTGACCGACCGGCCATAAGCCATGCATCATTGCGGCGATCCACTGCAGCGGCGCCGGTATTCGGCTTGGCTGTTTCCGCTACAATATATTCCGTGCGGGCGAGGAAGCGCGCGATCGATGAACCGAGGAGTTTGAATTGGACGAGTTGAAGATCGACCGAGCGGCCATGGGACGTCTGGCCAAGGCGCTGGAATTCATTTGCGGGCCGCAGCATGCCACCACCTTGGCGCTCAAGGCTGCGGCCGAAAGCGGGTTCGAACAGGATATCAAGCGCGCACGCACCATGTTCATGCGTCTCAAGCCGAGCGATCGCCAGGCGGCGCTATCGATGCTCGGCGACTAGCACCCGGCGAACTACGACAATTCCCTGCGCACGATGGCGGCGCCGTCGGCCAGGGCCTTCAGCTTGGCGAACGCGGTTTCGCGCGCGATATACTTCATACCGCAATCCGGCGCGGGAATCAGGCGATTGGCCGGGACATGTTCGAGCCCCGCCCGAATTCGGCCGGCAACGTCGGCCGCGGTTTCGACCGCCTGGGTCCCGAGATCGATCACGCCGAGCATGATCGACTTGGGCGCGAGGTCGCGCAGCACGCCGAGATCGATTTTAGGCTGTGCCGCCTCGATGGAAATCTGCGTCGCCGTACACTCGGCGAGCTTGCCCAGAAACGAATAGCCGCTCGGCTTGTCCGTCACCGTATGGGCGTAGCCGAAGCAGAGATGGACGGAGGTCGGGCCCGAAATCCCAGCCAGCGCACGGTTGATCGCAAGAACCCCATAACGCGCCGCCTGTTCGGGCCGCGCTTGCAGCCAAGGCTCGTCCAACTGCACGATGTCCGCGCCGGCCGCTTTCAGGTCGCGGACCTCCGCGTTGACGGCGTCGGCAAAAGCGAATGCCAGTTCCTCGTCGGTGGCGTAAAATTCGTTCTGCGCCTGCTGCGCCATGGTGAACGGGCCGGGCAAGGTGATCCTGGTCATCCGGTCCGTGTTGGCGCGTAGAAACGTCATGTCGCGCAATTCGACGGGGCTGGTTCGCCTGATCGGCCCGACGATGCGCGGCACCGTAATGCGCACGCCGGTTCTACCGACGATTGAGCCGGGTCGTTCGATATCGACGCCCTCGAGCGCCGTTGCGAAACGGTTCGAATAGCTCTCGCGCCGGATTTCGCCGTCGGTCACGATGTCGATACCGGCGCGTTCCATATCGCGGATCGCGACAATCGTTGCATCGTCCTGCGCTTCCTCGAGCTGCGCCTCGGGGATGCGCCATAATTCTGGCGCGCGGGTTCTCGGCACGCGCCCGGCCAGGCGAGCCTTGTCGATCAGCCAGTTCGGCTGCGGATAACTGCCGACCACGGTGGTGGGAAGCAACGCATTTGACATTTTCGGCTCATCGATGACGTGACGCGGCAACCGCGTACCAGAATAGATGGGCGTCGGCGTCGCCGCCATAGCGACCGACTGCCGGCATAGCTTCCAACCGCACCGATCGGGCCCGTGTATTCGGCCCCTTGCCGCCGCCACCGCGCCGCGCCATAACGGCAACGCAGTTCGTATGTAAGACAATCTGGAGCGATGCGATGGCTCGTTTGGGTGCGATCGAAACGGAAAAGCTCACGCCGCGGCAGCGCGAAGTGGTGCAGAAAATCGCCAGCGGTCCGCGCGCCAGTCTGGGCGGCCCGTTCTGGCCATGGATGCGGAGCCCGGAACTGGCCGATCGGGCGCAAAGCCTCGGCGAATTCGTACGCTTCAAGAGTTCGCTGCCGCCGCGCATATTCGAACTTGCGGTGCTGTTCACCGGACGCACCTGGACCGCGCAGTTCGAATGGCACATCCACGCCGATTTGGCGCTAAAGGCCGGCCTTGCCGCCCCGATCGTCGACGCTATCGCCGCCAACAAGCGGCCGAACTTCGACAAGGACGATGAGGCCGCCGTATACGATTTCTGCGCCGAGCTTTACGCCACAAAGCGCGTCAACGATGCGCGCTATCGGTCCGTGGTCCGCCATTTCGGCGAAACCGGCGTTGTCGAATTGGTCGGCGTGCTCGGCTATTACGCACTCGTTTCGATGACCCTGAACGTGTTCGAAGTGCCGGTGCCGCCGGGCGTGCAGCCGCCGTTGCAGGAGGTTTGAGGAAATCCGGCCCTGGCTAAGTGGCCGGAACCCGCCACGCGACCATCGCAATGGGTTAACCCGCTCGCCGGTTCCTGTTTCGGCTGTTTTCCCATTGGACTCGCCCAAACCGGCAGCCTAGCATTATTTGGACAGGAAACGGGTCGATCAGGCTGCGCCCCTCATGGCCAGGCCGGACGGAACTCGTTCTCAAGGGTTCGGGAGGAGGCCAACATGAAGAAAATCAGTCGCCGTCACATCATCAAGATTTCCGCCGCCGCGGCCGCCGTCGGCGCGGTCGCGGGGCCGATGCGCGCCGTGCGCGCACAAGCGCCGAAATCGATCCGCCTTGGATATGCGATTTCGCTCAACGGGCCGTTCGCGCCGGGCGCCGGCATCACCACGTTGCCGAACTACCGCCTGTGGGTGCACGACGTGAACGCGCGCGGCGGCATCATGGTCAAGGAGTTCGGCAAGCGGATTCCGATCGAAGTGATCGCCGAATACGATGACGGCAGCAGCCAGGAGAATGCAATCCGGCTGACCGAAAAGCTGATGACCGAGGACAAGGCCGATTTCGTGCTGCCGCCGTGGGGCACCGGCATGAGCCTGGCGGTAGCGCCGGTGTATCGCAAACACAGTCATTCGCAGCTGGCCGTGACGGCGGTGACCAACGGGCAGGCCGACCTGGTCAAAAGATTTCCGACCCTGTTCTTTTTCCTTGGCGCGTCGAGCGACGCGGCGCAGGCATTGGTCGGCGCCGTCGCCAAACTCAAGACCGCCGGCAAGATCAACAACAAGGTGGCGCTGCTCAGCGTCGCCGATCAGTTCGGCGTCGAGCTGCGCGCGGCCGCCGTGCCGGCATTCAAGAGCGCAGGCTTCGAGTTGTCGGTCGATAAGACCTACCCGCTGACGACGCAGGATCTTTCCAACGAACTCAAGGAAGCGCGCGCGTCCGGCGCCGATTCGCTGATCGCCTTCAGCTATCCGCCGGACACGTTCATGCTGACCGGGACCGCGCAGGGGCTCGGCTACAATTCGAAGCTGTTTTACACCGCGGTCGGCACCGCCTTCGCGCAATTCAAGGGCAAGTTCGGCGCCAAGCTCGAAGGACAGCTCGGCATCGGCGGCTTCGACCCGAGCGTTGCCGGCGTGCAGGATTATTTCAAGCGGTCGGTCGAAGTCACCAAGGCAACGCCAGACCGCTGGGCCGGGCCCGTGACCTACGCCAGCCTGCAATGCCTCGAGCAGGCGATTGAGGCGGCGGGATCGCTGGATCGCAAGAAGGTTCACGCGGCACTGCGCGGCACATCATTCAAGACCATCGTCGGCGACATCGACTTGAAGACGCAAATCCGCGGCAGACAGTTCTGGGTCGGACAATGGCAGAAAGGCGAGTTCGTCGGCGTCGAACCGGCGGACATGCTCGGCGCCAGCGCGATGACGTTCCCCAAGCCGCCCTGGTGAGCCCCTGCCCGGGCACGGGCGCCCGTGGACAAAATGAACCAGCACGCGCCGCCTAGGCGCCGCACGACTCGCGGCCGAGACTGAATCGCCATGGGACTGCTCGACGTCGTCCTCGGCGGACTGGTGCTCGGCGGCATGTACGGGCTGGTCGCGCTCGGCTTCAACCTGCAGTACGGCGTCGCGCGGATCATGAATCTCGCCTATGGCGAGTTGTTGATGGGCGCCGCCTTCGCCGCGTTCTTCCTGGTGACAGTGGCAAGCGTCGATCCGATGCTCGGGCTGCTGCTCATCGTGCCGGTCGCTTTCGGCGCGAGCTGGCTGTTGTTCCGCTATCTGATGGTGCCGCTGGTGCGCCGCGCCCGTTCGCGCGAGCAACTGGAAGCCGAGACCATACTGAGCACCTTCGGGCTGCTGTACCTGCTCAAAGGCGGCGCCATGGTCAGTTTCGGCGGTAACCTGCGCTCCTATTCCTATCTGAACTTTCCGGTGCATTTTCTCGACACGACGTTTCCCGCCAATCGCTTGCTGGCGTTCGCCGCCGCCGGGCTCATTGCCCTGGCGTTGGGCCTGTTGCTCGGCCGCACGCGGACCGGGACGGCGATGCGCGCCATGGCAATCGATCCGCTCGCCGCGCGCCTGATGGGGGTCGAGACCGAGCGGCTCGCCGCCCTCGCCTTCGCGGCGGGCGGCGCCCTGGTCGCGGCGGCCGGAACCCTGGTCAGCACGTTTCTGTCGTTCGACCCCACGGTCGGCGTCGAATTCACCATGAAGGCGCTGGTCGTCATGATGATGGGCGGCGTCGGCAACATGATGGGCAGCCTGCTCGCCGGTCTCCTGCTCGGCGTGGCCGAGGCGTTGTGCAGCCGCTTCGTCGACGGCGGGCTGACGCTGGCGGTGGCCTTCGCCTTGTTCCTGCTGGTCCTGCTGTTCCGGCCGCGCGGCCTGTTTCGGGCCGGCTGACATGGCACGTAACGCGGGTGTCGGGTTCGGACTTGTCCTGTTGGTGATGCTGCTGTCCGCCCTGCCGTCGCTGCTGTCCGACTACACGCTGTCGTTTGCGATCAACACGCTGGCCTACGTCGTGCTGGCGACCGCCTGGGTGCTGTTCTCGGGCGCAACCCGGTATATTTCGCTGGCCAGCGCGGCGTTCTTCGGCGTCGGCGCATACACCGTGGCGGTGCTAGGCGAAGTTCTGCCGCTCTATGCCGTGTTCGCCGTAGCGCTGGCGATCGGCCTCGCGATCGCGTTGCTGATCGGGCTGTCGACGCTGCGCATTTCCGGCATGCACTTCGTCATTTTCAGCTTCGGACTCACGGAGCTGGTTCGGCAGCTGACCATCTGGTGGGAAATCAACAACACGCGGACGCTCGGCCGCTTTGTCAGCGTCGAGTTCGACAACGTCGCGATCTATCATCATCTGCTCGGGCTCGCCATTCTGGTCTACCTGTCCGGCTGGCTGCTCGGGCGGTCGCGGCTCGGCTTCGCCTTGCGGGTGATCGGCGAGGATGAACAGGTCGCGCGCCAGGTCGGCATCGACACACCGCGCGCCAAGCTTGCCGTGTTCGCGTTGTCGGCGCTGTTCATGACCGCGACGGGCGCTGTGATGGCGCCGCGCTGGAACTACATCAATCCGAATATCGCGTTCAACCCGGACGTCTCGGTGCAGGTCGTGATCATGGCGCTGCTCGGCGGTATCGGACGCTTGTGGGGTCCGGCATTGGGCGTGATCCCGCTCGCCATCCTGTCCGAATTGCTGTCGACGCGCTTTCCGCAGGGCTATGTGATATTGCTCGGCCTCGTCTTCATGGCGGTGATCTACGTGCTGCCGCAGGGGCTTGCGGGCGCGACCGAAACGCTCTGGCGGCGGCGTAAACGTACAGCGGCGCAGCGCCCGGAGGGCACCTGACCGTGACGGCATTGCTCGAAATCGAGGGCCTCACGAAATCCTTCAGCGGTTTGCTGGCGGTGAACGAATTGTCGTTCGCGCTCGAACCCGGCGAAATACTCGGCCTGATCGGCCCGAACGGATCGGGCAAGACGACGACGCTCAATCTGATCGCCGGCACGCTGCGCGCCGACCGTGGCAGCATCCGCCTGTCCGGCGCGGATGTAACGCGGCTCGCCAATCACCTGCGTGTGCGCAAACGCATCAATCGCACGTTTCAGTTGGTGCGCGTGCTACCCGGCATGACGGTGCTGGAGAACGTCATGGCCGGCGCGCTGTTCGGCGCCGATCCGAGTGGCTTCGCGGCGGCTCGCGGCGAGGCGCAGCGCCTGCTGCGGCTGCTCGAATTGGCCGACAAAGCTGCGCAGTCCGCCGACCAATTGACCTACATCGATCAGAAGCGGATCGAACTGGCGCGCGCGTTGGCGACGCGTCCGCGCGTGCTGCTGCTGGACGAATGGCTGTCGGGTCTCAGTCCGGCGGAAATGAACCAGGCGATCGCGCAGGTACGCAGCATCGCGAGCGAGGGCATCGGGATCGTTCTGGTCGAACACGTCATGGACGCCGTTCGGGCACTATGCACCCGCGCGGTGGTCATGACCGCCGGCGCCTGCATCGCCGCCGGGCGGACCGAAGACGTGCTGCGCGATCCCGCCGTCGTGCGCGCCTATCTCGGGGTCGAAGATGCTTGAAGTAACCGACCTGAGCGTCGCCTACGGCAAGCACGAGGCGCTACATCAGGTGACGCTGCGCGTGGACGCGGGCGAGACCGTGGCGATTCTGGGCGCCAACGGCGCCGGCAAGACGACATTATTGGGCGCCGTGGCCGGGATCCTGCGCGCGCGCAGCGGCGCCGTTCGCCTGCACGGCAAGGAATTGCGCAACCTGTCGCCAGCCGGCATCGTCGAGGCCGGCATCGCCTTGATGCCGGAAGGTCGGCGCCTGTTCGGTCCGCTGACGGTGGCCGAAAACCTAGCCATGGGCGCATATCCCCGGCGCGCCCATGCGCGCGCGCAAGCCAACCTCGCACGCGTACTGGATATGTTTCCGCGCTTGGCCGAGCGGCTCAAGCAGCCGGTGCGCACCATGAGCGGCGGCGAGCAACAGATGGTGGCATTGGCGCGCGCGCTCATGTCGGAACCGGAAATCCTGCTCGCTGACGAACCCAGCCTCGGCCTGGCGCCGATCGTGGCGCGCGAACTGTTCGCCGCGTTCGCACGGCTTAAAGGTGAGGGGCGGATGGCAATTCTCCTGGTCGAACAAAACGTTCGGCTCGGCCTGAGTCTGGCGGATCGCGGGTATTTATTGGCGCTCGGCCGAATTGCCGGCGCCGGCAGCGCCGGGGAACTGGCGCGTGACCCTGCGGTCGCAAAGACCTACTTTGGGGCGACGGATATGCATGGAACCACCCTCGATCCGGCGCGTTTTGGGTCGTCGAGTTCCCGTCCAGCGACTTGAATCGAGCGGATTCGAGCTTTCGTCGTTCGAAAACGTCGGATTATGGCGTTTTCGAGGCTCTCGGTCCGGGGCACGCGGCAAAAAAAGCGTCCTCGCCATATAGAAATGCCGACAACGGACCACCAAATAATATTTAATAACGATCTGCAGGCGTCGACGCCGACATGCTGTGGAAGCGCGCACGGACGTCCCATCGATGCGCGATCAACCTGCGATCAATAGGAAAAATAAGTGATCCGACGCGCGCCGCCGACAAGCATCAGTGCATTGCGCGCTGAAGTGACCGACCCTCATCGTGATCCCGTGGTATGGAAAAGCGTTCTGCAAATCGCAACGTCCTTCCTGCCATATTGCGCCACAGTGTGGCTGATGTATTACACGCTGGACGTCAGCTATTGGCTGACGCTGGGATTGGCTCTCCTGGCAGCCGGCTTCCTGGTGCGCGTATTCATCATCCAGCATGATTGCGGGCACGGCTCGTTTTTCCGTTCACGCCACGCCAATGCGTGGGTCGGCCGGATGTGCAGCATCGTGACGCTGACGCCGTATGCCAATTGGCGCCACGAACATAACGGCCATCACGCCAAGTGGAACTGCCTCGACCGGCGCGGGACGACAACGGACCTTTATTCCAAATGCCTTACCGTTGAGGAATATCTTGCCCTGAGCCGAGGCCGGCGGCTGCTGTACCGATTAAGCCGCAGCCAGTTCGTGATGTTCCTGCTGATTCCGCCGCTGATTTTTCTGGTGCTTTACAGATTTCCGATCGGCACGCCGAAAGAGCGCGGCGACCTTCGCCGCAGCGTTCACGGGACCAATCTCGCGCTGGCCGGTTGCGTCGTTGCGCTCGGCCTGGCGACAAGCTGGCTATCGGTCGCCATGGTGCACTTGCCGATCATGCTGTTTGCCTCCATCGCGGGCACTTGGCTGTTCTTCGTTCAACACCAGTTCGATCGCACGACATGGGTCGACAACAGAACGTGGAGCCCGGCGCATGCCGTACTCACCGCCACTTCGCACTTGAAGCTGCCGGCGGTGCTGCAATGGTTCAGCGGCAATATCGGCCTGCATCATATCCACCACATGGATACGCGGGTGCCGAACTATCAACTGGAAGCCTGCCATCGCCGCTTCGCCAAGCTGCATGATTCGGCGCAGATCGGTTTCTGGCAGGGGCTCAACGCAACGCGCCTGGCGTTGTGGGACGATACCCGCAAGATCATGGTCCGCTTTGCCGACTTGCGCAGGATGCCGGCCGCCCCGTAGACAAGCTCGACGACATTATCCGGCGGCGACGAACTCCCGCTGAATGGCAGCAATATCGGCAAGCGCCGGGAGCCCCGATTCGTTGCCGAGGTGCTGAATCTTGAATGCCGACGCCGCGCGCGCGAAGCTGAAATGCGCTTCCCAATTTTTCGTCGCGTCGGCCAGATACGAATACACATACGCGCCATGAAACACGTCGCCCGCCCCGCTGGTATCGAGCACGCGGTTCGGCGGCACTTCGAGTGCAGGAAGTTCTCCGACTCGCCCCGTCTGGTCGTACCAGAGCATGCCGCGCTCGCCGAGCGTAACGCCGCCGATCCTGCAGCCGCGGCCCTTGAGATAATCGAGCATGGCCGCCGGCTCGAGCTTCATCTGCTCGCACATCCGCTCGGCGACGATGGCGACGTCGACAAAAGCCAGCAATTCGTGCGTGTTCGAGCGCAGTCCGCCGCCGTCGAGCGACGTCAAAATGCCGAGTTCGCGCGCCGCCTTCGTATAATGAATCGCGGCGTCGGCCTGATGCCCGTCGACATGCAAGGCACGACAGCCCGATAAGTCGAGGCGCGGAAATGGCTCCAGATAGTCCTCGTCGCGGCAACGGACAATGGCGCGCTTACCATCCTTCGGCATGATGAACGATAGCGACGAGGTCTTGACCTTACGCGGGTGAACGACGATGCGGTATTTCGCTGCCATCTCGCGGAACATATGCCCGAGCCAATCGTCGGCCAAGGTCGCCAATAGATCCGGCGCGATCCCGAGTTTCGCGCAGGCGAAGGCGGCGGTGACCGCATTGCCGCCGAAAGACACGGCATAGGACGACGCCACATGCTTCTCGTCGCCGGTCGGCATCCGATCGGTCAGGAACGTTACGTCGATATAGGATTGGCCGATGAATAGTGCCTGCATCGATCGAAGGCTCCGCGTCGCGAGCGTTGAAGTTGGAAATGCGAATTTGCCGATCCGTACCAATTTGGACGGTCGGATGCCAGCCCAAAGCCGTTGCGCAGCGAGTCGCGCACCGATTGCATTGCACGAACTACCGATTAACCCCGCAGAACTGCGGAAGTTTCATGCGAATACGCCGATAGGCTTCAACTTGGCGCATCCGGCAGCGATTGCTTCGGCCGAAGCTTGAATTTCTGCACCTTGCCGGTCGGCGTACGCGGCAAATCTTCGGATCGGACGGTGCGGACATGGGCGGGTAGCTTGAACGCCGCCAGACGATCGGCGCAGTGCGCCCGTATCTCATCAAGCGTGAAGACGTGGCTCGGGTCTTGCGGCACCAGAAACGCCATGACGACCTCACCGTAAATCGGGTGCGGCGCCGGCACCACGACCGCTTCCTTGACCTTGGGATAGCCGAGCAAAACCTGTTCGACTTCACGTGCGGAAATATTCTCGCCGCCGCGGCGCACGATATCCTTCAGGCGATCGACAAAATAGTACTGCCCCCGCTCGTCCCGGTAGGCGAGGTCGCCGGTGTGGAACCAGCCATCGCGAATCGAGGCCGCTTCGGCTTCGGGATTGTTGAAGTACCCGGAAAATCCCTGCCCGAACTTGACGACGATCTCGCCGTACTGACGTGGCCCGCAGAACTTCCCGGTCTCCGGGTCCATCAGGCGAAGATCGATCCCGGGAACCGGCTTGCCGACGCACGGAAACGGCTCGGCGTTGTCGAAGCTGTCGGCATCGGTCACCGTGCCGGCCGTCTCGGTCATGCCGAACCCATCGACGATCGTGCAGCCCCAGCGTGTTCGGGCTTCCTTCTCGCGCGCGCCGATGCCGACCCCAAAGAAAGTGCGCACACGCTTGCAGGCTGCGTGCTCCGCCTCGCTCGGCGGCAATTGCAGCAGAATTGCGCCGACCGTCCCCATCGTCCAGACCACGGAAACGTCGCCGCGCCGCGCCTGCTCCCAGAACCGCGTGCCGCTGAATCGCTCGGCGAGCACGAGCGATGCGCCGGCCAATATCGTCAGCGTAACGCCCCAGTACATCGAGCAGGCATGAAACAACGGCGTTACCAGCATCAACCGGTCGTCCGGCAGAATCGGCACCAGCTCGCGGTACGGCCCGATGCCGTGAATCAGGCTGCGCTGCGGATGCAGGACGCCCTTCGGAACGCCGCTCGTCGTCCCCGACGTGAACATGATGTAAAGCGTATCGTCCGGCGAAATGGCGGGGTCCCGCGCCGCTGGCGTGTCGGCCAGCAATTCCAGCGCCGCCGACAGCGAAACGCAATCGGGCGCGTCGTCGTCGACCAGGACGACGGTTTCCAGCTTTGGACATTGGCCCCGGATGGCGCGCGCTTTCTCCAGATGCTTGCGATCGACCATCAGGATGCGCGCCTGCGAATGGGCGACGTTGTACTCGAGCTCCTTCGGTGTATGGTCCGGATCCAGGGTCCCGGTGACGGCGCCAAGTTTCTGGTTGGCCAGATAGATCAGCAACCAGATCGGCGAATTCGGCAACAGCATGGAAACCGTATCGCCTTTGCGTACGCCGAGATTCGCCAAGGCGCGGCTGATCCTCGAGGCGCGGCGTTCCGCCTCGCCGTAGGTAATGTGCTCATCGTCCGCCGCTTCGGCCGCGACGAAATGCAGGAATTCCTTGTCCGGCCGATCGCGCGCCGTTTTCTCGAAATAGTCGATCAGAATCACGTCCCGCTCCTCCGCGCAGCGGTTTACCGCCGGCTACTTGCCGTCACTCAGGCGTAGCACGCGGCGCGCATTGTCCCGCAGATAGAGCCGCTCGGCATCCTCGGGCAGACCCAGCTCGCGATAATGCTCGAAATAGCGTTTGAACGGAATGTATGGCCAGTTGCTGGCATAAAGCACCTTGCGTTTGCCGCGCGTCTTCATGAAATGCACGATCGACGGCGGAAAATATTCCGGCGCATGGGCGCAGGTGGAGATGTAGATATTGGGGTGCTTGACCGCCATCGCGATCATTTCCTGCTCCCACGGCCAACCGATATGGCCGCCGATCACGCGCAGCTTGGGAAAATCGAGTGCCACGCGATCGAGATAGATCGGTCGGCCGGGATCCGACGGCATCAGCCCCGCCGTGTGGCCGACCTGCATCCACACCGCGAGATCCAGTTCGACGCACTTGGCATAGATCGGATAGAAGCGGCGGTCGCTGGGCGGCAGATCGACCGCATACGGAAACATGCGCACCAGACGGAAATCGTACTGTTTGGCACAGCGTTCTATTTCGGCCAGCGACGTCATGATATCGGCCAGCGGATCGATGCCGATGCCGCCAACGATGCGCCCGGGCAGTTTCCGCGACAGCTCGGCGACCCAATCGTTCTCCACATAGAGCCCGCTGGTGTTGCGCGCGTCGTAGCCGCTGACGACGGCCTGTCCGACGCCGACTTCGTCCATTTCCGCGATCATTTCCGAAAGCGGAATGCCGTCGCGCAGCACTTCGCCGCGATGGAACATCTCCTGCCAGACGTGGCGATATTCGGCCAGCGCGCCGTAGCGCACGGCGATCTCCTGCGGCATCGGGCGGACGCTGAGGTCGATTGCGGAAACCGGCAGTTTCGGCATGGTTGCTCCTTCTCTCAAAGTCCCAGATAGGCTTTGCGCACGCGCGGATCGGCCAGCAGCTCGGCCGCCGTTCCGGTCGCCGCGAGCGAGCCGGTTTCCAGCACGTAGCCGCGGTCGGATATGGAGAGCGCCATCTGCACATTCTGTTCGGCCAGCAACAAAGCCAAACCCCGTGCCTTGAGGCCGCGCAGACTTTCGATCACCTGTTCGACCATCAGCGGCGCCAGCCCCAGCGTCGGCTCGTCGAGCATCAACAGTTTCGGCCGGCTCATCAAGGCTCGGGCGATCGCCAGCATCTGCTGCTCGCCGCCGGACAACGTGCCGGCGCGTTGCTGGGCGCGTTCGGCCAGACGCGGAAAGATCGCGTACATTTCCGCGCATAGTGCCGCGAATCCACTGCGGGACTGCCGGCCGTAGCCGAGTTCGAGATTTTCCACCACGGTCATGTCGGGAAACATCTGACGGCCCTCCGGCGCCATCGCCATACCGGCGCGCACGCGCGCCGACGATGCCATCCGCTGCACCTCGGCGCCAGCGAGCTTGATCGCCCCGCTCGCCAGCGGAACCAAGCCCAGAACGGCCTTAAGCGTCGAGGATTTGCCTGCCCCGTTCGAGCCGATCAATGCCACCGCCTCGCCTTGCGCCAGCGTCAACGACAGGTCGCGCACCGCGACCACCGGCCCGTAGGTGACCGAAATCGAATGGAGCGCCAGCACGGTCATGGCGCCACCGTTCCGCCGAGATAGGCCTGCACGACCGCCGGGTCGCGCTGAATATCGGCCACCGTGCCTTCGGCGATCTTCAGACCGTGATGCAGCACGACCAGCCGGTCGCACACGCTCATCACCAGGCGCAGATTGTGTTCGATCAGGACGATCGTCAGGCCGCGCGCGCGCAATGCCCGAAGAACCTCGCCGAGATGCATCGCTTCAGCGGGATTGAGCCCGGCCGCCGGCTCGTCGAGCAGCAGCAGCTTCGGCTGCGCCGCGAGCGCTAGCGCGACCGCCAGCAGGCGCTGTTCGCCATACGGCAGGTCCGCCGCCGCGATGTGCGCACGATGCAGCATGCCGACTTCCTTCAGCGCCGCCTCGGCGGCCTGGCGGCGATTGCGCTCGATCTCGCGAAAGCGTGCGGTGCCGACGATTGCGGCCCATGAGGACGCGGGCCACAGCCGGTGCGTGCCGGACAGCACGTTTTCGAGCGCCGAAAGACCGCCATACAGTGTGGTCTGCTGGAACGTGCGCACCATGCCGAGCATCGCGCGCCGATGCGGCGGCAGCCCGAGCATCGACTTGCCAAACAATTGTATTTCGCCGGCAGTCGGCGGAATGAAACCGCTGACCAGATTCATGCAAGTGGTCTTGCCGGCCCCGTTCGGCCCGATCAATCCCAAAATCTCGCCGCGCCGGACACTGAAGCCGACATCGGTGAGCGCTTCGACGCCGCGGAAATGCTTGGTCAACCGCTCGACCGTCAACAGCACGTCCGCATTCTCAACGACCGATCGCGAGTCGGCGATCGTGACGGCGGACGGCGGCGCGGATGCGGCGGCGGGAGTTTCGGTTGCGATTCCGGCGGCGGGCGCGGATTTTGCTTCGCGCACGACGTGATCCTGGCGAATCAGAGCGCGTCGGATTCGCTTGAACAGCGCCACAATGCCGTCCGGCTGAACGCGAATGACGATCAATAGCAGCAGTGCGAACGCGACAAACCGCAGATCGCCGATATCGCGAAACACCTCAGGCAACCAGGCGAACAGAACGCCGCCGACGATCGGGCCGGCCAAGGTGCCGACCCCGCCCAGGACGACAATCAGCAGCGCCATGGCCGAATTGCTCGGGCTGAACAGATCGGGCGAGACAATCGCCACGTGCGGCACCAGCAATGCGCCGGCCAATCCGGCGAGCGCACCCGACAATGCGATGTTTTCGACGCGCGAGCGCAGGGTCGAGATGCCGACGGCTTCGGCAAGATCGCGTGATTCACGGATCGCCAGCCACGCGCGTCCGTAGGCGCCGGCGAGCATCCGCGAAATCATCCAGACGACGGCGCCGAGTACCAGAATGACCAGCATCAAGAAATACGCCCGAAAGCCGAGCCCGGTCGCGTCGAGAATGCCGATCGTCGGCCGCGGGACCACGATACCCATCGGACCGCGCGTGAGCTCGATCCAGTTCGCCGCCAACAGCCGGAAAATTTCGGCGACCGTCAGCGTCGTAATGGCGAAATAGACGCCGCCGATGCGGATCGATGCGAAGCCGATCAATGCGCCGAGCGCGGCCGTCGGCACCATCGCCAAAGCGGCAGCAAGCCAGAAATCGACGCCGATCTTCATGTTCAGCAGCGCGGCAAAATACGCGCCGAGCCCGAAGAACGCCGCATGACCGAAACTGATATAGCCGAGATACCCAAAAGTGAGATTCATGCTCAGGCCGAGCAGTGCGTAAATCGCCGCCAACGCCAGCAGGCCGCGATCGTAATCCGACGGCAGGATCAGCGGCAGCACCAGCGCGCCCAATAGCCAGACTGCAATGCGCCAGTGCGGTAAATTCATCGCGCGCCGCCGAACAGGCCACGCGGGCGCACCAGCAAGGCGACGATCATCAAGCTATAGATCAGCGCCAGCACCAGACCGGACGGGATGTAACTGCCGCCGATGGCTTCCAAGACACCGAGACCGAGGCCGCAGACCACCGCACCGGTGATGCTGCCCATGCCGCCGATCACCACCACGACGAACGCCTTGATGATGACATGCTGCCCCATCAGCGGCGTGAACAGCGCAACCGGCGTCAGCAACGCGCCCGCCATGCCGGCCAGCGCGCCGGCGATGACGTAGGTCGAGGTGCCGACGCGCGCCACGTCGATGCCGACCACGCGCGCGGCGAACGAATTCTGCGCGACCGCGCGCATTTCCTTGCCAATATGCGTTCGCCGCAGCATCAGTTCGATCGCGACGAGCAGCACGAGGCCCGCGAGCAAGACCAGCAGACGTTGATGGCTGATCGTCACCGCGCCCAAAGTGGCGGTATCCTCGAGCCCCGGCAGGCGGCGTGGCGCCGGGCCCCAGCCGAACAAGGTGCCGTGATAAAGCAGCAGACTGACCGCGAACGTACTCAGCAAGACGGTCGAATGGCCGTTCTTGGTTTCAACCAACGGGCGCACGGCCAACCGGTCGATCGCCCAGGCCACCCCTGCCACCAGGATGGTCGCCACGGCCAGCGCGCCCGCGTAGGGCAACTGCAGTTGCTGAGACCCCAGCACGGCAAACAAGCCGCCCAGCATATAAAGCTCGCCGTGGGCGAAATTGATGACGCGCAGGATGCCGAAGATCAGCGTCAACCCTAGGGCTACGAAAACATAGCCCATGCCGATCGACAGGCCGTTGACGAATTGTTGGGCGAGCAGATCCATCTGCAAGGTGCGGCGGAAAGAGCGGGTGGCCGCTCCGTCCGCCGCGGATCCCGACTGGAGTCGCTATCAGTTACGCACGATCTTGCCGTTACGCACAGTCACGATCAGGATTTCGGCGCTGGCCTGCCCGGTCGCATCGAAACTGATCTTGCCGCGCGGCGAGTCCCACGTATTGCCGCGGATGGTGGCGGCGATCTTGCCGAGATCCGTTGCCGTACCTGCCTTATCAATCGCCTTGGCGAGAATCCACGGCGTTTCGAAGCCGAGTACTTCGACCTTCTCCGGCGTGTTCGTGTAGGCCTTGCGGAACGCTTCGACGAACCGCTTATTGAGCGCATTGTCGAGATCCGGGAAATAGATGTCCGCGCTCATGACGCCTTCGGCAGCGGCGCCGGCCAGTTCCATGACGCGCTTGTTCAAGAGGCCGGGCAGCAGCATTTTGTGCTTCGGATTATAGCCGAGCTCGCGGGTTTGCCGGATCACGTTGGCGTATTGCTCAACCGTGGCACCCGAAACATACAGCGCATCCGCGCCCGACGCTTTCGCGTCGGTGACGACGGCGCTGAAATCGCTCTGCTGCAGTTCATAATAGCCGACAAAGGCGACCTGCGGGCCGCCCGGTACGGCGACCGCGCGTTTGATGACCGCTTCGGTCTGCCGTCCGATGTCGCTGTTCTCGAGGATCATTGCGATCTTCTGCGGCTTGATCGTCTCGAGGATGAACTTGTTGAACACCTGCCCGTCCATGACCGGGGTGGTGTTCAGGCGGAAGATCTTGTCATAGCCGGTCTTGGTGACGTCGGTGTGCTTGGGGATCGTCGCCATATAGAGCGCGTTTTCGGCGCGCACGATCGGCAGGATGGCGAGTGCCACGCTGCTGCCGATGTTGCCGCTGACGATCTTGATGTTGTCGCGACCGAGCAGGCGCTGCACGGCGGACACGCCTTCGACCGGTGAAAACGCGTCGTCGTAAATCACCAGTTCGAGCTTACGGCCGCCGAGAATGCCGCCGGCGTCGTTGATCATCTTGACCGCGAGCTCGGCGCCCTGCACCGCTTCCTTGCCCGACAGTGCCTTGGTCGGCATCATGTAGCCGATCTTGACCGGGGCTTTTTCGGCAAAAGCCGGTCCGGACAGGCCGATGGCAGCAACCGCCATGGCCGATAACAGCATGCGACGTGTCATTTTATGCATGTTCACTCCTCCCACTATCCGCTTATTAAGACATGACGAATTGCCGATTGGAATTACGCTATTCCAGAGCGACCGCTCTGTAAAGTGGGGATTCGCCGGCTCGCAAAAAGCCGCTCAGAGGGTACGAAAATCCCCGTTGCGCCGATTGAGCGCGCTCATCACTTCGACGCACTCCGGCGATGCCAGCAGGTCGACAAATAACGCCCGCTCCAGGTCCAAGCCATCGTAAAGCGGCCGTTCCAAAGCCGTGTAAGCAAGACGCTTCACGTGTGCGAGCGACTTGGCCGGCAGCGCCGCAAGATCGCGGGCGCGCTCGATCGCACGCGCTAGCACCGGCCCGTCGGTGACTTCATGGACCATGCCCTGCGCCAGCGCCTCGCGCGGCGACAGGCGCTTGCCGTGCAGCAGCAATTCCATCGCCTTGCCAAGCCCGACCAACCGGGTCAATCGCTGCGTGCCGCCGGCGCCCGGCAGCATGCCGACACGGATTTCCGGCAGGCCGAGCATGAAATCGCCGTCCTGGGCGAGACGGAAATCGCACGCCAGCGCCATTTCGAACCCGCCGCCCATGGCATTGCCGTTAATCGCGGCGATGACCGGCTTGGCGCTCGCCTCGAGGCGGCGAAATACGACGTCGATGCGCCGCTCCGGAATGTGCCGATGCTCGCCGAACGATTCGCCGCGCGCCATCAGCTTGCGGCACATGGCTTCCAGTTCATGCAAATTATAATGCTGCACGAAAACGCCCGGCAGGCCGCCGGTCAGGACGATGACCTTCACGTCGCCGCGCGCATCCAACTGGCGCGTGGCGCGTTCCAGTTCGCCGACGATCTCGTCGTCCATATAGCCGTGGGGCGGGTTGGCAATGGTTACGACGGCGATGCTGTCGGTAACGTCAACGGTTACTTTTTGCACGAGTGCCTCTTGCTTCGGCGGCGGCTGAATCGGGCCCTGACGCTAATGCAGAGCGATTGGTCTGTAAAGCCGCCACCGCGCTCGGCTTGGCGCCAATCAGGCGCAGGCAGGCGGCCATGGAATGCTCGACCAACGCGTCCGGCGAATACTCGCCGTCCGGCCGGTACCAGCCGGCGATGCCGCCGGCGATGCCGAAAATATGCAGCGACGCCAGGCGCACGTCCTGCCGGGGCAGCGCGCCAGCCGCGATCGCGGCTTCCAGCAGCGCGCGGATCGTCCCCTCGTAACGGTCGCGCCGGATCACCACGTCGAGGCGGTGGCGCAACGCCAGCGACCGCAGCATCTCGGCCATCAGGTGCCAGGCGGCACGGCCGGTGACCGCAACCCGCAGCGTATAATGGATCGCCAGCGCCAAGCGCGTCAGGGGCGGCGCTCCGGCGCAATTGTCGAGCAGCGCATCGAGCCCGCCCTGCATGCGCGCCATTTCGCGCGATTCGATCGCCAGCAGCACCGCTTCCTTGGACGGGAAATAATTGTAGATCGCCGAGTGAACGATGCCGACGTCGGCGCAGATATCGCGGGTCGACGTGGCCGCGTACCCATAGCGGGCGAAGCGGTTGAGCGCCGCGGCGAGAAATTCATCGCGCCGCGGCAGATCGTTCTTCTTGTCGGACTTCTTGCCGGTCTTCTTGCGTTTCATGGCGCCAGACTAACTACGTTTTACGCGCCTGCCAATATCGAGCCTTGAATAGAGCATTTGCTCTGTATCATAATTCCGACGAACTGGGGCCCGGCATTGCCGGCCGGCGAAAGGGGTCGAATGTGACTCGAGAGGAAAAAATCCGCGATCGCTGGCGCCGCCTGCGGGCCGGCGCGTCCGGGCCGGCCAAGCTGGCCGGGCTCGAGGAAACCGTCCGCGCGCACGTGCGCCCCGGCGATACCCTGTATTTCGGCGGCTCGATGGCGCGGCCCAACGCGGCAATGTTCGAAATGGCGCGCGCGTTCTGGGGCCGGCGGCCGGAATTCACGATCGCCGCCCCGGCGATCGCCAACCAGCATGCGCCGCTGGTGCGCGGCGCGCTGGTCAAGAAGTTCATCGCTTCGATTCACGCCTATACGTTTCCCTCGCCGGCCCCGCACCCGGTCTATGTCGAGGCGGCGCGCAAGGGCACCGTGGAATTCGAGGATTGGTCGCTGTTGACGCTGACGCAACGGCTGATGGCCGGCGCCATGGGGCTGCCGTTCATGCCGACACGCTCGATGGCGGACACCGATCTCGGCCGGCGCCTCGCGGCGGACGGCAAGTTTGCGGAAATTGCGGACCCATTTGGTGGCGGCAACGTACCGGTGGTCGCCGCGTTCAATCCCGACGTGACGTTCGTGCACGGGCTGGCAGCGGACATCGAGGGCAACACGATCGTTTCGCCGCCGCTGTACGACGACAAATGGGCCGCGTTCGCCGCCAAACGTGCCGTGATCGTCACCGTCGAGCGCATCGTCGACGCCGAGTTCATCCGCCGCCACGCAGCCCTGGTTCAAGTGCCGGGCCGCATGGTGACATCGGTGAGCGAAGTGCCGCTCGGCGGTCATCCGAATTCGCTGCCCGGCGATCTGGTACCGGAGATCGGCGGTTATCCGGACGATTACGAGTTTCTCGAGGAACTGCGTGCAGCCGGCGGATCGAACGAGGCGCTAGATCGGTGGATTGAGACATGGTTGACCGGTTGTGTCGATCATTGGGATTACCTGGAAAAGCTGGGCGAAACGCGCATTCACGCGTTGCGCGGACGGGCGCGCGACGACGGCTGGCAGTTCGAGTTGCGCCATCTCGCCAAGTTGCGCCAGGGACAGCCGGCAACTGAGGCCGAACGGCATGTCGTGCTGGCGACGCGGCATCTGGCGCGACGCCTTGAAGCCGGCGCCATCGACGCAATCCTCGCCGGCCTCGGCATTTCGTCGCTCGCCGCCTGGATGGCCGCGTTGCGGCTACAGGAAAACGGCACGCAGATACCGCTCATGGTCGAAGCTGGCATGTTCGGTTACCTGCCCGCCCCGGCCGATCCGTTTCTGTTCAATTACCGCAACATGTTCAGCGGCACCATGTTGTCGGACGTCGTCACCACGCTCGGCGTCCTCACTGCCGGCCCGCGTAATCGCGCGATCGGCGTGCTCGGGGCCGCGCAGATCGACCGCCACGGCAATCTGAACACCAATTATCTGCCGGGCATGCTGCTGACGGGATCCGGTGGCGGCAACGACATCGCGAGCGGCGCAAGCGACGTGTTCGTGACCGTCGCGCATTCGCCCAAGCGCCTAGTCGACAAAATCGACTTCGTCACCAGCCCCGGCCGCGCGGTGAACACCATCGTCACGCCGCTGGGCGTACTGCAACGACATGGCGGCGAGTATCGGCTGACGCATGTGCTTGCGCGCGGCGGCACCGGCAAGGCCGATCTGATTGCCGCCGCCCAGGCCGGCTGCGGCTGGAAGCTACCGGTCGCCGACAACGTGTCGATCGAACCCGAGCCGACCACGGACGAAATCGAAACGGCACGGCTACTGGACCCGAAAGGTTACTTCCTTGGCTGACACGACCGATAGCGGCGATCGGCCGAACATCACTTCGTTCCGCGCCGATCTGTTTGCCGGCCAGGCGGTGCTGGTAACCGGCGCGGGAACCGGCATCGGCCGCGCGACGGCCGAGCGCTACGCCGCGTTGGGCGCGCGCGTCCTGCTGTGCGGCCGGCGCGAAGACCGGCTGGCCGAAACCAAGGCGAGCATCGAGGCCGCCGGCGGTACTGCGCACGCTTTTCCGATGTCGATCCGGGATCCGGCGCAGGTTGCCGCAGCGATCGACGACGCCTGGCTGCGTTGGGGTCGGCTGGACGTGGTGGTCAACAACGCCGGCGGCCAGTTCCCCCAGGCGGCCATCGACTACACGCCTAAGGGCTGGCTCGCCGTCATTGATACCAATTTGAACGGTACCTGGTGGATGATGCAGACGGCGGCCCAGCGTTGGCGCGACAGGAAATTCGCGGGCGCAATCGTCAACATCGTGCTCGACGTCTGGCGCGGCATTCCCGGCATGGCGCATTCGACGGCGGCGCGCGCGGGCATCATTTACCTGTCCAAGACGGTTGCCGTCGAGTGGGCGCCGCTCGATATCCGCGTCAATTGCGTGGCGCCCGGGCTGATCGAAACCGAGGGATTCCAGCATTACGACCCGGTCGCACGCGAGAAGTTCCGGCGCGATTCGAATCCACAGCGGCGCACCGGCAACGCGGCCGATATCGCCGATGCGTGCGTCTATCTGACAGGTCCGTCGGCAAAATTCATCACCGGCGAGGTGCTCACGGTCGACGGCGGACAGCAACTCTGGGGCGATGTCTGGGCGACGCCGAAGCCGCGCTTTTTCGACTGGACCGACAAGTAGCCCAGTGGGCCGGTAACCGCTGACAGAAGTGGCGCCGCCTGTCCCGGAGGGGCGGCTTTCCGGTATACGTGTGACACCGGTCGCGAACTATCCCGCCGCGGTCGCGGCTTCGTGGAATCCCGAAATCGTCGAGTCGGGAAACTCGTCTTTCAATCGCGGATAGACTTCGCGAGCGAAATTGCGGATGCCTTGCACGGTCTCGGCATGCTCCAAGAAGCCGGCTTGGCCCATGATCAGCAGGTGGCCGAAGCCGCCGACATGATCGTAGAGCTTTCGGAACTGCCGATAAACCTGATCGGGCGTGCCCGCCATCATGAAGCCCGAATTGATCGCACCTTCGACGGTTGCACCCTTGGCGAACTGGCTGAGCGGATGCTCGGCGCCGCGCAGGATCTGGACGTTGGCTGCGACCGGCACATAGCCCGGCGGGTTGGCGAACTGCGGCGAGACCTTATTGGCCGTGATGTACCACAGCAGTTTCTCCGCGCCGGCGTGCGCTTCCGCTTCCGTCTTGCCGACATAGACCAGTGCCGCATAGGCCAGCCGGTTGATCGGCACGTCGCGCCCTCGCCCGGCCTCGCGCCAGCCGTGCCGGTACGATTCGTAGATTTTCCTGGTTTCGTCGAATCCGGTCAGGAAGGTCGCCTGGATATAACCGCGGCCGCCGACTTGTTTGGCGCCGGACGCGCTGGTGGTGCTGATCCAGACCGGTGGATGCGGGCTTTGATACGGCCGCGGCCAGATGTTGACGTTGCGATGATGAAAGAATCGGCCCTCGTGGCTAAACGGCCCGTCATGGCTGGTCCACGCCTTGACGATCAGATCGAGCGCCTCCCAGTGGCGTTCGTTCATGCGCACGGGATTGCTGTTGGCCGGCGAGATTTCATAGGGGACGCCGCGCACGAAGCCGGCTTCGACGCGGCCGCGCGACAAAACGTCCGCCAACGCCATTTCCTCCGCGACGCGCACCGGTTGCCGCCGGTTGGCGATCGGATTGCCGAGGATGAGCAGGCGGGCCTTCTTGGTCAGCCGCGCCAGTGCGGCCAATACCAACGGCGCCGCCGGATCGACGCAGGTCGCGGTCTGGTGGTGTTCGTTGAGCATGATCTCCATGCCCTCCTCCTCGGCGATCACCCATTCGTCGAGAAACCGGTCGTACAGATCGGCGCCCTTCTTGGGGTCGTAGTGCCGATTGGGCAGGGACACGCGTATCGACGGATACTCGTCCTTGGGCGGCAGATAGGGATACGCGTTCTCGCTGAAATGCCAGGCCTTCATGCTCGGTTACCTCCTGACGGGCAGTCGCGGCGGCGGCACCGCAAGCTCATGGTTCGCCCAGAAACGCCGAAACCGCCGCAACGAAAGCGGCCGGCTGTTCGATCTGCGGCACATGCCCGGCCGCCGCAATGA
This sequence comes from Alphaproteobacteria bacterium, assembly GCA_050186335.1. Classification (GTDB taxonomy): domain Bacteria; phylum Pseudomonadota; class Alphaproteobacteria; order Bin65; family Bin65; genus JBFWYO01. The sequence goes on along the minus strand of JBFWYO010000029.1, from coordinate 9,459 downwards.
CTCCGAGACGCGCATTCGGCAGGAGGCGCGCATATGCGTCGAGATAGGCTTGCGAAATCATGCCGTCGCTGGCGCCGCGTAGAAACAGACAGGGCGCCGTCACGCGGTGCAGACGATGCTTCAGTTTGGGGTTGTGCATGTACGGTTCCCAGACCAGCAGCGCCAGGCTTTCGCGATTGCGCACCATGATGGCGAGTTCCTCGTCGCTCATCTTGGCCGGCGCCGGCGCGAAGCGCGCGGGATCGTGATATGTCAAACGCAAAGCCTGATCCGGATCCATCACGAAAATGTCGGGAACATCCAGCTTGTCGGGCGGGCCGACCTTGACGCCGACCGGTCCGACGAGCACGAGCTTGTTGACCCGTTCCGGCGCCTTGGTGGCGATTTCCGCGGCAATCCAACCGCCGATCGAGCAGCCTACGATATCGATCCGCCGGACGTTCAAGCGATCGAGCAATTCAAGGTAAAGATAAGCGATGTCGTCGACACTATCGATCCAATCGGGGAGGCTCGATCTGCCGAATCCGGGATGCGACGGCGCGATCAAACGGCGTTGCGCGGCAAGCTGGCCGACGTAGGCGTGATCTGGCCTGAAGCCCTGCGCGCTATGCAGGAACAGCAGAGACTGGCCGCTGCCGCCGTCGAACAATTCGATATCGACGTCGTGAATTCTGATTGTCGAACCGCTCACGCGAACAACCCTCCCCGACACAATTTTCGCCTGTTTATCGTTGCGGCATCATTGAGGCAAATTCCCCCGCCTGTCAAAGCGCGAAGTGGTTCGACGGATCCCACCTTACGTCACCGGCCGACCAAGCGGATCGTCGGCCGGCTGCGCCAGCAACCAGGTGATGTCGGGCCTCGGCCGGCCCAATTCCGGTTGGCGCGCGAACAACTCCTCGAGCGCGATCGCGGCGCGTAGGACAAACGCATCGCCGTGCCGCGGGCCGACGATGTGGAGCCCGAACGGCAATCCCCGATCGTCCACCCCACATGGTATCGAGATCGACGGATGGTTGATCAACGTGATCGCGTAAGTGATGCGCACCCAGTCGAAATAATTGGCGCTGGCGGCACCGCCGACCGCGCTCGGGTAGATCCGGTGCTTGGGCCAGGGCGCAATCCCGACCGTGGGGGTGATGAGCAAATCGAAATCGGCGAAAAAATCCTGCGCCGCCTGGTAAATCGCGGTGTGACGAACGAGCGCCGCGCCCACGTCGGCGACAGTGAACCGAGCGGCAGCTGCGAGATTCTCGCCGACGAGCCGCCCCCATTGGCCTGGGTGCTCGCGAAACCGGTCGGTCCAGATACCGGCAAAATTGACCGCGCGCAGAACCTCGTAGGCGCGATCCGCGCCGTCGAAGGTCGGCGAAGCCTCCGCGGCGATCCGAAACGCGCCGCGAAATGCGGCGATCCGGCGCGCGAAGACATCGCGAATTGAAGGTTCGATTTGCGCGAAGCCGCCAAGATCGGCCGAATAAGCGAGTCGGAGCGTCGACAAATCAAGCTCCGGCGGGTTCGGGACCAGGGAAGGATCGCGCGGCGTCGCCAGCGCATCGTGCCAATTGTCTTCCGCCATCGCACACAGCAACATCAGCGTATCGCGCGCGGTGCGGGCCATGGGGCCTTCCGCCATCAGGTGCGACAGGCCGGTCGGACGCCGCTCCGACGGCACGCGCCCTGCCGTCGGCCGCATGCCGACGACGCCGCAATAGGCTGCGGGGATGCGCAAGCTGCCGGCATTGTCGGAGCCGTGACACAGCGCCAGCATACCGGTCGCGAGTGCGATAGCGGAGCCGCCCGAGGAGCCGCCGCATGTCAGCGAAGGATCGAACGGATTGCCGCTGACTCCGTAAACCAAATTGAACGTGTTACCGCCCGCGCCCCATTCCGGGGTGTTGGTTTTCCAGCAGACGATGGCGCCAGCGCGACGCAGATTGGCAACGAACCTTTCGTCGCGATCGGGCACATGCTGGGCGAAGACCGGCGATCCGTAAGTCGTGCGCAGCCCAGCGGTATCCACCAGGTCCTTGATCCCCATCGGCAAACCATGCAGCGGACCCAACGCGTCGCCGCGCATCACGGCGGCCTCGGCCTCCTTGGCCTCGCGCCGGGCGCGCGCTTCGTCGACGGCGACGATGCCGTTCACCTGGCGGTTGATCTGTGCTGCGCGCGCGAGACAAGCATCCAGCAATTCGACCGGCGACAATTGCTTGGCGCCGATGAGTCGTCGCAATTCGGTGGCGCTCAAATCGCACAGCGCCAAGGTTGCTTCGGCCATCTCGTGCATTTCGTTCCTACAGCCGACCGAGCGTTCAAAACAAAAATGGGGCCACGCGCCCTACCGGCGCGGCGCGCAGCCCCTTTTCACTTTGGCCATGCCGTCGACAAGTAAGATGACGTCAGTTCGTCATGCCCTTGCTGAGGACAAACGCGCGAAACGCCTTGCCGGCATCGCCTTCCTTCTTTTCGACCAAACCCCAAACGCCGTCGGCCAGCAGCTTTTCGATCTGCGCCGCATGTTTATCGGCAAAGCGGGCGATCTTCATGCCCTTGGCGAGCAGCTCCTTCTCCTCATCCTGGGTCAGTTTGGTGAAGGTGGCCTGCGCGTCGCGCTCGATCTTCTCGCCGGCGTCAAGCATGATCTTCTGCTTTGCGGCGTCGAGTTTCTTGAACGCTTCCAGATTCATGAACAGCAGATAGGTCGAGTTGCCGAAGGTCGGCCGCACCAACGTGTTGGCGACTTCGTACCAACGGAAACTGAGCACGCCGATGGTCGGCCATGCCGCGCCGTCGACCACGCCCTTCTGCAGCGCACTGTATACTTCCCCCGGCGGCAGAGTAACTGGCACGCCGCCGAAGGCGTTGATAATCGCCAGATAGCCCGGCGTCGTACGCACTTTCATGCCTTTGAGATCGCCGTCGGCCGGCAGACCTTTGCGCATGATGAACTGATAGCCTTCCTTGTGCATCGGCATGGCGATCAGCTTGAGACCCTTCTTCTGATAGGCTTCGTCAAGCGCCTGAAACACGCCGGTCGTGCGCCGCGCGGCCGAGTCGCTCTTGAATGCGTCGCCCGCCAAACCCATGCCGAACGCGCCGTAATGATAGGCACCGTGCGACATCAGGAGCTGGAAAGCGCCCGATTGCAGGGGCTGGAACTGCTCGAACGCCGGCACGGTTTCCGGGCCCGACATGGTGATTGTGATAGCACCGTTGGATGCGGCTTTGACGGCATCCATGTACGGCACGGTGATGACCTTGGTGGCCGGGAAATTCGCGTCCCAGCTGTTCAACAGACGAAAACTCTCCGCCTGCGCGGCCGGCGCCGCGCCGACGGCCAGGACAGCCAGCGCCCCCAGCAGCATATGCTTCTTCATGCAATCCTCCCTTTGTCTCATTCGCTGCGTCGAGGCAGCATCTCGCCTGTCATCGGCTCCATCGGTTCGGCCGCACATTGACAGTGCGGGCCGGGCGCCCCACGGCGGTCAATTCCGCGCGCGATCCGACCGGCGATCGCCGAAACGATCGATCCTTACCGTGAAAGATAGCGTATCGGCGAAGCTCGCGGAAGCGATGCGGGGGCCTACGCGGACCGGTTCCGACGTACGTGGCCGGCTTTGGTATTGATCGGGGCAATCGACCGGACGATAGTCGAACCACGGAATACGGCGCACCGCTTGCTCGGCATACGGCAGCGCCGGAATCCGCGAGGCGGGACGTGCCGGCTACGACGTTGCGCGAGTGCAAGAACGCGACGCGAGCGCGATGCCCGGCCGAAATGGGGAGACGAATGTCCAGCGACGACACTGCGGCGGCGGCGCGCCAGACTTTACTTGGCAAAACCCATAGCGCGGTAACCGACCTCGGCTACCTGCTAGCAGGACTGTGCCTCATTACCATGGCGGTTCTGTATGGCTTGGAGGTGGTGCTGCGCTATTTCTTCAATGCGCCGACGAAATGGAGTCTCGAAACCATAACGTTCCTGATGCTGGCGATGATTTTCCTGGCGCTGCCGCACGGCGTGCGCACCGGCATGCACATCGCGGTGACGCTGATCGCGGACATTTCGCCGCGCTTCGCGCGCGTGATTAATCGCATCGTGCTTGTCCTCGGGGTCGTCCTGTGCGGCTTCATCGGCTACATCAGCCTGCTGGAAAATTTCCGGCAGTTCGCGCAGGACATCGTGACCACGGGCAACGTCACGATTCCACGATGGTGGCTATCCGCATTCATTACCTACGGCTTCGTCAATTCCGCCTTGTGGTATGTCCGTCTGCTGCTGACCGACGGCCGGCCGGCCGAGCACGTCATCGGTTTGGTTGCCCGTGCGCGCCGCGAGGGCGCCGCATGAGCACCATGGCAGCACTCGCGATCGGTCTGGTGGTTCTGATTGCGCTGTTCCTAACCGGATTGCCGGTCTATCTGAGCTTCATCCTGATCGTCGGCGGTTCGGTCATGCTGCTGTTCGGCAGCGCCGGTTTCGGCATGGTCGCCAACAGCGTGTACGCGGTCTCGACCACCGAGGCGCTGACCACCGTACCGCTCTTCATCCTGATGGGCGAGTTGCTGATGCGTTCGGGCTCGATCGACGTGCTGTTCAGCTCGATCGACAAGCTGATCGGCCGCGTGCGCGGCCGCCAATACCACATGACATTGACGCTCTCGGCCATTCTCGGCGCCCCGGCCGGCTCGGGAATCGCGATTGCGGCGATGCTCGGCCGCTCGGTGATGCGGCCGATGATCAAGCGCGGCTACGACGTCGGCCTCAGCGCCGGGGTGATGATGGGCGGCGCGTTGTTGGCGCCGATCATTCCGCCCAGCGTGCTGGCGATCATCATCGGCACCATGACCACGACGGTCTCGATCTCGGATCTTCTGATCTCCGGCATTATCCCCGGCATTGTGCTGACGCTCCTGTATGTCGGTTATGTGGCGCTCCGCGTTGCCGCCAACCCGGCGTTGGCGCCGCAAGAGGATTACGTACGACCGACCGCGCGCGAGCGCGTGGTCGCGTTGCTGCGGATGATCCCGTTTTCGCTGATCATCGTGGTGAGTATCGGCTTGATCATGTTCGATATGGCCACGCCGTCCGAAGCCGCGGCGCTGGGTGCGATGGCCGCATTCCTGGAGGCGCTCTACTATCGAAAGATGAAGCTTTCCGACTATCTGGTGGCGGCCGCCGACTCCGCGGTGCTGTCGGCCGTCGTTCTGGTCATCATGGCAAGCGCGATCCTGTTCGGCCAGATCTTGGCGTTCACCGGATCGATTCAGGAACTGGGCAATGCGATCGGCGCGATGCACGAGAATCGATGGCTCATCTTCTTCCTGATGATGCTGCTGCCGTTTATCATGTGCATGTTCGTCGATCAGATCGGCCTGATGATGGTGCTGATACCGATTTACGATCCGCTGCTCAAGCCGCTCGGATTCGATCCGGTCTGGTTCTGGATGCAGTTCCTGATCAACATGGTGGTCGGCGCGATCACGCCGCCGTTCGGTTATGTGCTATTCGCATTGAAGGCCGCGGTGCCGGAAATCCGCCTCAGCCAGCTGTTCGAGCCGGGCTGGATATTCACCGGGATCACGGTCTTTGCGATGTTCCTGTTCACAGTCTTCCCGGGCTTGATCACCTGGCTGCCCGAAATCCTGAAGTGACGCGCCGACGCGCGCAGTCGTTCGCGCGCCGGCTTGAACCATGCGTCAAAGCACTGGATCGGCTGATCGCACTTTGCCCTAGCGTTTAACGGCAATCTCGGCACGCGCCGCAGCCAAGTCCGGACGCACCGTATCCGCGTTGGCGGCGATCTGCGCCATGCGCGCATAGTGCCGGCGCGCCACGACCGGATTCGCGACCTGCATCGCCGCCTTGGCCGCCCCGGCATGCGCGTTAAAGCGATTCGGTTCTTTCTTCAGCGTGGTTTCGTAGGCGATCAAAGCGTCTTTCGCGTTGCCGGTGGCCAGCAGCATGTCGCCGAGCAATTCGCGCGCCGGCGCCAACGGTCCCGGCGTCACGGCGTGCTTCTCCGTGCGGTCTTCCGCGTCGGCAGCCGCGCGCATCGCGGCCAACGCGTCGTCCCGCTTATTTTCGGCAAGCAGTACCCATGCTTGGGCAACCTGCTTTTGGATATCCACCTGTTCGGCCCAGTAGAGGACCTTCTCCTGGCGGAGTTTTTCCGAAAGTTCACCGAGTCGGGCGATGTCGGCCTTCGCCGCCTCGGGCTTGCCGGTGCGGGCCGCGCCCAAAGCGCGCGCGAAATGCGTGATCGCGTCGACTTGCGCAAAACTGCTCGGGCGCACCGTCAATGCCGCCGCTGCGCTCCAATCGCCGCGCTCGATGGCATAGCGCGCGGGCATTGCCGCAAGCGCAAATGCGGCGGCGAATCCGGCGACATTGCCGGTCACGTTCGGCGCTTCATCGAGCACGGCGCGCGCTGCCTTATCCTGCGCCATCTGCAAATGGGCATAGACCAGATAGTCCATGGCGTGCAGCTGGTCTTGCGCCTCGTTCTGAGCCTTGGCGCTCTTCGCCGACATCGAATTGGACACCACCGATTGCTGCCAATAGCCGACGCGCGTGAAAATGTGCGACGGCATGTGCTGGGCATGCGGCGCGGCCGGGGCAATCTTGGCGTAACGCTGCGCAGAAGGCAGGCCCTTCTGTGCGATCGCCGGATAGTCGTAGACATGGATCAGATAATGCGCGACGCCGGGATGTTGCGGTCTGCGTTTGGAGATCGGCTCTAGAATCGCCGCCGCCTTCAATTGATTGGCGTAGGTTTTGTCGTTCGGCGAAGCGGCCATGCCAAGCGCCAGAGCGTAATAGATCTGAGCCTCGTCGTCCTTCGGATATTTCTGCGCCAGCTTTTCGCTTGCGGTCAGGTAGGCGCGCATGCGGGTCGCTTGATCCAGCTTGTCGTGATCGCGATAGTAAGCATGAATCGTATCGACATAGTCGCGCTCGCGTTCGGTTTTCGCGGGCAACGCGCGGCCCTTTTCGATGGCGGCCAAGCCGTCAGCCAGGTTCTTCTGCGGCGTCGTTATGAACGGGTTGAACAGAAGCGCCTGGCCGATGCCCCAGTACGCGATCGCGCAACGCGGATCGGCAGCCAAGGCCTGCTGGAATCCGGCGAAAGATTCCCGGTACCAGAAGGAATGCTGATAGGCCAGCGCGCGATCGAACAAGGCCTGCGCCTGCGGTGCGCACGAGGTCGGAAAATGCACCTTGCCCAAATTCGCCGCTTGGGGCGCCTGCGCCAGTGCGGGTAACGGCGCCATGCATGCAAAAAACGCTGCGGCGACGATTCGCAGGTCTAGCTCCTTCATGTTCCGCTCCTTTTCATGGCCGGCAAAAAAATGCCGATGGATAAAATATATTACAGAATGTTCCCTGCGTCCCTTCTTGACTCCAGTTTCGGTTAGCAAATGGTTACGAGCGCGGCTTCGCGGCAATAGTCGACCGGCGGCGAGTTCGATCGACAGCCGAGAGCGATTACTGGATTGCTCGGAGAATTCTCTCTCGCTACGGTGTATCACGCGCGAATGATCGGCTGTGGTGCGAATCCGCCCAGTGAGCGGCGCGCATGAGGCAGCGCGAACCACGTCTCGGCCGCAGCCGCATACATTGTCCGATAGTCGGCGCTGTAGCGCAGGTCGCCGTCAGCAAGATCGGCGAGCGAGGGCTGCATACCTATCAGCCCTCCGCGCACCCTGCCGCCCAAGGCAAAGTGCGGCGCCGCGGTGCCATGGTCGGTTCCATTACTGCCGTTCTCGCCTGCCCGACGGCCGAACTCGGAATAGGTCAGCAACAGCACGCGCTCCCAGGCACCGACGACAATCATGGCCGCGCGAAATGCCGCCAATGCCTCTGCCAGTTGCTGCAACAGGCTGGCATGCCGGACCGGTTGCGCGAAATGCGTGTCAAATCCGCCGAGCGCCGTCTTGAACACCGGAACGCCGGATCGGGCCGCGATCAGGCGCGCCGCAACGTCCAACTGCCGGCCGAGCGGTGTCGCGGGGAAACTGACGCCGAGGCTGGGCGCAGCTGCGAACACTTGCTTGAGTCGCTGAATGGAACGTTCGGAGTCCTGTTGGACGCGCAGGATATGCGCAAGCGCGGGATTATCGCTCGTCCTTTCGGGGCTGTGCGTCGCCTTGGCGGCTTCGATAAACCGTTCCGGGTTGCGCATCGTCAACGTATGCATGTTCTGGCCGGTAACCGCGCCCTCTTCGCCACCGAGGACGATCGCATCGGCTGGCGAGTTCGGTGCGCGGTGTTGCCCGGCGAGCAATTGGGCCAGCCATCCGGTCGACAGGATCTGATTGCTGTTTGAGCCGGTCTCCCAGATATCGAGCGACCGAAAGTGCGAGCGATTTGGCGTTTCGTAGCCAAGGCCAAGCACCACCGCGAAATCCTTTGCTTGCCAGCTTGGCATCAATGGCTTGAAGCCGGGATGCAGACCGAGCCGATCGGATAATTGCAGGATCTGATCGCGCGAAATTCCGATGCGCGGGCGCAATTGCCGGTATGCCGGATCGTCATATGGAACGACCGTGTTGAGCCCGTCATTGCCGCCGGCCAATTCGACCAGCACCAGCGTGCGGTCCGACCGCCAGGCAGCCGGCTTCGCCGATTGCGCGAGCGTCGCGCGCTGCGTCACCAACAGGGCGGCACCGGCGCCCGCCAGTTGCAAAAAAGTGCGGCGATGGAAGGTGGGCGTCATCGTCTCATTTCAATTGGTACGTCGGATCATTGACGAGCGCGCGCACGAAGCGCGCCGGGTCCGCCATGTCGTCCGGTTTGTGGACCGGCGCTGTCGGAAGCAGGAGCATCGTCACCGCTTCGGCGGATCTAAGCTGCGCCGGCAAGCTTTCGATCCAAGCCTCGATATTGCCGCCCGCGAGGTCTCGCATCGGCCGCATTTGCCGGCCTGGAGGCGTGGCCGGCGGCGGGCGCATTTCGCCTTGGTCGCGACCGGTATCATCGCGGCTGATATCGCCGCCACGGGCATCGCCGCGACGAACATCATCCGTCTCGGCGAGCGCAATTTGCGGCCGGGTGAGTCGATTCAGCAGTTGCTGGCGCGCGATCAGCGTATTTGAGGCGATCCAGGCATTGCCGCCGGGCCAGCCCTTGACGTTGGGCGGCGCGAAGACGTCCTGGCCGAGCGCAGTGCCGATGTTGAAAACCGTCTGCCCGTCGAACGGCTTGATGCCGAACAGACGCATCGTGCCGACGACAAGTTCGACCGGGGAGCGCACCAGCCTGCCGCGGCTTTCCGGCGCCCAGAAAGCAGGCACGCCGAACAACTCGCCGAGGGCGGTTTTGATATCGTAGTTGCGCGCCTTGAGACGCGCCGCGATACGTCTGACTTCGATCGGATCCGGCGTCTCGGAGACGAATTCCCGCCATAGTTTTTCGACGATGTATTCGGCGGTACGCGGATGATCGAGCAGAAC
>JBFWYO010000028.1:0-49260 GCA_050186335.1 Alphaproteobacteria bacterium | reverse complement strand
CCAGACCGGAGGGAAAAATAGCCGAATCCTGGGGTTATCGCTATGTCCTTGTCGAATCGCTAGTTTTTCGACTCGAAATTATTATTGCCCGAATTAGCCCAAGTGGATAATATCGACCCGATATCAAATACCCAGTCCCGGAGGCAGTAATGGCCAGTTTTGGCGGATCGGAGACCGAACGGAGCAACCGGCGCTACATCGCCACGACGATGCGCGCGCCCTTGCTCGAGCGCGGACATGAAGCGAAGCTGGCGCGCCGCTGGCTGAAGAAACGTGACAGCGCCGCGCTGCACGAACTGATCGAAAGCCACGGCCGGCTGGTCGTGCGGATCGCCTCGGGCTTCCGCAGCTCCGGGCTGCCGCTGGCCGACCTGATCCAGGAAGGCAATATCGGCGTGATGGAAGCCGCCGAGCGGTTCGACCCCTCCCGCGACGTGCGGTTCTCGACCTACGCGTCGTGGTGGATCATGGCCTCGATCCAGAACTACATCCTGCGCAATTCTTCGATCGTGCGCGCCGCGACCACGCCGAAGCAGCGTCGCCTGTTCTTCAATTTGCGCAGATTGCGCGCCAAGTTCGGCACCGGCCCGGACGGCAGCCTGACCACCGACGACCGCGTGGCGATTGCGGCCAAGCTCGACGTGACCGTCGCCGACGTCGAACGCATGGAAATGCATCTGGCACGGCCCGATCAGTCCTTGAACGCGCCGCTCGCGCAGGACGAAACCGCCGAAATCCAGGACCTGCTGGCCGATACCGCGCCGACGCCGGACGACATCGTCGAGAACGAAAGCGCCGCCCGCGCGCGCAACGAGTGGCTGGAAAAGGCGCTTGGCAGCCTGTCGGCGCGCGAGCGACAGATTATCGAGAGCCGCTTCCTCGACGACCGCAAACTGACCCTGGCCGAGATCGGCGAGGAGTTCGGCGTGAGCAAGGAGCGCATCCGCCAGATCGAGAATCGCGCGCTCGAAAAGATGCACGCGGTGCTGGCCGAATTCCCCGGCCGCCCGCAGGATTTCTTCGCGCACTGAGTACGCTCCCTCCCTCGAGTGCCCAAACGGACGCGGCGCCCTGACCGGCGCCGTTTTCGTTGGGCCGCCGGGCGCATTGCCGGGCCGCCCGAGCTGTGCTTGGCTGCACCGCATGTTCGATCTTCTGATCCGCAACGCGCGCATCGCGGACGGTAGCGGCGGTCCGGAGTTTGCCGGCGACGTTGCGGTCGCCGGCGGGCGCATCGTTGCCATCGGCCGGTTGGCCGAACCTGCGAAAACGCAAATCGACGCCGGCGGAATGCTGCTGATGCCAGGCATCGTCGACGTCCACACCCACTACGATGCGCAGCTGACCTGGGATCGGACGGCCTCGCCGTCGCCGTCGCTGGGCGTAACCACGGTCGTCACCGGCAATTGCGGGTTCGGGATCGCCCCCGCCCCGCCTGCCGCGCGCCGCACAATCGCGCGCAATCTCTCCGAAGTCGAAGGCCTGGCGCTGGCGGCGCTCGAAACCGGCATCGACTGGCGCTTCGAAAGCTTCGGCGAATATCTCGACCTCTTGCGCCGCAAGGGCAGCTACCCGAACGTCGCGGTGCTGGTCGGCCATTCGACGGTGCGCAGCGTGGTCATGGGCGACGCCGCGTCCGAGCGCGCCGCGACCGACGACGAAATTTCCCGCATGTACGCATTGGTCGACGACGCCTTGAACGCGGGCGCGATCGGCTTTGCCTCGTCGCATAGCCAGAATCACAATGGTTTTGGCGGCGTGCCGATGCCGTCGCGTCTGGCGACCGAACGGGAAATCGCCACCCTGGCCGGAGCTTTGGCGTCGCGCGCCGGCGTGTTTCAAATGACCGCCGGCCCCCAGACCACCGTCGCGTTTCTCGAATCGATTGCGGCGCAGACCGGCCGCCCGGCGATTTTTTCCTCGGTGTTTCAAAACGACGCGTTCCCCGAACGCGCGATCTCGATGCTCGAGGAATGCCGAGCCGCCGGCGGCCGAGGCCATCGCGTCTACGGGCAGACCTCGTGCCAGCCGCTGAGCATGGATTTTACGCTGGCCAATGCCTACCCGCTAAGCAGTTTGGAAATCTGGGAGAATCTGCGCGCGGCGGACCCGACCACCGTGGCCGGCGCACTGGCGGACCCCGAGTTCCGCGACCGGTTCCGCGCGCAACTGGCCGCGCCGGCGAAAGGAAAGCTGTTCTACGGCGACTGGCGGCGCGTCGAGTTCGCCCAGACGATGCGGCCGGAACACGCGCAACTGGACGGCCGCACGGTCGGCGACGTGGCCGCCGAGACGGGCACCGACCCGGTCGACCTGTTCTTCGACGTGTCGCTTGCCGAAAATTTGCAGACCGTTTTCACCGCCAAATTGCTCAATGCGGACGACGACAAGGTCGAACCGCTGCTGCGCCACGACAACGGCATCATCAGCCTGTCCGACGCCGGTGCACATCTGGCGTTCATGTGCGATGCCGGATTCGGCCTGCACCTGCTGGGCCACTGGGTGCGCGACCGGCAAAGCCTGACACTGCCGGACGCCGTGCGCCGGCTGACTGCCCTGCCCGCCGAGCGCTACGGCATCCCCGATCGCGGGAAAATCGAAATCGGCATGGCCGCCGACCTGCTGCTGCTGGATCCCGCGCGCGTCGGGGTGTCAGCCAAGCGCCGCGTGCACGATTTGCCCGGCGGCGAGACACGCGTCATCCGCGACCCGTTCGGCGTCCAAGGCGTTTGGGTCAACGGCATACTCGTGTACGACGGCGACAACTACGTCGAACATGAAAACGCGCCCGGCCAAATCCTCGACCGCTTCTTGCGTTAACCTTATGGCGGTCGACGAATCGAATTATGCGAGCGATTCGTTTGCGCCGGTCCGCGCGCGCGATTATATTTCGGTCGTCGACGAACGTCTCGTCGTAGGAGGGGCATATGATTTCGAAGCTTAGAGTTGGCCTTGCGGCCGCGATCGCCGTTGCATTCGTTTCGACGGCCGGCGCGGAAACGCTGCTGCAGCGCGGCACTTATTTGATGAATAGCATCGTTGCGTGCGGCAACTGCCATACGCCGATGGGCCCGAAGGGCCCGATCATGGACAAGGTGTTGGCCGGTGGCCTCAAGTTCGACGAAAAACCCTTCACTGCCTACGCATCGAACATCACGCCCGATCCGGAAACCGGCATCGGCAAATGGACCGACGCGCAGTTGATCCTGGCGATTCGCGAAGGCAAGCGGCCCGATGGCTCGATCATCGGCCCGCCCATGCCGATCGAACTCTACCGCGATCTGTCGGACACCGACGTCAAAGCCATCGTCGCCTATCTGCGCACGGTCGAGCCGGTCAAGAACGTGGTGCCGAAATCGGTCTATCGCATGCCGTTGCCGAAGGATTACGGCCCGCCGGTCGGCGCGGTCGCGGATGTGCCGCGCACCGACAAGGTGAAGTACGGCCATTACCTGGCCAACGCAGCCGGCCATTGCACCGAATGCCACACGCCGCTCGAAGCCAACGGCCAGCGCGATTTCAAGAACAAGGTGGGCCTGGGCGGCGATCCGTTCCGCGGACCGTGGGGCGTCACCGTGGCGCGCAACATCACGCAGCATCCGGATGCCGGCCTCGGCAAGTGGACCGACGCCGAAATCAAGCGTGCGATCACGCAGGGCATCTCCAGGGACGGCTCGAAGCTCAAGCCACCGATGGGGTTCGCCTATTACAAGAATATTTCCGCCGCCGACCAGGACGCGCTCGTCGCCTACCTGCGCACGCTGAAACCGCTCGTCGCGAAGTGATGCGGAAAGATCCGTCGCGTTCAATCTGAGCTTTCCGAGCGACGATTCGTGCCGCACGCGGCCGAGGTTGGCGGGGCGTTGGAGCTTGCGATCGCTCCAATGCCCCCCATGCTCCCACGGCACACTTGCATTGAGTCGAAGCTTGAGGGACGGGCGGGCTACCCCTGCGCGGCCGATCGCCGCCGCAGGATTTCGACCACTTTGTACGACATCACCCGCTCGTCCTTCTGGTTCCAGACCTCGACGAGGAAATCCGCGTAGCCGCGATCGGTGCGCGTGTTCGACGGGCGCACGCTGGTGCAACTGGCGGTGAGATAGACCGTATCGCCCGGCCGCACTGGCTTATGCCAGCGCACTTCATCCAAGCCCGGCGAACCCATGCCGCCGCCACGCAGGAATCCGGAATCGATCAGCTTCCGGAACGTAATGCAGCCGACCTGCCAGCCGCTGGCGATAATGCCGCCATACTGGTTCGATTTGGCGGCGACCGGGTCGACGTGAAACGATTGCGGATCGTAGAGCTTCGCGAAGGCGACAATCTCGTCTTCCGCGAATGTGTGGCTCTCGGTGCCGAAGACGTCGCCGATCTTGAAATCCTCGAAATACTGGTCGCCGACGATTTTCTGGATCCGCTTCGGCGGCTTGGTCTGATCGTTCATGTGCTTTCGATCGCTCATTTTTTCGGCAAAAACGGCAGGGCCATGCGCACCAGCCGCGGCATGATGCGCGGGCGTACCAGGCGCGAATCGTAGCGCGCCATGCGGCGCGTATCCTCGGCCAGGCACAGTTGCAGGAACGACCGCGGCGACAGATCGATGCCCATCGCCTCGTGGCCCTTCATCGTCATGTTGCTGTTGTTCTTGCCGCCGCGCGCGAACTTCAGCCGGTTCCACGCCTTCAGCGAGAGCGCCGCGAAGCGCTCGGCGGCGAACAACGGCTGCAACGGCAAGAATTCGCGGCGCTGGCTGTACGCCGCCCAATTGACGAAAAACAGGATATGCCGCGCCTCTTCCTGGATGATCGGCTCGAACACCTCGACCAGTTCTTTCGGAAAGAAGCCCGAATCCCGCGCGACCTTGAACAGGCCGAACGAGAAGAAGCTGTCGAAACACTCGCCGTAACCGGTGCTCATATAGGCCCAGACCGGCCGGTCCGGCCGCGGGTAGTTTCCGTCGGGATCGATCTTGATGCCGTAGAAGCGGACCATGTTCTCCAGCACTTCCTTGTGCCGGCGCTCCTCGAACGCGTTAAGCGCGATCGCCTCGCCGATCAGTCGATCCTCGGAATGCTCGGCGATCGTCTGCATGCGCATGGCCGTATGGCCTTCGGTCTCGACCGCAATGGTCCAGAACGGCAGCGAGGTCAGCCGCAGCAGCGCGTCGCCTTCCAGCTTGGGCCAGTTGATGACCTGCGGCTTATAGGGATCGAACGTGTCCAGCAGCATGCGGCAGAACAGATCGCGGTGCTCGGGCGAGCCGAGGCGGATGGGCCCCTTGTAGGCGCCTTCCCAGCGCGGGGCGGCGATCTCGCCGATCGACGAATCGGGCATGATGATTGATTGATCCTTCGCGGGCGGTCGCGGCCGCGCCGGGGGCGACAAACGCAACGTATTCGAGAGCCGGATTATCGGGACGCGCCACCGCCCGGTCAAGGCAACGCAATGTCGCGCCGGGGGGCTCACTCCAGGCGCATCAGCCGCCGCGCGGCACGCGCGAGCACACCGTCTTGGCGGCCGAACGTCGCCGCCAGTTCGAAATGATTGAGGCCCTCGCCAACCACCAATTCGTGCGGCAGGCCGCGCGCCTTTAACGCGGCGGCGAAATCCCGGCCGTGGCGCTGGAACTCGGGCGTTTCCATGTCGCCGTACACAACGGTGATCGGGCAGTGCACGAAATCGAGATTGCGCTGCGCCGAGAGCGCCTGCTCCATCGCATCGTCGAGCTTTACGTACGAGCTGCGCGCCGACAGGCGCACCGGATGCAGATCGAACATGCCGCTGGCGCACATGCCGCCCTTGAGGACGGTCTCGGGCACGCCGAACTGGCGCCAATCGGTGGTCAACACGCAGCCCGTAAGGTGACCGCCGGACGAATGGCCGGAAACGAAGATCCGCTCCGGGTCGCCGCCGAATTGCTCTGCGTTCCGATAGGTCCAAGCCACCGCCGCGCGCACCTGCCGGACCATTTCCGCCAGATCGACCTTGTCGATCAGCGCGAAATCGACCGCGATGAAATGCACGCCGCGACCGGCGAAGGCGTTGGCCGGAAAATAGCTGTCGCGCTTCGACAACAAGCGCCAGGCGCCGCCGTGCACGAACATGTGGATCGGCGCCCGCGCGCCGGCCGACGGGCTGCGAAACACGTCGAGCGTCTCGACGGGCGACGGCCCATAGGCGAACGTGAGCGGAGGCCCGAGCCGCGCTAAGGTCGCGTCGCTCTCGGTCCTGTAGCCGGCGATGACTTCCTGCGCATTCGGCGCCCAGGCCCGTTGATCGTAGGCACGATCGAGTTCTTCCTGCGTGTAGTCGAGAAATACTTTCGGCACGTCGTGTCCCCGTTGAATTTTCGCACGCCCCCAGTGGCAGGCGGCGCAGCATACGCGGCGCGGCCCATCTTGTCGCCCATGCGGGCGCTATGCCGCCTCCGAATTCGACGTTAGACTTGAGGCATCGAGAATCTTCGCCCAGGGGGCGAGATGAACGATAGCGATCGCACGCAACCGCCAGCGCCCGAGGCAGCCGCCCGTGAAGCGGCCAGCGCCCGTCCGCGCTTCAGGGTGCGGTTTCCCCGGTTCCGGGTCGCGGACGACGCGGCGCACGGGCGCCGATCCGTCAACACCGAGCCGCGCGCGACAGCGCCACCCCTACGCCGCACGCGCCGCGTCGCTGCGCATTCCGGAAACCTGTTCCTCGATCTGCTGGCCTGGGTGATTGTCGGCGGCGCGCTCTACCTCGTCGTCGTGCTGGCGGCGGGCCTGTATTTCGTGGCCGAAGACCGCATCCTGCTGGACAGCGGCAAGGTTCCGAAGAAACTGGAGGATCTCGGCTACGACGAGGCGACGCTGCGCGGCATATTCATGCAGTATTACGTTGCCGCCGCAACGCCGTCGGCGCCGTCGAGCCTGCCGGCGCTGCCGATCATCAACAACGGCTACGTGCGCGCGCCGGCATCGCGGCCGTGGCTGATCCATCGCGAAACGTCGATCGAACTGGCCGGGGTGAAATCGCAGCCGATGGCGTTCATCGCCGCGGGCGTGCAGTTTTTCCGCCTGTACGAGCATTTCTATCGCCTCGACGTGACCGAGGACGACGGGCAGTACACGTTGACCCTCGCGCACTCCGCCGATCCGTCGAACGTCGTCTGGTCCGGCGCATCGAGGCAGATTCGCGAACTGGTCGGGGACGCCGCCGCGGCGCTGGCGGCGCGCGGCGCGACCGCGTTCGCGGCGCCGACGCCAGACGAATTGCGCAAACTGGAATGCACGCTGCAGGCGGATGTCGCGCGGCGCCGCGAGGCGACCCTGATCCGCCTGGGTTACGTGCAGATTCAGTTGGGCAAATGGGACGAGGCGTTGCGGAGCTTTCATCTCGCCCTGACTGCCCAGGCCGCCGCCGCAGAGGCCGCGCGGGCGGCGCTGCCGCGCATGACCGCGCCCGCCTCCGCTACCGGCCGCGAAGGACCGCCCGACCCGCCGGCCGCGCACTGTTTGGGCGATCCGGCAAAACCGGAGCCGCCGGCGCGCAACGATACCAGCGGCGCGCGGCTATCCGAAGGCGTGCTGCCCGAGGCGGCCGGACCGCGGCCCGCCGCGCTGCCGACTTTGAGCGCGGAGCAAACGCGGCAGATGGCGCAGCCGGATCGCGTGTTGCTCGGCTTCGGCCTGATCGCCCTGCAACGCCAGCGTTGGGACGAGGCCGCCGCCTATTTCGACCTCGCTGCGCGCGCCAATCCGCTCAACGAAAGCGCCCATGTCGGCCTGGCCGAAACGGCGCTGCGGCGCGCCGACGACCTGCGCGCGATCGAGCATTTCCAGCGTGCCGCCCGGCTCAACCCGAACAACGATGCGACCTATGCCAATCTGGGCGCCGCACATCTGCAGGCCGGCAAGATCGACGAAGCGATTACCGCCTTGACGCGGGCGATCAAGCTGAACCCACATAATGTCGCCGCGCTGCTCAATCTCGGGCGCACGGCGCTGATGCGCCGCCAGTTCGCCGAGGCGGCAAGATTCTATGAGCGCGCCGAAGCGGTCGCACCACAGGATCCCGCCGCCGTCGCCGGTCTCGGCGAAACCTATCTGTCGCTCGGGCGCAACGACACGGCGCAGGTGAAATTCGAGCGCGCCCTGGAATTGCTGGCCAAATCACAGCCCGGCGCCACCGCCGATTCGACGACGCTGCGCTTGACCTGGCGCACGACCTCGCTGTTGGCCATGAGCCTGGCGTCGCTCAATCGCGCCGAAGCCGACCGGCGCGCGGCGGAGATTTTCGCCAACTTGGCCGAAGAATGGCGCGCGGACAACGATGTCGGCCGCACCTATGCCTTCGTGTTGTTGCGCCAGGGCAACCTCGCGGCCGCACGCGACGAGTTCCAGAAAGTGCTCGGCAATGACGCGACCGACGTGCGCGCGGCGGTCGGCCTGGCCGAGACGTTCGACAAACTCGGCCAGCCCGAGATGGCGCAAACCAGCTTCGAACGCGCCTGGCGCACCGATCCGAAAGCGCCGGAAACTTTGATGCGCTGGGGCAAGTGGCTGGTTCAAGCCGGGCAATATGCCCCCGCGGCCGATAAATTCGCCGCCGCCGCAGCACTCGACGGCGAAGACCCTGCCCCGCTGACCGCCTGGGCCGAAGCGTTGGCGCTGCAAAAGAAGTTCGACGAAGCGGAAGTCAAATGCCGGCAGGCGCTGGCGATCGCGATGAGCGACCCGGCCGCGAATGTGTGTCTGACGGCGGTGCGCGACGCGCGGGCCAAGCAAGAATAGTCCGCCGAGGGCTCGGCCGGCGTCGAGCCGCAGCCTGCAGGCAGGTCGGCGCCTACATGTTCCGCCGATACTGTCCGCCCACTTCGAACAGCGCGTTGGTGATCTGCCCGAGCGAGCACACGCGCACCGCATCGACCAGCACGGCGAACACGTTCTCATGCTTGCGCGCGGCGGCTTGCAGGCGCTTGAGCATCGCCGGCGCCTCGGCCGCGTGCGCCTTGTGGAAGTTCGCAAGTCGCGTGAGCTGGCTTTGCTTCTCCTCCTCCGTGCCGCGCGCGAGCGCCAGCGTGGTCGAGGCGGGCGGCGGATTCGGGTTGAGGAACGTGTTCACGCCGACGATCGGCAGGCGGCCGTCGTGCTTAAGGGTTTCGTAATAGAGAGACTCATCCTGGATGCGGCCACGCTGATAGCCGGTTTCCATCGCGCCGAGCACGCCGCCGCGTTCGCTGATACGCTCGAACTCCTGCAGCACCGCCTCCTCGACCAGATCGGTCAACTCGTCGATGATGAACGCACCCTGGTTCGGATTCTCGTTCTTCGCCAGGCCCCATTCCTTGTTGATGATGAGCTGGATCGCCATGGCGCGGCGGACGGATTCCTCGGACGGCGTGGTGACCGCTTCGTCATAAGCGTTGGTGTGCAACGAGTTGCAATTGTCGTAGATCGCGATCAGCGCCTGCAGCGTGGTGCGAATGTCGTTGAAATCGTATTCCTGCGCGTGCAGCGAGCGGCCCGACGTTTGGATGTGGTATTTCAGCTTCTGGCTGCGTTCGTTGGCGCCGTATCGATCGCGCATGGCAACCGCCCAGATGCGCCGGGCCACGCGCCCCAGCACCGAATATTCCGGATCCATGCCGTTGGAGAAGAAGAACGACAGGTTCTGCGCGAAATCGTCGACGTGCATGCCGCGCGCCAGATACGATTCCACGAACGTGAAACCATTGGAGAGCGTGAGTGCGGTCTGCGTGATCGGGTTCGCCCCCGCTTCGGCGATGTGGTAGCCCGAGATCGACACCGAATAGAAGTTCCGCACCTGGTGCTGGACGAAATATTCCTGGATGTCGCCCATCACCTTGAGGCTGAACTCGGTCGAGAAGATGCAGGTGTTCTGGCCTTGATCCTCCTTGAGGATGTCCGCCTGCACCGTGCCGCGCACGTTCTGCAGCACCCAGGCCTTGATCTTCTCGATCTCCTCGTCGGTCGGCTGGCGCTTGTTCTCCGCCTCGAACTTGGCGAGGTTCTGGTCGATCGCCGTGTTCAGGAACATCGCCAGGATGGTCGGCGCCGGGCCGTTGATCGTCATCGACACCGACGTCATCGGATCGGTCAGGTCGAAGCCGTCGTACAGCGCTTTCATGTCGTCGAGTGTCGCGATCGATACCCCGGACGTGCCGACCTTGCCGTAAATATCCGGCCGCTTGTCCGGGTCCCAGCCGTAGAGCGTCACCGAATCAAACGCCGTGGATAGCCGCTTGGCCGGCGAATGCTTCGAGAGATACTTGAAGCGCCGGTTGGTGCGGAACGGATCGCCCTCGCCCGCGAACATGCGCGTTGGATCCTCGTTCTCGCGCTTGAAGGCAAACACGCCCGCCGTGTACGGATAACTGCCGGGCAGATTTTCCAGCAGCAGCCAGCGCAGAATCTCGCCGTGATCTTCGTATTTCGGCAGCGCCACTTTGGACAATTTGGTGCCCGACAACGTCGTGTATTTCAGCGCGGTGCGAATCTCCTTGTCGCGGATCTTCACGACGTATTCGTCGCCGGAATAGTTCGCGCGCACCGTCGGCCAGATCTGCAGAAGTTTTTTCGCGCGCGGATCGAGCTTGCCGTCGCGTTCGGCGATCAATTCATCGAGACCGCCGATTTCCTTTTTCTTTTCGCCGAGCATGCGCTTGGCTTCGGTGAGCTGTTGCCGCTCGCGCGCCAGTTTCGACTGCGCCGCCGCGAACTTGTGATAGTCGCGCACCGCGGTCGCCAACTCGGCGAGATAGCGCGCGCGGTCCGGCGGAATGATCGCCTTATTCGCGCTCGAATGCTTGGCCGAGGCTATCGGCCCATGGCTGTGCCAATCGGCCAGCTTGCGCGCGCGCAGCTCGGCCAGCAGGCCCTGGAACAACGCCGTCACGCCGTCGTCGTTGAAGCGCGAGGCGATGGTGCCGAACACCGGCATCTCGTCGGGCGAAGTGCCGAACGCCTGCTTGTTGCGCTGAACTTGCTTGCGCACGTCGCGCAGCGCGTCCATGCCGCCCTTGCGGTCGAATTTGTTGATCGCGACCAGATCGGCAAAGTCAAGCATGTCGATCTTCTCGAGCTGCGATGCGGCACCGAATTCCGGCGTCATGACGTAGAGCGAAAGATCCACGTAGGGCACGATGCCCGCGTCGCCCTGGCCGATGCCCGAGGTTTCGACGATCACCAGATCGTACCCGGCGGCTTTGCAGGCGGCGATCGCATCCGGCAGGGTCTGCGAAATCTCGCTGCCCGAATGCCGCGTGGCCAGCGACCGCATATAGTAATTCGGATAGTTGATCGCATTCATGCGAATGCGGTCGCCCAACAGCGCGCCGCCGGATTTGCGCCGGGTCGGATCGACCGCGAGGATGGCGATTTTCAGCTTCGGCTGGTCGAGCCGGAATCGTTGGATGATTTCGTCGGTCAGCGAGGATTTGCCGGCGCCGCCCGTGCCGGTAATGCCAATGACCGGAATTTTGCGAACGTTGGCCGCCTGTGCGATCTTGGCGCGCGCAGCTTCAGGCAATACGCCCTGCTCCATCGCGGTAATGATGCGCGCCAGGTGGACCTTGTCCCCCGCGAGCGCCTTATCGAGATTGCCCGGTGCGATCTTGGTCAAATCCGCATCGGCCTGCTTGATCATGTCCTCGATCATGCCCTGCAGACCAAGCGACTGGCCGTCGTGCGGCGAATAAATGCGCGTGACGCCGTACTGATGCAGCTCGCGGATTTCCTCCGGCACGATCACGCCGCCGCCGCCGCCGAACACCTTGATATGCCCGGCGCCGGCTTCGCGCAGGCGGTCGACCATGTACTTGAAATACTCGACGTGGCCGCCCTGATAGGAACTCACGGCGATGCCGTGCACGTCCTCCTGCAGCGCGGTGTTGACGACATCCTGCACGGCCTGGTTATGGCCGAGATGGATCACTTCGGCGCCCGACGATTGCAGAATGCGCCGCATGATATTGATCGACGCGTCGTGCCCGTCGAACAAGGCCGCCGCGGTGACGAACCGCACTTTGTTTTTCGGCTGGTAGGCCTTGGGTTCCAACGTGCCGGATTGGCGGCGATCGTCGGGCATGGCGTCCTCCGTCCCATCGTTCGCGGCCCGCATTTCCGCGCCGGCAAAGGCGCCGGCAACGAGCCACTTAGTCAGCTTAGCACGGGCGGACGAAGCCGCCCCTAGACAAGGCTCGCCAAGTTGACGTTTACGTAAAGGTAAAGACGAACCGCGCCTGGGTCAAGGGTGCGTCGAGACGGCAAGCGCCAACGACCGATTAGCCGATGGAGGATGGAACAACGACGCGCCGGCCGGTCAATTCTCGCGCACGACGGCGTCCGCCGTCGTGGCTTCGGGCGGCGAGTCGCCGCGTCGGCGCAGAAGCGCAATCATATACAGCAGGCAGCCCAGGCTCAGCAGGACCAATGCGCCGAACGCGAAGAGTTCGAGCAACGATGGCCCCGAGACCGGCTCGCGATCGGCGGCGGCTCGCGTCGCATCGGCAAAAACCGACTGCGGGTGCGCCGCTTCGGGCGTGAACCGAAACGATGCCGTCAGCGCATCGAAGGCGGATTCGCCGGTGGCGACGAATGCGTCGGTGGCAAACATGTACACCAGGATCAGATGATTCCGGCCGACAAAGCCGCGAATCCGATAAGCGATCGTGCCCATACGCTCAAATTCCATGCGCATGGCCAGTGTAAAGCTGCGTGTCGTCTCGTCGATGTCGAGCGCGCCAATCCTGTATGACTTGACGGGGCTGCGCACGGCGCGCGAAAGCCCATCCAATTGCCGCGTGGTATCGCGGGTGAAGGCGTTGGCTTGCTGACGCAGGTCGTTGAAGTCGACGTCGCCGATCACGGTCAGATCGACACGGACGACCGCGATGACCGACTGATCGGCCGGCTTGGCGCCGGTTCGGATGAAGGCGAGATCGGCCACCGCGCCGCGCTTCGCCATCGCACCGACCATGCCGGCGAACACCGAATCCGGAGCATCCCGCCAACCGTCCGGCACGGCCAGCGAATATCCGTGCAGCGGGACATCGATTTTGCGCGATGCCGCCTGAACCGCCGGGTTCGCCGCAAGGAGAACTGCGGCGAGCAAAACGCCGAGGACAACTCGTCTGACCACGGGACGATCCTTTCGTGCGACGTTGGCGCGCGTCGACATTCCTAAGTCGTACGAGTTTGGCGTATTTCGATTAACGACTCGCAAACAGGTTCTTGCGACCGCAAAAACTACCGGCCGCGCGCCAACAAGGCCGCGGCCTCGCTTGCGAATTCCCGCACCAGTTCGGCGGCCAGCCGCGCCTTTACCATCGGGTAACCTTGTCCGGCCAACATCGGAAACAGTTCCGGTCGGTCTTTGGCCCGAAAACGAAGCGGGCCGGTGATCGGAATCGCATACGGATACGGCGGAACCTCGTCCAGACGCGTCTGCATCTCGCGCACATAGCTGTTCTTCACGAAGCGGGCTTCCCGGCCGGTATAGGCACGGCTGATGGTCGTGCCCATGGTATGACGGTTGAGCAGCGTATCGAGATAGGCCGGCGCCAGTTCCACCTCCGGGCAGGTCAGAAACGCCGTGCCCATCTGCACCGCTTCGGCGCCGAGCAGCAGTGCCGCCGCAACGCCACGCCCATCCATGATGCCGCCTGCCGCAATCACCGGAATCCTAACCGCGTCGACGATCATCGGCACCAATGCCATCGTGCCGATCAGCGCATCGTCCATCGCGCCCATGAAGGTGCCGCGATGTCCGCCGGCTTCCGCCCCCTGCGCTACCACGGCATCCATGCCGATCGATTCGAGATAGGCCGCTTCCGCCACGGTGGTTGCGGTGCCGATGGTGAAACTACCGTGCGCCTTCAACCGCGCCACGATTTCCCTCGGCGGCGCACCGAACGTGCAGCTGAACACCGGCACGCGCTCGTCGATCAACACCGCCAGTTGGTCGCGGTAATCCGGCGGCAGCGGCGGCGGCGATCCCGGCGCCGGCGGCAACTCCCGCAAGTACGTCTCGACGCGCGCCTGCAGCGATGCGGCGCGCGCGGCATCCGGCGCCGGCCGCTCATAGCAAAATAAATTGGCGACAAACGCCTTGTTGGTTTGGGCGCGTGTGGCGCGAATCTGATCGCGAATGCCGTCAAGTGACAGATTGGCGAGGCCCAGCGCGCCGATACCGCCGGCATTGGAAACCGCAGCCGCCAGCTTGGGGGTCGAAACGCCGGACATCGGCGCCTGGATGATCGGATGCTCCAGACCCAGACGTTGCAGCAGAACCGATTGCGCCATGCGTTCCTCCTCGGCCAAGCCGCGACGCAAAAGCCCGTTGAGCCGGCCCCTCGCCCGCCCGTACAATCGCCGCCGCGCCGCCGCCGGCATGGCAACACGATTCGGCGGCCGGCTCAACGGGAGACAGGCATGAACATGCACGACCGGCGCACACCAGATGCGCCAGCCAATCGAGCGGCCAAGGGCGGCGAAGCAACGCGCAGCATGGGCGCGTTCCCGCGCGTGCGCATGCGCCGCAACCGCCGCTACGACTGGTCGCGCCGCCTGACGGCCGAAAACGTTCTGGCGGTCGACGACCTGATCTGGCCGGTGTTCGTGTTGGACGGCAAAGGCAAGGAACAGCCGGTCGCCTCGATGCCGGGCGTCCTGCGCCGCTCGGTCGACAAACTGGTCAAGGCGGTCGGCGAGGCGAAGGCGCTCGGCATTCCGGCCGTGGCGCTGTTCCCGTTCACCGACCCGAAGCGCAAGAGCGAAGACGGCGAAGAGGCCTACAATCCGAATAACCTTATTTGTCGTGCGATCTCGGCGATCAAGGACGCGCATCCGGACATCGGCGTGATTTGCGATGTCGCGCTCGACCCCTATACCAGCCATGGCCACGATGGCGTCATCCGCGACAATTACGTGGCCAACGACGAAACCATCGAAGCCCTGATCAAGCAGGCGCTGGTGCAAGCGCGCGCCGGTTGCGACGTGATCGCGCCGTCCGACATGATGGACGGCCGCGTCGCCGCCATCCGCGACGCGTTGGATCGCGAAGGACTGGATCGCGTGCAGATCATGGCCTACTCGGCCAAATATGCCTCGGCGTTTTACGGTCCGTTCCGCGATGCGATCGGCTCCGCCAGTTCGCTAGGGCGCGGCGACAAGAAGACCTACCAGATGAATCCGGCAAACACCGATGAGGCGTTGCGCGAAGTGGCGCTCGATATCGCCGAAGGCGCGGACATGGTCATGATCAAGCCGGGCATGCCGTATCTCGATATCGTTCGCCGCGTGAAGGACGAGTTCAAGATGCCGACCTACGTTTATCAGGTCAGTGGCGAGTATGCGATGCTGCAAGCGGCGATCCAGAACGGCTGGCTCGACGGCGAGCGCGTCATGATGGAAAGCCTGCTGGGCTTCAAGCGCGCCGGGGCGGATGGCGTGCTGACCTACTTCGCCGTCGCCGCCGCGAAAAAGCTGCGGGGCTGAACTTGTCGACCGATGCACGAGCGCCGATTCGCCTATCGAGAAGAATCCTGGTCCTGGTGTGCCTGTCGGCATCGCTGTGTCTTGCCCAAGCGGTGGCGCAAGATAACAACCCGCCGCCCGCCAAGACCGCCGATCCGCCGCTGCGCGTCGACCTGACCGACAAGCCGCCGCTGCCTGTGCTTGAACGGCTGGATACGTTCCGGCAGCGGGAGGATTACACCAAGGTCGTCCATGTCCGGGCCATGTATGCCGACGAGCGGCGCGATGCCGCGTGCCGGGAACGCAAAGTTGTCGGCATGCGTCTGCGATCGGTGCAGAAGTCGCCGACGTTCTTCGAAGAGCGACCGGAACCGCAAACCGGACAATGGACCGAACTGGTCAAGATCGAAAGCTGCGGTGCGCTCGTCGAACAGACGGTGTTCGCCGTGGTCAACACCAAGGAAGGCCTACTGATCATCGCCGGCATGCCGGGCCAGACGTTGGCCGATCTTCAATTGCAGACCGAAGTTTCGATCGCCCTCGGACTTCTGGAGCGGCAGCAGTCGCAAAAATCCAAATGCCGCGAGCGCCCGAGCACGATGACCGAGCTGGTGACGCCGCCGCTGATGAACGGTTCCTGGGAGGAGCGCTGGGTGTACCAGTCCTGCGGCGCCGTGCGGCGGTATAAGGTGGCGTTTTCCACCGATCCCACGAACCGACCGCGCCCGCGCGTCCGGCCTGAATGAACGGCTTGTTTGGGTGGCGCAACCGGTTCGGGTATAGTTTCCGGGATTCCGGACACCAAGGACGCTACATGGCCCGGCTGCGACACGCGCTTATAATCTCGACGGCCATGCTGGTGATGTCGGTCGCCGCGTGCGCACCCGGGAACGATACGTCGACCGCGCCGGGACTGCCGACACGCACCGCCATCGTCGAAGATTCGGATCAAGCCGCCCGCTTCGCCGCGCTGCGGGCCAGCGACGAATATGTCCGGGTCATTCACGAGCGCGCGCTCAACAACGATCGAAAGCGCAACGCCCAATGCACGGACCGTCGTATCCAGGCGATCAACCTGGATCAAGTGACCCGCACGGCCAAATTCTTCCAGAAGATCAAGTTTCCGCTCGAGGGCGCGTGGAGCGAGCGGGTGACGGTCGACAGTTGCGGGCAGCCGGTCGACCACAAAATACACGTGATCGCCACTCTGCGCGGCATGTTGGCGGTGGCGCCGCCCGGCGAATCGCTGACCGACCTAAGCACGCAGCTCGACATCGCAAGGGCGCTTACGACGCACGAACAGGCCCGCGCGGACAGCGCGCAATGCCCGGAATGGCGTATCAACAACGCCACGATCGCCGCGCGCCCGGACCGGCAGCGGCGCTGGCGCGAACGCTGGACCATCGATTCCTGCGGCAACATGCACAATTACCTGATCTATCTTGCCCCCGGGGACACCGACGGCACGATTTTCCGTATTCGGCCCGAAGCACGCTGACCGAAGTTGATTCAACATGATTCGAAACACCGTCCGCCTCTTGTTCGCCGTCCTGTTCGCGGCTGCGCCGATCACGTCCGCATTCGGGCAAGGCAAGATCGATCCGAAAGACGTCGACCGTTTCCTCGATTTTCTGCGCTCGAAAACCTATTCCGAACTGTTGGGGCAAAAGGCGATCGAGAATGACGAGGCGCTCCCGCCACCTTGCAAGCAGGCGCGCGAACTGGTCGGCCGCAAGCTCTATTTGATCCTCAAGCCGCCGACGTTCATCGCCAGCCGCGACGTGCCGGTCGACGGCGAATGGGCCGAACGTGTCGAAATCAAGCGCTGCGGAAAGATTACGCATCAGAACGTGTTCTTTTTCGCCGGCAGGCAGGTCGGTTTGCGCGCGGTGGTCGGCCTGCCGGGCACGACCATCACCGAGGTCAAGACACAACACGCCGCGGGACTGGCGATGTTGACCGCGGACAAGCAGCGAAACCCGACCTGCCGCACATTGGAGATTTCGAATACCGAACTGACGGCGCGGCCTCTACAGGCGGGCGCGTCGTGGACCGAACGCTGGACTGTTTACGCGTGCGGCAAGTCGATCACGCATACCGTGGAATTTACGCCGGACAGCCAGGGTGTCGTCAGTCACGCCATCGACCCGCCGCGCTGAGAGTATTCATCCGCAACTGAGAAACTTTTCGACGCACCGGTCGGTCCAGGGCACTTGCGTGCCCGCACCGTGAAACCCGACATGGCCGCCCGATTTGGGCAGCAGCAGGCGGCAGGTCGGCAGTCCCGACCAGTCGATCTCCTTGTAGATGACGGCCGGAATCCACGGATCGTCGCCCGCATGAATGACGAGCGTCGGCACGCGGATGCCGCCGATGTGCCGATTGGCGCTGCTCTTGCCGTAGTAATCGTCCGCGTCGTGGAACCCGTAGCGCGGCGCGATGTAACGATCGTCGAACTCGCGCAGCGTACGCGCTTCAAGGCCCGCCTTAAGGAGCGCGGCATCGACCGGCTCTTTCCCTCGCGCGAGGTCGCGCTTCATGCTGCGCAGGATGAACCGGTGATACAGAAAGTTCCGCGGTTGCCGGAACCGCGCGCCGGCGGCCGCCAAGTCCATCGGCGCGGAGATGGAAACCGCGGCGGCAACCGCCGACGCAGCCCCTTCCTCGCCCAAATATTTGAGCAGGATGTTACCACCCAGCGAATAGCCAACCGCAATCTTGGTCCGGTGCCGCCATGGCACCGGCAGTGCGGCGATCGCCTCGCGCAGATCCTGGCTGCGCCCGGCGTGATATTCCTGCGTGCAGCCAGCCCGGCTCGATCCGGCCGAACGCCAGTTCAGCCGCAGCACGGGATAGCCCAATGCCAGCAGATGGCGTGCCGTGTTCAACAGGTAGAAGCTATCGGTGCAGCCGGTCAATCCGTGCAAGAGGATGGCGAGCGGTTTTGCGGAACCTCCACCGGGATGCAACACGCCGGTCATTACGTCCCCGCTCCCGTCTCGCGTCGGCAAATCGATCGTCTGTCCGGGCCACGCGGCGAAATCACCGTCTCGCCGCACCAGGAAGTTCCGCACGGTTTGCAAATCCGGCCCGAGCCAGGGAAATCGCGGGCGAAACCGCGGAAACTCGGCTGCGGCGAGCGTCACCGGAATTTCGACTTCGGGGTCTCCAGTCGGCAAAGGCGAATGGTTCGACATGTTTGGTATTGTACGCCAGAACGGCCGCTTTCGATCACAAACAAGGTAGGCGCAAGCGCCGATTGCAGTTACAGTTTCGCCGGATTTTTCAGGAGGTTTGACGATGGCGGCCGGTCCGCTTTCCGGAATCACGGTGATCGACTTGACCCGCGTGCTGGCGGGTCCGTACTGCACAATGGTGCTGAGCGACTTGGGCGCCCGCGTGATCAAGGTCGAACCGCCGAAGGTAGGCGACGATGCGCGCGGCTTCGGCCCGTTCATGAAAGGCAAGTCCGCCTATTTCATGTCGCTTAATCGCGGCAAGGAATCGATCGCGCTCGACCTCAAGGCGCCGGCGGATCGCGCCATTTTCGACCAGTTGCTCGCGCGCGCCGACGTGCTGGTCGAGAATTATCGCGCCGGGACGCTGGAGAAACTCGGCTATGGCTGGGACGCCCTGCACGCCCGTCATCCGCGGCTGATCTACGCCGCCGCCTCCGGCTTCGGGCAGACCGGCCCTTACGCCAAACGACCGGCCTACGACATGGTGGTGCAAGGCATGGGCGGCATCATGAGCATCACCGGCGCGCCGGGCGGCCCGCCGATCCGCGTCGGCACGTCGGTCGGCGATATCACCGCCGGTCTGTTTACGGCGGTCGGCGTCAATAGCGCCTTGTTTCACCGCGAGCGCACCGGGAAGGGCAGCATGGTCGACGTTTCCATGCTGGATTGTCAGATCGCCATCCTGGAAAACGCCATCGCGCGCTATTGCGCGACCGGCCAGATACCCGGTCCGATCGGCGCGCGGCATCCGACCATCACGCCGTTCGAGGCGTTTGCGACCGCGGACGGGCACATCATCATCGCCGCCGGCAACAACGGACTTTACACCAAGCTGTGTCACGCGATCGGACGGCCGGATCTGATTACGGACGACCGTTTCATTTCCAACGATCTGCGCACGCAGAACCAACCGGCGCTCAAAGCCGAGATCGAAGCCATACTGATCGGCGGCGGCACCGCAATCTGGCTCGAGAAATTGGAGCAAGCCGGCGTGCCGTGCGGACCGATCAACAATGTTGCGCAGGCCCTGTCCGATCCGCAGGTCTTGTCGCGCAACATGGTCGTTTCGATCGACGATAAGGATGTCGGCGAACTGAAAATGGCGGGCAACCCGATCAAGATCTCCGGGTTCGCCGATCCGAGCACGCGCGGCGCGGTGCCCGATCTCGACGGCGACCGCGCGCAGATCCTCGCCTTCGCGCAGGGCGCCGCGTGATGCGTCGCGTCTGGCGCTGGCTGAAGCGCTTTCTGCTGCTGCTACTCGTCGGCCTTATCGTCGCGAGCATCGGCATCTACTTCTATCTGCGCACCTCGGTTCCGACCCTCGATGCAACGTTGACCGCGCCGGGACTGAACGGCGTCGTCCAGATCGTGCGCGACCGCAACGCGGTGCCGCACATTCACGCGACCTCGGAACGCGACGCGTACTTCGCGCTCGGCTACGTGCATGCCCAGGATCGACTGTTTCAGATGGAGATGACGCGCCGGGTGGCCGCAGGCCGCGTTGCTGAGATCGCCGGGACGTCGGCGGTGCGCTTCGACATCACCATGCGCGTGCTCGGCCTCTACCGGCTCGCCGAGGAAAACTACAAGACCGCGCCGCCCGAATTGCGCGCCGCGGCGGAGGCTTACGCCGCCGGCGTCAATTTCTTCCTCGAGACGCGCGATGGCGCGCTGCCGCCGGAATATTTCCTGTCGCAACTGACGCCCGAGCCGTGGACCGCGATCGACTCGCTCGCCTGGGGTAAGCTGATCGCCATCCAGTTGTCGACCAACTGGCGTAGCGAATTGCTGCGCGTGCGATTGGTCGACAAGTTCGGCTCCGCGATCCTGCAGTCGCTGTTCCCGCCGGCGGCGGACCTGCCGGTGACGCTCAAGGAAGAGCGCAAGTCGGAATACCGCGGATTGCCGCTGCAACAAATAATGGCGGCGATCCCCGACTGGGTCGGCACCGGCGCCTCGAATGAATGGACCGTAGCCGGCAGCCGGACCGCGACCGGCAAGCCGATTCTCGCCAACGACCCGCATCTGCCGATGGGCGTGCCCATTCTTTGGTATCTCGCCCGGATCGAGGCGCCCGGCCTGACGATTACGGGCGCCACGGTACCCGGCGTGCCGTTTCACTTGATCGGCCACAACGGGAGGATCGCCTGGGGCGTCACCACCACGCACATCGATACCGACGACATATTCGTCGAAAAGCTCGACCCGGCCGATCCGACGAAATACCTGACTCCCGACGGGCCGCAGGCATTCACGACCCGCGACGAGCTGATCCGCGTGCGCGGCAAGGAGCCAGTCAAGCTGACCGTTCGCTATACGCGCCACGGCCCGGTCATCAACGATTTGTTGAAGCCGGACGAGCAGGAGCAGATTCCCAAAGGCCACGTGCTCGCCCTGTCCGCGCCGTGGCTGCGCGTGGAGGACACCACCGCCGCCGCGGTCTACCGCGTCAACCGGGCGCGCAACTGGGACGAGTTCACCGAGGCGTTGAAGCAGTATCAGTCGCCGGCACAGAATTTCGCCTATGCGGATGTCGACGGCAATATCGGCTACCGCGCGGCCGGCCTGATTCCGATCCGCAAGAACGGCGACGGATACATGCCGTCGCCCGGCTGGACCGGCGACGCGGACTGGACCGGCTTCATCCCGTTCGACCAGATGCCGTCGACCTACAATCCAGCCGCCGGGGCCGTGGTCAACGCGAATAACAGGATTGCCGGCAGCGAGTTTCCGTATTTTCTGTCGCGCGACTGGCCGAGCGGCTATCGCGCCCAGCGCATATCCGAGCTGATCGGCGACAAGGGTACGCTCGACGATCACGCCAAGATTCAGAACGACAATGTCTCGCTGTTCGCGCGCGAGATGTTGCAGATTCTGCTGAAGACCAGGACCGACGACGCGCGCGCCAAGGAAGCGCTCGCATTGCTGGCGAAGTGGGACGGCAACATGGATCGGGCACGCCCCGAGCCGCTCATTTTCACCGCCTGGATGATCGAACTGAACAAACGGATCTACGCCGACCGCGTCGTGGCCTTGGACAGCGACTATGGCGGCTACCTGCCGTCCGCAATCAAGCATGTGCTGACCAACGAACTAGACCTTTGCGACGACCCGAAAACGTCCGACAAGGACGATTGCGCCTCGGCGATGACGGCCACCTTGGCATCCGCGATTGCGTGGCTGACCGACCGATACGGCAAGGATATGGCGGCGTGGCGCTGGGGTCAGGCGCATTTTGCCGATATGCGCCACCGCCTGTTCGACTTCCTGCCGATCGTCCGGAATTTTGCGAACCTGAAAATCCCCGCCGACGGCGGCGCGGAAACGGTCAACCGCGCCGGTTTCAATGTGCGCGACACCGCCGATCCCATGTCGCTGCGGCACGGGCCCGGCTTCCGCGGTATCTACGATCTTTCGGATCTGTCGAAATCGCGCTTCATCATCGCCACCGGCCAGTCCGGCAACCCGTTCTCGCCGCACTATGCCGACATGCTGGAGCGCTGGCGCGACGGCCGATATATCGAGATCCCGCAAACCAAGGATGCCGCCGCGAAGAACGGACTCGGCATCGTGACGCTGCGCCCGGGCGGGCAACGGTAAGTATGTTCCGAACATGACCGTCGATCTGAGCGATATCCAGCGCGCCGCCGGGTTGTTGATCGGCCAGATCGAACGGACCCCGTTCTCCGAGGCCCGCACGCTGGGTAGCATGTTCGGCTGCTCGCTGTTCCTCAAATTCGAGAATTTGCAGTTCACCGCCTCGTTCAAGGAACGCGGCGCGTACGTCAAGCTGGCCGCCTTGACTGCACAGGAGCGGGCGCGCGGCGTGATCGCGTGTTCGGCCGGCAATCACGCCCAGGGTGTCGCGTACCATGCCAGGCGGCTGGGAATTCCGGCCACCATCGTCATGCCCGAAGGCACGCCGTTCAACAAGGTGCGGCAGACCCGCGCCCACGGCGCGACGGTCGTACTCAAAGGCGCCGACGTGGCCGACGCCAACGATGTGGCGACCGCCTTGGCCACGAAGGACAATCTGGTCTTCGTGCACCCGTACGACGATCCCGCGATCATTGCCGGCCAGGGCACCGTGGCGCTGGAGATGCTGCAGGAACGCCCCGATCTCGACGCGCTGGTGGTGCCGATCGGCGGCGGCGGACTGATCGCCGGCATCGCGATCGCGGCAAAGGCGCTGAAGCCGGAGATCGAGATCATCGGCGTCGAAGCGGCGTTGTTCCCATCCATGTACCAGGCCACGCACAATCTGAAGATCGAGGCCGGTGGCCAGACCATCGCCGAGGGCATCGCCGTGCGGCGGCCGGGCGCCCTGACCCGCCCGATCGTCGAGCGGCTCGTCGACGAGATCATGCTGGCCGACGAGACCGCGATCGAGCGCGCGGTCCAGATGCTGCTGGAAATCGAGAAAACCGTGTGCGAGGGCGCCGGCGCCGCCGGCGTCGCGGCATTAATTCCCCGTCCCGGCCGCCTGCAAAACAAGAAGGTCGGCGTCGTCCTGACCGGCGGCAATATCGATTCGCGCCTGCTTTCGTCCATCCTGATGCGCGGCCTGGTGCGTGCCGGGCAACTGGTTCGGTTGCGCGTAGAGATCTCCGATTCACCCGGCCAGTTGGCGCTGATCGCGCAACTGATCGGCGCCGCCGGCGGCAATATCGTCGAAGTCTACCACCAGCGCCTGTTCCACGATGTGCCGGTCAAGATGGCGGATCTCGACGTGGTGGTGGAAACCCGCGATGCCGCCCACGTCGTCGAAATACTGCAGATGTTGAAGGAGAAAGGCTTCCGCGGCCAGTTGCTCAGCAACATGGCGCGCGAGGATACGGAATAGGCGCACACGCGCCGGACGCGTGCCAACTAGCTTTTCTTGAAACCGGTCGCGACCAGATACATTTCGGCCGAATCCTTGCGGCTGGCCGGCGGCTTGACGTGTCGGACGCTGGCAAAACGGCGCTTCAATTCGTCGAGCACGGATTTTTGCGCCCCGCCTTCGAACACTTTGGCGACAAACGTGCCGCCCGGCACCAGCACGTCTATGGCGAATGCCGCCGCGACTTCGACCAAACCCATGATGCGCAGATGGTCGGTGCCGCGATGACCGGTGGTCGACGGCGACATGTCGCTCAATACGACATCGGCCGGGCCGCCCAGCGCATCCATGATCGCCTTTTCCATGCCGGACGTGGTGAAATCGCCGACGATCATGTGCGCGCCGACGATAGGCGGGATTTCCAGGAGATCGAGCGCGACCACCTTGCCTTTGCCTTCGCGCGATTTCACGCGCGCCACCGCCACTTGGGTCCAGCCGCCGGGCGCCGCCCCCAGATCGACGACGCGCTGGCCGGGGCGGAGAAAGCGATACTTGTCGTCGAGTTCGATCAGTTTGAACGCGGCGCGGGAGCGATAGCCATGGCGCTGCGCCTCGGCCACGTAAGGATCATTGAGCTGCCGCTCGAGCCAGCGGAACGACGAATTGCTGCGCTTGCGGGCGGTTTTCACCCGCACGGTCAAGCCGCGATGACCGCTGCCGCGGCGGCGTCCGCCGCCATCGCCGCTCTTGACCGTCATTGGGTGCGCACGCGGCCGTTTTTCATCAGGCCCATGAGAATGCCTTCGCGCAATCCGCGGTCTGCCACGCGCAGCCGGCCGACCGGCCACAGTCGGCAAATCGCGTCCAGAATCGCCGTGCCGGCCACGACAAGGTCCGCACGCTCCGGTCCGATACACGGCATGGCGGCGCGCGCGCGATAATCCATCGACGCGAGGCGCCGGCTCGCAGCCTCGATCGCGTCGAAATCGAGATACGAGCCGTCGACCTGGGTTCGGTCGTAATGGTGCAGGCCCATGTGCACCGAGGCCAACGTTGTCACGGTGCCCGACGTACCGAGCATTTGGACCGACCCGCTGGCGATTCTGCGATTGATGTCGTTGCGCTGTTCGAACGGCTCGATCAGGGCAACGATTTCGTCGACCATGCGCCCATAGGTCTCGCCGTCGAAACGGTCGCCGCCGTGGCGCTCGGCGAAGTTCACCACGCCGATGGGCAACGAAAGACTGTCGATGATGCTGCAATTCCCCGCTTCATCGGCGCTGTGCAGCCAGATCAGTTCGGTACTGCCGCCGCCGATATCGAACACGAACGAAAACGGCTTGCCGTCGCTGAGCAACGGCGCGCAGCCAGCCAGCGCCAGCCGGGCTTCCTCGGCGGTCGAGATGATCTCCAGTTCCAGGCCGGTTTCGGCGCGCACTTGGGCCACGAAATTCTCGCAATTGATCGCTTTGCGGCACGCTTCGGTCGCTACGTGGCGCGCGCCGACGATGCGATGGCGCTGCATTTTTCCCGCGCAGATCTTGAGCGCGCGGACCGTGCGTTCGATCGCCGCATCCGACAGACGGCCGCTGGCCGCCAGCCCCTCGCCCAGGCGTACGATGCGCGAGAACGCGTCGACGACACGAAAACCGCCGTCCGCCGGCTCGGCCACAAGCAGACGGCAGTTGTTGGTCCCCAGATCGAGGGCGGCATAGCTGTCGCCCTGGAACGACGGACGCCGAGAACGACGATGGCGCGGACGGAACTCTTGGCCATTTCTCATACAAAAAGGCTAGTCGCAATCGCGCCCGATTGCAAATCGGCAGGCGACCGAAAGCCAATGAATCCGCGGCCGCCAAGGCTGTTCTTTTTTGCCGACCCGTGTGCTAGAAAACGCGCCCTGCCGCCGGCTCCGCCGGCCCGATCAGCCGCCCGCCCCGCGCGGGCCCACGATTGGGGGATAGTTCAACGGTAGAACAGCGGACTCTGACTCCGTTAATCTAGGTTCGAATCCTAGTCCCCCAACCAGATTACCTAAATTATTGATATGGTTTCGAACTCGAGCGATAAATCGGTCGCGCGCGACTGCATAGCCGGGTTCGCGCGTCCCGGCTAAATTCGGTGGTTATTGCCCGGCTGGCCGTCGCGACCATACCGCCGGTGGAGGGATATCGGCATCAAACGTCCCTGCGCCGAAGGAGAAGCAATTTGCCCCATGAACAACGCCGGCTTGCGGCAATTCTAGCGGCGGACGTGGTCGGCTATAGCCGCATGATGGGCGCCGACGAGGTCGGTACCATCCGCACGTTGAAGGCGCATCGGCGCGAGTTGATCGATCCGAAAATCGCCGCCCATCGCGGACGCATCGTCAAGACCATGGGCGACGGGATACTGGTGGAGTTTTCCAGCATCGTCGATGCCGTGAGCGCCGCCGTCGCCATCCAGCGCGGCATGGCCAAGCGCAACGAACCGGTTTCGGAAGACCGCCGCATTGTGTTTCGCATCGGCGTCAACGTCGGCGATATCGTCATCGACGGCAACGACATCATCGGCGACAGCGTCAATGTCGCGGCGCGCCTCGAGGCGCTGTGCGAACCGGGGGCCATTTGCATTTCGCGTGGCGCCCATGACCAAATTCGCGACAAGCTGACCGTCCCATTTGCCGATCTGGGCGAACATAATTTCAAGAACATCGCTCGCCCTGTCGGCGTGTTCGGACTCACGGCACAAGAGATCGCCAGCCTGGCGACCGAAACCATACTGCGCGATGCGATTTCCGCCAGCCCAGCGGATGCGAATGTGCACCCAAGCCACGAGACCGCGCAACGAATCCAGTTCTGTCGGGCTGCCGATGGCACCCAGCTGGCATGGTCGGTGATCGGCAGCGGCCCGACCCTGGTCAAGACCGGGAACTGGATGACGCATCTCGAAAAGGATATCGAAAGTCCGATCTGGCGACATTTGTGGCGCGACCTAGCAAAAAACCACACCGTGGTCCGTTACGACGCCCGGGGCTGCGGCCTGTCCGATTGGACCGTCAATGATATTTCCTTCGCCGCGTTCGCAGGCGATCTCGATACGGTCATCGATGCGGCCGGCGTGAAACGCTTCGATCTGTTCGGCATATCGCAGGGATGCGCCGTATCGATCGCCTATGCCGCCCGTCATCCCGAGCGCGTCCGACGTCTCGTGCTTTATGGCGGTTTTGCCCAGGGCCCGGAACGGGTTTCGTCGAGCGCCGCGGCGAAGGAGCAGCGCGCCGCGATGCGGACGCTGATGCGGCTCGGCTGGGGCAAGAAAAATCCGGCATTTCGCCAATTGTTCACCTCGCTGTTCGCGCCCGACGCCACGAAGGAGCAGGCCGACTGGTTCAACGACTTGGAGCGCATTTCGAGTTCGCCCGAAAATGCAGTCCGGTTCATGGAAGCGATTGACCAGTTCGACATATTGGACCTGTTGCCCAAGGTCACCGCGCCAACGCTGGTCATGCATGCGCGCGACGACCTGCTGGTGCCCTTCGAGGCCGGACGGCGCATGGCGGCCGGCATCCCGGGCGCCCGCTTTGTACCGCTCGAAAGCCGCAATCACGGCATCCTCGAGCATGAACCCGCCTACGCGCAGTTCATTGCGGAAATGGAAGCGTTTCTTCGTGCCTGACGAGCCGGTTCAACGGCCATTCGAGGAACCTCGGCGCCACCGATCGACGAAAGCTGCGGACGAAACGCCTGATTTCGCGTCTCACACGGATGATTTCAGGCGTACAGCGACCGAAGTTCGCCGGCGACCCGCGCAATGACATCCGCCCAGTTGCCGGATTCGCGTTGGCGGAACAGCCGGGCGCTCGGGTACCAAGGGCTATCCTTGCGATCCAGCAACCAGCGCCAGTCCGGATTGACCGGCAGCAGGATCCAGACCGGCTTACCCATGGCGCCGGCCAAATGTGCAACACTGGTATCCACCGTGACGACCAGATCCATCAGATCCAGGAGTGCGGCCGTATCGCCGAAATCGCTCAGGCGTTCGCCGTGGAATTTAATTCGACCGGATTCACTTATTTCAGATAATTCGTCGCTGCGAATCTCCTTTTGCAAGCAGTGCCATTCAAATTTATCCGTCAACAAAGGCGCGTAGGCCGAAAAATCGATCGAACGGCTGTAATCGTTGCGCAGGGCGGTATTGCCGCTCCACGCAACGCCGATCCTCGGTTTTGTCGCCGGCGGCAGGCGCGCCGCCCACTCCAATCGCGCGCGCTCGTCCGCCCGGAGGTAATGCGGCCGTGCCGGTATTGTCGCCAGCGTGGTGCGAAGCGCCAACGGCAGGCTCAGCAAGGGTATATGAAAGTCGAATGCGACCGGTCGCTCGTCAGGACCGATGATTCTAATCGTCGGGGCGAACTGAGCCAGCAATCGTTTCAGCGGATCCTGAACGGAGAGCACGACTTTCGCGCCCAGCCCCGCCAGCAGCACGGCGTAGCGGCAGAATTGAATCGTGTCGCCGAAGCCCTGCTCCCAATAGACAAAGACGGTCTTGCCGGAGATCGCTTCTGTGCCCGACCAAAGCGGTTGGCGGTACGAACGCAACGCTTTCGAACCGGCACGTCTTTTCCGCCATTCGTAAAGCGGCCAACCCTGCTCGAACTTTCCCATGACCAGATAACAGAGGCTCTCGTTCCAGTATGCGTCGGCGTAATCCGGCTTGAGCGAAATCGCCTTCTCGAAACTCGCGATCGCTTCTGCGTGGCGTTTGAGATCCTGCAACGCATTGCCGCGATTATTATAGGCCACGGGGAAATCCGGCGCCGAGACGATAGCCCGATCGAAGCTCGCGACCGCGTCCGCCGGCCGTTTCAGATACTGCAGCGCGATCCCGCGATTGTTATGCGCATCCGCGTACCTGGGATCGAGCGCAATGGCCGCATCGC
Organism: Alphaproteobacteria bacterium; assembly: GCA_050186335.1. Lineage (GTDB taxonomy): Bacteria > Pseudomonadota > Alphaproteobacteria > Bin65 > Bin65 > JBFWYO01. Next base: position 20,802 of record JBFWYO010000028.1, on the reverse strand, counting down.
AACTCGCCACCGCTTCGTCGAACCGGCGCAAATCCAGCAAGGCGTTGCCACGATTGCTGTAGGCCTTGGCGTAGCGCGGATTCAGCGCCAGCGCCCGATCGAAATCCACGAGCGCCTCCCCGGCTCGCCCGAGTTCCCTCAGTGCCACGCCGCGATTGCTGTAGGCGGCCGGATTATCCGGATCCAGCGCGATCGCTCGACCGAAGCTCGCCACCGCTTCGTCGAGGCGCCGCAGATCGGTCAATGCAACGCCGCGGTTGAGGTGGACGTCGGGAAAATCCGGCTTCAGCGCGATGGCCTTGTCGTAACAGGCGACCGCCTCCTGATGCCGCTTCAGCACCTGCAAGGCGTTCCCCAGATTGCTGTGCGCTTCCGCGACCTGGTCGTTGAGCCCGATGGCGCTGCGGATCAGTTCGATGCCGCGCTCCGTGCGACCGGCCTCGACCGCGGCGACGCCGAGCAGATGAAGCGCATCAAAATGGTTCGGCTGCCGCTCCAGAATTTCCGCGTAGATGTGCGCGGCCTCGCCCAACTTGCCCTGACGATGCAGCGCCAAGCCCAACTCGAACCTCTCGCGCGGCGCGGCTGCGCCCGGCGATTGGTCTTGCGGCGGGGAGGTTTCGCTCTGCGACATGAAATTCCGATATCCCTCGGGCACTGGTCGATGGATGCCCGATTGCGACGCTAGCCTGGGTCCAACGAATAGTCACCACGCCGCTCGATAGCCGTCCCGCCGATCGGCGGCGGCCGGAGGCATCTCGTTACAAGATGCGCCCGGCCGACTTTGCCGATCAGATCAGCTTCAAGAAGATCATCACCAGGCCGACCATCGAGACGAACCAGACCACCGTACGCAACCACGGAATGCCGGCCAGGTAAACCAGCGCGTAGGCTACGCGACCCCAGAAAAAGAGCTGCGCGCCGAGCACCGTCGTCGGGCTCGACTTGTTGAGCAAATGCACGGCGAGCACGAGAATCGCGAACAGCACCAGGTTTTCGAGCATGTTGCGATGCGCGCGCTGGGCTCGTCCAGCCCATCCCGTACACGCCGGCACGTCGTCGCGGTTGCCGGCGAGCTTCGGCAGCCCGACTTGAAACGTAGCTCCCGTCGCTGCGATCAACATCTGGATCACGGTCAGCGCCGCCGACCAGATCAGTAGCGTCAGTTCAACCGACATTTCCACTATCCCCCAATTTGCCCGGCAAGCCATTGCAATGACTGCAAACGGAGCGACTTGCCGCGCGACAAAATCCGCTTCTCATGCCGGCAAAGCTGCCCTAGGCCCCGGCGAACTTGAACTCCTTGAACTGCTCGCGCAGCTTGGTCTTGAGAATTTTCCCCGTGGCGCCATGCGGAATCGCGTCGACGAACGCGACATCGTCCGGCATCCACCATTTCGCGACCTTGCCTTCAAGGCAGCCGAGCACCTCCTGCTTGGTGACTTCCGCGCCGGGCTTCTTGACCACGATCATCAGCGGGCGTTCGTCCCATTTCGGATGCGGCAGGCCGATCACCGCCGCTTCGGCGACGCCGGGGCAAGCCATCGCGGCATTTTCCAGATCGATCGAACTGATCCACTCGCCGCCGGACTTGATGACGTCCTTGGATCGATCGGTAATGACCATCCAGCCGTCCGGCTCAAGCTTCGAGACGTCACCGGTGTTGAACCAGCCACCCGCGCTGAAGGCTGCCGTGCCCTCGCCCTTCATATAGCCCTTGACGATCCACGGCCCGCGCACCAGCAGATTGCCTGCGGCGACGCCATCCTTCGGCAAGTCCTTGCCGTTATCGTCGACGATCTTCATGTCGACACCGAACACCGGCCGGCCCTGCTTTGCGATCAGGTCGAAGCGATCTTCGTCCGGCACTTTCGCTTCGTCCCTGCGGAACCAGGTGATCGTTCCGACCGGGCTCATTTCGGTCATGCCCCAGCCATGCGCGACATCGACCTCGTGTTCGGTCCAGAACCGCTTGATCATCGCGCGCGGAATCGCCGAGCCGCCGATCAGGGTGCGTTTCATCTTGCTCAACTTCTTGCCGGCGCTTTCGCAGTAACGCAATAGCTCGAGCCACACGGTCGGCACGCCGGCCGAAACGTCGACGTCCTCGTTGTCCATCATCTCGTAGACGCTGGCACCGTCCATCTTGGCGCCCGGGAAAACAAGTTTACAGCCCGCCATCGGCGCGGCGTAAACCAACCCCCACGCATTGGCGTGGAACATGGGCACCACGGGAAGAATCGTATTGTGCGCGCTCAGGGAGAGGATCGAGCCGCTGACCATCATCCAGGTATGCAGCACCGTCGACCGATGCGAATACAACACGCCTTTCGGGTTGCCGGTCGTACCGGAGGTGTAACACAGGGACGATGCGGTCTTTTCGTCGAACTCCGGCCAAACCAAAGTGCCCTTCTGGGGCGCAAGCAATTCTTCGTAACACAGCAAGCCTTCGATCTTTGAAGCTGCGGGCATGTGCGCGCGGTCGGTCATTACCACGACGTGCTTGACGGTCTTGAGATGCGGCCGCACGGCTTCGACGATCGGCAGCAAATTCAGATCGACGAAGATCACTTTGTCTTCGGCATGATTGGCGATGTAAACGATATGCTCGCCCGCCAGGCGCGGGTTGAGGGTGTGAAGGACGGCGCCCATGCCGGAGACGCCATAGTACAACTCAAAGTGCCGATAGCCGTTCCATGCCATGGTGCCGACCCGATCGCCCAATTTGACGCCCAGGGCGGCCAGGGCCTCGGCCAATTGCTTGGCGCGCACCTGCGCCTGTTTATAGGTGTAGCGATGGATCGGGCCTTCGATGGAGCGCGAGACGATCTCGACGTTCGGATGGAATTCGGCCGCGTAGTCGATGAATTGCGAAATCAACAGCGGCCGGTCCTGCATCAGTCCCAGCATGGCGTTTCCTTGTCCCTATCGCGCGCGAACGCGCCCCGTTCTTCATGGACCCGATCCATGCGGGATCGGGCGGGCCGAGTTTAGCCCGGCGCTCTGGTTTCGTCTCGACTCAAGAAACGCAAGACCAGATAGCCCAAAATCCCGGACGCGAGCGAACCGCATATCACGCCGACCCGCACCAAGGCCGCCATCTCCTCGGTCGCATAAGCCAGGGTCCCGATGAACAGGCTCATGGTGAAGCCGATTCCGCACAACAGCGCCACGCCGTAATACCGCGCCCACGTCCCGCCCTTCGGCATGGGACACAAGCCGGTACGGATAGCCAGGAACGAAAACCCCAAAATGCCGATCTGCTTGCCGAAGAACAGTCCGGCGGCGATGCCGAGCGCAACCGGATGCAGCAACGTTTGGAACGAGAACGCACCGAGCGATACGCCGGCATTGGCGAAGGCAAAAACCGGTAGAATCAGGAAATTGACCCAAGGTTTGAGCGCCGCCGCCAGCAAGTGCAGCGGATGGCGGTCCGGCCGGCTTCGATCATGCAACGGAACGGTAAACGCGAGCACCACACCCGCCAACGTCGCATGCACGCCCGATTTCAGAACGCATACCCACAACACGATGCCGATCAGGATATACGGCGCCAGCTGGGCCACACGCAGCCGGTTGAGCAGCACCAATGCCGCTATGCAGATCGACGCCAGGATCAGCGAGACGGTGGAAAGATCCGCCGTGTAGAACACGGCAATGATGATGATCGCGCCCAGATCGTCGAGCACCGCAACCGCGGTAAGAAACACTTTCAGTCCGAGCGGCACGCGCTTACCCAGCAACGCCAGCACGCCGAGCGAAAATGCGATGTCGGTGGCGGACGGAATCGCCCAGCCGCGCAGCGACGCCGGATCGCTCCAATTGAGCGCGGCGAAGATCGCCGCCGGAACGATCATGCCGCCGAGCGCCGCGATGCCGGGCAAGATGGCGCGGCGCGGGGAAGACAACTCCCCTTCCAGCATCTGCTCCTTGATCTCGAGTCCGACCAGCAGAAAAAAGATCGCCATCAGCCCGTCGTTGATCCACAGCAGCAACGGCTTCGACAGGCCCGCATCGCCGGCGGTGACGGAGACCGGCGTTGCCAGCAACGCATCGTACCAATACGAATAGTTAGAATTATCCAGCACCATAGCGACGATCGCCGCCGCGACGAGCAAGATTCCCGGCGTCGTTTCCGCCCGCGCGAGTGCATTCAGCCGGCGCCGCATACGCTGCTCACCGATGTCGTGGATTTATAATAGTAAATATAGGCGCGGCCGCGCTGGTCGCCATAGGTGAATATCGCTATGTTCATGCTTTACCGCTTCTAGTGCAGAGAAATCCATGAACGACTCAAAGCGTAATCGATTTGCCCGCGGTTACTGGGGCGAGCGGGCCGAACACTGGGATAAGAACGCCGATATGCTGGCCGGCGTTGCCGAGCGCTTCAATGTGCCGCTGATGGACGCGTGCGGGATCGGTCCGCGCCACCGGGTGCTCGATCTCGCCTCCGGCGCCGGCGAACCCGCGCTCAGCGTCGCCAAGCGCGTCGGCCCGCTCGGCCGTGTGGTGGCGACGGACCTGGCGCCCGAAATGCTCGAGGGCGTCAAGCGCCGGGCGCACGCGGCCGGGTTGGCAAACATGGATTTTCGGGTCACTGACATGGAGACCCTGCCCTTCGGGCCCGCCGAGTTCGATCGCATCACGTGCCGCTTCGGCATCATGTTCACCGAAGACCCGATCGCGGCCGCGAAGGAATGCCGGCGCGTGCTACGACCCGGCGGAAAAGCCGCGTTCATGGTGTGGGGACCGCGCGCCGATACGACCCAGTTCGTCGTTTTCGCCGCCGCGGCGAAGCAGGTTTTCGGCGACACCAAGGACCTCGATCTGGACAGTCCGTTTCGCTTCGGCGGCGCCGGCAGCCTGTCCAAAGTTCTCAACGCTGGCGGCTTTGCTGCGGCCGAGGAGAAGGAACTGCGCTTCACGCCTAAGATGCCGGCCAATGCGCCGTTCTGGAAGCCGCATGTCGGCATGACGTTCGGACCGGTGCTGGCGAAAGCTTCCGCCGAGACGCGCAAGGCGCTCGACCGGGCGATCGAGGCGGAGTTTCAGAAATTCCGCCACGGCGACGAGCTGCATCTCAACGCCCACGTGCGCATCGGCATCGGCACCGTTGCCTAGGCCGGCGGCGTCGCGCACCAGCGGCGCCACATGTCGCGCAAGGCGGTTTCGAACTTGCGGCAAAATGCATCCGCATTCATGAGCGGCGATTGCTGCATCGCCGGCCGAAGTGTCGCGCGCAACGCCGCCAGCCGATCGCGGTCGGACGCCAAGGCGACCGCGCGTTCGATATAGGCCGAAGGCGTGCCCGCGATCAGATCGTCCATGCCGATCGAGCGCATCAAGCTGACGCCGACCCGCGAAACGTGGCCGCGCCCGGCGATGGCGAGAACCGGCACGCCCATCCACAAGGCTTCGCACGTCGTGGTCGTGCCGTTGTACGGATAGGTATCGAGCGCGATATCGATCTGCCCGTATGCAGCCAGATGCGAATCGGCCGACGGCAGCCGGCCCAGCAGGGTCAATCGTTCGGCATCAATGCCCTGCGCCGCGAAGCGCGCCGCGATACGCGCGCGCGTGCCGTCGTCGCCGAGCGGCCGCGTCTTGAGCACGAGCCGCGATCCGGGCACGCGGCGCAGGATATTTGACCAATCGGCGATCGTCCGATCGGTCAATTTCGGCAGATTGTTGAACGAGCCGAACGTCACGTACCCCTTCGATGCGGCTGGTGTCGGCGCCACGGCGGGCGTCGCTGCGGGCGGCCGATAACACAGGAAGCCTTGCGGCAACCGGTAAAGCCGTTCGCTGTAGTAGGCCTCCGAGACGCCCACCGGGTCGGCCCAGGCATCAGTCAGCCGATAATCGATCTCGACCAGACCCGTGGTGCCGGGATAGCCAAGATACGTCGCCTGCACCGGCGCCGCCCGCCGCGCAAAAATGCCCAAACGGTTGCCCGACGTATGACCGGCCAGATCGATCAGCACGTCGACCGGCAACGCCCGCGCGGCATTGATCGCCGCCTGGTCCGCGAGATGCTGAATCTCGATCCAGCGGTCGGCGCGCGCCATCAATCGGTCGGTGGTTTCGTCGCGCACCGTCTGCTGCGCGAAACCGACGATGCCGAAGCGATTGCGGTCGAGCCCGTCGAACAGTGGCCCGATGAACGTGGCGACCGGATGCGTGTAGAAATCCGGCGACACGAACCCCAGCACAAGCCTCTTTTCCGGATCGCGCGTGTTGGCGAACGGCCGCGCGTCGCGGCGCACGATGGCCGCCACCTTGGCACCCCAACGCTTGTGCTCGGCGGCGGCCAAGGCTGGGTCGAAATCGGGCGCGTAGTGCATCGAGAACAGGTAATTATGCCACGTGGCCTCCGCCGGCGGCGGGTCGTTGGCAATCGCCTGGTGCAGCAGTTCCATGGCTTCGCGATGCCGCGCTTGATCGGTCAAGGCGCCGGCCAGGTTGCCGGCCACCGCGTCCAGCCCGTTCGGGAGCGGCAGCGCCAGCGTCAGCACTTTCACCGCGGCGTCGATGCGCCCGGCGCGCAGATGCGCCGCGCCGAGGTTGACCAGCGGCTCGGTCTGGTCCGGCCGCAGCGCGCGCGCACGTTCCAGCATTTCGATCGCCGCTTCGACCTTGCCCTGCTGCAATAGCATGACGCCGAGATTGAGCGTGGCGGGATAATCGTCCGGCTCGACACTCAGGCAGGTGCGATAGCTCGCCTCGGCGGCCGCCGGATCGCCGGCATGGTATTGGCTGAGACCGAGGCTGAACCAAATACGCGCGTTGCGCGGATCGAGTCGCGCCGCGGCCATGAGCGGCGCAATTGCCTCGCGCCATTGCCGGAGCACGCCGAGCAGACGGCCGAGCCGGAAATGCGCGGTCGGCCGGGCCGGTTCGACCTCGCAGGCGCGGCGATAAGCGGCAAGCGCCTCGTCGTACCGCTTGGCCCGTTCGAAAACCTGGCCGAGATTGAAATGAAAGTCCGCCGCCGTCGGATTTGCCGTGACCGCAAGCAGCAACTGTTCGATTGCCGTTTCGGTATTGCCCCGGGCGAATTCGACCAAGCCGAGCACATGGCGTGCATCGGCGTGATGCGGCGCGAGTGCCAGGACGGCGTTGCACGCCTCGGCGGCACCGGCCAAATCCTTCGACTGGTAGCACGCAATCGCCCGTTGCATGGCCGAAACGGTTTCCATGACGGGCGACTATCAAGAAAGACGGCCGGATGAGCAATCCCATCCGGCCGTCGATGACGCGAATAATCGGTCGGGTTTACTGGGCGCGGAACGGCGTGTGGCAACCGCCGCAGCCTTTGCCGACGTCGCCGAACGCGGCCATCATCTTGGCCTTGTCGCCGGTTTTCGCCGCAGCTGCCGCCGCCGTCGCCGCGGCCGCCGCATTGGCGCCCGCCTTGTTGAAATCATCCCACTTGGCCCAGATGTCGGGCTTGGCCTTGGTTGTCCCGGCTTCGGGGCCGCTGCCTTTAGGAAACAGCCCAGCCGCAACCGACAACAGACGCGCGATGGTGTTGGCATGGCGCTCGGCCGCCGCGGCGTTGCCCGCTTCGCTGGCTTCCTTGAGCGATGCCATGTGCGCACCGACGGATCCCATAAGTGCTTTGCGGGTCGCGATGCTTTGTGCGTTATCGAGTGCCGCGACCGTGCCGACACCGGCGACGGTCATTGCCAAAGCCGCAATGACGCCCAGCTTAATTTTGTTCATGAAGCTCTCTCCCAGGTGGATGAAGATCCAAGCGGATCATACGGCCCCCGCGATTCCGCAGGCAAGGGAGGCCGCGATCACGACCCCGTGATGCTTGCAAAATCGCGCACGCGTCGCCATGGTGCGCGGCACCAAAACGGACTTGCCGAATGACCAACCGTGCGACCAGCCAAATTCGATCGGTCTGCCTCTACTGCGGCGCCAAAGCCGGCAGCGACCCCGCGTGGGCGGCGGCGGCCGAGGCGCTGGGACGCGGGCTGGCCGAACGCGGCATGGAATTGGTCTACGGCGGCGGCCGCGTCGGCCTGATGGGCATCGCCGCCGATGCCGCGTTGCGCGCCGGCGGCAAAGTTACAGGCATCATTCCGCATTTCCTGCGCAAGGCAGAAGTCGGCCATGGCGCCGTCAGCCGCCTCATCCTGGTCGACACCATGCACGAGCGAAAGCAGCGCATGTCGGAAATTGCCGATGCCTTCGTCGTGCTGCCCGGCGGCCTGGGCACGCTCGACGAGATGTTCGAGATCGTGACCTGGAAACAGCTTGGCTTGCACGACAAGTCGATCGTGATCGCCGACATCGCCGGTTTCTGGCAGCCGTTGCGCGATCTGCTCGATCATATTGTGCGCACCGAGCTCATGCACGGCGAGCTTGGCGACTTCCTGCGCTTTGCGCCCGACATCGAGCGAGTCTTCGCCCTGCTCGAAACCGCGCCGGCACCGCGTAGCCCCTTGAAATCAGAGCAGATTTAGGCTCGACCCTGCGGCCGCTTGCGGCTTGCACGGCGGCCCGAAATTGGTATGTTCCGGGCCCGTCCTACCGGAATTCGCGCGCCGGCCGCCCGTTTGACCATTGGCCCGGCGCATTTTGTTAATCGCAAGGGGAACCCACGATGGCGAAGATCAAGGTCGTCAACCCGGTCGTCGATCTCGACGGCGACGAGATGACGCGCATCATTTGGAAATTCATCAAGGAAAAGCTGATCGTTCCGTACCTTGATATCGACATCAAATATTTCGATCTCGGCATCGAATACCGCGACAAGACCAACGATCAAGTGACCATCGACGCCGCCGAAGCGATCAAGAAATACCGCGTCGGCGTCAAGTGCGCGACCATCACGCCGGACGAAGCCCGCGTGAAGGAGTTCAACCTCAAGCAGATGTGGCGCTCGCCCAACGGCACGATCCGCAACATCGTCGGCGGCACGATTTTCCGCGAACCGATCGTGTGCAAGAACGTGCCACGCCTGGTCCCGGGCTGGACCCAGCCGATCGTGATCGGCCGCCACGCCTACGGCGATCAGTACCGCGCGCAGGATTTCGTGGTTCCCGGCAAGGGCAAGCTGACGCTGACATGGAAAGGCGAGGACGGCAAGGTCATCGAGCGCGAAGTGCACGACTTCAAGGGCGGCGGCGTCGCCATGGGCATGTTCAACCTCGACGAACAGATCGAAGGCTTTGCCCGCGCCTGCCTGGTTTACGGCCTGCAACGCGGCTGGCCGGTCTATCTGTCGACCAAGAACACGATCCTCAAGGCCTATGACGGACGCTTCAAGGACATCTTCCAGGATATCTTCGACAGGGAATTCAAAGACAAATACAAGGCCAAGAACATCGTCTACGAACATCGCCTGATCGACGACATGGTCGCCAGCGCGCTCAAATGGTCGGGTGCGTTCGTCTGGGCCTGTAAGAATTACGACGGCGATGTGCAATCCGATTCCGTGGCGCAAGGCTTCGGCTCGCTCGGGCTGATGACCTCGGTGCTGCTGACGCCGGACGGCCAGACGGTCGAAGCGGAGGCCGCGCACGGCACCGTCACGCGCCATTACCGCGACTACCAGGCCGGCAAGGAAACCTCGACCAACCCGATCGCCTCGATCTTCGCCTGGACCCGTGGCCTGATCTTCCGCGGCCAGTTCGACGGCACACCGGACGTCGTGAAGTTCGCCGAAACGCTCGAGAAAGTCTGCGTCGATACGGTCGAAAGCGGTTTCATGACCAAAGACCTGGCGCTGCTGATCGGCCCCGATCAGAAATGGCTGACCACCAATCAGTTCCTCGACAAACTGGATCAAAATCTGAAATCTGCGATGGCGAAGTGGTAGTATCGCCGGTGCGACGCGGCGGGCATATCTGCCGCCGCGTCGCCCGCGCGACAGGAAAACTGCCCGCCTGACCGCGCGAGCAACGATCGCGGGGATATCCTCGATGCTGCTGCCGACGGTCAGTCGCCGCTACGGTTATTTCGATCTCGATGCCATGGCCGGGATCGGCGCCGCGCACCATGCGGCCTACGCCGCCGCCAAGCCGTTTCCATCGATCGTGTTCGACGACTTTCTCGATCCCAGAATCCTGAAGACCTGCTTGGCGCATTTTCCGACCCGCCCGGATCCGGACACTTCGAGCTTCGACGGCAAATATGAAAGGCGAAAACGCGGCTATTTGCCGGAACGGCTGCATCCGAACGTCCGATCGATCTTCTATGCGTTCAATTCCCGGCCGTTTATTGCGTTCCTCGAAGCCTTGACCGGGATCAAAGGCTTGATTCCGGATCCGTACTTCCGGGGTGGCGGTTTTCACGAACTGTCCGATGGCGGCCACCTCTCGGTACATGCCGATTTCAATTTTCACCCGGTGCTTAAATTGGAACGCCGGATCAATGCGTTGATCTATCTGAACAAGAATTGGCGGGAAGAATACGGCGGCGTGCTCGAACTCTGGGCCTCGGGCCACGGGCCGTGCGTGCGCCGAATCGTCCCCGAATTCAATCGCGCGGTCATATTCAATACCGCAACCGCGAACTTCCACGGCAATCCGGATCCAGTCCGCCATCCAAAGGGCCTGCCGCGCCGATCGATCGCGCTGTACTATTATACCGCGACCTGGAACGAATCGAGCCTTGAACACTCGACCATTTTCGCCGAAACGCTGCGCTGATCCGTTGATCTAGAGTTCACCCCGAATGCCTGCCGGTGTAATGGCGAGGCACATGTAATCTTGCTATCCTGAGACTTATGATCGTCAATGGACTCGGCAGCGAATTTCGCGACGACGGCCGGCGACTCAAGCCAGGGCCAGTTGGCTTGCCGTCGGAACTGCTGCGCAGCCTCAACCGTCTCGATGCCTGGCGTGCGACCCTCTCGGTCGGGCTGACGATCGGAATTACCGCCGGCCTGATCGCCGCCGCACTGCTCTGGTGGCGCTGGTACGTGATCCTGCCGGCGCTGATCCTGATCGCCACGCGCCAGCAGGCGTTCTTTGTCCTGGCGCACGATGCGGCGCATTACCGGCTGTATGAGACACGGTGGCTGAACGATGTGGTCGGACGCTTCTGCGGAACCATCGTTGGAATCTCGATGCCGGCCTATCGGATCGTGCACCGCCTGCACCACAATCACCTGTACGAAAAGCAGGACCCGGATACGCCAATCCACGGCGGCTATCCGCGCGGGCGCCTGTATCTGGCGAAGAAACTGCTCAAGGACGTGTTCGGCCTGACGGCGCCGAAAACCTACCGTTACTTCTTCGGCGCGCCGGCGCAGAACCGCGACCTATCCGACCCGAGCCGCCCCCTCGACGACACGTCCCCCGCCCTGCGCCAAACCGCGCTCCGCGACCGCTGGATCGTCGCCGGCTTTCACATCGCGGCCCCCATCGGGGCGTGGGCGGGCGGCTACCTGCTGGAATATCTGGTGCTCTGGGCGTTGCCGCTGGTCACGTTCCTGCAGCCGCTCTTGCGGTTTCGCGCCATCTGCGAACATGGCGCGGTTGCCGATTACGGCTCGGCGCTGACCGCCGCCCGCACGAACACCGGGCCCGCCTGGGTGCGCTGGCTGGTGTTTCCGCATCACGTCAATTTTCACGTCGAACATCATTTGTATCCGGCCATCCCGCATTACAATTTGCCGCGCTGCCATCGCGAGATGGAAGCGCGCGGTTTGCTGGAAGGCGCGGAAATTCGGTCGTTCTGGTCGACCGCCAAACTGGTCTTCGCCGATCCGCCGGCACGCGCGACCGCTATATCCTGAGATATTTTTGCGCCGCACGATTGCCACGCGGTACGGATGCGCCGGCCGACACAATCCGCGATGAAGAGTCAGGCTATTCCCGGCACACCCGACTCTTTACGCCGCGCGCCGGCCGGGCGGATCGCAGGCAACGGTGTCGTAATCGGCCGGAATATTGAGTTCGAGCACGGTGAAATCGGCCGAGAAGCCGGTCACGTCGTGCTTGAGCTTCGGCGGTATGGTCATCGATTCGCCGGCGCGAATGGTGAATTCGCCTTCGTTCTCGATTTCCACGCGCGACCAGCCTTTGAGCACGTAGATGAACTGACAGGCCAGGCTGTGATAGTGCCAGCCGGTCGAGCTGTCGCCCGCCTTGCTGTTGCGCACGACGTTGATATTGACGCGCCGGCCCGTCGCTTCTGTGGCGGCGACGTCGCGATAGGCGAGGAATTTACGCGGCCCGTCGCCCACTTTGTACGCTTCAGGCTTGTCGTAACTGGCGGCGAACTTGGCGACCCGGTTCGGCCTGGTCGGACGCACCGGCAGCGCCGCATCGCGGCCGACGATGGTTCTTACGTCCGAGGGCGCCACGATTTCGATCACCTCGAAATCCGACGAAAACTCGATCTCGTCGTGACGATAGAACGGCGGCAGATGCGCGCCGTCGCCGGCCCGCAAGGTGATCGTCGCGCCGTCCTCGGTGATGAATTTGACGTAGCCCTTGAGCACGAACACGAACTGGAAATCCAGATCGTGGCAGTGCCAGCCGGTCTTCTCATCCGGCGTGCCAACCATACGAATATGTTCGGCGCGCATCAGTCCGCCCGAGGCTTTTTTGAGTCCGAGGTCGCGATACTGCAAAAAGGCGCGCAGACCCTTCCGTTCGAAATCGGATTCGCGATAGGGCGTATAATTGAAGGTCTGCGCGATGCGCGGCAACTCGGTCGGCGCCGGGCCTGTTTCATTCACCATACGTCCCTCTTTGCAAGTGCAATATGACGCGAAGCGCAAAGCCTAACAAAGCGGCGAGACGCGCACCAGCCAACAATTGATTTTAGGAAAACCACCGGAACGATCTCGAATCCACTCCCGGCATGCAGGAACGCCGCTCGGGCATCGCAGCAAATCACGGCGGCGCCGGTGCGGCCGGCGGCCGCGCCATGAACCAGACCGCGAACCCGACATAGGCGGTTGCCAGAACGTAAATCGCCAACGGCAATCCTTCCGAGGCATAACCGTTGCAACTGTTCGAGATATGCTCGAACCCGGTGAGCATGTCCCACGGGCAATCGAACATGAAATTGCCGCCGACCAGCGCCAGGTTGACCACGATGATCGCGGCGCCCAGACTTGCCAGGATACGCGGCCAGTAGCGCAGCGTGCGGAGCCAGAAACCGCCGACCGCGAGCAGGACGCCGCCCGGCACGATCGGCATCAATACGACCAGAACCAGCAACCCCCAGCCCTTCAGGGTATCGCTGGCCCACCAACCGAACCAGTAGACGACGGCGCCCAACCCGAACAGCAAGGCGGCGCCGGCCAGCAAACTCGGTCCGCATAGCACTCGCTTCATTCCCGTTCCATTCCGCATGGCGGTCCGGCGCCCCCGACGGGCGACACGGCAATGCAAAATACGCCCGATTTCCCGCAACCAAGCAACCGCCGCCGGGCCAAGCCCGGGGCCCGAATGCGATCGCCGCACGCTTGATCTATGCGCGGAAAGGCGCGTCTAGCGGGTCAGCTCGCGCATCGCCTGATCGAGGCCTTCGAGCGTCAAATTGTACATCCGACCTTCGAAGATGTTCTCGATCAATTCGATCGACGGCGTGTACTGCCAGTGGCGCGACGGGATCGGGTTGAGCCAAACGAGATGCGGATAGGTGCGGCTGACGCGTCGCAGCCAGACCTCGCCGGATTCCTCGTTCCAATACTCCACGCTGCCGCCGGGCATCAGGACTTCGTACGGGCTCATCGCCGCGTCGCCGACGAAGATGATCTTATAATCGTTGCCGTATTTGTGCAGGATGTCCCAGGTCTTCAGCGGATCGGTATAGCGGCGGCGATTGTCCTTCCACACGGAATCATAGAGACAGTTGTGGAAATAGAAATACTCCAGATGCTTGAACTCGGATTTGACCGCCGAGAACAACTCTTCGCACACCTTGACGTGCGGCGACATCGAACCGCCGACGTCGAAGAAGATCAGCACCTTCACGTTGTTGTGCCGCTCCGGGATCATCTTGATGTCGAGATAACCCCGGTGCGCCGTGGTCCTGATCGTATCGGGCAGGTCGAGTTCGGTCGCCGCTCCTTCGCGCGCGAAGCGGCGCAATCGCCGTAGGGCGACTTTGATGTTGCGCGTGCCGAGTTCGACCTGGTTGTCAAGATTCTTGAATTCGCGCTTGTCCCAGACTTTGACCGCACGGAAATTCCGGTTACCGTCCTGGCCGATGCGGATGCCTTCGGGATTGTAACCGTAGGCGCCGTACGGCGATTTGCCGGCGGTGCCGATCCACTTGTTGCCGCCCTGGTGCCGGCCCTTCTGCTCCTCGAGCCGCTTCTTCAGCTCCTCCATGAGCTTTTCCCAACCGCCCATCGCCTCGATCTTGGCCTTGTCCTCCTCGCTGAGATTGAGTTCGGCGAGCTTCTTCAGCCATTCGTCGGGGATGTTGTGCGGGTTGATCAGCTCGGAGAGCATTTCCAGCCCTTTGAACACATGGCCGAATACGCGATCGAACTTGTCGAGGTTTCGCTCGTCCTTCACCAGGCATGCGCGCGACAGATAATAGAAATCGTCGACGCTGTATTCCGCCAAACCCTTCTCCACCGCCTCGATCAGCGTCAGGTATTCGCGCACGGAGACCGGCACGTTGGCTTTTTTGAGTTCGTAGAACAGTTTTACGAACATGGGCCGCGCTTTCGGATGGAGCGTGACGGGCCCTCGCCCCCTCCCTGTTGCTCCCCCGTCGAGGGGGAGGGGAAAGTAAGGTTCGATGCGGACCGGCTCCGCAGAATCTCACTCCCTCTTCCCTTGCGGGGGAGGGTTAGGGAGGCGGGTGATGCCAGAGTCCGGCCCATCCCGCCTACTTCTTCCCGCGGCTCATGAAGATCAGCCGTTCGAACTGATGCACGTCCTGTTCGTTCTTGACCAGGGCGCCGTATAGCGGCGGGAGGATCGTTTTCATGTCGTCGCTTTTCAGCGCTTCGGGCGGAATGTCCTCGATCACCAGCAGCTTGATCCAATCGAGCAGCTCGGAGGTCGACGGCTTCTTCTTCAGGCCCGGCACTTCGCGGATGTTGTAGAACGCCGAAAGCGCCTCGCGCAGCAGGGATTTCTTGAGGCCCGGAAAATGGACTTCGACGATCTTGGCCATCGTGTCCTGGTCCGGGAAGCGGATGTAGTGGAAGAAACAGCGACGCAGGAACGCGTCCGGCAGTTCCTTTTCGTTGTTGCTGGTGATGATCACGATCGGGCGCTGCTTCGCCTTGATCGTCTCGCGCGTTTCATACACGAAGAATTCCATGCGATCGATTTCGAGCAGCAGATCGTTCGGAAACTCGATATCCGCCTTGTCGATTTCGTCGATCAGCAGCACGGGCGCGGCGTCGGCATCGAACGCCTCCCACACCTTGCCCTTGACGATGTAGTTGCGGATATCGCGCACGCGCTCGTCGCCCAGCTGGGAGTCCCGCAGTCGGTTGACCGCGTCGTACTCGTAAAGGCCCTGCTGCGCCTTGGTGGTCGACTTGATGTGCCATTCGATCAGGCGCTTGTTCAGCGCCTTGGCCACTTCGTGCGCCAGGATGGTCTTGCCGGTGCCCGGTTCGCCCTTAATCAGCAGCGGCCGCTGCAGGGCCACCGCGGCGTTGACCGCGACCATGAGATCTTCGGTCGCGACATAGCTGTCGGTACCGGTGAATTTTTGCGTCATGCGAGGAGAGGTTCCGTCTTGAGGATGTGTGCGGGGCGATGTGCTGGGGGATGTGACTGTTGTGCAGCGCACCTTACGGGCGGGCCGCGGCGGCGACAAGCCCTCAGCCGTGAGGCAAATCCGCGCCGGCGCCGCGTTCTTTCCGCATGCCGTGGACCGCGCGCACCACGGCCGCCATATGGAACGCGCCCGCCTCCGGCGCATACCGGTATTCGGGGCCGACCGGGCAGGCGCGCCGTGCCAGGCAGCCGCGGGCGCTGCAATTGCCGCCTGCCGCGCCGGTTACGTGCGCGACGCAGGCTTCCATATCGAATCCGCCGGGCCGGAACGCGTCGGCCGGGCACACTTCGAGGCATGGTTTATCGGCGCAGGACGCGCAGGGGCTGGCCCCGCGGACCGGCGGCCGCACGTCTAGCTTGTCGGCAAACAGCAACGCCGCCCGATAGACGTGAAACAACCCATAGATCGGATGAATCAAAATCCCGATCGGCGAGACGTGGACATTCTCGGCGCGTTGCGCCCACCGCTGGATCGGCGGATACGGCTTGCGCGTGGGAAAAATCACCTGCGCCGCGCCGGCCGATGCGGCAGCCCGCTCGATCAAAGGATCGAGCCAATCCTCCAACGGGTTCTTGCCTTCGAGCGCCGGACGCGCGGCGCGGAACGCGCGCCATAAATCCATGCCGGCATTGCCGATCAGCGCCACGGTCCGCACCGCGCGCCCATCCGACAGCGCCGGCAATTTGTCCTCGTCGGTCGCATGAAATGCGCCGCGCACGAACAGGCCGTGCGGGTTCAGCGTGGCATCGAGTTGGGCGAGGATGTCGGGCACGATGGTTCGACTCTCTCCGTGGCCGGGGTATTCCGACCGGTCACCCACTTCACGTCTTCCCGGCCGAAGCGTAGCGAAGAGCCGGGATTCAATCGATCCGCTTTTGCGATGGACCGCAGATCGGCGCGCCGCAAGACGGCGCTTGTCCGGGGTAACAACGACAATTAAGCGGCTTTATCCGCAACCGCCTTCTCGATCGCATCGAGCGCCGGGCCGGTTTGCGAGGGATCCGGGCCGCCGGCCTGGGCCATGTCGGGACGGCCGCCGCCACCCTTGCCGCCGAGCGCCGCCGAGCCGACGCGCACCAGTTCGACCGCGTCGAACTTCGCCGTCAGATCGTCGGTCACGGCCACCACCAGCGATGCCTTGCCCTCGGCCGACGAGGCGATCGCCACGACCCCGGAGCCGATCTGCTTCTTCAGTTCGTCGGCCATCGGTTTCAGATCCTTGGCCGGCACGCCATCCAGATTGCGCGCGGCAAATTTGACGCCGCCGACATCTTTGAATGCGGATGCCGCCGACTGACCGGAACCTGCGCCGGTCGCGATCTGCTTGCGCGCCTGGGCCAGATCGCGTTCCAGCTTCTTGCGGTCCTCGAGCAGGGCCGCGATGCGCGCCGGCAGTTCGGACGGCTGCGCCTTCAGTACGGCGGCCGCCTGGTTGACCTGGTGTTCCAGCTCGCGCACGTAATCTTCGGCGCCCCTGCCGGTGACGACCTCGATCCTGCGCACGCCCGCCGCCACGGCGCTTTCGCCGACGATCTTGAACAAACCGATATCGCCCGTGCGCTTCACATGGGTGCCGCCGCACAACTCGGTCGAGTAATGCGGCTTGTCGTCATCCTCGCCCATCGAGACGACCCGCACTTCGTCGCCATACTTTTCGCCGAACAGCGCCAAGGCGCCGGCCTGTACCGCCGCATCGGGCGTCATCAGGCGCGTCGTGACCTCGGAATTGCGGCGGATACGTGCGTTCACATCGGCTTCGACCGCCTCGATTTCCTGCTCGCTCAACGCCTTCGGGTGCGAGAAATCGAAGCGCATGCGATCCGGCCCGACCTGCGAGCCCTTCTGCGTGACGTGGCCGCCGAGCACGCGGCGCAATGCCTCGTGCGCCAGATGCGTGACCGAATGGTTCGAACGCAATTTGGTCCGCCGGCCGTGATCGACCAGCAGATCGGCCGCATTGCCTTTGGCAATGTTGCCTTTGGCGACATTACCGACGTGAATGTGCAAATCCGCGCGCTTGATCGTATCGCGCACATCGAACGCGCCGTTTTCGGTGCGGATAATGCCGACGTCGCCCATCTGCCCGCCGGATTCGGCGTAGAACGGCGTCTGGTTGACGACGATCGCGCCTTCGGCGCCGGCATCGAGCCGGTCGACCGGCTTCCCGCCGACCACGAGTGCCGTGATCTGGCCTTGCGCGGTTTCCGTTTCGTAGCCGAGAAATTCCGTGGCGCCCAACTGTTCGCGCAACTCCAGCCAGATCTTGTCCTCGGCCTGTTCGCCCGAACCCGCCCACGACCGCCGCGCTTCCGCCTTCTGGCGTTCCATCGCCGCGTTGAAACCGTCCAGGTCGACCGCACGCCCCTGCCCGCGCAGCACGTCCTGCGTCAGGTCGAGCGGGAACCCGAACGTGTCGTAAAGTTTGAACGCCACTTCGCCGGACAGTTTTTCGGTTTTGCCCAGGCGGCCGGTTTCCTCTTCGAGCAGTTTCAGGCCGCGTTCGAGCGTGGTCTTGAAGCGCGATTCCTCGAGCTTGAGCGTTTCCACGATCAACGGCTCGGCGCGGATCAATTCCGGATACTGCGCGCCCATCAGGCGCGCGAGCGTCGGCACCAGCTTGAACATCACCGGGTCCTTCGACCCCAGGATGTGCGCATGGCGCATCGCGCGGCGCATGATCCGGCGCAACACGTAGCCGCGGCCTTCGTTCGACGGCAGCACGCCGTCTGCGATCAGGAAACTGGTCGCGCGCAGATGGTCGGCGATGGCCTTGTAGCTTGGGCGATTGTCGCCCTTGGGCGCGGCGCCGATTTCGTGCACCGCCGCCTCGATGATCGGCCACAGCAGCGAGGTGTCGTAATTGTCGTGCTTGCCTTCCAGCACGGCGGTCAGGCGTTCGAGCCCCATGCCGGTGTCGATCGACGGCTTCGGCAACGATTCGCGCTTCTCCTTGGTGATCTGCTCGTATTGCATGAACACCAGGTTCCAGATCTCGATGAACCGGTCGCCGTCCTGATCCGCGCTGCCCGGCGGGCCGCCAGGCACCTTGTCGCCGTGGTCGAAAAAGATCTCGGAGCATGGGCCGCACGGGCCGGTATCGCCCATGGCCCAGAAATTGTCGGCGGTGCCGATGCGGATGATGCGGCTCTCGGGCAGGCCGGCGATCTTCTTCCACAGCTGGAACGCTTCGTCGTCCTCGGCGTAGACCGTGGCCAGCAATTTTTCCTTGGGCAGCCCGTATTCCTGCGTGATCAGCTTCCACGCCAGATCGATCGCCAGTTCCTTGAAATAGTCGCCGAACGAGAAATTGCCGAGCATCTCGAAAAAAGTATGGTGGCGCGCGGTATAGCCGACATTTTCGAGGTCGTTGTGCTTGCCGCCCGCGCGGACGCATTTCTGCGAGGTGGTCGCGCGCTTGTACGAGCGCGTTTCGACGCCGGTGAACACGTTCTTGAACTGCACCATGCCGGCGTTGGTGAACATCAGGGTCGGATCGTTGCGCGGCACGAGCGGGCTCGACGACACGATTTCATGCCCGTGACGCTGGAAAAAATCGAGGAAGGTCTGACGGATATCGTTGCCGGTGGTCATGATGCGAATGTCGGTCCTAAGGCGCACACTTGCAAGGCACGCACGCTTCGAGCCGGACGACGCATCCGGCCCGGAGCCAAGCGCGCGAGCCCCCGCGAAAAAAGCCTAGGTTTGTAGCCGCCATGGCCGGGCCTGTCCAGGCAGGGTTCGTGCCCGACCGGCGGCGCGCCCGAGTTAGGGCGGCACCGTCAGCGCACCGTCGGCGCTCAACGCGAAGCCGGGGTTCCAGGCGATCTCCCACGGATGTCCGTCGGGATCGGCGAAATATCCGACATAACCGCCCCAGAACGTCTCGTGCGGCGGGCGCAGCACCTTCGCGCCGGCGGTAACCGCATCCGCGAGGATCGCGTCGACTTCGGCACGGGTCGCGACATTGTGGGCCAGGACGATGCCGGCGAAGCCGCCGGCCGCCTCCGCGATCTGCATGTCGCGCGCTTGATCGGCACGGCGGTAGAGCGACAGCACCATGCCGCCGGCCTGGAAAAACGTGACTTCGGCGGTGCTGATCGACGATTCGCGCCAACCCAGGCGCTGGTAAAACGCGCGGCTTGCCGTCATGTCGACGACGCTCAAAGTGATCAGGCTGATCCGCGGCTTCATCGCGGCCGCCTAGCGACGGCGCGACGACCGGCGCCGCGGCTTGGTGCCCGTGCATTGATACAGATAGTAGCGCCCCGGCTTGACCCCTGCAGGCAACTGCAAGGGCACCAGGCCCTGCGCGGTCAATTGCTGGTCGGACAGCACATAACCCATCGGCCGCACCAGCGACAGCAGGACCGGCCCCAGCCACCCGGCCTGGCGCTCGTTTGCCGCGGCGTCACCCGAACCGGTATCGCAGTGGGCCAGTGCCGCCAGCGCGCCGTGTTTGGCCGCAAAGGCCGGCAGGGTTTCGCTGAATTCGCCGAGCACGAGATAATTCTTCGGCGGTACGCATTCGGGATGCGCGTTGTTGCGCCGGTCGAACGCATAGATCGCGCGCTCGGACAGACGCGCGCGCAAATGATCGTACGTGCGGCCGTTGCCGAGACCGATTTCTAGCACCGGACCTGGCAGCTTGGCGATCAACGACGCCGCATGATCCAGGCAGCGTTTCTGTGCCTCGAGCCGGCGGATGAAACTTTCCAATCGGCTCATCGTCCACCCCCACGTCGCGGCCGGGCCCATCCACCCGGCTCCAAATAGCCGAAAGCGTGCGGGTTCCGTACCCCGCACGCTCCATCGACCAAACCAAGGCGGATACGAACCCGCGCCGTTGCGAGCGGCGCAGGCTCAGTCGTCCGAACTGCCGCCGTCAGTTTCGGGACTCGTCAACATGGCTTTAGCGACCAGGCCGGCATTGGCGCGCAATTCGGCTTCGATCTTTTTCGCGATATCCGGATTCTCGGCCAAAAAGTTCTTTGCGTTCTCGCGGCCCTGGCCGATGCGCTGGCCGTCGTACGAGAACCACGCGCCGGACTTTTCGATGATGTTTGCGGCGGCCCCCAT
>JBFWYO010000027.1:0-50735 GCA_050186335.1 Alphaproteobacteria bacterium | reverse complement strand
GACCTCCGATGGCTTTGGAAAAGATCAGCGCCAACAAGTGTCATGGCGGCGTGCAATACGTATTTCGCCACGTCGCGAAATCGACGCGCTGTGCGATGCGCTTCTCCGCCTTCGTGCCGGCGCAGGCCGAACGCGGCAAGGTGCCCGTGCTGTTCTACCTGTCCGGCCTGACCTGCACCGAGGAGAATTTCACGATCAAGGCCGGGGCGCAGCAGCATGCGGCGCGCCACGGGATCGTCGTGATCGCGCCCGACACGTCGCCGCGCGGCAAGGACGTCGACGGCAACGACGTGCCCAACGACCCGGGTTTTGATCTGGGTCAGGGCGCCGGTTTCTACGTCAACGCGACCCAGGCGCCGTGGTCGACGCACTATCGCATGTACGACTATGCGATCGACGAGTTGCCGGCGCTGGTCGCGGCCGAATTGCCGGTCGACGCCGCGCGCCAAAGCGTGTTCGGCCATTCCATGGGCGGCCACGGCGCACTGATCGCGGCGCTGCGCAATCCCGGCAAATACAAATCGGTGTCGGCATTCGCGCCGCTCTGTTCGCCCTCGCAGGTGGCGCTCGGGCAGAAGGCGTTCACGGCCTATCTCGGGTCCGATCCCGCCGCGTGGGCGCCGTACGAAGCACTTGCATTGGTCAAGGCCGGCCACAAGGCGCCGAAAATTCTCGTCGACCAGGGCGACCAAGACGAATTCTACCAGCAGCGTTTCATGTTCGTCGACGAACTCGCCGCGGCCTGTCGCGAGCGGGGGCAGCCGGTCGAGTTGCGGCTGCAAAAGGGCTACGACCACTCCTATTATTTCGTGCAGTCGTTCATGGAAGACCATTTCGCGCATCACGCGAAAGCGCTGGCAAACTAGGCCGGCGGTGCGTCCCGAGGCGGCAGAAGCGGCCGGATTCGCTCGGATTCGGCCGGTTGCGCGCGGCTGGGGCGGGTGATAGGTTCCGCCCGCCTTACGGCACCCGGCAGACCCACAACAACCTTATCGCACGCGGTTCCAACGATGAAGATTCTCGGCAACGACATTCGCTCCGGCTACGTGATCGAGCACGAAGGCAAGATCTGGCGCGCGGTGAAGACCCAGATGATCCAGCCCGGCAAGGGCGGTGCGTTCATGCAGGTCGAACTGCGCGACGTGCGCTCGGACAACAAACTGGTCACGCGCTTCCGCTCGGTCGAGCCGGTCGAGCGCGTCAGCCTCGAGGAAAAGGACTACCAGTTCCTCTATGCCGAGGGCGATCTGTACACGTTCATGGAACCGGAAACCTACGAGCAGGTGCAGGTGCGCAAGGACGTCATCGGCGATCCGGCCGTGTTCCTGCAGGAAGGCATGATCTGCACCTTGCGTTCCTACGAGGGCGAGTTCCTGTCGGTCGACATTCCCCAGTCCGTGATTATGACGATCACCGAAGCGGACGCCGTGGTGCGCGGCCAGACCGCCTCGTCGTCATACAAGCCGGCCATTCTGGAGAACGGCGTGCGCATCCTGGTGCCGCCGCACATCGAAGCCGGTACGCGCGTGGTCGTGAATACGCAAGAAGGCACCTACGTCGAACGCGCGAAGGACTGAGCCGCGTTGGCGACAGTCAAACCAGCCATCGTCAACGTCATGGAGGGCGCCGCGCGCAAGGCGGCGCGCGCCTTGGTGCGCGATTTCGGCGAGGTCGAGCAGCTCCAGGTTTCGCGCAAGGGCCCGGCGGATTTCGTTTCGGCCGCCGATCTGCGTTGCGAGGAGACGGTGCGCTACGAACTGTCCCGCGCGCGGCCCAAGTTCGGCTGGCTCATGGAAGAGGCCGGCGCCATCATCGGCGAGGACAAGGACAATCGCTGGATCGTCGACCCGCTCGACGGCACGACCAATTTCCTCCACGGCGTACCGCAGTTCGCGATCTCGATCGCGCACGAGCAGGCCGGCGAGATCGTCGCCGGTATCATCTATCAGCCGATCAACGACGAGTTGTTCTGGAGCGAGAAGGGCGGCGGCGCCTGGCTCAACAACCGCCGCCTGCGCGTCTCGTCGCGCGAGCATCTGGCCGATTCGCTGATCGCCACCGGCCTGCCGTTCAAGGGCAGCCAGCGCCACCCCGAATATCTGAAAACGTTGCACGCGATCATTCCGGAGGTCGCCGGGATCCGGCGCTTCGGGTCGGCGGCGCTCGATCTGGCCTGGGTCGCGGCCGGCCGCTTCGATGCGTTCTGGGAGTTCGGCCTGTCGCCGTGGGACGTGGCGGCCGGCTTGCTGCTGGTGCGCGAAGCCGGCGGCATGGTCTCCGAGGTCGAGGGCGGCAGCGGGATGCTGGGTAGCGGTTCGATCCTGGCCAGCAACGCGCGGCTATTTGAACCCTTCGGGAATCTGCTGCGCAACGCCCTTGCGGCGTACTGAATCGCGAGTGCCGTTCGGTTCGGTCGTTTTTCGGCCATAAAATCCCGCCACGGTTTCGTGTAAAGGGTGGATTTCGCATGGCAAATCCGGCCTCTGGAGGCCTTTCGAATGATTGTCGCTGGGCGCGAACCTGCGATAAGGTCGAGACGTAACATGAATACCCGGTTGCGCTCCGCAGCCGGGTCCGCGCCCACTTTCCCTCAGCCGACGAGGCACCGCACGTGACACGCCCCTTGCGCTATGTTTTTCGCATGCTGGCGTTCCTCGTCCTCGTGGCGGCATGCCTGTACCTGTTGCGCGACCAGCTGATCAACGCGTTCTTCATCAATCCGGTGCTCAACAGCCTGATCCTGGGCGTCATGGCGATCGGTATCCTGTACTCGCTGCGCCAAGCGCTCATGCTGTGGCCCGAGGTCAACTGGGTCGAACGCTTCCGCAAGAACCGCGACATCACAGAAAGTTCGCCGCGCCTGCTCGGGCCGATGTCGCAGATGATTTCCGACAAGCAGGGAAGATTGCGGCTGACCGCCAATTCGATGCGCACCATCCTGGACAGCATCGGGGTGCGGCTGGAAGAAGGGCGGGAGATTTCCCGCTACATGGTCGGCCTGCTGATCTTCCTTGGCCTCCTGGGCACGTTCTGGGGCCTGCTGGAGACCATCCACGCCATCGTCAAGGTGATCGAAAGCCTGTTCGTCGAATCCGGCGGCGATCCGGCCAAAGTGTTCGAAAAGTTCAAGGCCGGTCTGCTGGACTCCCTGTCGGGCGCCGGCACGTCGTTCAGCTCGTCCTTGTTCGGCCTCGGCGGTTCGCTGATCCTCGGCTTCCTGGACCTGCAGGCCGGCATGGCGCAGAACCGGTTCTACACCGATCTGGAAGACTGGATGTCCGGTATCACGCGGCTGTCAGTGTTGCCGAGCAACGTCGAGGGCAACGACGCCGAGTCCGTCTCGGCCTACCTGCAGGCGCTGCTCGAGCACACCGCCGAGACGATGGACGACATGCGCCAAACCCTGCAACGCAACGAGCAGGTGCGCGATACCACGAGCCAATCACTGAACACGCTATCCGAGCGCTTGACCATGCTGACCGAGCAGATGCGCACCGAGCAGGGGCTGATGGCGAAAATGGCGCAGACCATGATCGACCTGCAGCCGGCGCTGTCGCGTTCCGCCGATTCCAACGCCGAATCGCGGCGCGAAATCATCAAGGAACTGCAGATCGAGCTGCGCGGAATCGCCAATGCGGTCGCCGCCGCCCAGCCGGACCTGAAGCCGGTGCTCAAGCGCCTGGCCGAAGAAAGCTACGCCTCGCGCCAGGACATGATGCGCGACCTGCGCAATGAATTCCGCATCCTGACGCGCACGCTGGCCAAGTTGATGTCGGAAAACCCAACCGGCCAGCCCGATCCGGAAGACCGCAAGCGTACCGTAAAGCTGGATTGATCACGCCATGGCCGGCCGTTCCCGCAAATCCCGTCAATCGATCGAGATCTGGCCCGGATTCGTCGACGCGCTGTCGAGCCTGCTGATCATCCTGCTGTTCGTGCTGATGATCTTCATGGCGGCGCAGTATTTCCAGTCGAGCGCGCTGTCCAGTCGCGACACCATGATCTCCAGCCTCAATCGGCGCATCGCCGAGTTGGCCGACCAACTGAGTCTCGAAACCAGGCGCGGCGACGAGCAGCGCAGGTCCGCCGCCGACCTGAACGTCGAGCTGCGCGCGACCATCGAGGCGCGCAATCGGCTGATCGAAGATCGCAACAGGCTGGTCGAAGAGCGCGGCAAGCTGGTCGACGAACGCAGCAAGCTGCAGGAAGAGAACAGGGGGCTGAGCAGCCGGGTGACCGGCACCCAGGCCGATCTGGACGCCGAGAAAAAACTATCGACCGAGCAGCAATCGCAATTGGCGCTGCTCAACCAGCAGATCGCCGAACTCCGCCGGCAGATGGCGGCCGTGCAGGAGGCGCTCGAGGCGTCCGAGGCCAAGATCAAGGACAAGGACGTCCAGATCAAGGATCTCGGCGGCCGGCTCAACGTGGCACTGGCCGCGCGCGTCAACGAATTGCAGCGCTATCGCTCCGAATTTTTCGGCCAGTTGCGGCAGATCCTGGGCGGGCGGGGCGACGTGCGCATCGTCGGCGACCGCTTCGTGTTTCAATCGGAAGTCCTGTTCCCGGCGGGTTCGGCGGAGTTGCAGACGGCGGGACAGGACCAGCTGGCCCAACTGGCGAAAACCTTGCGCGAGATCTCGGACAAGATTCCGACGGATATCGATTGGGTGCTGCGGATCGATGGCCATACCGATTTGCGCCCGATTCAGACCGCCGAATTCAAGAGCAACTGGGAACTGTCGTCGGCGCGCGCCATTTCCGTGGTCAAGTTCCTGATCAAAGAGGGAATTCCGGCCAAGCGCCTGGTCGCCGCCGGTTTCGGCGAAAACTACCCGCTCGACACCGGCCGTTCCGAAGAAGCCTACGGCCGCAACCGCCGTATCGAGCTGAAGCTGACCGACCGCTAGGCCTGTGGAAAACACAAGCGTTTCGCGGCCTTGGCGGCGCGTCCGCGGCGATTTCCGGTCTTGCCACGAACCACCGCCTCGGCTATAAGGCCGGCCGCTTTCAGGAGTCCGCCCATGAAGAAAGATATCCATCCCAAGTACCACGAGATCACCGTGGTCATGACGGACGGCACCGAATTCAAGACCCGCTCGACCTATGGCGAGCCGGGCGCGCGTCTGCGTCTGGATATCGACCCGAAGTCGCATCCGGCCTGGACCGGCGTGCATCGCCTGCTCGATTCGGGTGGCCAGCTGGCCAAGTTCAACAAGCGCTTCAAGGGCGTCGCGCTCAAGAAATAGCGCCGTCCGCCGGGCATTTGCCTCGGTTTTTCGGTTAAGCAGCGGCCCCGGACCGGATGGTGCGGGGCCGCTGCCATTTCAACGCCCGTTCTTTCGATCGACAGGTCCGTTCGACCGACCGGTCCGCTCGATCGCAATGCGATCAAAACGTGCGCGGCCGCCGTCGCTGGTCGGCAGTGGCGTTGCGCAGCGTCCACTCGACAGTCCGCCTGAGCACCTTGCCGAGGGCCTCGTCGAACGCCGGGATGGCGGCGGCGACTTCGGTGTTGGCCGGCTTTTCGGACGCTTCGAACGACGTGCTCGAGATGATCACACGCTCCGGCATACGGACCAGTTTGAGCGCCAGGCGGACCCGAACCCGGGCGCCGCCCGTGCCGTATGTCTCGACCTGGAATTCGCGCAGTTCGGTCTTGAGCACATAGTCCGCCCGCAGGCCGGCGGATTCGCGGCCGACCGCCACGATCTTGTTGGTGTTTTCAAAGGATTCGATCAGCAGAGTCTGGACCATTTTCGGCGCGATATCGATCCATTCGGATCGCGCGAAATATTCGAACTTGGTGTCCGAGGTCTTGACCGGGATGCGATTGGTCACCAGGCCCGCACCGGCGACCGGCATTTCCACGATCAACTGCCCGGTAAACCGCGGCAAATTGCTGTCGAATGTGCTTTTGGGCGATAGCTCGTACAGGTTCGGCGCATCGCGTTGTGCGCCCGGCAGGACCGATTCGCACCCGACCAGCGCCGCACCGGTGCCGCCGAGCAGAAGCGCCATGAACGAGCGGCGCGGAATTGAGTTACCATTCATCTGCGATTGCCTTCATAGCCTTTTTGCGGATTGCCGAACAGGAAGTGCCCGGGATCGCTCTCGATCTTCTGGGTCAGGCGATTGAGCGCGTTAACAAGCCCGCGCGCCTCGGTGAGGAACGTGGTGAAATCATATAATCCGGTTGCGGTGAAGTCCGCCAGCGATCGCCGGTTCTCGCGCACCATGGCGGCGAGCTGATTGCCGGCGAGCTCGATCGAGTTGGCGGCCTTGTCGACCTTGTCGATTGCCGGCGTGGCCCGCTCGAAAAAGCTCGAAATCTTCGGGCCCACGTCCTTGCTCAGCCGCTCCATCTCCTCGGCCGCGTTGGCCGTCGATTTCAGGGCGCGGCCGATATTCTCCCGGTTTTCGTCGTTGAGCAGCAGTTCGGCCTTTTGCGCCAGCTGCTGAATGCTGGCGATTGCCTTCGGGAGATCTTCGAACAGCTTGTCGATCTGCGACGGCTCGCTCTGGATCACCGCATAATCCCTGCCGTCGCGCGGCGTCAGAAGCGGGCTGCCCAGCTTGGCGCCCTTGAGCTGGATGAACGGATTGCCGGTAATGCCCTGCACTTCGATCGTGGCGTGCGTATCGACGGTAACCGGCGTGTCGTCGTTCACCTTGATGCGTACCTCGATCAGTTCCGGATTGTCCGGGCTGATTCGGACGCGCACGACCTCGCCGACCGGAATGCCACGGAAGCGCACGCCGGAGCCGGTCTGCAGCCCGGTGACGGTGCCGAAGAAATAGATCCGGAAATCCTTGCGCGTATCGCTGCGCTGGGGCCCAGCCAGCCAGATCACGAATGCGGCGGCGGCGATGATCAGCGCCAGCACGAACACGCCGACGGACACGTAACTTGCTTTGGTCTCCACGGCCTACCTCACTGCTTGATCGCCGCGCGACCGCGCGGCCCATGGAAATATTCGCGAATCCATGGATGGTCGTCTTTCATGTGTTCCTGGATGGTACCGACCCGCGCGCGCTTGTCCACCAGCACGGCGATGCGATCGGTGATCGCGACCAGCGAGTCGAGATCGTGGGTGACCAGAAAAACGGTCAGTCTCAGGCTCTGCTGCAGATCGCGGATCAGCTGGTCGAACGCCGCCGCGCCGATCGGATCCAGGCCGGCGGTCGGCTCGTCCAGGAACACGATGTCCGGGTCCAATGCCAGCGCGCGCGCCAGCCCCGCGCGCTTGCGCATGCCGCCGGACAGTTCGGACGGATACTTGCCGGCGGCATCCGGCGGCAGACCCACCATCTGCAGCTTGATCCCCGCCAGCTCGTCGATCACCGCGGTCGGCAGTTTCGTGTGTTCCTTCAGGGGCGCGGCAATGTTCTGCAGAACGGTCAGCGAGCTGAACAGCGCGCCGTCCTGGAACAGCACGCCCCAGTGCCTGAGCAGCTGCGTCTTGTCGGCGTCGTTCAGGCGCCCGATATCGTACCCGAGCACGGTGATCTCGCCCTTGCGGATCGGAATCAGCCCGATGATCGTACGCAGGAGCACCGATTTGCCGGTCCCCGAACCGCCGACCACGCCGAGAACTTCGCCACGCCGCACCTCGAGATCGAGATTGTCGTGAATGACCTGCGCGCCAAACTGCGTGTGCAGGCCTTTCACCCTGATGACGATCTCGTCCGCAACGGATTCGGCCATCGGCTATATCTCGAGATACGAGAAGATGATCGAGAACACGCCGTCCATGACGAGAACGAGGAAAATGCCTTCGACGACCGACATGGTCGTGCGCCGGCCCACGCTTTCCGCGCTGCCCGAGACTTGCAGCCCTTCGAAGCAGCCGACCATGGCGATCAAGTAGGCGAACACCGGCGCCTTGCCGACGCCGACCCAGAACGTGTGGAGTTCGATCGCACTGTTGAATTGCGTGATGAACGCGGTCGGCGAGATGCCGAGCGTCAGCATGCACATGACCGCGCCGCCGATCAGGCCGACGATGTCGGCATAGAAGCCGAGCAACGGCAGGACTATGACCAGCGCAATAATGCGCGGCAAGACCAGAACGTCGATCGGATCCAGGCCGATCGTCTGCATCGCATCGACTTCCTGGTTCACCTTCATGGTGCCGATCTGCGCGGTGAACGCGCTGCCGGACCGGCCTGCGATCACGATCGAGGTAATCAGAATGCCCAGCTCGCGCAGAATGGCGACGCCCAGCATGTCCACCGTGTAGATTTCGGCGCCGAATTTCTTCAGCTGCACGGCGCCTTGATAGGCGAGCACCACCCCGATCAGAAACGACAGCAGTCCGACGATCGGCAACGCATTGACGCCGGTCGTCTGCATATGCGCGACCACGGCCTTGAACTGAATTCGGCTGGGATGCCGCACCGAACGAAGGAACGCCACGACCGTCAGGCCGAGGAAGCCGAGCAGTTCCTTGCCTTTTTTGCCGAATTCCAGCGTCGCGCGGCCCATCGTCATGAGAAACGCGACGAGCGGGTGCAGGCGTTGCGGCTTGGCGATCGGTTTCGCCGCGGCCAGGCGCACGCGCTCGATCAAAGCCGCCTGCGCCGGCTGCGCGTTGACGATATCGACCGGCACCTTGCGATCGGTCAGCCCCTTGGCCGCGCCGAAAATCGCCCAGGCGCCGCTCGAATCGAGCTTGGTGACTTGGGCCAGGTCCAGCACGATTTTCGACGCGCGCGCCTCCGGCCGCGCCAGCGGCGCGTTGAGTTCACTTGATAGTCGCTTGAGGTGTTCGAGGGTCCAGGTGCCGCCAAGCGCGACGGTCAAAATATTCTGTTCCTGGCTCGACTTAACCCAGCCGGCGTCTGTCCCCATTGCCCCTCCGCTGCGTCGGTCAGTGCGATTGCGCCTGCCGGGCAGCCACGTCGCGTTAACCACCTAACATATTTCGCCGCCCACTCAAATAAAGCCAAGTGCCGCGGCCGTTCGATTCCCTGAGCTGCGCAGCCGCAGCATTTCTGCCATGCGTTAATTGTGCATCGCACAATATTTTTTTATCTTTTTAAATCAATATGTTACTAAGATATATCAGATCGATTGAAGCCAGGACGTAATTATTCCTGCTTGATTTTTTGCAGCGCACACAATAGCTTTTGTGTTGCGGCAATTGCCCAATGTCGGCCTGATCCTTCGGATCCCCCGACAGTTGCCGCGGCACTTCTTGGGCGTTTCCTCCCTAGACTTGGGCCGCGCTTCGGCGCGGCCCCTTTTTTTTGTCTGATTATTGTCGGCCCCGCGACCATGGAGACCAGGCCGCGCTCGCCGTTCAGTCCGGCGGTCGATCCTCGCCGAACCCCAGGCTGCGCTGCATGAACACGCTGTCGATCCAACGGCCATGCTTGTAGCCGATGCCGTGAAACGCGCCGGCGCGCACGAACCCGGCCTTCAGGTGCAGTCGAATCGAGGCTGTGTTGTCGGAATCGCCGATAACCGCGACCATCTGGCGGAATCCGAGCCGCTCGCACCGCCCGACCAGGTCGGTCAGCAGCGCCAGCCCAATGCCGTGGCGGCACGCGTCGGGTGCCACATAGATCGAATCCTCGACCGAGTAGCGGTAGGCCGAACGGGTCCGAAACGGCGACGCATACGCATAACCGACCACTTTGCCGTTCAGCTCGCCGACCAGATAGGGCAAGCCCTGCGCGACGAAATCGTCGCGTCGCCGGATCATCTCGTCGACGCTCGGGGCGGTTTCCTCGAAGCTGCCGAAGCCGGTGCGGACATGGTGCCCATAAATCGCGCACACGGCCGCCATGTCGGCGTCGACGACCGGCCGAAGCGTCAGTTTGGCGGCAACGTCGTTCATTGCGCCGCCGCGGACAGGCTGAGCCGCGACCAATCGAACCGGGCCAGATGATCGGTTAGGGTGCCGATCTGCTGGCTCAGCGTCGCCATGTAGGGGCGCGGGTCGAGGGTTGCCTCGTCGAGGTAGAGACCCCGGTTTAATTCGATCTGCAGGCCGTGCACCCCGGCGCGCGGCGTGCCGTAGTGGCGCGTGGTGAAGCCGCCGGCGTAGGGCAGGTTGCGCCGGACGCCGTAGCGCAAGGCTTCGAAGAATTGCTCGACATGGGCGACCAGGCCGGCATCGCACGCCACGCCATGGCAGTCGCCCAAGATGACGTCGACGCGCCGGCGGCCGGAATCGCGATCCATCGGTCCGCCGACCGACGGCATGGAATGGCAATCGATCAGCAGGCACATGCCGAATTGGCTGCGCGTCGCCTCGACCAGTTCGGTCAACTGCCGGTGATAGGGCCGGTAGCACCGGTTGATACGTTCCAACGCCTCGGCGAAGCGCAATTTGCGCCGATAAATCTCGTTGCCGGTCGAGACCACGCGCGCGATCGTGCCGAGCCCGGCGGCGACGCGCGGCGAGGCGGTATTCACGTAATCCGGCAGCGCGTCCGCGAACATGTCGGGGTCGAGCTCGAACGGCTCGCGGTTGGGATCGATATAGGCGCGCGGAAATTCCGCGGCGATCAACGGTGCACCGCCCGCCACCACAGCGGCGAAGATCCGGTCGACGTAACAATCTTCCGACTGTCGCAAGGTCAACGGGTCAAGCCGCACGCCGGCTTGAAAATCCGCCCTGTAGTCGCGGCCGCTATGCGGGGAGGCGAACACGACAGGCAAGGTTTGCCGGGCCGGCCGCCGGACCGTGACCGGCTCCGCGGCGCCGCCCGCGGGCGGGAAATCAAGGATCGTCATCTCGTGTCGTTTAGCCGATCCCCGCGCGCTTGTCATTACGTGGCGTTGCGCCGGGTCCAGGTTAGCTCTTTGCCGCGTCGGCGGGCGACCCGTTGGGCGGGCTGCGGCCGCCGTCCGGGCTTGCATTCGCAAGCCGGATAAGGGATAAGACGCCGCCTTAATGGGCGGCCGGTTTGGGGGCCGAACAGCACGCCGGATACGCGGTTTCCGGGTCGATGCGGCGGGCGCGTAGCTCAGCGGAAGAGCACTACGTTGACATCGTAGGGGTCACAGGTTCGATCCCTGTCGCGCCCACCATTTTCCACCGTCGGCCAAAGCGTCGTGGATAGCACACCGGACGGATTGACCGACGTCGACGCCGAGCGGTGCAGATTCATCGCGGCGTCGCGGGCAAGAAATCGAACACCGTCCGCGAAGCGGTCCCGGTCGCGCCGGCCGATGACAAAGAATTTATCGCCCGAGGCGCTGTCTCCGCAGTCGAATCGGACTATAATGATCCTATGCGTGACGCGCCGGCCACGAATATTTCGCCGCCGGGCGCGTCGGCATTGGGCGGATCGCACTGTCGCTCCGCCACGGGGGACTGAAATGACCAAGTTCCGGCTTGTGGGTTTTGTGGGCATCGGCTTGCTGCTCGGTTCGCTGGCCGCGTGTGCCGATACCAAGGCCGGGGTGCAAAGCCTCGGCGACGAGATTTCCAACTGGTTCAAGACCGCCACGGTCAAGGTCGAAGGCGATCCGAAGCGGCAATAGCTCGGCCGCCGCCAACGGCTCGAGGCCGGCGCCGTCGATTATCGGGAAACGCCCGGCTCAGGAAACGACGGGCACCCGGCCTGTTGCCTTGATTAGGACCGGTTCGGGGCGAATCAGGCCGATAAACAGGAACTGGAAACTGTAGGTCGCCGTCACGGTCTTGTAGTTGATCGAGCTGATGGTTTCCGGCGTTATCGTGACCGTGATCGAACTCGTCGAGATGCCCGTTACCCTGCCTTGCAAATACGTCGTGACCGTGGTGTCCGACGCGGACGTGTAGACCATCACGTAACGCTCCGCCTCTTCGACCGCAAACTGCAGTTCGTTGCGCGCCCAGAACAGGCGGCCGAAATCGAAGATCGCCGCCAGCACCATGCACAGGAACAGCCCGACGATGGCAAATTCGACCGTCGCCGCGCCGGTGGTATCGGTCGCCAACGCATGGGCCCGGCCCCAACGGCGCCAGCGGCGTCGCGAAGATGTGCGTCTTCGCTGCGAATGGAGCGGGCGCGTCATTGAATGCGGACCGTGGCTTTACCGGTCAACGTCATCGTCTCCGGCAGACCCGGCATCGGAAACATCGGCGAATAACTCTGCGTCGCCGTCACCCGCACGAACAGCATGTAGGTGATATTGTTTGAACACGTGGTGCCGCAGGTAATCGTCGTCCCGTCCGTGCATTCGCAGAACTGCTCGACGGTGATGTTGAGCGGCGGATCCTTCAGTCCGGCGGCGCCGTCGACCGCCTGCTGCACGCCGGTCGTATCCGGCGCCACCAGAAGCGCATATTGCGCGCCGGCGCGCGCGGCGCTGGAGAGCTGCATGTGATTCAGCATGCCCATGCCGAAATCGAACAGGAATGCGAGCAGGACGAGTATCACGGGCGATAGCAGGGCAAGTTCGACCGCGGCCACGCCCTGGTCGTTCCGGCGGAGCGAGCGCGCCGCCCGCGCTGCCTTGCGCGCCGGTGAGCCAGGCATCGCCGGTTTAAAGTTTGCTTGCCCGCTCATTCGACGATCCTCACGCCCTTGATGCGGATCGGCTGCAAGCCGAAATTCTGGCAACCCGAATCGTTGATCTTGGAATTGCCAATGAACGTTATGGTCTTTGCGACGATCTGCGTGCATTCGGTGGCATTCAACGTATTGTCGCCGGTGAACTCGACGGCTTGCTTCGGAAAATAGACGGCACCAGTCAGGAACATGCTCGATCCGCCATTGAGCTTGTTGACCGGACCGGGCTCCGCGCGCGGATCCTGATAGAACATCACCATCGGATAGTCGTAGCTGCTCAAGGTCGGCGCGGTCAGATCGATATCCGCGCCGCCATTGATGGTGACCGTACCAATCGCCGGCGGAGTTGCCGTAGACGTCAAAACGAAGGTCACGCCGTCGCCGGCGTTCGGGCAACTGCAGCGCAGCCGGGACTGCGCATTGGCGGTGAAATTTCCCCCATCAATATAATAAGTGCCGGGCTCCAGAATTACGTCCGCCTGGCTGCCGAAATCCATGCCGCCGCAGTAAACACCCGGACTGATCGTCTGCGCGTTGTTCGCGCTGTAATTGGTCTGTGTGCACGGACCGAGCGACGGAATCGTCAGATGCTCATAGGGATCGTCGAGCGCCCAAGCATTTGTGAACGGCGGATGCGTCAGCGTGAGCGTGCCGGATCCGCCGACCGAATAGCCGCCGACGGTCCAGAGCGAGTCCGCGGCCATTTGCCCGCTGCCGGTAATGGTGATCGCGGTTGCGCTGTTCGAATTCGCCGCGATCGTGCAGCCGAGCGCCACGACGTCCGTGTTGCCCTGATTCTTCACGGCCGCCGATGCGGTCGGATCGAGCGCCAGAATGCAGGCCGTGCCGGTCGTCTGGACCGCCGCCACCGCGCGCACCGAGACGGTGAACGGGCTGCTCTTAAAAAGCGACGACAGCAGCAGGTTCTGCGGCCGCGCCAGGATGACCTCGACGGCGTCGGCCTCGCCGCTATTGATTCCCGTCGTCGGCGGATAGTGAATCGTCAGGACGTTCGGCGTCGCGTTGACGAAGCCGTTGCGAACGGCTTCCTTGGTTGCCGCGCCGTTGATTCCGCTGACGTCGTTGCGGGCGCGCTGAAAGGCGCCGGAAATGGCGGCGGCGTCGGCCGCGGTCTGCAACTCGCGCTTCGACTGATACCAGGTGCCGGTTTCGACCGCCAATGCAACGAAGCCGATCAACACCGGCGTCGCAATGCCGAACATCGTCATGACGGATCCGCGCCGATCGGCGGCGAGACGGCGAACGAAGTCTCGGCTGACTTTCAAAGTTCTGCGCATCTTTGTCGTTCCTTTATCGCCGCGAACCGATGGCTTCGAAAACGCAACCGCACGCGGCATCGTCGTAATGTCCGAAAATGGCCAGAAATTCATTGAGAACCATCTAATTTTCATCCTTAAGAAACTGTGCATGTCGCGAACGCGCAAACGGCGTCCCGCCGATTCGACCGCGATCGGCCGTTTTCGAAGCGCTCTTCATTTTCCGTTTACACTGTTCTTTATTGTGCGAGTACTTGCGCCGTTAAAATTTGGAATTTGTTTACACAGATCACATTTTAAAAAATTCGGATTTTAATTTTTAGTTTCAGCTTTTCTTAACGGGGCCAGATTAAAAACGCACCTGTGCAGTTACTTCCCTTGTCCAAACAGGAGTGTGCAATGCTCAAGAAACTTTTCAAAGACGAATCCGGTGCGACCGCCATTGAATACGGCCTCATCGCGGCTCTGGTCTCCGTTGCGGGCGTGATCGCGCTCGAAACGATGGGCGGCTCGTTGAAGGACATCTTCACGACCGTGTCGACCAAGCTGGATACCGCGAACACCGCGGCTTCGACCAGCACCACGACCCCGACCACGCCGTAACTTAGAAACCCGGGGTACGGATTCGCGTTCATCTCTGACTGGGCGAGGATAACTTCCGGCCAAGCCCCGGCAGACTCGGACTGTGGAGACATTAAGGCGATCGTTCGGAACGGGCACTGTCTCGCCTTGACTGAACAATCGCCTTAACTCCCCACGGACGAAGGCTCGCGCCAGGCGCGATGCGAATCCGGCAGACAGGCAGCGGTCCGCCGATGACAACGCAAATGCTCATACATTCCGCTTCGATTTTCGGCCTGATCGTGCTGCTCGCGACGGCCGCGATCACCGATTTCCGAGAATTCCGAATTCCGAACGTCGTCTCGTTCGGCGTTCTGTTGCTGTTTCCGCTGCATGTCGCGACTTCCGCCGTGCCGGTGGCTTACGTTTCCGCACTGCTGGTCGCGGGCATCGTGTTTGCGGTCGGTGCCGCCTTCTTTGCGGCCGGCGTCATGGGCGGCGGCGATGTCAAGTTGCTTGCCGGCGTCGCGCTGTGGGCGGGCCCGGCGCAATTGGTACCGCTACTCTATATTACAATTCTTGGCAGCATCGTTGTGGCGATCGTCGTGGCCCTTCGCGCCGCCTGGTCGCAGTCGGCATTGGCGCCCGCTGGCGGCGAAGCGCCTGCGTCCACGGTCCCGGCCGACAAAGAACCCGTCCATGCGGTGCGCCGCGCGATGGGTGCGATCGCCGCGCTTCGCTATGTCCCGCTGATGAAACTCACCATTCCGTACGGCGTCGCGGTTGCGGCGGGCGGAATCTACGTCGCCCTGCAGCTGCTTCAGTCCTGAGCCCTTACGAGGAAATGAAACATGAAACGGCGAGTTGTAATCCTGGGCGTGATGGCGCTGGTTTGTGCCGGCGGCGCCGCGTTGATGGTCCAGAAATGGCTCGCGTCCGAACGCGTGGCGTTGGCTAACAAGACCAAGGCGGTCCAACAGGAGCCGACCATGGTTCTGGTCGCCGGTTCGAACCTGGCTTCCGGCCAGTTCATCAAGCCGGATCAGCTGAAGTGGCAATCGTGGCCCGACGCCAACCTGCAGGTCGCGTATATCGTCAAGTCGAAGGCCAATATCAAGGAATTCGACGGCGCCGTCGTGCGCCAGGGCATCCCCGCCGGCCAGCCGGTGACGAAGGCCATGATCGTGCAGCCGGGCGATCGGGGCTTCCTGGCTGCGGTCCTGAATCCGGGCATGCGCGCAAAAACGGTCGCCGTCGACGCGACCACCGGTCTGGCCGGTTTCGTGTTTCCGGGCGATCGGGTCGATCTGATCCTGACCCATCGGATCAGTGCGCGCAAAGCGGCAAGTGGCGAGGTGGCGGAAAGCCACCAGGTCAGCGAAACCGTCCTGACCGAGGTGCGCGTAATCGGTATCGATCAGGTCGCATCCGACCAAAAGGGCAAGCCGACAGTTGCCAAGAACGTCACGTTCGAACTGACGCCGGAACAAGTGGAAATCGTCTCGGTGGCGCAGCATCTCGGCAAGCTCTCGCTCAGCTTGCGCAGCTTGTCGAAGAAGGAAGCCGAGCTGGACGACGCGCCGACGCTCACGGCGAACGGGGTCGTGGAACCGGTGCCGCCGTCGCGCGGCGTGACCTTCACCAGGGATACGCAGGTCAGCCGCGCGCTGCGCTACACCGATAGCGGGCCGATGATCGAGGTCATCCGCGGCAAGGAATTCCACCGCGAATCCGCGAAGCGGAAAGGCACGATCGACGCCACCACGCGGACTCGGACGGCGGCGCTGCCGGTGCAGCCGGTTCAGACGGCGAACGACCAATCGTCGACCCCGCCCGTGCCGGCAAAGGGAGAGGAATAGAACATGTTCATCGTCACGGCATCTCGACGCGATCGGCCCGCCTCGGATCGGAAAACCGGCATGAGGGTGGCCGACCTTCTGATCCTCGTCTTGTCCATCGTGCTGTTCATCCTGGTGGCCGCCAGAACCTCCGCGTTCGCCCAGCAGCCGGAGCCGCCGAAGCCCACGCCGGTGAAAGCCGACGTCAAGCCGACCGGCATGAGCCTCGAAATCAACAAGGGCAGGTTGATCAAGCTCGACGAGCCGGCATCGACCGTCTTCATTGCCGACCCGGGCATCGCCGACATTCAGGTCAAGTCGCCGACGCTGGTTTATATCTTCGGCAAGAAGGTCGGCGAGACCACGCTGATCGCCGTCGGCGACGGCGAGCGGATCCTGCTCAACCAGAACGTCACCGTGAACCACAATCTGAGCCGGCTGTCGCGCACATTGAAGGCGCTGATGCCGGGAAACACGATTCAAATCCGCTCGGTCGATGGCGCCATCGTGCTCAGCGGCACCGCCGAGACGCCGATGGAGGCGGAACAGGCGCGATTGATCGCATCCCGTTTCGTCGACGACGAAAAGCACATTGTCAACAGCATCGCAGTCAACGGCCCGAATCAGGTCAATCTGCGCGTTCGCGTGGTCGAAATGTCGCGGCAGACCGCGCGCGATCTGGGTATCGACTGGGATGCCGTGCTGAAGACAGGCTCAGTGGTCGCCAGCGTCCTGACGACCAGCGGCGCCGCCGCCGCGGTGCCGGTCCTGAGTTCCTTCCTCGGCACATCGTCCAAGATCGGCAAGAACGCGACGCTCGATATCAGCGTCATGATCAAGCTGCTCGAAACCGAGGGGCTGATCCGCGTCCTGGCCGAACCGAATTTGACCGCAATGTCCGGTAAGACCGCAAGCTTCCTGGCCGGCGGGGAGTTTCCGATCCCGGTCTCACAGAAGGAAGGCGTGATCACGATCGAGTTCAAAAAATTCGGTGTCGGTTTGAATTTCACGCCGACTATTTTGAGCGGCTCCCGCATTAACCTTAAGGTGGCACCTGAAGTCAGCCAATTGACATCGACGGGTTCGGTCGATGTCGGCGGGGTTCGGGTTCCCGCGCTGACGACGCGGCGCGCCGACACGACGGTCGAGCTGGGCAGCGGCCAAAGCCTGGTCATCGGCGGCCTGCTGTTGCGCAACGTCACCGACGATCTGTCGCAGGTTCCCGGCATCGGCAGCGTCCCGGTCATCGGGCGACTGTTCCAGTCGGAGAAGTATCAGCGCGCCGAAACCGAGTTGGTGATCATCGTCACGCCGTTCATCGTCAAGCCGGTATCCAACAGCCCGTCCGCGCTGACGACGACCGATCCGGTGGTGCCGTATCGCGATCCGCAGCGGCTTGTCCTGGGCAAGAAAGTCGCGGCAAAGACGCCGCCGATTTCGAACAAGATCACGGGGAACGTCGGATTCGATCTGGATTGAAATTGCGGCAGCAACGCGCACCCAAGCAAGAGTGAATGATATGAGCACACGTTTGATGGGATATCTCGCAATCGCCCTGGTCGGCATTGTCGGCGGCTGTGCCGAAATGGACTCCGGCCTGAACGACGACGAGGCGCTGGACCGCCGGCTCAACGGCGGCTTCTACAAGGACGGAAACCTGCCGGAAACCCACTATAACCGGATCGTCTGGCAGCCGATATTGCACCGTGTCGCGTTCGCATCCAACTCGGCCCAGCTCGGTCGGGACCAGGCGGCGCTGATCGATCAGTTCCTGCGCCGGGTCGGCGCCAAGCGCGGCGAACAAATCACCGTTACGGCCGGCGATGACGGCGCCTCGCCAAGCCTGCCGCAAAGGCGCATCTCGGCGATCAGGCAGTATGTCGGCGCGCGCGGTTATGTGGCATCCAGCGTCGCCGTCGTGCCGGGCACCGACGATGTGAACTTCGCCACCCTTTCGGTCAGCCGAAATGCCGCCGTCGTGCCGAATTGCCCCAGCTGGGACTCGATCATGGCCGGCCAGGACACGTCGGCGCATCGCCGGCATTTTGGCTGCATGACCGCGCAATCGCTCGGCAATCAGGTCGATAACATCAACGATCTGCTGCGCGGCCGCGATCTGGGTAAAGGCGACGGCGCAACTTTGGCGCGCGGCGTGCAAGATTACCGCGCAGGCACGCCGGGCGGGGTTACCTCGCAGCCCGGCACCTCGACATCCACGGCGCCGGGAACCACCGCAAAATGAATATTCCCGTGCGCGCAATGCTCGAATTGGAACGGCAGGAGTTGCAGCCCGAACGGGTGCCGGAGCCGAACGTCATCGCGCGCGGACGCGGGATGCGCGAAGGCCGCGCAAATACATATGTTCCTCTGCATGCCTACCTGATCGACGCGGCGACGGAAGTCACGGTCGAGAGCCTTGCCGAACGGCTGGCGATGTCGATCCGCGTGCAGGGCGGCGGCATCGCGGCGGCGGTCGATTATTTCCGCGCCAACCGTTCGCCGAAATGCCTGATCGTCGACGTCTCCGACGCTGCCGACATCATGGGCTCGATCGACGCGCTGGCGGAAGTCTGCGAGCCGGAAACCAAAGTCATCGCGATCGGCGACCGGAACGACATTGCATTGTATCGTCAGATGCAGGCGGCCGGGATCGCCGACTATCTCATCAAGCCGGTTACCGTGGAAACCTTGTTTGCCGCGGTCGAGACGGTTCTGCATCAGGCGACCGCGGGCCAGAACGCGCCGGACGCGGAGCTCGGCAAGCTAATTGCTTTTATTGGATCGCGCGGCGGCGTCGGCACGTCGACCCTTGCGCTGAACTGCGGCGCGTTGATTGCGGCGGAGAAAGGCCGCGAAGTCGCGATCGCCGATCTGGATCTCTATTACGGTACCATTCCGCTATCGCTCGATCTCGATCCGGGATACGGGTTGCGGGAAGCGCTCGAGCACCCGAACCGGCTGGACAAATCCTTCCTGAACCATGTCGTCGTAAAGGCCGGCGAACGCCTGTCCATTCTGGGCGCGGAAGAGGGTATCGACGACGCGTTCACGCCGACATCCGATTCGGTCAGCAAGTTGTTGATCGAAATGCGGCGCAATTTCGAATTCGTCATCGCCGATTTTTCGCGCTCGGACGCAAATCGGTGGGCGACTTATGGCGAATCCGCCAATCTGGTCATCGTGACGGATTTGTCGCTGGCCGGTCTTCGGGATACGTCCCGGTTGCTGGGACTCGCGCAGGCGTCGAGCGGCCTCGCCGAAGTGGCGGTGATCGCGAACAAGGCTGGCGGCGACCGGCCCGGCGATATCGATCGCGCCGATTTCGAGAAGGCGCTCGGGCGTCCGATTGATTTTCTGATTCCCGATGAACCCCGCGCCTTGGCCGCCGCGGTTCGCGCCGCCACGACGCTCGCGAACTCGGGAAAATCCGCCAAGATCACAGGGTCGCTGCGGCGCGTCGTGGATCGGCTGGCGGGCGAGAGCAAGGACGTCAAACGGTCGGCCTTCTGGCATCGAGTGATCAAGAAATGATGAGATCCTTCGGACGTCGTCGCAGCACGGAAGTCGATCCCGCCAAAGGCGGATCGATGGCCAGGCCTATTGCCGTGAACGACACGTCGGCCGACGCGGCGCCGGCAAAATCCATCGCCGATCTGCTCATTCTTCCGCACAGCGCCCCGGCCGAGGCGCCGCCGGCGTATTCGGAAGGCGTCGAGAACGCGCGCAATCTCGTTCAGCCCTTGCTGTTGGATCGCATCGACGTCGGCGTTGCCGCGAAGTTGCCGCGCGAAGAGATCAACCGGCAGATCCACAGCATTGCCGAAGAAATCCTGACCGAGAAGAAAATCCGCCTCAACTCCGTCGAGCGGCGGAGCCTGGTCGAGATGATCGTCAACGACATGCTCGGCCTCGGACCGATCGAGCCGTTGCTGGCCGACGATGCGATCGCCGACATCATGGTCAACGGCCCGAACAAGGTGTACGTCGAACGCGGCGGCAAGCTCGAATTGACGCCGATCCGATTCCGCGACAACGCACACGTGATGAATATCGCGACCCGCATCGTCAGCAAGATCGGCCGGCGGGTCGACGAATCGAGCCCGCTGGTCGACGCGCGTCTGGAAGACGGCAGTCGCGTCAACATCATCATTCCGCCGCTGGCGGTCGACGGGCCGTCCATCTCGATCCGCAAATTCACCAAGCGGAAGCTGAATCTCGATGTGATGGTCTCGCAGAACAACCTGTCGCCGGAAATGGCGACCGTGCTGAAAATTGCCTCGCGCTGTCGCCTGAACATTTTGATTTCCGGCGGTACCGGTTCGGGCAAGACGACGTTGCTCAATGCCATCTCGCAAATGATCGATCACGGCGAGCGAATCGTCACGATCGAGGACGCCGCCGAACTGCAACTCCAGCAGCCCC
The DNA here is from genome assembly GCA_050186335.1 of Alphaproteobacteria bacterium. Lineage (GTDB taxonomy): Bacteria > Pseudomonadota > Alphaproteobacteria > Bin65 > Bin65 > JBFWYO01. The sequence goes on along the minus strand of JBFWYO010000027.1, from coordinate 30,124 downwards.
ACGTCGTGCGTCTGGAAACGCGCCCGTCGAATCTCGAAGGGCAGGGCGAGGTGACGATCAGAGATCTGGTGAAGAACGCCCTGCGTATGCGGCCCGACCGCATCATTCTCGGCGAAGTGCGCGGCGCCGAGGCGCTCGATCTACTGCAGGCGATGAACACGGGCCACGACGGTTCGTTGGGTACGTTGCACGCCAATCGCCCGCGCGAAGCGCTGACCCGCATGGAAAACCTGGTCGGCATGTCCGGGGTCACGTTGCCGACCTATGCCTTGCGCGCGCAGATCGCATCGGCGCTGGATATGATCGTGCAGATCAGCCGCATGCGCGACGGCAAGCGGCGGATCACGCATATCGTCGAAGTCGTCGGTACCGAAGGCGAGATCATCACGACGCAGGAACTGTTCACGTACCAGTTCCGCAAGACCGACGGCGAAGGCGAGTTGCAGGGCGATTTCGTGTCGTCCGGCCTGCGTCCGCACTTCCTGCCGCGTGCCGAGTATTTCGGTCTGGATAAAGCGCTTATGGCTGCGATGTAGGGCGGACATGATTGACCTTCTGCAGATCGACCCGTTTCTTCTTACCGTTCTGGTGGTCGGCGGCGTTCTCCTGTTGCTGATCGTCGGCTATGCGATCTTCAGCTTCTCGAACGCGCGCCGCGCCGTCGTGGAGCGCGCGCACCGGGTCGGGAACCAAACCCAGGCGGCGGTCGACGCGGCGGTCAAACTCAATCTCCGGCGCGATACGTCCGACAGTTCGATCGCCGGGCTCGACCGCTTGGTCAAGGTGCTGCTGCCGCGGCCCGCGCAACTGCGCGACCGCTTGAAGCGCACCGGGCGTGATATTTCGCTCGGTGTGTTTTTCCTGTGCAGCTTGCTGACCCTGGTCGTGGTGACCGCGCTGACGCTGCATTTCCTTCGGCTGGGATTCTTGCCGGCGCTGCTGTTCGGCATTGCCATGGGGTTGGGCCTGCCGCGCTTTGTCGTTACGCGCATGATCAATCGGCGCACCAAGCGCTTCACGGCTCAGTTTGCCGACGCGGTCGACATTATTGTGCGCGGGCTGAAGGCCGGGTTGCCGGTGTCCGAGTCGATTCGGATTGTCGGTCAGGAGTTGACCGGCCCAGTGGCGGACGAATTCACCGGCATTTCCGAAGCGATGCGCCTGGGCAATAACTTCGACGACGTCCTGTGGCAGGCCGCCGCACGTATCGGCACGGCCGAGTTCAAGTTTTTCGTCATCTGCATGTCTGTGCAGAAGGAAACCGGCGGCAATCTTGCGGAAACGCTGGCGAATCTTTCGGACATTCTGCGCAAGCGGCGCGCCATGCGCGGAAAAATCAAGGCGATGTCGTCCGAGGCGCGGGCCAGCGCGATCATCATCGGTTCGCTGCCGTTTATCGTGTTCGGCGTGCTGTTTACGACCACGCCGAGCTATGTGCTGCAGCTGTTCGACGATTCGCGCGGCGTCGTCATGGTCATTCTCGCGGCGACCAGCATGTTCACCGGGATCGCCATCATGGCAAAAATGGTCAAGTTCGAGATTTAGACATGATGACTTGGCTCAACGAAGGCGGCGGCGATATGTTGATCGCCGTATTGGCGGCCCTGGCGGCGATCGGCGTCGTGCTGTCGACGTGGTTTGCCTTCATCGAGCGAAACCCGATGACGGCGCGCGTCAAAACCTTGACCCAGCGGCGCGACGTGCTGCGCGCCGAGTTTCTCGGCGAAGCGTCGGTAAAGCGTAACGATAAGGATCGCGGCAACGGCCTGTTGAAGCGGTTCGCGGTGTGGCTGAATCTGCATCGCAAGCAGGAACCGACCGGCGACAAGATCAAGAACTTCCTGGCGCAGGCCGGCATCCGGTCGCGCGACGCGATGGCGGTTTACCTTTTCGTTCGGATGTGCGCGCCGGTCGTACTCGGAACCTTGGCGGGATTCTACGTTTCCTTTTCGAAGTATGCATCGCTGCCGCTTGGATCCAAGATCCTGATCATCGCGATCGCCGCCGGCATCGGTTACCTCGCGCCGGCGATCTACGTTCGCAATGTCGCCACGAAGCGGAAGAAGCGGCTGCGTAATCAGCTGCCCGATGCCTTGGACTTGCTCGTCATTTGCGCCGAGGCCGGCCTGAGCCTCGATTCGGCGGTGAACCGGGTGGTGCGGGAAATGCAGCAATCGTCGCCGGAAATCGCGGAGGAGTTGGGGCTCTTTTCGATCGAGTTGAATTTCCTGCCGGATCGGGCCTTGGCATTCCAGAATTTGACCGCGCGCACCGACATGGACGAGGTTCGCGCCATGGTGAATACGCTGACGCAGGCCGAACGTTATGGCACCCCGCTGGCCCAGGCGCTCCGCATACTGTCGGCCGAATTCCGCAACGATCGAATGACGCGGGCCGAAGAGAAGGCGGCGCGCCTGCCGGCGATCATGACCGTGCCGATGATGATCTTTATTCTGCCGTGTCTCTTTATCGTTATTCTGGGGCCGGCAATCTTGCGAACCATCGACGCGCTCTCCAGATTGTAGGAAACCGCAACCGCGCAACAAAAAACGGCGTCGCCCTTGGCGACGCCGTTTCGATTTTAAGTCTTGCGCGCGTTATTCGTTGGCGGAAATTCCGCGACTGTTCAGGCTCAACGGCACGGTATCGAGCGCCGGGTCGTCGGCGCCGTTCTTCGCGGGTTGCGGTGCCGGCGCGGGCGCCCAGCCCCGCATACTGCGCAATACGTCGTAATAGGCGAGATTGGTCGTAGCCGTGTTGGCGTCGACGTCGCTGCGCGCGATCTTGGCGGCTTGCCCGTGGTTCCCGGCGAGGCCGTGGACCATCGCGAGGTTTTGTCGATGCCGCGCGGTCGCTCGATCGTTGGCGACGACTTTGGACAGAATTCCGATCGCTTCCTGATGCCGTCCGGACAAGGCGAGCGACAAGCCGAGATTGTTCGCCAGGGTCAGATTGTCGGGATGGATTTTCAACCCGGCGCGATAGGCGACTTGCGCGGCCTTATGGTCGCCCTTGAGATCGAGCGCCACGCCGAGGCCGGTATAGAGGCGATAATCGACTTTGGCCGAGCCCGTGGCGGCCATGGCCAATTTGAATTGAGCCGCCGCGTCGGTGGTACGGTCCTGCGCCAACAGGGCGTTGCCCAGGCCGCGCATTGCATCCGGCAGGTTCGGCTGCAGCGCCAGCGCCTGACGGAAGCCGAATTCGGCCTCGCGGGCCCTGCCCAGATCCAGCAGTACGAAGCTGTGCCGGACATGCAGTGCCGCGTCTTTTGGCATCTTATCGATGGCGACCGCATACAGGTCGGCGGCGGCCTTCAGGTCGCCTTCGAGCCGGGTGCGCTCGGCCAGGCCGACGACATTGGCGGCCCGATTGAGATCGGTCGACTTGGTGTCGCCAGTCAGGTTGCTCAACGAAGCCCACGAGGGCACCGATGGCATCTTCATCGACCGCAGTTCAGAGCATGCCCCCAAGAGAGAGGCTGCGGTGGTGATCAGCAATATTGTGCGAAGCGATCGCGGCATGGTGAATCCTTATTCCGGAGCTGCGCCTCTAAGTCGTTGAGAATGCCGCAAATCTCTTGAAAAACGCTTAATTTTCAATAGGTTAAAAAAGAATTAGGATAATCGTTCGTCAACCATCCGAGCGCGCTGCCCGCGCGAGTTCCGCGGCGGCCTGGCCGGCCAGCCGGCCCAAAGTCGCCGCGGTCAGCAGCCCGTTGCCCGACAGGTAGCCCCAGACCGCAGGCCCGGAAACGCCGCACGCGGCGCCGCCCGCCGCGAACAGGTTGGGCAGCCGCGAGCCGTCCGCGCGGAGGACACGACCGCTGCCATCCACCACGAGACCGCCCTGGGTGTGAAACAGCGAGCCGGTCACGCGCACGCCGTAATAGGGCGGCGTGAGCGCCGGCTTGCCGGTGAAGTCGCGGCCGAATTCGTCGGGTTTCTCCGCGCGCACCAAACGCGCCACGTCGCGAAACGTGTCGCGCAGGCCGGCTGCATCGATGTTGAGCTGCGCGGCCAAGGCGTCGACGCTGTCCGCCCGCTTTATCGCGCCGGCTTTGTCGGCATCCCGATAATCCTCGAACGTCAGCCCCAGCGTGTGAAGCCGTTCGTCGTAGATATCGAAGGCGATGCCGCCGGGCTGCGCCAGTACATGCACGGCCTGCTCCGAATATCCCCCGTGCTCGTTGGAAAACCGTGCGCCGCGCTGGTTGACTTGAAACCCGCCCTCCATCATCAGCGCCCAGGTGATTAGGATATTGTGCGGCGTTGCGACCGAGCCGTGGCCCTGATAGGCCCCCATGTGGCGCACGGCACCGCCCAGCGCTTGGCCCCAAAGAATGCCGTCGCCCTTGTTGCCGGTATGGCCCATGAACAAGGCATCCGCCATTTCCGGAATCCACGCCCGCAGCATCTCGCCATTGCCGCCGAATCCGCAACACGCGAGCACCAAGGCCGTGCAGCCGATCGACTCATGGCCGCCATCGGGCCGCACGATGCGGACACCGGCGATCCGGTTACCGTCGGCATACAGCGCATCGACGGTGGCCTCGGTCATCGTGTCGATGCCGGCGACCGCTGCTGCGGCGGCAAGATGCGCCATCAATTCGGCACCGGTGCGCCGTTTCGTGCCGTGCATGCGTAAGACCGAATGGCCGGGATAGAGGAAACCTTCGACCAGTTCGAACGGAATGGCGTAGCGATCGGCCAGCCAATCGATCGTCGGCCCGGCTTCGCGCGCGATCGTTTCGACCAGCTGCGCATCCGCCTGTCGCTTGGCCTTGCGCTGCAAGTCGGCGGCGAACTGTTCGGGCGAATCGGCAATGTTCTTTGCGCGCTGGAATTTTGTGCCCGCGGCCGGGATCAAGCCGGACGACAGCGCCGTCGATCCCTGCGGCACCGCATCGCGTTCGAGTATCAGGGCTTCGACGCCCGCGCTGTGCGCGGCCAGCGCGGCCACATGCCCGGCGGCACCGCCGCCGACGATGACGATCAGCACACCGGCGTCGAAGCGCGCCGTCTTGGCGTCCAGAATGGTCATTGCGTCAAGGCGGCCAGCAAGTCGCCGCAGCGCATGACCGGCGAGACGGCAGCCAGCGACGCCACGGTCGTGTCGTGGATTTCGCGTTTGAATGCGGCGCAGCCATCGGACAGCAGAATAGTCTTGAAGTCCCGCACATGGGCGTCGCGCAAAGTGGAGGCGACGCCGCCGTTGGTCACGATGCCGGAAAAGATCAGAGATTCGATCCCCGCCTTGCGCAGGACGAACTCAAGCCGCGACATGTAGAAGGCCGAATACGCCACCTTATCGACGGCAAGATCGGACGGTTTCAGCTGGTCGACCAGATCGTGGCCCCAACTTCCGGGTACGAAATCGCCCTTGGTCAGGAACGGCCGCAATTGCTTCAGGTGCGACGCGGTCAGCGGCTCGCCGTCGCGCCCCGGCACCAGCGTAAAGTGGGTCGAGACGATCCAGCCGCCGGCTTTGCGCATGGCGGTGGCGATGGGCGCCAGGCGCGCCGGCAGTGCCGAGATGTCGGCGGCCGAACATTGCGCGCGGCCGTAGGCCCCGTCGGGGTGCAGGAAGTCGTTCTGCAGATCGACCAGCATCAGCGCCGTCTTGGCCGGGGTAAAGTCCGTCGCCATCATTTTCGCTCGAGAACCACGTTGCCGAATTTATCGACGCGGCCTTGCAGATCGGGTTCGATCAACGTGGTCGCGTCCGGTTGCTCGAGAATCGCGGGACCGGGGATCACGGTGCCGGCGGGGATCGCCAGGCGGTCGAAGATCGACGTCGCGTGCCATTTGCCGTCGAACCAGACCTGGCGCTCGCCGCGTCGGGCGCCATCGAGCGATTCGGCGTGCGGCCGCAGGATGCCCAGATCGAGTTTCGGTCGTTTACCGATCACCGATACCCGCAACGTCAGCAGGCGAATCGGAATGTTTTCCAGCAGGCGACCGAACGCCTGGCGATAGGCGTCCTCGAACGCGCCGCGAATAGCTTCGCGCGTGAAATTCGTCGTTGAGCGCCACTCGCATGGGACCGATACCGTATGGGTTTGCCCGATATACGACATGTCGAATTCGATATGCGGCGCGATGCCCTCCAGTTTCACGCCGCTGGCCTCGATCATCGCGCGGCCTTGGCCGGCCAAATCGGCGACCGACCGTGACAGCACATCGACGTCGAGTAGGTCGAGCGGCTTGTTGATCGTGGTGACATAGTCGTGGCGCATGTCCGCGATGACGCAGCCGAGCGCCGAGGTCACACCGGGATAGACCGGCACCAGGGCCGACGCCAGGCCGGTTTCCTTGATGATCGCGCCCGCATGCAAGGCGCCCGCGCCGCCGAACGGCATCAGCGAGAATCGTTTCGGATCGTGGCCGCGCTCGATCGATACCAACCTGATCGCGCCGGCCATGCGCGAATTGGCCACGCGCACGATCGCTTCGGCGGCGGTCATCGGATCCAGCCCCAGGGGCTGCGCCACATTGGTTTCGATGGCGCGGCGGGCGGCTTCGACGTCGAGCCGCGCCAGCAGGCCGCCGATCGGGCGCGCGGCGGTGATGCGCCCCAGCAGAACGTTCGCATCGGTGACCGAGGCGCGGGTTTGGCCCTGGCCATAAGCCGCCGGCCCGGGCTCGGAACCCGCCGATTCCGGACCGATCTGCAACAGCCCGCTGCGGTCGACCCAGGCGATCGATCCGCCGCCGGCGCCGATGGTGGTGATCTCGATCATCGGCGTGCGTACGACCATGCCGAAATCGATCGTGGTCTGCGCCGCCAGCACCGATTTACCGCCCGCGATCAGCGCCACGTCGAACGACGTGCCGCCCATATCGCCGGTAATCACGTTCGGGAACCCCGCCGTCTCGGCGATATGCGCCGCAGCGATCACCCCGGCGGCCGGGCCGGATAACGCCGTGCGGATCGGAAATTTTGCCGCCGTATCGACCGACATCACGCCGCCGTTCGATTGCACGATCAGCAATTGGGCGTCGCTGCCGGCATCGTTCAGTCGTTTGTCCAGGGCGGCAATGTAGGAAGCCACCACCGGCTGCAAGTATGCATTGAGTGTCGCTGTCGACGCGCGCTCGAATTCGCGGATCTCCGGCAAAATATCCGACGACGCGGTGACGAATGCATTTGGCCAGACTTTCTTAAGCGCGCTCAAGGCGGCGCGTTCGTTGGCGGGATTTGCATAGGCATTGATGAAGAAGATCGCGACGCCCTGGCACCCGCGTGCCAGCAGATCGCGCGCCGCCGACTGCACTTCGTCGGGGTCGATTGCGGTGCGCACCGTTCCGTCGGCCAGGGTGCGCTCGTCGACCTCGACGCGCAGGTCGCGCGGTACGACGGGCACAAACTCGCCCCACAGACCCCAAGTCTGCCGCCGGTCGCGTCTGCGCATTTCCGCCACGTCGCGGAAGCCGCGCGTGGTGACGATGCCGGTCACGGCGCCCTTGCGCTCGAGCAGCGCGTTGGTGCCGACGGTGGTGCCGTGCACCACGGCCGCAAGATCGCTGAACGAGTTGTTGCCCGCGCGCAACCCCTGCTCGATGCCGGCCAAAAAGCCGACCGATTGATCGCCCTTGGTCGACGGTACCTTTTGGGTGCGCGCGAGACCGGTCGCTTCGTCGTAGAAGAACAGATCGGTAAACGTGCCGCCAACATCGACGCCGACGACAATGGAGGATTTGGCGGTCATCGGGCGGACGTCGAAGATTCGCTTTTCATTTCCTTCTTCCTCGCACGCAAGCGGGAAGGGGGTTCGATTTGCACGTTGGCGAGACTCATTCCGCGGCCTGCTTGCGCAGCGCGTGCGTTGCCGCCGCATCGACCGTGCCGTCGGCGGCCAGTGCCACGCCGTATTTTTCGTACGCCTGATCGGGCGATACGAAGCCCAGCCGCACATCGCGCGCGACCTTCGCCGCGTCGCGCAAATGCGGCGGCCCGTAACCGCCGCCGCCCGGCGTTTCCAGTCGCACGCGCTCGCCGCGCCCGATCGACAGGCCGACCAGCTTCGATACTTGCGGCGGCTCTCGGCGCACGCCGTTCTCCTGGTAATAGAATTTATTCAGCGCCGCCGAGCGGCCGCCGACCACGCCGGGCGGTGCGAACTTGCCGCGCTCGCCGAATAGGAAGACATCGGCGCGCTCCTCCAGCAACTCGATTTCATAGATGGCGCCCAGGCCGCCGCGCTGCGTGCCCGCACCGCCCGAATCCGGGCGCAGCGCCCACTGGGTGAAGGCGATCGGATAGGCTGCCTCCAGGATTTCCAGCGGCGGGATGGTCGCGGTGGAAATCGGTGCGTTGCCGTGGTTCAGCCCGTCGCTTTCGGGACTGCCGCCCAGGCCGCCGCCGAAGAACGAGAACATCACCCAGCGTTTGCCGTCCTTGCGGTAGCCGGCCAGCGACAGCGCGTTGATCGTGCCGTACGCGCAGCCGTTGACGCGCTCGGGTGCGGCTTGGGCCAGCGCCTGAAATACCACATCGATGACGCGCAGAATGGTCTCGGTGTAGCCGCCGACCGGCTTCGGCGCCGTCGCCGACAGAATCGATATCTCGGGAATCTCGAACGTGATCGGCTCCAGGCAACCGGCATTGGCCGGCACATCGCGAAAGACGTGCTTGAGCGCCACGTAACAGCTGGCGATCGCAGTCGAGCGCGCGATGTTGACCGGGCCGGCGCACGGCGGCGCCGAGCGGGAAAAATCCAGCGTCATGGTTTCGCCGGCAATGGTCAGATCGAGCGCGATCTTGAGCGGTTCGTCCTTGATTCCGTCGTTGTCGAGGTAATCCTCGGCCGAGTATGTGCCGTCCGGCAGATCGGCGATGTTGGCGCGCATCAGTTTGGCCGCGCGCGCCTTCAGTTCGCTCAGTGCTTCAGCAACCAGCGCGTCGCCGTATTCGTCGAGCAGCGCGTGCATGCGTTTGCCGCCGAGATCGAGCGCGTTCAACTGACCGTTCAGATCGCCGTACAGCGACAGTGGCAGGCGCGAGTTGCATTTCAGAATGTCGACGATGTCGTTGTTCAGCTTGCCGCGCGCGACCAGCTTGACCGGCGGGATGTGCATGCCCTCCTGGAAGCTTTCGGTCGCGACCGGATTGTAGTTGCCCGGCACGTTGCCGCCGACATCGTGCCAGAGGCCGACCGAGGCGAGCCAGCAGAACACCTTGCCGTTGCGGAACAGCGGTCGCACCAGCTTGAAATCGGACAGGTGCGTGCCGCCGTCGTAAGGATCGTTGAACAGGTATACGTCGCCGTCGGCCAGATCGCGGTCGCGCGCGGCTTTGGCGATGGTCGCGCGCACGGCAAAGGCCATGACGCCGACGAAGATCGGCAGGCCGGACTTGCCTTGAATCAGCGTGTCGCCGTTCTCGGCCTCGTAGAGTCCATGCGACGCGTCGTGCGCTTCGGCGATGATCGGGTTGAACGCGGAACGGAACAGCGTCGCGTCCATCTCGTCCGCGACCTGTTCGAGCCGGCCTTTGAGGACGGCGAGCGTCACCGGATCGATCATAGCTTCTTGTCCGGGTCGTAGCGCTTGCCGCGGGCGAGGAAGTCTTCGGTTTCGAGCAATTTGTTCAGCCCTTGAAAATCCAGCATGCGATCGCGCATGGCATCCGTCGTTCCGTCGCGCTTCAACTGCGCAAAGTAAGATTGCAGCGCATAAGCGAGCGCGCGCACCGTGCCGCCGGGAAAGATCGCCAGTCGGAAGCCCATGCGTTCCAACTCCCCCGCCGGCAATATCGGCGTTTTTCCGCCCTCGACCATATTGGCCATCACCGGCACGCGGTTCGCGTAGCGCGCGGCGACCTGTTGCATGTGGTCGACCGTGGGCGGCGCCTCGATGAACAGCAGGTCGGCGCCCGCGTCGGCATAGGCATCGGCGCGTTCCAGGGCGCGTTCGAAACCTTCGACGGCAATCGCATCGGTGCGCGCGATTAGCACCATGCCGCCGTGGCGCGCATCCAGCGCCGCCTTGATCTTGCCGGTCATTTCGCCGATCGGGATCAGCGCCTTCTCGGCCAGATGTCCGCAGCGTTTCGGCGTCACCTGATCCTCGATCTGCACGGCCGCGGCGCCAAGCCGCTCGAACAGGCGAACGGTGCGCTGCACGTTAAGCGCGTTGCCGAAGCCGGTATCGATATCGGCGATCACGGGAATCGTCGTGCGTTCGCGAATTGCCGCCAAGGCGTCGGCCGCTTCGCTCAACGACACCAGTCCGATATCCGGCAGTCCGAAACGCGTGTAGGCGATGCTGGCGCCCGACAGATACGCCGCCTCGAATCCCGCCTGCTGCACCATCAGCGCCGACAGCCCGTCATAGACGCCGGGGGCGATGACAATGTCCGATTGTTTCAGTCGGTCGCGAAATCGGGTCATGCGGTGCGGCTGCTCATCGAACGCGGAAATCGTCGGGTACCGGCGCAGGTGCCGGCGGGGTCGGCGCGGGGACTCAACGGTCGTGCCTCGCCGTTCCGGATGATGCCTGCCGCTGCCGCGATACGCAATCGGTCCCGCGCGGCGCGGAAGACGGATTAGCCTCGATTCGTGGCTATTTTTCTTCCGGCCCGGCCAGCATGAGATCCAATCCGGGCTGGATCAGTTCGGTATCGAACTTGCCGTCGACCGCCAACGGCGCGTTCGACTGCATGACCATGATCCGCTTCTGGCCGGTCGCCGGCGCCAGGTGGTGAATGTCGCGGTTTAGCGTGCGCAATTCCTTGGTGCAGAATTTCGGTTCCTCGCATTTCTTGTTGTTCAAGAGCACGAACCGGCCGCTGATGCCCTGTTGGTTCATTTCTTCCAGCCGCGCGCGGACTTCCAATAGGTTGTCCTCCGTGACCAGTACCCGGCCGACGAAGTATGCGTCGCGCCGGCTTTTGCACAGGCACGAGACGTCCCACGAAATGTCGTTCGCGTCGGCCGACCCTGTCGGCGTACCGGCGCTCGCCGCGAAACCGGCGAGTGCTGCAAGAACAAGATGGCGGCGAATATTCACGTGGGTACTCGAACGTTGCGCTAGGATCGGCGGGCCGCATCGAACGGCGATAACATCGTCTCCGCGCCCGCCTGTCAATCGTCGCGGACATTGACAGCCCGATCCATCTCTGCATGGTAGGCGTCATGAGAACGCGACGACATAACAAGCCGCATCCCGCCACGTCGCAGGCGGCCGGCGCCGGCGTCGAAAGCCCCGCCGCCCTGGTGCCGTTCGACAACGTGCTGGCCAGCATTCATGCCGTGTCCAACCAGGTCGACCGCGCCTTTTACAACGAGGTCGAGATCAAGCACGATGTCTCGATCGCGGAATGGCGCATCGTGATGACCTTGGCCGAGCGGCCGAGCGCGACCGCGGCGCAGATCATCGAATTGTGGGGCGTCGAAAAAATGGCGGTCAGCCGCGCTGTGCGCCGCCTCGAAAGCATGGGCCGCGTGCGCCGGAAAGTGAATGCGAGCGATCGGCGGAGCTATGCGCTCGTGCTTACACCGGCGGGCCGGCATCTGTACGAAGAAATGGTTCCCGGCGCGCGCGCCCGCTACCGCGAAATCGTGGGCGCCCTGTCGCGCGAAGAAATCGCGGTCTTGCGGGCCAACCTCCATAAACTACTGACGCACCTCAGGCAGCTTAAGCCCTGACCGGCCAATCCCCGGGCGAATCGCGGCATTGCGCCAATTAGTATCAAATGATATTGTTTTACCGTCGCCTGGGAGCGACTGGAGAGACCGATGCTATCCATGTTTTCCGCGAAGAAGCGGCCGATGCATCTCGGCAAGTATCCGATGGAGAAGATCAAGCGGGTCGATCGACCGACCACGCTGATCACCGCCGATGTGAAGCCGGTGCCGAAACGCGCCGCGGGGTTCGTGCGCGCGTTCTATGGCGACCTCGGCAAGGTGGCCCACCAGGAAATCAAGCGCTTCGTGACCAAGCATCCGCTCAATGCGGCGATTGGCCACCTGCATTGGAAACAGGTGCCGATCCACAAGGGCGAGCCGGCACCGACCAAGGCGCCGATCCCGAACGATCCGGAAGAGATGGCCAAGCACATCAAGGCCATGTGCTACTTTTTGGATGCGGACATCGTCGGCATTTGCGAGATGCCCGATTGGGCCTGGTATTCCCACGATATGGACGGCACGCCAATCACCACGCGGCACAAATACGCCGTGGTCATCGTGATCGACCAGGGCTGGGACACGATGGAAGGATCGTCGGGCGACGACTGGATTTCGGGCGCGCAGAGCTATCGCGCGTATCTGAAGGGCAGCAACGTTTCGACCATCGTGGCGGACTACATCCGGCGCCTGGGCTATCCGGCACAGTCGCATTCGAATGCCGACGGCGACGTGGTGCAGATCCCTCTCATGTTGCTGGCCGGCCTGGGCGAAATGAGCCGCATCGGCGAGCTGGTGCTGAACCCGTTCCTGGGGCCGCGCCACAAGACGGCGGTCATCACCACCGATCTGCCGCTCGCAGTCGACAAGCCGATCGATTTCGGCCTGCAGGATTTCTGCGATAAATGCCGCAAATGCGCGCGCGAGTGTCCGGCGCAGGCGATCCCTTACGGCGACAAGGTGCTTTATAACGGCTACGAAATCTGGAAGCCGGACATCGAGAAATGCACCAAGTATCGCGTCACCAATCTCAAGGGTTCGGCCTGCGGGCGCTGCATGAAGATGTGCCCATGGAACAAGGAAGGGTTGATGCAGCATCGCCTGACCATGTGGATGGCGATCAAATGGAAGTTCACGCGCAGGTTCTTGATCTGGCTCGACGATAAGCTGGAATACGGCAAGCGGAATTTCGTCAAGCGCTGGTGGCTCGATCTCGAGACGGTCAAGGGTCAAGTGGTCAAGCCGGAGGGCGTCAACGAACGCGACCTCAATTTGGATCGCAAGCTCAAGAACGACAACACCGGCGTCGCGATGTATACGCCCGAAGTGTTCCCGCCGCCCGACGCCAAGCAGCCGATGCCGCTCGACCGCAAGCGCGGCCTGGCCGACTACCTGGCAGGCGAGGCGGCGCTGAAGGAGATCAAGCGGAAGAGCGCGTGATTTCGGCACCGGCGCCGGTATAGTGCGCCGATGCGTCTATCGTTCGAGCGAATGCGGAAGCTGGCCGGGTCGCCGGTGTTGTCTGCCTTGTTGCCAATCGCGACCGCTGCGCTCGCGTTCGTCTCGGCACAGCAATTGCCTTATGTACTGTGCGGCGCTGCCGGCATTTGCGTGCTGCGCCCCGGGTTCTGGCGTACCCCACCGGCGCATTTCACGCCGTTTGTGGCGATTGTCGCCGTGCTGTGCGTCTGGATCGCGGTTTCGGCCGTCTGGACGGTCGAACCGGTGACATCCCGCACGCGGCCGATCTTGATGGCGCTCTTCGCCTTATGCGGCCTCGCTCTCATACGCGCCACAGTCATCGCCGATGCGCGCGATCGCGCCTGGTTTCAGTATGGCGGCGTGGCCGCATTGGTCCTGCTGGCGATTCTGTTTGGTTTCGAGATCGCAACCCAGGGCAGCCTGACCGGCGCGGTGCACGGTGAATCCGAATGGTTCCGCCGCGCCCAGAATCTGCAAGCACCGGTGGTCTTGGCGGCATTGACGCTGCCGTTGTTCCTCATGCGGCCGCGCAGTCCGGCGACGGTCGCGGGCGCGATCGTCGCCTGGCTCGCCGCTTTGTATGTTGCCTGGACGATCAGCACGGGAAGCGCATTGATGACGCTCGCGATCATCGCGATCGTCTTTCCGGTGGCGCTGGCCTGGCCCAGGATCACCATCAAGATCATGGCCGCCGTAGTTCTGCTTGGCCTGTTTGCCGCGCCGGTTATCCCGCCGTTGCTTCCGGTCGGACCGTGGCTCAGGGACGTGCCCGACAATTACCGGATCTCGTTCTATCACCGGATCAAGATCTGGCAGTTCACCACCGAGCGCATCCGGGAAAAGCCGTTCTTCGGCTGGGGTATCGACGCATCGCGCGCGATGCCCGGCGCCACCGCCAAAATCAGCATCGATCAAGAACTGGGATTCGATCCGCCGCGCCACCATGTCCGCGGCGAGCTCCTGCCATTGCACCCGCACAATAATTTCTTGCAGATCTGGCTGGAGTTGGGCTTGGTCGGCGTCGTCCTGGTGGCGCTACTGCTGTTCTTGATGTTCCGGTATGTCGCGCGCGTCCCGGGGCGCGAAGACCGGGCGGCGCTGCTGGCCACGGCGGCCGGGGCCGTTGCGGTTGGCATGGTCGCCTACGGGCTTACGCAAACGCGCTGGGTTTGCTTCATCTGGTTGTTGGCCGCATTTGGCGCCGGGCTGACCTATCCAGCGCCGGGCAGGAAATCGACCGCGGCCTGACGCGCGGATCCCTTGTCTCGCCGGCCGCGGTGCCCGAAACTGGCGGTCGAATAGAACTTCGAACGGGGCATCGCGATGTCGCAGCAATTGGCCGGCCGGGTGGCGCTGGTGACCGGTGCCGCCTCGGGCATGGGGCGCGCTCACGTGGAATTGATGGCCGCGCGCGGCGCGCACGTGATCGTCTGCGATCTGGCGGGCGATGCCGCCGAAACGGTCGCTGCCGGCATTCGCGCGGCCGGCGGCAAGGCGGACGCGTTGGCCGCAGACGTCGCGCGTCCGAGCGAATTTGCCGCCGTCGCGGCCGATGCCGAACGCCATGCCGGACGTATCGACATTCTGGTCAACAACGCGGGTATTTCCGGCATGCAGATGCGCTTCGAAAGCATCGACGAAGCGACCTTCGACCGAATGATCGCCGTGCACGTCAAAGGCTCGTTCTTTGCGACGCAAGCCGTGGTGCCGGGAATGAAGGCGCGGCGTTACGGTAAGATCATCAATATCTCGTCCAACTTCGCGATGAAGGGTAGTGTTACCGCATCGCATTACACCGCCGCCAAGTCGGCGCTGCTTGGACTGACCAAGGCTTGGGCGCTGGAATTCGCGCCGTGGAACATCTGCGTCAACGCGGTGGCGCCCGGGCTGGTCAAAACCCCGTTGACCAGGCGGAGCATCGGCGCCGACGAGAATTTCGAACGCCACGCTGCCGGCCTGCCGTTCAAGCGCCTGGCCGAACCGCGCGAGGTCGCGATGGCGGTCGCGTTCCTGGCATCGTCGGACTCCGATTTCATTACCGGGCAAACGCTGAGTCCCGCTGGCGGCGATCCCGTCGTCGGCATCTAATGGAGCGAATCATGAGCCGCAGCAATCTATCGGAAAAGGGCCGGCGTTTCGTCGACATGCACAAGGAGGCGCGCGCGGCCGGTATGCCGATCGTCCTGCCCAATGTCTGGGACGCCGGCACCGCCAAGATCGTGGCCGGGGAGGGGTACAAGGCGCTGGCGACGACCAGCGCCGGCATCGCCTTCGCGCAAGGCCTACCGGACGGCGAGCTGATTTCCGCCGACGCCATGCTCGACGCGGTCGGCCGGATCGCCGCCGCGGTCGATCTGCCGGTCACCGCCGATCTGGAGGCCGGCTACGGCAAATCGCCCGCCGACGTGGCCCATACGATCCGGCGCGCGATCGACATCGGTATCGTCGGCGCGAACATCGAGGACAGCATGGCCGAAAGGAACTATGCGCTGCACGATTTCGACTACGCGATCGCGCGCCTGAAGGCGGCGCGCCATGCCGCCGAGGCAACCGGCATTCCGTTCGCCTTGAACGGACGCACCGATGCTTTCTGGGGCAAGAAGCCGGACGACGCGGTCGCGTTCGCGGAAGCCGTCAAGCGTGCCAATGCCTATCTCAAGGCCGGCGCGACCTGCGCCTTCGTGCCGTTCATCGGCGACGCCGGCGTCATCGCACGCCTGGCCAAGGCGATCGACGGGCCGATCAACGTGATCGCCGGTCCCGGCATGCCGCCGATCAAGGAACTTGCGCGTATGGGCGTCGCACGGATCAGCGTCGGTGGCACGCTGACGCGCGCGGCGCTCGGCATGGTGCGGCAGGCGGCGCGCGAATTGATGACCACAGGCACGTATGAATTCGCCAAGCCGGCGATCCCGCACATGGAACTGAACAAATACTTCAAGCCATAGCCTGGATCGGCTTCGGCGCCCGGGCAAAACAAAGCGGGCGGTGCCATGCACCGCCCGCTTGCCGTCGACGCTTCGATCAGTCGTTTATTTGCACTTGTCGGACGGATGCGAGTCCAGCAACGCCCGCTTGCCGCCCTTGATCTCGATGACGTACGCCGCGAGCTCGGCATCGCGCTCCTTGTCGAAGCAAACCTTGCCGCTGATGCCGTCATAGTCGGTCGCCGCCAGTGCGTTGCGGATGGCGAGGCGCTCTTCCTTGAGCTTGGCCGGATTGCCGGTGACCTTGCCGCGCCGGATCGCATCCGCGTAGACGTAGACGATGTCGTAGGCCGCCGCGTCGACGTGATGCGCGCCGGTGCGGTTCATGCCGCGCTTCTTCACCTCTTCCAGGAATTTCTTCTCGAAGCCGCGCGTGCGATCGTTCAGATCCCACCAGTACCAGGCGACGAAGATCGTGCCTTCGCCTTCCGGCCCAAGCTTCTCAGCGATGTCCGGATCGGCGAAGATTTGCGAGCCGATCATGCGCGCGTTCATACCCTGGCGGCGCACTTCCTTGAGCACTTTGGACGCCGCCTCCGGCAGGCCGGCGAACGAAACCACGGCCGGGTTCTTTTCCTTGATCTTGGAAACCTGCGGCGACAGATCGAACGACGCGGTCGGGAAGCCGATCGGGTTGTCGACCAGGGTGAAGCCGTTGTTCTTGAGCTGCGTCGGCATGATGATCTCGCCGAGCGCCTTGCCGACCGCTTCGTCGGACGGATAAAGCACCGCCGCGGTCTTGTCCTTGACGATGTTCTTGGCCGACAGCGTCCTAACCAGGCGCGAGAACTGCTTGCCCTCGTCCTCGGTCATGCGCCAGGCCCAGTTCTTGCCTTTGGTCAGGCCGGGCGCCGACGAGGCGTTCGGCATCTGCACGATTTCGAGCCGTTCGCCGGCAGCGAATGCAACCGCCGCTTCGGCGGTCGAGAACGGACCGATGATGGCCAGCGCCTTGACGTCTTCAGCGAAGCGCTGCGCCGCCACTTGCGCGTTCTTCGGGTCGCTCGCGGTGTCGAATTTCTCGACGCGGATCTTCTTGCCGTCGATGCCGCCCTTGGCGTTGATTTCCGCCACCGCGATATCGACCGCGATTTCGGTCGCGGCGCCGACCGTCGTATAGCGGCCGGTCTTCGGGAACGACAACCCGAGCACGATTTCTTCCGCCCACGAAGGCGTCGTTACCGCCGCGGCGATCAGTGCGCTTAGCGCCGCTCCCATCCATTTCTTGTTCAAGCGAACCTCCTATTGTTGCAGTTATTTTAGGCTTTCAAACAGGTTCCGTCTTCTCCGGATCGGGGTCAAGCCTTCCCTCCACCCAGATATGCTGCCTCCAACTGTCCGCCGCGGGCCAATTCGGCGGGCGTGCCCTGCAAAACCGTGCGGCCCAACTCAAGCACGTAGCCACGCGCCGCGGTCTGCAGCGCCATGTGCGTATTCTGCTCGATCAGCAGGATGGCCAATCCGTTCTGGTTCAGACGTTCGATCAGGCGAAACAACTCGATGACCAGGATCGGACTCAGGCCGAGCGACGGTTCGTCGAGCATCATCAGCGCGGGTTTGGCCAGCATGGCGCGGCCGATCGCCAGCATCTGCTGCTCGCCGCCCGACAGGACCGACGCCAGCATGTCGCGCCGACGCGCCAGATTGGGGAAGCGCTCGTAGATTTCCTCGATGTCCTTGGACGGGTCGTCGCGACGGGTGTACGCGCCCATCAGCAGGTTTTCGTGCACGGTCAGGCTGACGAAAATCTGCCGCCCCTCGGGCACCAAGACCATGCCTTCGCCGACGCGCCTCGGCGCGGTCCAGCCGGTGATGTCCTTGCCCTTGAACCGAATGCGCCCGCCGGCCGGTCGCACGGTGCCCTGAACCGCCTTTAATAGCGAACTCTTGCCTGCGCCGTTGGCGCCGAGCACGGTTACGATCTCGCCCGGTGCGATGCGCAGGTTCATGTCCTTGACCGCGTGATTGCGGCCATAGCGGACGTCGAGCCCGGATATCTCCAGCAGCGCGTCGGTCATGTCGCCTCCGCGCTCGAGGCCAGCGACATGTCGCCGCCGAGATACGCTTCGCGTACGCCGGGATCGAGATGCACCTCGTTCGGCGTGCCCTCGAAGATCTTGCGGCCGAAATTGAGCACGATGACGTGGTCGCACAGGTTGCGGACAAAGTGCATGTCGTGCTCGACCACCAGCAGGGTGATGCCTTGCGCGTTGACGCGCTGGAGCAATTGGCTGAGCTCGTCGGTTTCGGCGGTGTTGAGCCCGGCCGCCGGTTCGTCGAGCAGCAGCAATCGCGGTTTCGCCATCAGCGCGCGGACCACTTCGATGCGCTTCTGGATGCCGTACGGCAGATTGGCGACGATCTGTCCCGGGTAGGTGCCCAGGCCGGCGTCGGCCAGCGCCGCTTCCACCGCTTGCCGGGCGCGGCGGCTTTTCGACCAGCCGAGCGCGGGCTCGGTGCTGTGCTGGCCGAGCATGACGTTCTCGACCGTCGACAGATGCGGCATCAGCCGGATGTTCTGGAACGAGCGCGCAATGCCGGCGCGCACGCGCTTGCGGGCTGGCAATTGGGTGATCTCGACGCCGTTGGCGGCGATGCTTCCCTGGTCGATCGGATAGATGCCGCTGATAAGATTGAATACCGTGGTCTTGCCGGCGCCGTTGGGGCCGATCAGCGCGGTACGGCTGCCCTTGCGGACGTCGAACGACACGTCGTCGATGACTTTGAGCCCGCCGAAACTTTTGTGGACGTCGTTCAGCCGGAGAACGCTGTCGCTCATGCGGCCTCCGCCGGCTTAGTCTTGCGCCGGAACATGCCGTAGAGCCGTTCCGTCATCGTCCGCGTGATCAGGCCTTCGGGTCGCAGGACCATGACCAGCACCACGGCGATGCCGAACACGATGAAGCGTCCGTCTTCGAGGAACTTCAGGCTCGGGCTGTATTTGGAAACGCCGCGCAGCAGCTCGGGCACGATGGTGAAGAAGGCTGCGCCGGCAATCGGTCCGAACGCCGTCTGCGTGCCGCCCATCAGCACGTACAGCAGCACGTAAATGCTGAACAGCACGCCGGTATTCTGCACGTCGATGTACTGGAATTGATGCGCCAGCAACGCGCCGCCGACACCGCCCAGAAATCCGCCCAGCGTGAAGGCGGCAACCTGCGTCGCCCGCAGGTCGACGCCGAACAGCATGGCGACGTTCTCGTCGTCGTGCACCGAGCGCATCGCCAGGCCGAAGCGGGTGGAGAGCAGCCAGGCGACGAAGGCGATCACGATCAGCGTCGTCGGCAGAACCACGCCGAGCCCGGCATAGGTGTCGATATTGAAGCCGGCGGCTTCGCCGTAGCGCGGAATGTTGAGGAAGATGCCGCCGACCACCTCGGCGAACGCGAACGTCGCCAGCACCATGTAGACGCCGCGCGTGCGCAGGATCGGGAACGACACCAGGAAGCCCACGATGCCGGCGATCAATCCGCCGATCGGGATCGCGAACGCCAGCGGCAGCTTATAGAACTGGGTGAATTCGCCGGCCATATAGCCGCCGATCAGCACGAAACCGGCCGCACCCAGATTCAGCAGCCCGGCCGACGCCGGCAGGTACACCGAATAGGCGATCACGATGTTGATCAGCAGGATCGCCAGAATGCCGGAGATATACCCGCTCATCCTAGAATTTCCCCTTGCCGATCTTGGTGTGGCCGAACAGGCCGGTCGGCTTGACCACGAGGATGAGCAGCAAAAGGCCCCAGACCGGGATTTTCTCGATTGCGGCGCCGCCGTAGGCGATCGACAGGACTTTGACCACGCCGACGATCAGCCCGCCGATGATGGCGCCCCACACGTTGCCCAGCCCGCCGATCACCATGCCGGCGATGGCGTCCGCCGCCACCGCATCGCCGATATACGGCGTGACGTCGCGGTAACTGATCGTGTAGAGCACGCCGGCCAGCGCCGAGAGGATACCAGTGATCACGAAAACGATCGGCACGATGCGCTGCACTTCGACGCCCATCAGCGTGGACGCGTCGGGGTTCTCGGCGATCGCCCGCAGCGCACGGCCGGTCCGTGTGCGTTTCAAGAGGGCGCTCAGGAACCAGACGATCGCGATCGCGAGACCGAGACCGAAAAGCTGCGGCAGACCGACGATCAGGCCGCCGACGCGCAAATTGGGATCGGTGAACGGCGTCGCAAACACTTGTGCGTCGGTACCCCAGATCGAAATCACCGCGTGCTCGAAAATGATCAGGAAGCCAAGCGAACTGACCAGCGGCAAGGCGTGTTCGGTCGCGTCGCCGTACTTGGCCTTCATGTACCGGTACGTGAAGCGCTCGATCACCAGCGAGGCGACAATGGCGACCAGTATCCCGATGCCGACCGCGACCAGCCAATGCATGCCGAGATGCGTCATCGCCCAGGTCAGCATCGCCGAGAGCATGAACAGGGCGGGAATGGTGAAATTCAGGAAATTCAGCATCCCGATGGTGAGCGTGAAGGCGACCGCGCAGATCGCGTAGACGCCGCCCAGCATCAGGCCGTTGATCAACTGCTGGAGGAACTGCTGCACCATGCGCTCGGGCCCTGCGTCTTTATCGGGTCGGCGGAATATGCTCGGCGTGATGCTGCAAGTACCAGGTTGCGATGTCTTCGCGGGTGGCCCACCACACGTCCGGGAAACCCTTCGCGTATTCCAGGAATTCGCGGATCGCGCGGATGCGGTAGGGATGGCCGGCAATGTGCGGATGCAGGCCGACATTCATCAAGCGCCCGCTTTCGGCGCCTTCCCGATACAGCTCGTTAAACTGTTCCTTGAGCAGTTCCAGCACCGCGGTCGTCGACAGGCCGCGCCGGTGGAAGATCGTGAAGTCGTTGATTTCCACTGAGTAGGGCGTGCCGACCACCGGGCCGTGCGGCGTGCGGATCAGGTACGGCTGTTCGTCGTTCATGTAATCGCAGAAAAAGATCAGGCCTTCCTCGGCGAGGATGTCGACGGTGTTCGTCGTGCCGCGCAGCGACGACGACAGCCAGCCTTTGGCCTTCTTGCCGACGACTTTTTCGTACACGGTCAGCGTTTCGCGGATCAGCTTCTGCTCCGCCGTGCGATCCTTGTGGTAGTTGGTCAGCAGATCGCCCTGTTCGTAATTGTGCGCGACCAGTTCCCACCCGCGATCGATCGCGGCCTGCACGATCGGTCGCCGCTCGAGCCCCATCTTGGCGTTCATGGTGCAGCCGGCCGGCACGCCGGCCTTGTCGAACGCGTCGATCAGGCGCCAGATGCCGACGCGCTGGCCGTACTCGCGCCAGGAATAGTTATGATAGTCGGGCACATTCCCGGGCAACGGGTCGGGCAGCACGGGCGGCCCACCGGCGTAATACGGCTTGTCCGTGTCCTTGAGCAGATCCCAGTATTCGAGATTGAGTGTCAGGATCAGCGCGATCCGCTTGTTGTTCGGCCAGCGCAACGGTTTGCGTTCGGGCAATGGAACGAAATCGTATTGCATCGTATGCAAACCCTCGCGGCGATTTGTGTAGCTTCACAACAACTGGAATTATTGTATACAATCATGCTTAGGTGTCAACGAAACGCGCGACACGCTGAGACGTTTTGTCGGATTCTTCGAGGCCATTGTGCGCGATTGCGGCGGGCCGAGCAATTGCCGCTATTTTGCGCCGAAAGCTGCGGACCTGGGCAGTTGCATGGGGCGTCGGAATGCGCTGTGGGGCGCCACTTGCGGGCGCGTGCCGGAGATGCGTGATGGTTTATTGGGCAAGCAGTTTGTGTACAATGTTGCCGAACGCCGGCGCGATTGGGGTTGAACGATGAAGCGGAACGTCGATGCGGAGCGGGTCATTATCGCGGGCGCGGGGCCGGTCGGGCTATGCGCCGCCGTGTATCTCGCGCAACAAGGCATCCCGACGACGGTCCTCGAGGCCGACGCGTCGCTGCCGACCGACCTCAGGGCTTCGACGTTCCATCCGCCGACGCTCGACATGCTCGATCAGTTCGGCGTGACGCAGGCGCTGATGGATTGGGGGTTACTGGCTCCGACCTGGCAGTACCGGGATCGCCAGACCGGCCCGGTCGCCACATTCGATCTTGCGGCCTTGCGCGACGTCACCAACCATCCTTACCGGGTGCAAAGCGAGCAGTGGAAGCTGACGCGTCTGCTGCTCAAGAAGCTACAGGACATGGGCGCCGCCGACGTGCGGTTCGGGCATGCGGTGGTCGATGCCACGCAGGATGCGGACTACGCGACCGTCGAGGCGACCACGCCGGACGGCAAGAGCGAACATCTCGTCGGCCGCTACGTGATCGGCGCCGAGGGCTCGAAGAGTCCGATCCGCCGCGCCCTCGGGCTCGAGTTCGAAGGGTTTACCATTCCCGAAATGTACCTGACGCTGTCGACCACGTTCGAGTTTGCGGATCATTTCCCGGGCCTGACTTACGTCAACTATCTGTCGGATCCGGACGAGTGGCTCGTGCTCTTGCGGGTGCGCGACCATTGGCGCGTCCTGCTGCCGACCGACGCCGCGATGCCCCGCGAAACCGTCTACTCGGAGGCCGAAGTGCAGCGGCGGCTCAACCGTGTGGTAAAGTCGGATCGGCCGTACGACGTTGTGCATCGCACGCTATACACCGTGCACGAGCGCGTCGTGCCGACCTACCGGGTCGGACGCATCGCGCTGGCCGGCGACGCGGCGCACATCAACAACCCGCTCGGCGGCATGGGCATGAACGGCGGCGTGCACGACGCCTTCAACCTGGCGGAAAAATTGACCAAGGTCTGGCGCGGCGAGGCCGATGCCGGGCTGCTGGATCGCTACTCGCGCCAGCGGCGCATGGTGGCGGTCGAATATGTGCAAGCCAACGCGCTGCGCAATCGGCAGATACTGAATGAGCGCGACCCGGCGGTGCGCCTGCAGCGCCAGGACGAGTTGCGGCGCACGGCGGAATCGCCCGCGCTGGCCAAGGAGTATCTGTTGAAGACGTCGATGATCACGGCGTTGCGCGATGCCGAGGCCGTGCAGTGAATCCGATCGGCGCCGACGGAAGGCCTACCTAGCGGGGACGGAATGAGCGAATTGGACATTTACAAGCGCCAGGGCTTTGGTCATTCCAGCGGCTTCGGCCGGCACCCGGCGCTGATCGTCGTCGACTTCGTCAATGGATTTAACGACGCGACCGCGTTCGGCGGCGGCAATATCGACGCGTCGATCCAACGTACGCGCGTCTTGCTGGATGCCTGCCGGCGCCTCAAATTGCCGATCGCCTTCACCCGCGTCGTCTACGCCGACGACGGCAGCGACCTCGGCGTGTTCGCGCTCAAATCGCCCAGCCTGAAAAATCTCACTGAAACCTCGCCGCTGAGCCAGGTGGTGCCGGAACTGACGCCCATCGCCGGCGAATATGTCGTGCGCAAACAGCAGCCCTCGGCGTTCTTCGGCACCAGCCTGATGGGCTGGCTGACGATGCAGGGCGTCGATACCTTGTTGATTGTCGGCTGCACCACGTCGGGCTGCGTGCGCGCCACGGTGATCGACTCGATGAGCTATAATTTTCGCACCATCGTGGTCACCGACTGCGTCGGCGACCGGGCGTTGGCGCCGCACGAAGCCAACTTGTTCGACATGAGCCAGAAGTACGCGGACCTGATGACATGCGACGAAGTCGTCCCGGTCCTGCAACGCATCGTCGCGGTCGCGTCCTGACCGCTCCTGATCCCACGGCACACACTCAAGAGGCAGACATGGTTGACTCACTCGGCTACCGCATGAAGTTCGGCGTCATCGCGCCCTCGACCAACACTTCGGTGCAACCGGAATTCGATTCCATGCGCCCGGTCGGCGTCACCAACCATTTCGGGCGCATCCACATTCCCGATAATCCGATCAAAAGCGACGAGGATTTCGACAAGCTGATGCACGACATCCGCAAGGAGCTCATGATGGCGGTCGACCGCGTCATGACCTGCCGCCCGGGCTACATGGTCATGGGCATGTCGGCGGAAACCTTCTGGGACGGGCTCGAGGGCTCGTTCGAATTCCAGCGCAAGGTCGAGCAGCGCGCCGGCCTGAAATTGGCGATGGGGTCGGATGCATGCCGCGCCGCGCTGAAAATCTACGGCGACATCAAGCGCATTTCGGTGATCACGCCTTACATGCCGATCGGCGACAAGAACGTCGTCCGGTTCTTCAACGATTGCGGCTTCGACGTGGTCAAGTTGCACGGCTTCAAATGCGCCAGCCCGATGCTCATCGCGCACGTCTCCGAGCGGCAACTGCGCGACGCGATCAACGAGGTGAACGGGCCGGACGTGCAGGCGATCGTGCAGGTCGGCACCAACCTGGCGATGGCGCGTCTCGCCGGCATGGCCGAGTTTTGGCTCGATAAGCCGGTCATCGCGATCAACACCGCAACCTATTGGTGGGCCCTGCGCCAGAACGGCATCAACGACAAGATTCAGGGCTACGGCACGCTGCTCTCGCATCATTGATGCGCGCCCGGGCGCCGCGGGTGGAACGATCATCCACCCGTGGCGCCCGCGTGCCGTTGTGATGAAAATCGAGACAGCCGTCGATCCGCCGGCGCAGCCACAGCCGGCTACGGTCGAATCGTTCAGATCGCCGGAACGCAACCGCCGTCGACGAGCACGGCGCCAGAGCGATAACGCCCGCCCGGGCCGATGATCTCCATCTGAACCCAGTGCTCGTCGACCCAGCGGTCGCCATATCGGCAGCCGTTGACCCACGCGCGAAACGCGTCGCCCCAGCCGGCGAGTTGGATATTCGTTTGCGTTTGCGCGCCAGGTAGCGGGGTCGGCGGCGGCCCGCCGTCGAGAAGATTCGATTGCGGCCGGGCCGCTTCGGTTGAGCCGATGCTGGCGGCCAGAAGAAGCCCCGCAATCAATGCTGTCGATTTCGACATGATCCACCCCCGTCATTCGAAAAGCGGCGTAAGCCGCGCGATTCTCATTAGCGCAGAGCGATTTGCAGGGGCAGGGCGAGGCTCGACAATCTCGGGGGTGGAGAGGGGCGAGATCGCCAAACAGCCGGCCGGCGTTCAATCCAGCTTGAAGCGGAACGCGTCGCCCTGGCGCACGATCTTGCCGGCGGTCGGTGTCGCGAAGTGCGCGGTCAGGATCGTCGTCGGCGTATCCGCGTAGCTTTCAATGAAGCTGCTGCGCGTGCGGCGCGAAAGCGCTTCGTCCTCGCAGAAGCGGCTCGACCAGTGCGGCGCCGCCAGCTGCACCGGGTGATGCAGCACGTCGCCGCTCAAGATCGCACGGCGGTCGTTTGAGTCCAGGTGAATGACGATGTTGCCCGGCGTGTGCCCGTGCGCCGGCGCCAGCCAGATGCCGTGTTCCAGCTCGTGATCGTCCTCGACCAGGACGGCCTGGCCGGCCTCGATCACGGGTAAGACGGAATCGTTGAACGAGCCGTGATTGACCGGCTCGGCCGCCGCCGCCTGGCGCTGCGCTTCGGCCCAAAACTCGTATTCCTTGCGCCCGAAGACGTATTTCGCGTTCGGAAACGTCGGCACCCATCTCCCGTTCAGCAACTTGGTGTTCCAGCCGACATGATCCGCGTGCATGTGCGTGCACATGACGACATCGACGCTCTCGGGAGCGACGCCGGCCACCGCGAGCTTGGCCAGATAATCGCCCTGCATGTGATGCCACATCGGGCGATTCGGCCGCTCCTTGTCGTTCCCGACGCACATGTCGACCAGGATGGTCCGCCGCCCGGTCCGCACGACATAGGTGTGGAAGCTCATGATTAGTTTGCGCGTCGTCGGTTCGACGAAATGCGGCTCGAGCCAGCCGGCGTTGGCGGCGAATATTTCGGGGCTCGCGGCGGGGAAAATGAAGTCGCCGGTGAACGCCGGATATTCCATTTCCACGACGCGGCTGACGTTGATGTTTCCGAACTGCAGCGGACGCATTTCAACTCTCCCAATCTAATCGGTCCTCATCCCGAGCCTGTCCCAGGTTGAGTTTCCCGAAGTCTCATGCTTCGACAGGCTCGGCATGAGGAGTATTTTATAGCGCGTCAGGCTTCACATCACCGTCGGCAATTCATGCTTCGGCTGGCGCGCGGCGGCCGCCGCCTTGTCCGGTTTGAGCGAGGTCTTCCAAAGCTTGGCGATATAGCGCTCGCCCGTATGCCCGTTCGAATTGTCGGCGCATAGCCATAGGATCGGCGCCCGCATCAGCTTCGGATCCAGCAATTGTCCGTCCGAGCCGCGCTTGTTCTGCATTTCCGGCAGCAGTTTGGTGTCCGTGGCACCGCCCGGCAGCAGAACATTCACCGTGACGCCCGTGCCGTCCAGATCCTTGGCCCAGATCGCCGACATCGCCTCCAGCCCGGCCTTCGACGGGCCGTACGGCGAATAGCCTTTGCGCGTCATGGTCACGGCGCTGGTCGAGATGTTGACGATCCGGCCGAAGCCCTGCTTGACCAGATGCGGCGTCACCGCGCGCGCCATGTTGAACGGGCCGATGAAATTCGTCTCGGCGATCTCGCGCCAGCCGCCCACGCTGACTTCCCAGAATTTCGGCGCGCGCTCGACATAGTTCTCGCTGATCAGCAGCAGCCCGCGTCCGGCATTGTTGACCAGCGCATGAATGCCGCCGAAGGTCTTGATCACGTTGTTGGTGACGTTCACGCAATCCTCGTAGGATCGCACATCCGCGCGCAGGGTGATCAGCCGTCCGGTATCGGCGATGCGGCGCGCCTCCTGTTCGACCTCGGTCAGCTCGCTGGGGGCGCGCGCGCCGGTGATCGCAACGCGCGCGCCGGCTTCGATCAGCGCCAGCGCCATTTCGCGGCCCAAGCCCCGGCCGCCGCCGGTAATCAGCACGACCCGGTCCTTGAGCGACGGATAGATGGCCTTGGCGGCGCACATGGGAGGCGAGGCGGTTCCGTCAGTGTTGTTGCAGCAAGGCGCCGAACGACGTGAAGCGGTCCTGAACGCCGGCCGCGCGCAACGCGGCCCAGAACGTCGCCTGATTGCTGGTGACGACCGGTTTGCCGATGTCGCGCTCGAGCCGTTCGATCAAGGGCAGGGTGGCGAAATCGGTGCAGCTGATCAAGAGCGCGTCGGCCGCCGGCACGAATGCGCCGCGCGCGTGCGCGTAGACCTGATCGAGCGGTATGCGGGCGATCAGCCGGTATTCCGCCGGGCCGTTGGCGCCGATGCCGAGCCCGCGCATGGCAACGGTCTCGATGCCCTGGTCCGCCAGGAAATGGATTTCGTGGTCGTTGAGCGCATCGTGATAGGGCGTCGCCACGGCGACTTTCCTGGCGCCCAGCGCGCGCAGTCCGAGCACCAGCGATTGCGCCGTGGTGACCGCCGGGATGCCGGTTTCCTTGCGCATGAAGCCCGGCAGTTGTTCCATCGGCGTGACCATCGAACCCGCCGTGCAGCCATAGGCGACGACGCTGACGCCCGCTTGCGCGAGATCCCGGCTGAACTTTCCGACATCGTCGTACAAGGCCTGCTTGCCGTGCGCGCTGGTCGTGTCCGTGTGCAACGGCATGCGCGCGGAATGCACGCTGACGCCGTCCGGCGCCATGCGGTTCCACTCCGCCTCGTTGGCGGTGTTGGTCGGCGGCACGATCACGCCGAGCTTCGCCCGGCTCCCGTATACGGTCGGATCGCTGAGGGAAGGTTTCACGGCGAACCGACGGGCGAACTAGCTGCCGGTCTTGGCCCTGGCCGCAGGCAGGATTTTAGCGATCGCCTCGTCGGTGCTCATCACGTCACCGAAAGTCTGCGCCACGGCCGTCAGGCTGGCGTTGTGATCCTCGTCGGTCAGCGCCGCATTGCCGTCCGAGACCAGCACAACTTTGAAATTGCGCATATTGGCGTCGCGCGCCGTCGATTCGCAGCACACGTTGGTCAGCGTGCCGGTGATCAGCACGGTATCCACGCCGATCTGGCGCAGCCGCGCTTCCAGATCCGACGAGCCCTGGATGAAGCAGCTGAAACGATTCTTGACGACGTACATGTCGCCCGGCTTGGGCTCCAGCTTCGGCCAGATCTTGTAGCCTTCGGTTCCGGCGGTCAGCGCCGCGATGACTTTTTCGCTGCGCTCGCGCGAGTAGACCGAGCCGAAGAAACTCGACCATTCGTTCAGCGCCGCCGGAGTGAAGGCCGACTGTATCCAGACCACGACGCCGCCGTTGCGCCGCACTTCGGCGGCCAGCCGGTTGATGTTCGGCACGATGTCGCGCGCGATCGGTACTTCGGACACATATCCCGGGGCCACGAAGGCGTTCTGCATGTCGATCACGATCAGGGCGGTGCGCGCCATGTCGATGCGATCGTGAAAATGCGGCTGCCCGCGACGTTGCAGGATGCGTTCCATCGCGTCCTTGCGAATCTGGCTCTTGTGCATGCTGCCCTCCCGTTGTACCGCCGCCGCGCCAGGTCAGCCCTGGTCGGCCCACTTTTTCTCGAAATCCCACACGTGCTGAAAGCCCATGAAGGCGCTGAAGTTCGCGAAATCGTCCAGCGCCACATCGGCGCCGACGCTCGACCCGGTCTTCAGAATATGCCCGTAGACCTTGCGCAGGGAAGCGCTCATCGCGAGAAATCCGGTGCCGGGATAGATCACCAGCGAATAGCCGATGCGCTGCAATTCGGCCTTGGGCAGCACGGGCGTCATGCCGCCTTCGACCATATTGGCGATCAACGGCAGGCCGGCGAAGGTCTTGCCGACCTTTTCCATCTCGGCGATCGACTGCGGCGATTCGATGAAGATGATGTCGGCGCCGGCCTTGGCGAACGCTTCGCCGCGTTTCAGCGCCTCGTCCAGACCATGCGCGCCGCGCGCGTCGGTGCGCGCCATGATCAGGAAATCCTTGGAATCGCGGGACGCCACGGCGACCTTGATCTTGGCCACGGCATCGGCCATCGGGATCACGCGCCGGCCCGGCGTATGGCCGCATTTCTTCGGGAACTCCTGATCCTCGATCTGGATGATCGCGGCACCGGCGCGCTCGTAACCCTTGATCGTGTGCTCGATGTTGAGCAGGCCGCCATAGCCCGTATCGCCGTCCGCAATCAGCGGCGTCTGCGTGATCTCGCAGATGCGCGTGACGCGGTTGACCATGTCCGAATAGGTCGCCAGGCCGGCGTCGGGCAGGCCCAGATACGACGCCACGGTACCGTAGCCGGTCATGTAGAGCGCCGAGAACCCCATCGAATCGGCGATCTTGGCCGAGATCATCTCGAAAATGCCGGGGGCGGCGATGAACTCGCGCCGCCGGATTCGGGCGGCAAGGTCTTTATTGGCTTGAGTGCGCGGCGTGGTCATGGGCTGATTTTTCTGAGATTGTATACACTGAAAAGTATGCTAGGGCGGAAACGCCCAGGATTCAAGCAATCCGCAGTCACAGAGCCGTTGTTGTGGATGCAATGGTGCCCGGCAGCAGCTGCGGATTCAGTTTTTACGGCGCTTGGGCTGGGCCACCACGGTCGGCGCCTCGGCCAGTTCGGGCATCAAGCCGCCCCGTTCTCCGCGCGCGCCGAGGACATGGGCGGCCATCAGGGACCGCGACCACGCTTCGTCCCGGTTGCGCAGGGCCGCGATCAATTCCCAATGCTGATGGCATGAGCGCTCGATGTTGATCCGAGTACCCCAATTATAGTGCTTCATCAGAATCAGCGGGATGTCGATCACCTGCGCCAACATAAGTTCCAGCCGTTTGCTGTGCGCCGCTTCCATGATGATGGTGTGAAAGCGGTTGTTGAGCGCGTTGAACCGATGGGCGTAATCGGCCGTGCCCCCGGATTTGAGCGCCTCGAGCTCGGCCGTGTTGGCTTCGAGGGCGGCCAACTGGGCATCCGTGATCCGTCGCGCCGCGCGCGCGGCACTATGCGCTTCGAGCATGGCGCGCAGATGAAAGACTTCGTCGACGTCGTCCTGTGAAAAATTGGCGACGAAAGTGCCCTGGTTGCGTTCGAACGCAACCAGACCTTTGGCCGCCAGCCAACGCAGCGCCTCGCGGATCGGCGTGCGCGACA
>JBFWYO010000026.1:0-50887 GCA_050186335.1 Alphaproteobacteria bacterium | reverse complement strand
CCCTACGACGAGCGCGCGCAGGCGGAAAAATTATGCGCCGACCTGAAGGCCGCGCGCGTGGATTGTTTCCTGGTGCGCGGCGAAAACCAGGCCGTGGTGATGCCGCCGGTGGCCAAGCCGGTCGACCCCACGCCGGAGCGCAAGCAACCGACCGCCGAGCGCAAACCCAAATCGCCGAAGCCCGCCGTCACCGCGACGCCGCCGGCCACCCAGCCCACAACGCAGCCGGCAACGCCGGTCACGCCGCCAGCCGCGGCGACGCAGACGCCGCCCGCCAACAGCGTGCGCACGACGCCGTTGACCAACGGCACGCGCCCTGCCACACCGCCGGCCGATTCGCCGCCGGGCCTGAGTCCGTCGCGCGGGCTGCCGGGCGTCGACTGAGCGCGCCGGAATTTTCCGACCCGAGTTGACTCGGCGCGGCGCTTCATGCCTCGCATGCAAACACGCAGCGCGGCATTCGATGCGCGGCAAATGTATTGTCGCCGAGCATGACCCGCCCCCGCACCCCCGTCGTCATGGTCGCCGCGCTGACCGCGGCGATCATCATGAGCCAATTCTTCCGCTCGGCCGTTGCGGTGATCGCGCCGGATCTGCGCGCGCAGATGCAACTTTCGCCCGAGGCGCTGGGCGCGCTGAGCGGCGCCTTCTTTCTCGCCATCGGCGCGATGCAGATCCCGGTCGGCATCCTGCTGGATCGCTTCGGCCCGCGCCGCGTGATCCCGACCCTGCTGACCCTGGTGGTCGCGGGGACGATCGTGTTCGCCGGCGCCACCGGCCCGTTCGGGCTGATCGCCGGACAGGCGCTGCTCGGCATCGGGTTTTCCGCCGGACTGGTCGGCGGCATGGTCGCCTATTCGCGCTGGTTTCCGGCGCACCGGTTCGCCGCGATCGGCGCGCTGTCGGTCGGGCTCAGCGGGTTCGGCGTGATCCTGTCCTCAGTGCCGTTCGCGTGGCTGACCGAGGCGATCGGCTGGCGCGGCGGCTATTTAGTGATGGGCGGCGTGACCGGAATTATTTTGCTGGTCGTGGCGCTGGTGGTGCGCGACGCGCCGCCCGGCCACGATTACCACGCGCGCACGCCGGAGAAACTGAGCGCCACCATCAAGGGTGTCGGGCATATTTTCGCGGAGCGGCGCCTGTGGCCGGTGCTGCTGATCGGCTTTTCCTGCTACTCGACCATGTTCGCGATTCGCGGATTGTGGGGCGGGCCGTACCTGGCGGACATCCACCACATGGATGTGATCGAGCGCGGCAACGTGTTTCTGGTCATGAGCATCGGCACCACCATCGGCGTGATCATCTACGGCTATCTGGATCAGCGCGCGCGTTCGCGCCGCGCGTTGATCGTCGGCGGTTCGGCGGTGATCTGCGCTGCGTTTGCCGTGCTGGCGCTGGTGCCGCAGATCGGCGCCGGATTGGCGAGCGCGATGTTCTGCGTCATCGGACTGACCGGCACCTACTCGATCCTGGTGCTGTCCTACGGGCGCACCCTGTTTCCCGACCATATGGTCGGCCGCGGCATCACCGTGATCAACTTCGTCAACTTCGCCGGCGTGGCCTTCATGCAGGTGGCGGCGGGCGGCATCATCGGCCTGTTCGCGCCCAAGGGCGCGCCGGTGCCCGAGGAAGCGTATCGGACCATGTTCGCCTTTCTCGGCATGTTCCTGCTGGTGGCAGCCATCGTGTTCGCGCGCTCGGGCAGCCGTGCAGGGGCCACCCGACGCGGCTGAAGGCTGGACGCGCGCGGCATTTCCGCTAGCCTTGCGGACGCGGAAAATTCAGTGAGCGAGGCGCCATGGCCTATTGGCTGGTCAAATCCGAGCCGGACGAGTGGAACTGGTCGGCGCACGTCAAGCGGAAGACCGCGGTGTGGGACGGCATCCGCAACCATCAGGCCAACAATTTCATGAAGGCAATGCAGCGCGGCGACCGCGCGTTCTTCTATCATACCGGCGACGAGCGGCAGATCGTCGGCGTGCTGGAAGTGACGCGCACCTGGCAGCCGGACCCGAAGGACGAGACCGGAAAATTCGGCACCGTCGGCATGACCGCCTTGTTCCCGGTCAAACGCAAGGTCACCCTGGCCGAGATCAAGGCGACGCCGGCGCTGCGGGACATGAAACTGCTGAAGCAATCGCGGCTCTCGGTTTCGCCGCTGACCGACGCGGAGTGGCAGCAGCTGGCATCCATGGCGGAGACCGACGCGTGAGCGAGCATAAATTGTGCCGGTTCGACGATTTGGCCGATTTGAGCGGCCGAAGTTTCGTGCTGTCCGACGAGTCCGGCGGACACAGGATCGTCGTCGTGCGCCACGGCGCGCGCGTGTTCGGCTACATCAACGCGTGCCCACATATCGGCACGGCGCTGGACATGATTTCCGACGATTTCGTCGACGCCGACGCCAAGCTGCTGATGTGCGCGCTGCATGGCGCGAGGTTTCGCATCGAGGACGGCGTGTGCGTGGCGGGCCCGTGCGTGGGCGACGCCCTGCGCTCGTTTCCGATCGTCGTGCGCGACGGCAACGTCTACGCGCAAGCGTAAGGCGCCGGCGGGCGGCGGTTGGGCGCGGCGATCCGGTCCGTTGTTTCGGCCCCGGAATTTTGCTGATATGGGGCCGCGCGGCCGCGACCGGACGGGGCCCGATCCGCGACAATGAGACGACCGGGGAGGACATGAGATGTCGAACGAGCTGTTTCCCGTACCCACGGAGTGGGCCAAGCGCGCCTGGGTCGACAACGCCAAGTATCAGCAGCTTTACGACCGTTCGGTGAACGACCCGGAAGGATTCTGGCGCGAGCAGGCCAAGCGCATCGACTGGATGACGCCGCCGACCAGGATCAAGAACGTGTCGTACGACGCGAACAATCTGTCGATCAAATGGTACGAGGACGGCATCTTGAACGCCTCGGTCAACTGCCTCGACCGGCACCTGGCCAAGCGCGGCGACCAGACGGCGATTCTGTGGGAAGGCGACAACCCGAACGACTCCAAACACGTCACGTATCGGCAGCTGCACGAGCAGGTGTGCCGCCTGGCCAACGGGTTGAAGTCGCTGGGCGCCAAGAAGGGCGACCGCATCACGATCTATATGCCGATGGTGCCCGAAGCGGCCGCCGCCATGCTGGCCTGCACGCGCATCGGCGCCATTCATTCGGTGGTGTTCGGCGGCTTTTCGCCGGAGTCGATCGTCAATCGGATTCAGGATTGCGATTCCAACATCGTGATCACCGCCGACGAGGGCTGGCGCGGCGGCCGCAAGGTGCCGCTGAAGGCGAACATGGACGAGGCGCTGAAGCGCTGCCCGACGATCAAGCACTGCATCGTGCTCAAGCACACCGGCGGCAAGACCGATTGGACCGCGGGCCGCGACGTGTGGTTCGACGAATTGCTGGCCAGGCAATCGCCCGAGTGCAAGCCCGAGCCGCTGAACGCCGAAGACCCGATGTTCATCCTTTATACCTCGGGCTCGACCGGCAAGCCCAAGGGCGTGCTGCATACGACCGGCGGCTACATGGTCTACACGTCGCTGACGCACCAATACGTGTTCGACTATCACGACGGCGACGTCTACTGGTGCACCGCCGACGTGGGCTGGGTCACCGGGCATTCGTACATCGTCTACGGGCCGCTCTCCAACGGTGCCGTCTCGCTGATGTTCGAGGGCGTGCCGAACTATCCGGACGCGTCGCGCTTCTGGCAGGTCATCGACAAGCACAAGGTGAATATTTTTTATACCGCGCCGACCGCGATCCGCGCGCTGATGCGCGAGGGCGAGGCGCCGGTCAAGAAAACCTCGCGCGCCTCGCTGCGCCTGCTGGGCTCGGTCGGCGAGCCGATCAATCCGGAAGCCTGGCTGTGGTATCACCGCGTGGTCGGCGACGCGCGCTGCCCGATCGTCGATACCTGGTGGCAGACCGAAACCGGCGGCATCCTGATTTCGCCGCTGCCGGGCGCCACGGCCTTGAAGCCCGGCTCGGCGACCAAGCCGATCTTCGGCGTGCGGCCGGCGGTGGTCGATCCGAACGGCAAGATTCTCGAAGGCGCGTGCGAAGGCAATCTGGTGCTGCTGGATTCCTGGCCGGGCCAGATGCGGACCGTGTTCCGCGACCATGAACGCTTCGCGCAGACCTATTTCAGCACCTACAAGGGCATGTACTTCACCGGCGACGGCTGCCGGCGCGACGCCGACGGGTATTATTGGATCACCGGGCGCGTCGATGACGTGATCAACGTCTCCGGCCACCGGATCGGCACCGCCGAGGTGGAAAGCGCCCTGGTCGGCCACAGCAAGGTCGCCGAAGCGGCCGTGGTCGGCTTCCCGCACGAGATCAAGGGCCAGGGCATTTACGCCTATGTCACGCTGAAGGCCGGCATCGCCGCTTCGGAGGAGCTGCGCAAGGAGCTGGTCGCCTGGGTGCGCAAGGAGATCGGCCCGATCGCCACCCCGGATGCGATCCAATGGGCGCCCGGCCTGCCGAAGACCCGTTCCGGCAAGATCATGCGCCGGATCCTGCGCAAGATCGCCGAGAACGATTTCTCCAACCTGGGCGACACCTCGACGCTGGCCGACCCGGCCGTGGTCGACGACCTGGTCAAGCACCGGGCGCCGGCGAAGTAGGCCGCTAGCGAAATCGTTATCGGCCCGGAACCGCGCGGCTTTTGTGCGCTCGGCGGTTCGTGCTATAGACCGGCTGGCGTCAGACGAGGCCACCGCACTGCCCGCCCCACGATGCGGCGGCAGTCCTGAGACGGGGAAGCTGATATTCGACCCCGCGGGCCCGGCGTGAAATGGGGGACTTGATCGGCGCGTTCGGGGCTTGTTCCGGGGTGCCAACCGTTCCAATCGCATGAGGAGCCGCATGAGCGTTTTCGCGAACAAAATCGGCAAGGCCGTGGCAATCGCCGTCCTGGCGGCTGCGGCCTTTCTGCTGCCGTCCTTCCTGGCGCCGACCGGCGCCATGGCCGAGAGCAAGGGCTACACGTTTCAGGGCATCGAGTGGGGCACCGGCCAGGCCGAAGCGAAAAAGAAACTGCAGGAGGCGGGCTTCCGCCTGGTCAAGGAAACCAGCGGGCCGCGCCCGGAATTCCTGATGAACAACGCGTGGGCCGAGATCAAGCCGATCAACCGCGGCAAGCGCGTCATCGCCACCGGCACCCTGCACGGTGAGCCGGTCGAAGTGGAGCTGGTGTTCGGCACCGCCGACAAGTTGAATCATGTCATCGTCAGTTCGGTGTTCTGGAACGGCACGCTGGCGCACGCCAAGCGCATGGCCGGCCTGTCGACCAAGACGGCGCAGGAATTGGAATTGAAGCATGGCATCGCGACGGCGAAGAACACGCCGTTCGGCTTCGTCGATACCGCGATCTGGCGCAAGGCCGCGGACGGCAGTTCGCTGGCGCTGTATACGCGCGGCACCAACGGCATGATGTTCTATCCGCGCGACAAGACGCAGTTCCGCGTCGTCTACAGCAACGAAAAATATCAGACCGGCACGCTGGTCCAGACCGGACCGCACACCGAGACCACGTTGCTGACCGCGCAGACCTTCGACAAGGCGCCGGCGCCGTCGCAGAAGCGCGCCGATCCGTCGACCACGCCGATGGCGGCGATCTCGGCCGCGCCCACGCCGGGCATCACGACGCCGATTCCGCCCGGCGCCAACACCAAGCGCGAGATCGACGGCACCTCGATCTGGGACGGCAATCACTTCCGTTGAGCGGACGGCAAGATCGAGCGCATGCGAAAGGGCCCGTTCGGGCCCTTTCGTTTATCGACTGTGCCATGCCGCGCTAGAAATCCGAGACCCGGCCGCCGATTTCCCAATCGCCGTAGCGCGTGGGCTCCGGCCCTTTCGGCCCGCCGATTTCGGCCACCGGCGGCGGCTTGGCGGCGGCCGGCCGCGCCGGCGCGGACGTTGGCCCGGACGCCGGTTGGGACGCTGGCTGAGAGGCTGGCTCCGGCTGGCTCATGAACATGATATAAACCCGCCCACGGCAGTGCGCCAGGTGCGGGCATCGGCTTGAAAAGGCGGCCCGTTTCCCCATCTAAAGGGGGCGGCAGGCGGCCGTGACCGCCGCCGCAAACGAGGAATGGTAGCCCGATGAATTATGTTCGCACCGGCATCCTGATCGCGGCGCTGACCGCGATCTTCCTGGTCGTCGGTTATCTGGTCGGCGGCGCCGGCGGCGCCATGATCGCGTTCGGCATTGCGCTGGCGTTGAATCTTTTCGCCTACTGGAACGGCGACAAGATGGTGCTGCGCATGTACGGCGCGCGCCAGGTGACGCGCGAAGAGGCGCCCGGATTTTACGGCATCGTCGAACAGCTGGCGCAGCGCGCGCAGCTGCCGATGCCGAAAGTATTCATCATCGAGAATGAACAGCCGAATGCGTTCGCGACCGGCCGCAGCCCGGACCACGCCGCCGTGGCCGCGACCTCGGGCCTGCTGCGCGTGCTCAGCCAGGAGGAGATCGCCGGCGTGATGGCGCACGAACTGGCGCATGTCCGCAACCGCGACATGCTGACCATGACGATCACCGCGACGATCGCCGGCGCGATCGGCTTCCTGGCCAACTTCGCGATGTTCTTCGGCGCTTCCAACAACGACAATCGCGGCAGTCCGCTCGGGCTGGTCGGCAGCATCCTGCTGGCGATCCTCGCGCCGCTCGCCGCCGCGATGGTGCAGATGGCGATCTCGCGCTCGCGCGAATACGAGGCCGATCGCATCGGCGCGGCGATTTGCGGCCAACCCTTGTGGCTGGCCTCGGCGCTCGAACGCATTCACAACGTGGCCGCCCAGGTGCCGAACGAAGCCGCCGAGCGCAACCCGGCGACGGCGCACATGTTCATCATCAACCCGCTGTTCGGGCGCGGCGCCGACAATCTGTTTTCGACCCATCCGAACGTCGTCAACCGCGTGGCGCGGCTGCGCGAGATGGCCGGCGCCGGCGACAATTATCCGGCCAACCGACGCGGACCCTGGGGTTAAAGCGTGCGGCCGAAGCGAACGCCGACGCGCCGGTACGCCGCAGGCCGGCGCGACCGCCGCGTTGTATAATTCCCATCGATGAAGCCTGCGCCCCACCAGAAGCCCGCATCCCACCATAAGTCCGACCCGGCGAAGCCGGAAGCGCAGGGGCGCGACGCCGCATTGCGGCTGCTGCAGGCAGTGCTGCACCGCAAGCGCCCGCTCGACGACGCGCTCGCGGATAAATCCATCTTCGGAACGCTCGCCGCGCGCGACCGCGCGTTCGCGCACAATTTGACCGCCACCACGCTGCGCCGCCTGGGCCAGATCGACCAGATGCTCCGCCTGTGCGTGCCGCGGCCGCTGCCCGCGGCGGCAGGGCCGGTGCAGGACATTCTGCGCCTGGGCGTGGCGCAGCTGGTGTTTCTCGGCACCGCCGCCCACGCCGCGGTCGATCAGGCCGTCGCCATGACCGGTCAGGCCGGCCAGACCAAAATGAAATCGCTGGTCAACGCGGTGCTGCGGCGAATGGCGCGCGAGGGGCTCGCCATGGCGCAGAAGCAGGACGCGGTGCGCCTGAACACGCCGAACCATTTGTGGCATGCGTGGAGCGACGCATACGGCGAAGCCACCGCGCGCGCGATCGCCGAGGCGCATCTTGGCGAAGCGCCGCTCGACATCACGGTCAAGCGGGACGCCGACCTGTGGGCCGAGCGCCTGGACGCGCAGATTCTGCCCACCGGTTCGCTGCGCCGCAAAGCCGGCGGCGCCGTGGCCGATCTGCCGGGCTTTGCCGACGGTGCGTGGTGGATCCAGGATGCGGCGGCGGCCCTGCCGGCGCGCCTGCTGGGCGATGTTGCCGGCCAGACCGTGATCGATCTATGCGCCGCGCCGGGCGGCAAGACCGCCCAGTTGGCCGCGGCCGGCGCCAAGGTGACGGCCGTCGACCGGTCGGCCGCGCGGCTCGAGCGCGTCGCCGCGAATCTCAAACGCCTCAAGCTCGACGCCGAGCTGGTCGCCGCCGATGCGGCGATCTGGCGACCGGCGGTTCCGGCCGACGCCGTGCTGCTGGACGCGCCGTGCACCGCGACCGGCACGATCCGGCGGCATCCCGACATTCCGCATCTCAAGTCGGCCGACGACCTGCGAACCATGACCGCCTTGCAGGACCGGCTGCTGGCCGCCGCCGCCGACATGCTGCGGCCGGGCGGCGCGCTGGTCTATTGCACCTGTTCGCTGCAACCGGAGGAAGGCCCCGCGCGGATCGAACGCGCGCTGGCCGAACAGAAGATGCTGCGGCGCGAGGCGATCGAGCCGGCCGCGCTGCCGGCCGAGTTCCGCACGCCGGCCGGCGAACTGCGCACGCTGCCGAGCCAGTGGCGCGACCTGGGCGGCATCGACGGATTCTATGCCGCCCGGCTACGCAAGCTGTCGTAGGTCATAAGGCGTCGACCCACGATCCCTTGCGGTAAATCGGCCAAACTGTTAGGTAAGCGCCATGAGCGCCGCCCGCCGGAAGCAGCCCCAAATCAAGATCGCGCCTTCGATCTTGTCGGCCGACTTCGCGCGCCTGGGCGAGGAAATTCGCGCCATCACCGACGCCGGCGCCGACTACATCCATATCGACGTGATGGACGGGCACTTCGTGCCGAACCTGACCATCGGGCCGCCGGTCGTAAAGGCGTTGCGCCCGCATACCAAATTGGCCTTCGACGTACATCTCATGATTTCGCCGGTCGATCCTTACGTGGCCGATTTCGCGAATGCCGGCGCCGACATCATCACGGTGCACCCGGAAGCGGGACCGCATTTGCACCGCACGGTGCAACTCATCAAGTCGCTCGGCAAGAAGGCCGGGGTGTCGCTCAATCCGTCGACGCCGCCGGAAGCGGTCGATTACGTGCTGAACGACATCGACCTGATTCTGGTCATGACGGTCAATCCGGGTTTCGGCGGACAGTCGTTCATCACGGCGCAGCTCGACAAGATTCGCGCGCTGCGCAAGCGCATCGACGCGAGCGGCCGGAAGATCGACCTCGAAGTCGACGGCGGCATCAACAAGGACACCGCGGCGCAGGCGATCGCGGCCGGCGCCGACGTTCTGGTTGCCGGCACCGCGACGTTCAGCGGCGGGGCCGCGCGCTATCGCGCCAACATGGCGGCGCTGCGCGGCGCCGCCTGAGCACAGCAGCAAGAGGGCCGGGTGAACAAAGCCACCTTCCCTGCCAATCCGATCGTCGGGCGCCGGCAGCGGCGCGGCTGGCGGGATTTGGCCTACGGCTCGGCGCCCTATCAATGGCTGCTGGGCCGGCGGCCGCCCTATCAACTGTTGTTCACGCCGCCGGATCTGTGGCCCGGCGACAGCGCGCGCGGCTACGCGGTGCTGGCCGCGGGAACCATCTTCACGCCGGACCGCGCCGAGCCTCATGACCTGCCGCCGGGCATCGAACCGCATGGCTTCGCCTGGCTGCGCGACCTGCGCGCCAACGGCACGGAGGCCGCGCGGCGGCGCGGCCGCGAATTGATTCGCGACTGGATCGTCAATTTCGGCCGCTACGATTCGGTGGCGTGGCGGCCGGATCTGGTGGCCGAGCGGATCGTGCAATGGCTGACGCAGTACGATTATTTCGTGCGCACCGCCGACAATGGTTTCCGGGACCTCTACTTCGCCTCGATCGACCGGCAGGCGGAGCATCTGTTCCGCGTCGTGCGCCGGACCGAGCCGGGTGCGATGCGTCTGGCCGCATCCAAGGGTCTGATCTATGCCGGCCTGTGCCTGCCCGAGGGCGAGGTGCGTTACGTGCGCGGCATCGAGTTGTTCGACGGCGAATTGCAGCAGCGCGTGTTCGCCGACGGTTTCGTGCGCGAGCGCAGCCCGACGCGACAAGCGGATCTGCTACGCCACACGCTCGACGTGCGCGCGACGCTGGCGGCGGCGCACCGGCCGATGCCGGTTTTGGTGCAGAACGCGATCGACCGGGGCGCGCCGGCGCTGCGCACCGTTTTGCATCCGGACGGCGGCCTGGCGCTGTTCAACGGCGGCGACGAAATCGATGCCGCGGCGATCGCGCGCCTGTTGACGCTCGCCGACGAGCCCGGCGCCGCAGCGGCGCCGTTTTCCGGCGGCTTCCATCGCCTGAACGCCGGCCCGACAACCTTGATCGCCGACCTGGCGGCTCCGGCGACCGAAAGTCTGAGCACGGGCGCGCATGCCGGCACGCTGAGCTTCGAGATGAGCGTCGGCCGGACGCGCGTGATCGTGAACTGCGGCGCCTTCGGCGGCGCGCATCCGCGCTGGCGCGAAATGTCGCGCACCACGGCGGCGCATTCCACGCTGACCCTCGCCGACACCAACTCGAGCGAAATCCTGCCGACCGGCCCGCTGGGCGACGGCGTGCGCTCGGTCGCCGCCAAGCGCAGCGACCAGGGCGGCGACCTGTGGCTGGAAGCCGAGCATGACGGCTACGTGCAGCGCTTCGGCCTGGCGCATCGCCGCCGCCTGTTCCTGTCGAGCGGCGGCGACGATTTGCGCGGCGAAGACGCCCTGCTGCGCGTCAACCAGGGTCGGCGCACGGCGGAAAGTTTCGCCGTTCGGTTCCACTTACATCCGGATATTTCCGTGGACCTGGAAGACGGGCCGCGCAATCGGCCGGCAGCCGCCAAACTGAGCCTGCCGGACGGCAGCATCTGGTCGTTCCGCGCGGTCGGCGATGCGTTGACCGCGCTCGACGCCAGCATCTATCTGGGCGCACCGGGCGCGCCGCGCGCGTGCCGGCAGCTCGTGCTGACCGGCGTGCCGGGCCCGCGCGACGATGCCGCGGTGGTCAAATGGGCCTTCAAGCGCGA
This sequence comes from Alphaproteobacteria bacterium, assembly GCA_050186335.1. GTDB lineage: Bacteria > Pseudomonadota > Alphaproteobacteria > Bin65 > Bin65 > JBFWYO01. The sequence goes on along the minus strand of JBFWYO010000026.1, from coordinate 40,070 downwards.
GCTGTGACGGCTCAGAGCCGCCAGGATTTGAGCCCGGCCGGCAGCGCGATGTGGCGCCACATGCCCTTGACGTCGGCGACGATGCCGCCCGGCGCCAACAGGCGGGCGAAATCGGCCGCGCCGAACGCGCGATAGGCTTCGTGCGGCACGGCGCCGAGCACGCAGTCGAACGGGCCCGCATGCTCGAGCCCATCGAGCAGTTCCAGCGCGTACAATTCCCGGGCTTCGGCGGGATCGGCCAGCGCGTCGTGAACGCTCACCGCGTGACCGCGGCGCGTCAGGCCCTCGACGACGTCGACCACTTTCGAATTGCGCAGATCGGGTACATTTTCCTTGAACGTCAGCCCGAGCACCAGCACGCGCGACGGCTTGCCGCCGAGTTCGGCGTCCAGGCACGCGGCGACATATTCGCCCATGCCGTCGTTGATGCGCCGCCCGGCCAGGATCACTTCCGGATGATGGCCCAAGGCCTGCGCCTGATGCGCAAGATAGAACGGATCGACGCCGATGCAGTGGCCGCCGACGAAGCCGGGGCGAAAATCCAGAAAATTCCATTTCGTGCGCGCGGCCTCGAGCACGTCGTAGACCGATATGCCGAGCTTGCCGAAGATCATGGTGATTTCGTTGATGAACGCGATGTTGATATCGCGCTGCGCGTTCTCGATCACCTTGGCGGCTTCGGCGGTGCGGATATCGCGCGCCACGAACACATTGCCGCCGGTGACGGCGCCGTAGATTTGCGCCAGCCTGGTTGCGATCTCCGGGGTCTGGCCGGCGACCACCTTGGTGACCGATTCGATGGTGTGCTTGCGATCGCCCGGATTGACGCGCTCCGGCGAGTAGCCGAGGAAAAAATCGCGCCCGCAGACGAGCCCCGACTCCCGGGCCACGATCGGACCCAGGACGGCTTCCGTAACGCCCGGATAGACCGTGCTTTCGAGTACGACAATGCCGCCTTTGCCGATCGCGGCGCCGACGGTGCGCGCCGCCGCTTCGACCGCGCCGAGATCCGGCACGTTATGGTCGTCGACCGGCGTCGGCACGGTGATGATGAAGATATCGGCGGCTTTGAGTTTGGCCGCGTCGGACGTGACCGCCAGCGCGCTGGTCTTGAGGATATCGGCGGCGACTTCGTTCGTGCGATCCCGGCCGTGCCGCAGTTCTTCCACGCGCGCGCGACTGACGTCGAACCCGACCACGGGAAAATGTCGCGCCAATGCGACGGCGAGCGGCAGGCCGACATATCCGAGTCCGATGACGGCGATGCGCGCGGGGTGAACGTTCATATGGCGCTTGAGCCTCGATAAGGGGCGGCTCCGTCTAACCTTCGGCCCTCGGCTTGTCAATTACACCGCCCGTGCGGGCGACCGACGCGGCGCCCCGAATTCGGCCAGGGTTGAGCGTGCGACGACCGATCCACTAAGGTGCGCAACCGACGGCCCGATATCGGGCTTGGCGATGGCGCGCGGGGACGTTTGCGTGAATCGAAGGCTGCTCATCTTTCTGGCCAAGCTCGTCGTCACCGGCGGTCTGTTGATCCTGGTGCTGCGCAGCCTCGACATCGGCGCCGCCTGGCGGCAGGCGCGCGAGCTTGCGGCGGGCGGCGTATTCGTTGCGCTCGCGTTGGTGCTCTTGGCCAGCATCCTGCATTCGTGGCGTTGGCTGTTTGTGTTTCGCGCGCTCGGCGAGCGCGTCGGCTTCGGCTTTTCGCTGGTCACCGTGATGATCGGCGTGTTCTTCAACCAGACCTTGCCGTCGGCCATCGGCGGCGACGCGGTGCGCTTGTGGCGCGTGCACCGAAGAGGGATTCGTTTCGGCCACGCGCTGTATGCCGTGCTGCTCGATCGCGGCGCGGCCTTGATCGGCCTGCTGGCGATCATGGTCGTCATGCTGCCGGATCTGCGCGCGGCGACGCCGGACGCCGAGACGCGGTGGAGCCTGACGCTCGTGATCCTGGCCGGGGTTCTCGGTTTCTTCGTCTTTCTCGCGCTCGACAAGATGGTCACGCGCTGGCGGCGGTGGCGGCTCGTGGCGTTCCTCGCGGATATGTCGCGCGTGGCGCGGCGGCTGTTCGGCACGATGGCATTGGCGGTGCCGGTGTTGGCGATTTCGATGCTGATCCATGTTTGCCTGATCGCCGCGGTGTTCGCGCTGTTTCGCGCGCAGCATGCCGAGATCGCGTTCTGGCACTGCGCAACCTTGATGCCGCTGATCATTCTGGTCAGCATGGTGCCGATCAGCATCGCCGGCTGGGGCGTGCGCGAGGGCGCCATGGTGGTGGCGTTCGGCTGGGTCGGCGCGGCGCCGGAAACCGCGCTGCTGACCTCGCTGGTCTATGGCGCGATCGGCCTGGTCTGCGGCATTCCGGGCGGGCTGCTGTTCCTGGCGGGCGGCCGACGGCGGCCCCGATTCGAGCCCGCCGATCCGGCTTAACGCGTTGTTTTCGTTAAATTTAGTTGCGCTCTCGGGACGACGATCCTTGCCATCGGCCGCGCCGGCGGCTATGTTCACGATCTGAACATGAAGGCCGCCGGATGAACGACGCCAACGCGCAGACCGATTCGCCGCAAGACCGCGAGATCACGTTCGGCGTGCTCAGCGCGGTCGAGCACGACGCGGCGGTCACCCAGCGTTCGGTGGCGCGCGAGCTGAACATCGCGCTCGGCCTGGCCAATGCCTACGTCAAACGCTGCGTGCGCAAGGGCCTGATCAAGGTCAACCAGATTCCGCCGAACCGGTATCTGTATTACCTGACGCCGCAGGGCTTCGCCGAGAAGACGCGCCTGTCGGCCGAATATCTGACCTCGTCGTTCACCTTCTTCCGGCGCGCGCGCAACCAGTGCGCCGAATTGCTGACGCAATGCCAGCGCCGCCAATGGCGCCGCGTGGCGCTGCTCGGCGCCAGCGAGCTGGCGGAGATCGCGGTGCTGTGCAATTCCGACATCGGACTCGAGTTGATCGCGATCATGGGCGACGGCGACGCGCGGACGCGCTTTGCCGGCGTGCCCGCGGTGACGAATTTGGCCGCCGCCGGCGCGGTCGATGCGGTCCTGATAACCGATCTGGAGAACGCCCAGGAGCTGTTCGGCAAATTGAAGGCGATCCTGCCGGACGAGCGGATTCTGACGCCGGCCCTGCTGCGCGTCGTGCGCGTCGGCCCGCCGCCCGCCAAGCGCGGCAAGCGGAGGAAGAAGCCATGATCCGCTGGTATGTCGCGCAGACCCATACGCGCGCGGAACGCAACGCCGTCGAGCATCTGCGCCGGCAGGGCTTCAGAACCTATCTGCCGGAGTATCTCAAGCGCCGCAGCCACGCGCGCCGGATCGACAACGTCAAGATGCCGCTGTTTCCGGGCTATCTGTTCGTCGCCATGGACATCGCGACGACCCGGTGGCGGTCGGTCCGCTCGACGATCGGCGTCAAGGCGCTGATTTGCGACGGCGACCGGCCGGTGCCGGTGCCGGAGGGCGTGGTCGAGGATCTGCGCGCGCGCGAGGACGAGACCGGCCTGGTCAGGATGGCATGGCGCCCGGCGTTCACGCGCGGCGAGGCGATCGAGGTGACCAGCGGCCCGCTGCGCGACCAAATCGGCGTGTTCGACTGCGCCGGCGACGACGAGCGCGTGTACATCCTGCTGACCCTGCTGGGGCGCCAGATGCGCATCCCGATGCCCGGACATCTGCTGCGCGCCACCGCATAGCGGCCGGTTGTGCGTTTGCCGATCCAATCGCTTCCATCGATCCAACTAAAGCTGCGCAGCGCCGCCGGCGCGCTGGTCGGCATTGCTGTGCCGGCCTTGTTGCTGGGCAAGGCGGCGCTCGGCTTCACCATCGGCGCCGCGCTGATCTGTTTCGCCGTGGCGGCCGCGCTCGACGGACCGGCCGCGTTCAAACAACTGCTGCCCGCGCGCGCGACGCTGCGCACGCCGCTGTTCCGGGCGCTCGTCGCCATGCTGGCCGCCTGGCTGGTGAGCGCCCTGTGGACGCTGGATCCCGCGCGCTCGCCCGCGGTCTGGGCGCAATGCCTCGGCGTGATCGCGCTCGCCTGGCTGCTGATCCGATTTCTGGCCGACGACGCGGTCGCCTACGAAGCGGCATTGCGCGCGGCGGTTGCCGCGACGCTGGCCGCCGGGATTTTCGGCTGCCTGGTCAGTTACGTCGAGCCGTCCTTGCTGCAGCTGCTGCGCAACCGCCCGGCCGAGCATGTCTACCAGGTGCGCGACATCCTCAAATCCTTCGGCTCGGCGCTGCCGCCGGCCGCGCTGGTCGCCGTCTTTGCGGGCCGGCAGTTGGGCGGGAGCTGGCGCTGGGCCGGCTATGCCACGCTGCCGATCGCGCTGGTGTTCGCGGCCGGCGTGCACAGCAACGCGGGCCTGATCGGATTCGCCGGCGCCGCCGCGACACTGGCGCTGCTGTTTTTCGCGGCGCGGCTGCCGCGCTGGCCGGCGCGCGCGGCGGTTGCCGTTCCCGTGCTCGTAGCCGTTGCAATTGGCGGCTGGCTCCTGACGCGCCTGCCCGCGCCGCCGGTGACCAGCGCGCAGCAGATCCGCCTGCCGACCCAGCTGATCGATCGGCATCGCCAGGTCATTTGGGGCTTCGCCGTGCACCAGGCCCTGCGCGGCCCGATCTTCGGCTACGGCTTGAACACGGCCGGCCGCGTACCGGGCGCGAAAGACGAGATTCCGCTGTTCAAGGGCCAGTACGTGCCCTCGCACACGCATAACTGGCTGATCCAGGCCTGGCTCGAAACCGGCATCCCGGGCGTGCTGACCGCGCTGGCGGCGCTGCTGTGCTTGTTTGTTTCGCTGTTCGCCAAAGCCCGCCACGGCGCGCCGGCGGCATGGGCGGCAATCGGCGTGACCGCCGGCGTGGTTATTTCCTGGCTGTTCAATTTTTCGCTGTTCGCCGGCTGGTGGCAGATGGTGTTCGCGGTCCTGCTGGCGATCCCGATGGCGGCGCTGCGAACCGACCGCGGCGCTTCGCGCGGCCACAGCTTGACCGAGGCGGACGGGCCGCCTAGGACAGGGAAATAATGCGACTCCTGGTCACCGGCGGTGCCGGCTTCATCGGCAGCAATTTCGTCCACCGCGCGATCGGCGCCGGGCATGGCGTGATCAACATGGATGCGCTCAGCTACGCCGGCAATCTCGACAATCTGGCGGATTTGCACAACACGCCGCGGCACCTTTTCGTGCACGGCTCGATCAACGATCGCGCGCTGGTCGCGCGCCTGCTGACCGAGCACCAGCCCGATGCGCTGCTGAATTTCGCCGCCGAATCCCATGTCGACCGCTCGATCGAGGACCCCGGCAGCTTCGTGCGCACCAACATCGACGGGACGTACGAATTGCTGGAAGCCGCCCTGGCCTATTGGCGCGAATCGAATACAGGCGCCCGCGCGGGTTTCCGCCTGCTGCACGTCTCGACCGACGAAGTCTACGGCTCGATCGCCGAAGGCCGCTTCACCGAGGACAGCCGGTACGCGCCGAATTCGCCGTATGCCGCCTCGAAGGCCTCGGCCGATCATCTGGTGCGCGCGTTCAACCGCACCTACGGGCTGCCGACGCTGATCACCAACTGCGGCAACAATTACGGGCCGCGCCAGTTTCCGGAAAAACTGATTCCGCACATTATATTGTCCGCGCTGGCCGGCGCGAAACTGCCGATCTACGGCGACGGCAAGCAGGTGCGCGACTGGCTGCATGTCGACGATCATTGCGACGCCTTGATGCGCATCGTGCAGCGCGGCGTGCCGGGCGAAACCTATAATGTCGGCGGCAACGGCGAGCGGACCAATCTCGAGGTCGTGCACGCGCTGTGCGCCGAATTGGACGCGCTGCGGCCACAGGCCGACGGGCGCTCGTACCGCGCCCAGATCGAATCGGTCGCCGACCGCCCGGGGCACGACCGGCGCTATGCGCTGGACGCGACCAAACTGACCGAAACATTGGGCTGGCGCGCCGCCGTCGGTTTCGCCGACGGATTGCGCCGCACGGTGCAATGGTATTTGGCTAATCTGGCGTGGTGCGAAAAGATCAAGACCGGCGGCTATCGCGTGACCCGCCTGGGCCTGGGGCGTGCGGCGGGGTGAGGCGATGACGCGCAAGGGAATCGTGCTGGCGGGCGGCAAAGGGACGCGGCTTTATCCGGTCACGCGCGGCGTGTCCAAGCAGATGCTGCCGATCTACGACAAGCCGATGATCTATTACCCGCTGTCGGTCCTGATGCTGGCGGATATCCGCGACGTGCTGGTGATTTCCACGCCGCACGATCTGCCGCGCTTTCGCGAACTGCTCGGCGACGGCGGCGATTTCGGGCTGCGCATCGCCTATGCGGCGCAGCCGAAGCCCGAAGGGCTGGCGCAGGCGTTTCTGATCGGCGCGGATTTCCTGGCCGGCGCGCCGGCCGCGCTGGTGCTCGGCGACAATATTTTCTACGGCCACGGCCTGACCGAGCAGCTCGCGGCCGCCGGCCGCAACGATTCCGGCGCCACCGTGTTCGCCTACCAGGTCACCGATCCGCAGAGCTACGGCGTGGTCGAACTGGACGCCGACGGGCGCGCCCGCAGCATCGAGGAAAAGCCCGCGGCGCCGAAATCGAACTGGGCCGTGACCGGGCTGTATTTCTACGATGCGCGCGTGGTGAGTTTGGCGAAATCGCTGCGGCCGTCGGCGCGCGGCGAACTGGAAATCACCGATCTGAACCTTCTGTATCTGCGCGAGCACCGGCTGCACGTCGAGCGGCTGGGGCGCGGCTTCGCCTGGCTGGATACCGGCACCCACGATTCGCTGCTCGACGCCGGCGGCTTCGTGGCCGCGATCGAGCGGCGGCAGGGCATGAAGATCGCCTGCCTGGAGGAGATCGCCTGGCGCAAGGGCTGGATCGACGACGCCAAGCTGGCCACGCTGGCCGAACCGATGCGCGGCAGCGGCTACGGCCAGTATCTGCTCAACCTGCTGGCGCGGCGCTGACATGCGGACGCTCGCCACCGACCTGCCGGGCGTCCTGGTGATCGAACCGCACGTGATCGGCGATGCGCGCGGGTTTTTTCTCGAAACCTATCGGCGGGATCGCTACGAGTCGGCCGGCATCGACGCCGATTTCGTGCAGGACAATCACTCGCGCTCGGCCAAGGGCGTGCTGCGCGGGCTGCATTTCCAGCATCCGAATGCGCAAGGCAAGCTGGTGCGCGTGGTGCGCGGCGCCATCTTCGACGTGGCGGTCGACATACGCCGCGGCTCGCCGCATTTCGGCAAATGGACCGGCGCCGAATTGTCGGGCGACAATCATCGACAGATGTGGATTCCGCCCGGCTTCGCGCACGGGTTCCTGAGCCTCGCCGACGAGACCGACGTGCTCTACAAATGCTCGGATATCTATGCGCCGCAGCACGAACATTGCGTGCTGTGGAACGATGCCGCGCTCGGCATCGCGTGGCCGGATCTCGGTTTACCGCCGCGCGTGTCGGCCAAGGACGCCGCCGCACCGCGCCTGCGCGATGCGGCGATCCTGCCGACGTTCGGCGCGGGCTGATTGCGCATGCGTATCCTGCTGACCGGCCGCACCGGGCAAGTCGGCGGCGCCTTGCTGCCGCAACTGGCGGCGCATGACGTGATCGCGCCGACGCGCGCGGAGTTCGATTTGCGGCATGCGGCCGAGCTGGCAAGTTTCGTTGCGCGTGTGCGCCCGGAGCTGATCGTCAACTGCGCCGCCGATACCGCGGTCGACGATGCGGAAAACAATGTCGCGCGCGCCGACGCCGTCAACGCCACGGCGCCCGGCGCGCTGGCCGTGGCGGCGGCGGCGGTCGGCGCCGGAATGCTGCATTTCTCGACCGATTACGTGTTCGACGGCACCGCCACGGCACCTTATCGCGAGACCGACGCATGCGCGCCGATCAACGCCTACGGACGCAGCAAGCGCGCCGGCGAACTGGCGGTCCAGGCGTCAGGCGCGGCGCATCTGATCGTGCGGACGTCGTGGGTGTACGCGGCCTCGGGCCGCAATTTCCTCCGCACCATGCTGCACCTGTTCGCCGAACGCGAAGTCGTCAACGTGGTCGCCGATCAAATAGGTGCGCCTACACCTGCCACACAAATCGGCGCCATGATCGCCGCCATCGTCGGCCGCATGGAAGCCGGTGCGGCGGCCCATCTGTCGCGCCAGGGTGGTATTCTAAACATGGCCTGCCGCGGGCAAACCAGCTGGCACGGGTTTGCCCTGGCGATCCTCGACGAAGCAAGACGCCGCGGCTGGAAATTGAAAATCCGCGAGCTGCGGCCGATCGCGTCGGCGGACTACCCGACCCGGGCGCCGCGACCGCGCTTTTCAGTGTTCGATCTCGGCCGCCTGGAGCGCGAATTCGGCCTTGCGCCGCCGGATTGGCGTGCGGCGCTGGCCGAACTCATGGACCGGCTGCCGGCGCCGCCGACCGAGGCTTGACGCGGCGCCTGGCTGCGACCCTCAACTTAGCCCTAACTTATTGTACCAATTGAATAAAATTTGAAATCTCGGCACCCGGCCGGGGTTCGCCCAGCGGCCGGCGCTTGCGCGCGACCCTGCGTTCATACTATGAACATAGAAATCTGGACCCCGGCGGGCGCCGCGCGTGTGCACCCGCTGTGCGGTAGCATGCCTGAACCGCGGATTTCCGCGGCAAAGCGAGACCGCCGGACGAATCGGCCGACCGCACGCGCGACCCCATTTCGAGCCACGGATCACCGCTCCAATCATGTCGTCTGCCCTTACGGCGTTTCGCCCGCTGCGGTTTCTGGCGCAATTCGTGCGCCCGAACGCCAAGCAGGGCATGAACCCGCGCAGCCTGGCGTTCGTCAAAATTGCCCTGGCGCGCAAACACAACAGCGTGCTGTTCGCGACCTTTCCGAAATCGGGCTGGAACTGGAGCGCGGAGATTCTCGACTATTGCGTGACCAAGCATTTCACCGGCGCCTACCGGGTCGATTACGGCGGCGACGGCACGCTCAAGCAACGCCAGATCACCCCGCCGAGCGTTTTTTCGCCGGCCGATGCGCGATCGAGCGGCCGAAAAAAAGTGCGCGAGATGTTTCCCGCCGTCGATCTCGACTATTGCCTGCACACCCATGGCGCCTGGCGCGAATCGCCGTTGCTCGATCTCGACGCCGCGAAGACGGTGCTGATCGTGCGCAACATTCCGACCACGCTGTATTCCTACTACCGCAGCCGCGGCGGCAAATACGCCACGTTCGAGGCGTGCCTGGACGACGGCGCGCTGGAGCGCGTGATCGATTTCTACAATAGCTGGGGCGATTTCTGCGCCCGCCCGGGCGCGCGCTGCCGCATCTTTCGCTACGAGGAGCTGCGCGCAACGCCCCTGCCGCAGTTCCGCGCCATGTTCGAGCACGTGTTCGGCCTCGACGCCGGCGAGGCGCTGGTCGGCGAGGCGCTCGACTATTACAGCTTCCAGAAGCAGAAGGAGCGCGAGTGGCGCTTCGCGAAAGACGAAAAACAGCATTTCCATTTCCGCGGCGGCGTCGATTACGCCGAACTGATCGGCGAACGCACCATGGCGCGGCTGCGCGCGGACCTGGCGGCGAAGCTGCGGCACAAATTCGGCTATGACTACGCCGACGCGAACCTCTCACCCAGCCTTGCCGTCAACGGATAAAACGGGACGAAGCAAAACCAAATGCGTGACCTCGATCTCAACGAACTACCCGCCTGGTCGGACTGGCCGGTACGCCTGCTCGGCCTGAAGAATTTCGCCCAGCCGAAGCGCGACGTGGCCAAGATCGAACAGGAATACAACCGCGAAAAGTTCGCCGCGTGCCTCGATCTGTACCGCAAGAGCGGCGGCACGATGGACCCGGTGGCGCTGCGTTTCTCGATCGGCAACCGCGCGATGGACAACGAACGCGATGCCGTGTGGCAAGGCCGCCTGGTCATCGCCCGGCAGGACGAAATGGTCGACCGCCTGTTCGAAACGCTCGACGCCGCCATTGCCGGACCGGCCGCCAAGAGCCGCTCGATCGTCGAACTCGGCTCGGCGTTCGGCGCCAATCTGTGGCACCTGGCGAAAATCTTTCCGGGCAAGCGGTTTGTCGGCGGCGACTATTCCGACAACGCGATCGCGCTGGCCGAACTGCTCTACAAAGACCGCAACGACATACGGGTCGGCAAGCTCAACTTCTACGACGCACGGTACCCGATCATGGATACGGTCGAAGGGCCGGCCACGGTGTTTACCTCGCAGGCGCTCGAACAACTGCCGTCGACCGTGCCATTTCTCGACGCGCTGACCCGGCATCGCGACAAGATCGCGACCGTCATCCACCTGGAGCCCGCCAACGACCTGCACGATACGTCGCTGCTCGGCCTGATGCGGAAACGGTATCTCGAGCTCAACGATTACAACCGAAACCTGGTGTCCGAACTCAAGCGGCGGCCGGATATCCGCATCCTCGACATCAAGAAGGACATCTTCGGCTTCCACGCCTTCAACTCGCTGTCGCTGGTCGTCTGGGAGTTTCGGTAGGACGCCGCTCGTGGTCCCAACTCCGCATCGGCGGCGCCTGCCGCACCCGAGCGTCGTTCAAGCCCGCTCGGCATCTCACGGAGCGAAACCATGACGTTCTCGCCGCGCGCCTTGTTGCGTCGCCTGGGCAAACCGGCTGCCCCGCCCGCGCCCCCGGCGCCGCCGCCGGGTGCGATCAAAGCGCGCTTCGACCTGACCGCGACGACGAACGAATTGTGGCGCGCATCCGAACGCGGCTACCGGATCACCGTGCCGCCGAAGCCGATGCTGGACGGCGCCACGAAGATATTCACGATCGGCAGCTGCTTCGCCATGGAAATCCGCCATGCGTTGGAGCGCCGCAGCTTCGACGTCTACCCCAAGTATCGCCGGATCGAATTCGACAGCGCCAACCAGCGCCTCGGTTCGATGCCGGCGCACGACGACATCGCGCATTACGACACGTTCACGATCCGCCAGGAATTCGAACACGCCTTTGCCGACACGCATTTTGCATCGGCCGACTTTCTGCAGCACAAGCACAAGCTGACCAACCATTTCGCCGTCGGCGGGCGAACCTCGTGGCAGGACCCGTATCGCAAGAAGATTTTCGCCGCCGACGAAAATCACATCCTCGACCTGAGCCGGAAGATCGACGCCTGCATATCGAGGGCATTCGCAGCGCCGACGTTTATGTGATCACGCTCGGCCTGATCGAAACCTGGCGCAACAATTCGAACGGCTATCATCTCTGCGTGCCGCCCTACGACGAATCGCGCCAGGGCATGAAGCGTTTCGGCGATATCGAGTTTCATCTCAGCACGTTCGCCGAGAACTACGAGAACATGAAGCGCGTCTGCACGCTGATCCAGCACCACTACCCGGCGCGCAAGATCATCCTGACCGTTTCGCCGGTCGGGCTCGGCCGGACCTATTCCGGAAACGACATCGTGGTCGCCAATGTCGAGAGCAAATCGCTGCTGCGCGCCGTGGCCGGGCAGATCTGCCGCGAGTTTCCGGCCGTGCAGTACTGGCCGTCCTACGAGCTTTGCACGCGCGAGGACATCTATAAGCCGGACGGAAGGCACGTTCGGCAGGACGTGATCGACATGATCGTCGAAACCTTCATCAAGGCCTATGCGCAGGGCGCCGCGCCGGCGCCGGCCGCAACCTGATCGCCGCATTCGAAGCACCGCAGAGCCAATCCGCCCCATGATTCTTCCCGATCACGCACGCCATTGGATCAAGCAGCGCATCGCCAGCTATGGCATGCGCGCGCGCGTGCCGTTTCCGGCGGTCAAGGCGGCGATGAACCTGGTCGACGTATCCGCGCGGCCGATCGACACGGTGCGCCGGAAGGCGTTGGCGCGCCGGCGCATCGAAGCGTCGCGCTGGGCGCACACGGTGCCGCGCGACCGCGGCTACGCCCGGATCGAAGCCGGATCGTTCCCCGGCCTCGACCGGTTCGTCGAAGCCGGCCGCGACATTTACCGGCGCCGCGCGAAGCTGCTCGCGCCGCGACAAGGCGACAACCCGTTCCAGTCGTTGCTGGTCGCCGAGGATTTCCGCGACTACCCGGCCTTGATCAACACCGTTCTTTCGGAACCCGTGCTCGATTCGGCGATCGGCTATTTCGGCACGGTGCCGCGGCTGATGTACCTGGATCTTTGGGTGACGCGGCCGAACGTGCACGAGAAGCTGTTCAGCAGCCAGCTCTATCATCTCGACCAGCCGGAGAGCCGGATCCTGTCGCTGTTCGTCAACGTGTTCGACGTGGCGCCGGAGAACGGCCCGTTCCTGTTCCTGCCGGCGGAAACCTCACGCCAAGTGTGCAGCGCCACCAATTATACCTGGATGGAGACGTTCGGCGACGGGCGCCTGTCGGACGAGCAGGTGTTCAGCCACAGCCGGCGCGAGGACGAAATTTCCCTGCACGGCGGCGCGGGCAATGCGGGGTTCGTCGATACGTCGATGTGTCTGCATGCGGGCAGCCGGTGCCGCGCGGGCGAGCGCGTGATGCTGGTGATCCGTTTCATGCCGGCCTATCGGACCGGGTTTCTGTACGACGACATGTTTCGTCTGGCCGCGATCGGCGACGATCCGATCCATCGGCTGGTCGTGCCGAGCGCGGGCGCGTGATGGGTAGATTGCTTGAACGCCTGCGTCGCGCGCGGGCGATCGGCCTTTCCTACAAGGCGACGGTCGTCATTCTGGCGCTGTCGTCGGCCGCGGTGCTGTTCGAAGGCATCGGCATCGCCATGCTGCTGCCGATCGTGGAGTATATCCAGGCCGGCGGCGACATGGCGAAATTGAGCGCCGGCAACCGCTACTGGTCGGTGCTGATCGACGTGGCGGCGTTCCTGTCGCTGCCGCTCAACCTGCCGTTCCTGCTCGGGTCGAGCTTCCTTGCCATCGTGCTGCGCCAGGCGTTCAGCTATCTGCGCCTGCGCTACAATTCGATCGTTCTGTACACCTCGATCCACGAACTGCGCGCGCGTGTGTTTTCGCTCAGCCTGCGCGCGCGGACCTCGGAGCAGCAGGACGAACTGCTCGGCCAGGCGGTCAACGACGTCGCGGTCGAGCTGCCGAAGGCCATTCAGGCGCTTTACGGCACGGTGCATTTCATCAGCCGCGTGCTGCTGGTGCTGATGTATCTCGCCATCATGTTCTTCCTGGCGCCGTGGATGACGCTGGTCTCGCTCGGCATTCTGGCCTTGACCGCCGGCGTGCTGGTCGGGCTGCTGAAGCAGAGCGCGCGGACGAGCCGCGCGATCACCGACGCCAACCGCAAGTTCGCCACCTTCATCGTCGAGCGCATGCGCTCGCTGCGGCTGATTCGCCTGTCCGGCACGGAACTGGCCGAGATCGACAATCTGAAGGCGTTGAGCGCGCGCCAGCGCGACAACGAAATCCGCCTGCGCCAGGTCGGCGGCAGGCTGGATGCGGCGGTCGAGCCGATCGCGATTCTGGTGTGCTTTATCGTGCTGTATCTGGGCTACACGCGCTTCGGCATGCCGATTGCAGCACTGGGCATGTTTCTGGTCGTGATGATGCGCCTGCTGCCGGTGACCAAGGAGGCGATCTCGGCGTATCAATCGGTCGCCGGCCAATGGGCCAGCCTGATGGTGATCGACGAGCGGCTGAAATTCATGCTGGCGGCGCGCGAATCCAAAGGCGGCGCGATGACGTTCGAGGCCTTGCGGCACGGCGTTCGGTTCGACCGCGTGTCGTATACCTATAGTTCCGGCGATCGCGCCCTGGTCGAGGTGACCTGCGAGTTCCCGGCGCGCCGCATCACCGCCCTGGTCGGCCCGTCGGGCAGCGGGAAATCGACCTTGATCGACCTGTTGCCGCGCCTGCGCGATCCGACTTCGGGGACCATCCGGTTCGACGACGTGGCGCTGAACGAATTTACCGTCGCCAGCCTGCGCGCGGGCATCGCGTTCGTCCCGCAGCAGCCGCAGATTTTCAACGTCCCGGTGGCGCAGCATATCCGCTACGGCCGGCCCGAGGCGACCGACGCCGAGATCCGCGACGCCGCCCGCCTGGCGGGCGCCGAGGAATTCATTTTGCGCCTGCCGCAGGGCTACGAGACATTATTGGGCGAAAGCGGTGGGCGGCTGTCCGGCGGCCAGCGCCAGCGGCTCGATCTGGCGCGCGCCCTGGTGCGCCGCTCGCCGATCCTGATTTTCGACGAACCGACCAGCCAGCTGGACGCCGACAGCGAGCAGAAATTCCGCGATGCGCTGCGCCGCATCCGCGCCGAAACCGAATCGACTGTGATCGTGGTCGGCCATCGGCTGTCGACCGTATCGGAAGCCGATTCGATCATCGTGCTCGAACAGGGTGCGGTGATCGAAACCGGCAATCATGCCGAGCTGATGCGCCGCGGCGGCTGGTACGCGAAAGCCTTCGCCAAGCAGCACGGCGACGGGACGGTGGTGCCGTTGCAGCCGGCGCGCGTCGCGAACCAATCGTGAGCGGCGAGCGACGATTGTCGTATCCGGGCCGGACTGAACTCACAAATCGAATGTAAGGCGTTGCATTTTCCGCACCCGATACGCTTTCTCGCCGAGAAGCTTTACATGCGACTGATAGCTCGGCGCGCCGGTCGCATTCGATCGCAACTGTATCAAACAACCCCCAGCCTTGAAGCGGGCTGGCAAGCGATAATCGCCCACGGTGGGCGCAAGGACGACTTTCAGGTGTGCCGCGTCGCTGAACTTGTCGATCTGCTCGATCGCGTTCAGCCGCGCCGCATCACGGAACTCGGTTCCGGACTAAGTACCGTTGTTTTTGCTTCCTTCGCACAGCGGACCGGCGCCGTTCATACGAGTTATGAGGAGAACGCGTCGTGGGCCGAGGTCACGAAATCCGGCCTCATCGCCGCGAACTTGCCGACCGACTGCGTGCAAGTCGTGCCGGCGGGTATCAAGCCGGGAGGGGTCGGATATGGCAAGCCGATCCCCGATGAGACCGACTTCGTTTATATAGATGGGCCTTCCATCAAAATCGAAGGCCGGAAAGTCCCGAATGTGGACGTCGCAGAATTTTGCCGCTCGGGCGGTCGGCCGCGCTTCATTGTCATCGATGGCCGAGTGCAGACGGTGGATTTCCTACACGCCGCTTTGCCGAAATTTAGGGTCCGCTTCAGCAGCCAGTACGCGTTGAAAACGGGACGGTTGCGGTACTTCTTTCCGTTTCATATTCACAGCGTTCTAATCGAGCCAGATCAACCAAGGACCGGACGCGCGTGACGAATTCCCTGCAAAGTAACCTTACGAGGATGCCATGAAAGTCGGCGATGCCATCGAGAGCCAGCGTGGGGCGTGGAGCTTTTCCGGCAATGTGGCCGACACGTTCGTCTCGCACGCGGAACGGTCGATCCCGCTCTATCACGAAGGCCACGCGCTGATCTGCCGGATCAGCGATTTCTTCGTGCTGCCCAATTCGCTGTGCTACGAGCTGGGCAGTTCGACCGGGCAGCTGACCCGCCGGCTGGCCGAGCACAATGCGCACAAATCGAACGTGCGCTGGATCGGCATGGATCGCGAGGAGGCGATGGCGCAGCACGCGCGCGAGCATTGCAAGGATTTGCCGAACGTCGAGTTCGTGTGCGACGATCTGGGCACGGCGAAGCTGGAAAAATCCAACCTGATCGTGTCGTACTACACGCTGCAGTTCGTGCCGCCGCGCTATCGCCAGGATGTGTTCAACAAGATCTACGAAGCTTTGGAATGGGGCGGCGCCCTGCTGCTGTTCGAGAAGGTGCGCGCGCCCGATGCGCGGTTCCAGGACATCACCAGCGCGCTGTACAACGACTTCAAGACCGACAGCAAGTTCGCCGCCGAGGAAATCCTCAACAAGAGCGTCAGCCTGCGCGGCGTGATGGAGCCGTTTTCGACCCAGGGCAATTACGATCTGATGGCGCGCGCCGGCTTCAAGGACATGATGACCGTGTTCAAGTACATCTGCTTCGAAGGCTTCCTGGCGATCAAGTGAATGCAGACGCCGAACGACATGCGCCCGGATTTCGGCAACGTCGGCATTTATATCAATGCCAAGACGCGCGACCTGCTGCTGGCCATGGCGGCCGAACTGCGCCGCCGGCACGGCGCGCGCATCCACCTTTACACGCGCGGGCCCGAGGAAGCGCGATTCTTCGCCGCCTGGACCGGGCCGAAGCACTGGGACACGGTGACCGACGCGGTTCGGCTGGGCCCGGCCGTCGGCGAAGCGGTGGCCGACGCGGCGTCGCTGATCGCGCGCGCGCGCGCGTTCGAAGCCCGGATCGGGCGGCCGATTGCGGAGCTGAGCTTTTCCCATCGCCACCTCGGCCGCGGATATTTTCTGGGCGGCTTCCGGCACCCGCGCGCGTCGTATTATGACGACGCGAGCTACGCGCAGACCCTGAACGCCTATGTCCGGCAACTGGAATTCTGGGACGCCGAGATCGACGCCAAGGGACTTACTTTATTGTTGCACGGCGACAATATCGCCCAGGCGATCGCGGCCGCGCGCGGCGTGCCGGCGCGTTACCTGATCTCCGCGCGCTATCAGACGCAGTGGTTCTGGGCGTCGGATCAGTACCAGACCAATCCGCTGTTCGAGGCGGCGTGGGCCTCGGCGCAACCCGACCCGTCGCTGTCGATCGGCAAGGCGTACACCGCCGCCACCGTCAAGAATGCCGAATTCGACCAGTGGATGGGCCTAGCCACGGTCATGCGGCATACCGTGCTGGCCGCCGCGACCATGGCCTGGTGGCGGCTGCGCAAATATCAAAAGGCCCGCGCCTACAATTTCGTCGACTATGTGACCTGGCCATTCCGCCAGTATCTCGGCCTGCGCGAAGCGCGCCGGCGGTTCCGCACCCGCCTGGCCGATCTTTCGGACGTGCCGGTGGTCTATTTCCCGCTGCACAAGGAGCCGGAAGAATCGTTCCTGCTGCGCTCGCCCGAGCGGTTCAGCCAGCACGCAGTGATCGCCGGCCTGTCGCGCGCCCTGCCCGCCGGGGCGGTACTCGCGGTCAAGGAGAACCGCTACGCGGTCGCGCGCCGGCCGCGCGACTTCTATGCCCAGATTGCCGCCTTGAAGAACGTGGTGCTGCTCGATATCGCCGAGAACGGCGTCGAATGCGTCAAGCGCGCCGATGTCGTCGCGACCATGGCCGGCACGGCGGGCCTGGAGGCGGCCGCGCTCGGCAAGCCGGTTGTGCTGTTTTCCGCGCACATGCCGATCGGCGTGCTGCCCCATGTCTTTACCGTGGCCGACGATGCCGATTTGCCGGGCCTGCTGCGCGCGGCGCTGGCGGGCGAGGGCAATGCGGCGCGCGCGGCGCTCGACGGCAGCAAGTTCCTCGCCGCGGTGAAGGCATCCAGCTTCGATCTCGGCGGCTTTCACTACGCCGCACCGGGACAGGTCGCACTCGATCCGAACTGGATCGAGGCGGCAACCGCCGGGCTCGAAGCCTCGCTCCGCCCGTCGTCGCGCGCCGGCCACAAGGCCGCTTAACGTTCGCATCCAAGGTTGAAACGATGAACCAGCATCTCGACGCCATTCGCATCGGCAAACAATACGCCCGCGTGATGATTCCGTGCGAGGCGTGCGGCGGCACGCGGTTCACCGAGCTGCAGCGGCGCGGGCGCATCGCCGAGCCGGGCGTGTACGGCGAGCTCGTCGTCGTGGTGTGCGAAAACTGCGGGTTCAAGATGACCAACCCGCGCTACGAGGACCGCTTCTACCAGGATTATTACGAGCGGCTGTATCGCGAGATCGCGTTCGGCGCCGAGAAGCCGTCGCCGGCCTACGTCGAGACGCAGAAGCTGCGCGGCGCGGGCGTGCTGCGCTATGCGCAGCGGTTCATCGACCGGCCGGGAAGGATGCTCGATCACGGCTGCGCCTCGGCGGCGACCAGCCTGCCGTGGCGCGACGCCGGCTGGGACGTCAAGGGCATGGACCCGCACCGGCCGAGCATCGAGTTGGGCCGCGCCGAGTTCGGCCTCGACCTGACGGTCGCGCCGGGCGAGGCCCTGCCCTATCCCGACGCCAGCTTCGAGATCGTCGTCTCGCTCGGCTCGCTCGAGCATGTCTACGACCTGGCGGCCGCCATGCGCGAGGTGCGCCGGGTCCTCGTGCCGGGTGGCTGGCTGCAGATCCGCTGGCGCACCGACGAGATGTTCGGCTCGCCGCTGGAGTACTACAACCACAACCACTA
The DNA here is from genome assembly GCA_050186335.1 of Alphaproteobacteria bacterium. GTDB lineage: Bacteria > Pseudomonadota > Alphaproteobacteria > Bin65 > Bin65 > JBFWYO01. The sequence continues at coordinate 21,865 of JBFWYO010000026.1, read as the reverse complement.
CCGCTTCCTGTCGGCGAACACCTGGCGTCTGGTGCTGCGGCGCTACGGTTTCGAGGCGGTCGATTTCGACGACACCAAGTATGAGGGCTACCCGAATTATTGCTACATCATGGCCCGCTCCTCCCTGCCGCCATCGGAAGCTGCCGTGGCCGCGCTGATTGCCGACGGCGTGCGCGACGATCCGACGGCGATCAAGGCGCGCCTGGCCGTCTATCGCGCCGCCTATCGGCAGCGGGCGGAGAAGTTCCTGGCGCTGGAACGGGAGTTCGCGGGCGACCCGGCCGGCCTGGTCGACGCCATTCGCGCGCGCGGCATCCCGTCGATCCTGATGCCCGGCGAGCCAGCGAAAATGGTCGCGCGCGGCAAGCTGGAAGCCGAGCGCTACATCGACGAGTTCGATTCCGGCCGCGTGGCCTAGCAGAAAGCATCGACGCGACATGTGCGGCGTTATCGCGATCTACGACCACAAGGGACTGCGGCCCGACGCGGCGCGCTGGCGCACCGCGCGCGATTCGATGACGCATCGCGGGCCGGACGATGCGGGCGAATATTCGGCCGAGCAGGTCTGGCTGGGCTTCCGGCGGCTGAGCATCCTCGATCTGACGCAGGCCGGTCATCAGCCGATGCTGGGCGCCGACGGCAGGGTTGCGCTCGTGTTCAACGGGCAGATCTACAATTATCTCGATCTGCGCCGCGAGCTTGAGGCGCGCGGTCATCAATTCCGCTCGACTTGCGACACCGAAGTGGTGCTTGCCGCGTACCTCGCATGGGGCGTTGCGGCGTTCGAGCGCATGCGCGGGATGTGGGCGATCGTCCTGTGGGACGCGCGCACACAGACGCTGACGGTCAGCCGCGACCGGCTGGGAATCAAGCCGCTTTATCTGTATCGCGGCAAACACCTGGTGTTCGCCTCGGAGATCAAGGCGGTGCTGGCCCTGGCGCCGGACGCGCGGCCGAACCTCGCGGCGGTGCAGCGCTATGTGGCGCGCGGCTGGCTGGATCACCTGCCGGAATCCTTGTTCGACGGCATCGAGCACGTTCCGGCCGCTTCGATCCAGCAATGGACGCACGGCCGATTGGTGCGCGACGAACGCTTCTGGTCGCCGCCGCGGCCGAGCGCCGACCTGCGCGATCCCCTGGCGCTGCGCGAGACGATCCAGGACGCCTGCCGACGGCACATGCAATCGGACGTTCCGGTGGCGGCGGCGCTCTCGGGCGGCATGGACAGCTCGACCATCGTCTCGGTGCTGGCGCAGCAGGGCTTCGCCGATCAACTGCACACGTTCTCGGTGCGCGCGCCGGACATCGCCGACGAATCCGCCTGGATCGACCGCACCGTGGCGACGCAGGGCATCCGCCACGAATATGTCGATATCGCGTCGGCGGATTACGGCCAGGCGATCGACGAGATGATCTCGATGCACGACGAGCCGACGTTTTCGGCCGGCCAGGTCAATCAATACATGATGCGGCGGCAGTTGGGGCGGCGCGGCTACAAGGTGCTGCTGGTCGGCGACGGCGGCGACGAAATCATGGGCGGTTACGCGAAATGCGTGGCGCCGTACCTGGCTTCGCTGATCGAGGACGGCGACTTGGCGTCGGCGCGCGCGGCTTTGCGCGGCGGCGTGGCGCTCACCGGCCGGACGCCGCGCGAAATGCTCGCGCGCCTGCGCCTGTTTTTCGAGAGCGGCATCGGGCGGCGCACGGTGCAGGAGTTCCGCCTGGGCTACGAACTGTTCGCGCCTCATTACGCGCCCGACGAGGCGCTGTTCGCCGTGCCGGCGCACAAGCAACTGGCAGATCTCCCGGCCGGCGTTCATTTCTTCCGCGAACTGCTCGACCGCATCCATCTGGATTTTCCGATCGTGCTGCGCAACGAGGACCGCAACGGCATGGCGCATTCGATCGAGGTGCGCCCGGTGTTCATGGACCATACGGTGATCGAAACCGCCTGGCGCTACCCGTACCGGGATTTCATGCAGGGCGGGCTCAACAAGTCGGTGCTGCGCAGCGCGATGCAGGGGATCGTGGTGCCGGAGGTGCTGGCCAACCGGAAGAAATTCGTGCGCCCCGGCAGCGCCACGCAATTGATGTATGAATCTTTGTTGGAACGCATGCGGGCGATGCTGGGCAGCGCGTTGCTGTGGCCGGAACTGTGGCGCCGCGATCTCGCCGCCCGCTTCGAGGCCGACCGCGCGCGATGCGATCCCGACGCCGCAATCGTCTGGATGCGCTGGTATCAATTGCAGCGCTGGCTGGCGTTGCGCATTCAGGCGCCTGCGCAGGCGGCGCTCGCATCATGACCGAAACCGAAATCAGACTGGGTTCGCGCGCCATCGGCGGCGCGCAGCCATGCCTCGTCATCGCCGAGGTCGCCCAGGCGCACGACGGCAGCCTGAACATGGCGCACGCGTTTCTCGACGCTGCGGCCGCGGCGGGCGCCGATGCGATCAAGTTCCAGACTCACATTGCCGCCGCCGAAAGCACGCCGGCCGAACAGTGGCGCGTGCAGTTTTCGCGCCAGGATACGACGCGCTACGAATATTGGCGGCGCATGGAATTCGAGCCCGAACAATGGGCCGGCCTGCGCGCGCACGCGCATCAGCGCGGGCTGCTGTTCCTGAGCACGCCGTTCTCGCACCAGGCGGCGGATTTGCTGGACCGGATCGGCGTCGACGGCTGGAAGATCGCATCCGGCGAAATCTCCAATCTGGCGCTGCTCGAGCATCTGGCGACCAAGCCGCGCGCGCTTTTAATGTCCACCGGCATGTCGCCCTGGGCGGAGATCGATACCGCGGTGGCGACCGCGCAGCGCCTGCGCCTGCCCTATGCGCTGTTCCAGTGCACGTCGATCTACCCGACGCCGGCGGAAAAAATCGGCTTGAACGTCATCGGCGAAATGCGTGCGCGTTATCGCTGCCCGATCGGCCTGTCGGACCATACCGGCCACGGCGAAACCGCGATCGCGGCGACCGCGCTGGGCATTAATCTGCTCGAGGTGCATGTGACCTTTCATCGGCGCATGTTCGGGCCGGACGTGGTGGCGTCGCTGACCTTCGACGAGTTGGCCGAGACCGTGCGCATGATGCGTTTCGTCGAAGCCGCGCGGCAGCATCCGGTCGACAAGGACAAGGTCGCCGCCGAACTGGCGCCGATGCGCGCGCTGTTCAACAAAAGCATCGTGGCGGCGCGCGACCTGCCGGCCGGCACGGTTTTGACGGCGGAAGACGTGACGGTAAAGAAGCCCGGCACGGGGCTCCCCGCCGCGCGCCTGAAGGAAATCATCGGCCGCAAGCTGACCCGCGCGCTCAAGGCCGATGTGCAAGTGCTCGAGGACCATCTGGCATGACCAAATCCCGCCACCGCCGCGTCTGCGTCGTGATTACCGCGCGCGCCAGCTACGCCCGCGTCAAGACAGCGCTGGAGGCGATCCGCGCGCACGACGATCTGGAACTGCTGCTGGTCGGCGCCGCGTCCGTTTTGCTGGATCGGTACGGCAGCGCGATTCATGTGATCGAGCGCGATGGGTTCACGGTGAACGCCCGCGTCCACATGATGCTGGAAGGCGAGAATCTGGTCACCTCGGCCAAGTCGACCGGCATCGGCCTGGTCGAGCTGGCCACCGTGTTCGACAATCTGCGGCCCGATGTGGTCGTCACCGTGGCCGACCGGTTCGAAACGCTGGCGACCGCCGCCGCCGCCGCCTACATGAACATTCCGCTGGCCCATGTGCAGGGCGGCGAGGTGACCGGCTCGATCGACGAGAAGGTGCGCCACGCGGTGACCAAGCTGGCCGATCTGCATTTCGTCGCCACGGAAAACTCGCGCGCGCGCGTGATCCGCATGGGCGAGGACCCGGCGCATGTCTACAACACCGGCTGCCCGGCGATCGACCTGGCGGCTCAGGTGGCGCAAAGCCCGGCGCTGGATTTCGATCCGTTCGCCAAGTATGGCGGCGTCGGCGCACCGGTCGATCTGTCGGGCGGCTATCTCATTGTGCTGCAGCATCCGGTGACCACCGAATACCAGCAGGCGCGCGCGCAGATCGCCGAGACCCTGCACGCGGCCGCGCAATCGACGCTGCCGGTGTTGTGGTTCTGGCCCAACGTCGATGCCGGATCGGACGGCACATCGAAGGAGATCCGCGCGTTCCGCGAAACCCACGCGCCGAAGAACCTGCATTTCTTCAAGAATATGGACCCCGAGGATTTCCTGCGCCTGGCCATCAACAGCCGCTGCATCGTCGGCAATTCCAGCGTCGGGCTGCGCGAGTGCGCGTTCCTGGGCGTGCCGGCGGTCAATATCGGCACGCGCCAATCCGGCCGCGACCGGGGCGCCAACGTGATCGACGTCGCGCACGACCGGCGCGCCATCGCCGACGCCATGGCGCGGCAGACCGCACACGGGCCGTATCCTTCGGACGGCGTCTATGGCGGCGGCAACGCCGGGGTGCGGATCGCCGATTTGCTGGCCACGGCACCGCTGATCTCGGACAAGCGCATCACGTACTAGCGCATGAAAGCGCTTGGCATCATTCCGGCCCGCGGCGGCTCCAAGGGAATTCCCGGCAAGAATATCCGCCCGGTCGGCGGTTTGCCGCTGCTCGCGCATTCGATCCTGGCGGCGCAGCAAAGCCGCGCGCTGCATCGTTTCGTGGTATCGACCGACGACGCCGAGATCGCGGCGACCGCCCGGCGATACGGCGCCGCGATCGTCGACCGTCCGGCCGCCCTGGCCAGCGACGACAGTCCGGTCGACGGCGCGATCCTGCATGCGATCGACGCGGCGGGCGCGGATTGCGACACGATCTGCCTGCTGCAACCGACCACGCCGCTGCGCCAAGGCGCCGATATCGACGCGGCGCTCGACCTGTTCGCCAAAGGGAATTGCGATGCGGTGGTCGGGCTGGTTTCCGTGGGCTCCACGCATCCGGCGCGCATGTACCGCGCCGACGGCGAGTTCCTGACGCCGCTGCAAGCCGAGCCCGCCGGGCGGCAACGACAGGCATTGCCGGAAGTGTTTATCCGCAACGGCGCGGTTTACATCTGTTCGGTCGCGCACCTGCGCGCCACGAAATCTCTCTTAGGTCCGAGAATCCGCGGCTACGTGATGCCGCCCGAACGTTCCGTCAACATAGACGAAGAGGTCGACCTGGTGGTTGCAGAGTATTGGTTTCAGAAATTGACGGCGCAGACATGAGTACGCGCATCTTGAACCTGGAACCGGATCATTACAGCGCGGCCGCCCGTGCGATCCTGGGCGAGATCGCGAGGATCGACGACGGACCGCTGAGCCGCGCGCAGCTGCTGCAGCGGATCGGCAATTACGACGCGGTGATCGTCCGCTTCGGCCACCGGATCGACCGCGAGGTACTGACTTCCGGCCGGCAATTGCGCGCCGTCGCCTGCGCGGCGACCGGTACCGATCATATCGATGCCGCCTATGCCGCCAAAAGCGGCGTTGCGATTATTTCGCTGTTCGGCGAAAGCGAATTCCTGCGTTCCGTTCCGGCCAGCGCCGAGCATAGCTGGGCGCTGCTGCTGGCGTTGACGCGGCGCATTCCGGCGGCGGCGGCTTCCGTGCGCAAGGGCGCCTGGACGCGCGATGCGTTCCGCGGCCGCGATCTGGCCGGCCGCACGCTGGGCATCGTCGGCTGCGGCCGGATCGGCGAGAAGATCGCGGCCTACGGATCGGCGTTCGGCATGAACGTGCTGGCGTTCGATCCGCTGCGGGCAACCTTGCCGGCCGGCGTCGAGCGGACAGCCGATTTAGATGCGGTGCTGCGCGCCGCCGATATCGTCACCGTGCACGTGCCGCTCAACGAAACCACCCGCAACATGTTCGGCGCCGCGCAATTCGCGGCGATGAGAAACGGCGCTGTGCTGGTCAACACGGCGCGCGGCGCGATCGTCGACGAGGCGGCGCTGCTGGCGGCGCTGGAAAGCGGCAAGCTGGCCGGGGCCGCGCTCGACGTGCTGGCCGACGAGCAGCCGTCGGCGGTGGCCGCGAACAAGCTGGTGGCCTATGCCGCCGCGCACGAGAATCTGATCATTACGCCGCACATCGCCGGCGCCACCGCCGATTCGATGGCCGCCACCGAAATCTTCGTCGCGCGCAAGCTGGTCGAGTTCCTCAAGACCGCGCAGGTGCGCTCGGCATGAGCCTTGCGGCCGCAAGGGTTGCGCCGCGCGCGGTCCGGATCGACCTGGCCGTGGAGTTCAACTGGCGCCGCAGCGACGCCGGTGCCGCGACAATCTGGTTTGCCGGCCATTGCTACGGCGACGGCGAAGCGCGGTTAAGGCGTGCGGCGCAGGCCGGCGATGCGGCCGCGCTGATAAGGCTGCTGCCTGAACTGGACGGGCATTTCGCGTGCGCGATCGATGCCGGCGCGTTCGTGCTAGCGGCGACCGATCCGATCGCCTCGATTCCGCTGTTCATCGCGGAGACCGACGATCCGGCGCAGCGCCACGCCGTGGACGCGCGGGCGCCCCGCTTGGCCGCGCGCTGCGGCCTGGCGACGCCGGATGCGGATGCCGTGCGCGAGTTGGCGATGGCCGGATTCACCATCGGCGATCGGACGCTGTATCGCGGGCTGACGCAGATGCGGCCCGGCGAATACGCGCTGTGGCGCGGCGCCGATCTCGAGCGCCGGCGCTATCACATATATCGACCCTGGCGCGTGCGCGAGCGCCCCGCAAAAATGTTGCACGCGGAACTGGCCGAGTTGTTGGACACCCTGTTTCGCAAGCTGGCCGGCGATCTCGGCGGGCGGATGGCGGTGATCCCGCTCAGCGCGGGACTCGATTCGCGGCTGATCGCCGCCGGGCTCCGCCACGCGGGCTATCGCAACGTGCGCTGCTTCGCCTACGGCAAGCCCGGCAATTTCGAGGCCGAAGCCAGCCGCCGAATCGCCGGCAAGCTGGGCTACGACTGGCGCTTCGTTGCGACCACCCCGGCGAGCCAGCGCGCCTTTTTCGCCAGCACGATTGCGGCCGAGTTCAAATCGTTCGCCGACACGCTGGCCGGCATTCCGTTCCAGCAGGATTACGACGCGCTGCGGCGGCTGGCCGAATCCGGGTTCGTGCCGCGCGATGCGGTCGTCATCAACGGCCAGTCGGGCGACTACATCACGGGCAATCACATCCCGGAGAAATTGTCGGTGCCGGCACCCGAGGGCACAAGCGACGACGAGCGCTGGCAGCGCATTCTCGATGCCGCGGTCGCCAAGCATTTCGCCCTGTGGCGGCATTTGATGACGCCGGACAATGTCGCGCGCGTGCAGAAGCGGCTGCGCCATGAATTGCGCGAGATCGGCGCCGCGCTCGGCGCGCCCGCGCTGGACTACGCGCTGTACGAGCAGTCGGAATACGATCATCGGCAGGCCCGGTATGTGGTGCAAGGCCAGCGCAGCTATGAACACCAAGGTTACGATTGGCGCATGCCGCTGTGGGACCGCGCGCTGATCGACTTTTTCGAAGCCGCGCCGCTGTCGGCAAAACGCGCGCAAGCCTTGTACCGCGAAACCCTCGAAGCGCTCGATTGGGGCGGCGTGTGGCGCGGCATCGCGGTCAACCGGAAGACGATTCGGCCGCTCTGGCTGGCCTTCGCGCGCATGCTCGCCAAATTCGCCATCGCCCCGCGCGGACGCGCGGCGTGGCACGATGTCGAGCGGCGCTGGTTCGCCTACCCTATGGATAATCTGTCGAGCTACGCCGCGGTGCCGTATGCCAGCGTACGGCGCGACCGGCGCGGCTTCCGCAACGCGTTTTCCTGGCACGTCGAAGCCTATCTTGCCGCCAAGGGCATACCGCTGGATGCCGCAATCGGTGCCGCGGAGGCGTCGTGAAAGTGCTGGTCGTGGCGCGCCTGTTCTCGGGCCTTGCCGAATCGCTGGCGCAGCGGCGCTGGCAGCCATCGGGCGTGCCGGCCATCCACAAGCTGATCGAAGGCTTGGCGGACGCCAAGGACGTTCAGACCGAACTGGCGTTTCTGGTGCGCGATGCCGATGCGCGGTTTGCCCGCGCCGAGCGCGTGCCGTTGCCGCCGCTGAATCTCGAGGCCCAGCTGCTGCCCTGGCGCGGCAATTGGCCGAACTGGGCCAACGAGCTGTCGCAGGCCTGGGCGGTGATCAAACTGGTGCGGCGGCTGCGGCCCGATGTGGTGTATGCGACGAATGCCGGTTTCATCGGCGCGGCGCTGGTATCGCGGCTCGGCCTGGCGCCGGTGGTGCTGCGGTTTCTCGGCATTTTCCCGGCGCAGAAGCGCATGACCGAACGGCGCACCGGGCTGGCGCGCTGGTTCTATCGCGCGCCGTTCGCGCACGCCGTGTGCACGCTGGACGGCAGCGGGCCGGAACATTATCTGCCGCGCCTGCTGCGCAAGGACGTTAAGCTGTCGATCCTGCTCAACGGCGTCGACCGCCGGGACGTCGGCGCCGAGGCGGCGCGGGCGTTGCGCGGCAAATTGAGACTCGACGCGCGGCCCGTGGTGATGTTTCTGGGCCGACTGGAAAAATACAAGGGCGCGGACGAATTCGTCGAAGCGTTGGCGGCGCTGGAAAAGATCCGGCCCGGCGCGTTCCAGGGCTTGATCGTCGGCGACGGCCCGCTGACGCCTTCCTTGTCGGCGCGCCTGAACGCGTGCGGGCTGGCGGGACGCGTGGCGATGACCGACGCAGTCAGGCATGACCAGGTGCCGGACTATCTGGCGGCCGGCGACATCTATGTTTCGCTCAACCGGTACGGCGGTCTGTCGAACGCCAATCTGGAAGCGCTCGCCGCCGGCCGCTGCACCCTGATGCTGGCCGGCGACCCGGCCGACCATACCGACAGCGCGACCGACCGGCTGCTGCCGGCGGATATCGTCGAGCGGCTGCCGCGCGACAACACCCAGGCTGCGTTGGCCGCGCGGCTGGCCGAGCTGCTCGACCGGCCGGCGGAGATCGCCGCGCGCGCCGCGCGCACGCTGGACTTCGCCCGCACACACCTGGATACCTGGCCGGCCCGCATCGCCAAGGAAATCGACATCATTCGCGCCGCCGCGCGGCGCGAGCCGAGCCTTGCCACGACTGGAATTGCATCATGACCGCATCGAAACTTCGCATTGCGCTGATCGGCTACGGCTATTGGGGCCCGAACCTGGCGCGCAACCTGGCCAACGCCAAGGATGCCGAGTTGGCCGTGATCTGCGACCGCGATGCGGGGCGGCAGAAGGCAATCGCAGCGCTTTATCCGAAGGTCGAATTCGAAACCGATCTGGCGGCGACATTGGCGAGGCGCGATATCGACGCCGTCGTCATCGCGACGCCGTCGGGCCTGCATTATGCGCAGGCGCGCGAGGCGCTGGCCGCCGGCAAGCATGTGATGGTCGAAAAGCCCCTGGCCCATTCGACCGCCGAGGCGCTGGACCTGGCGACGCTTGCCGAAGCCAGGCGGCTGACCTTGATGGTCGGGCATACTTTCCTGTTCAACAACCTGGTTCACGACGTGAAGCGCCGCATCGACGCCGGCGAACTGGGCGAGGTGTTCTACGTCTACAGCCAGCGGCTCAACCTGGGGCGCTTTCGCAGCGATTCGGACGTGGTCTGGACCTTGGCGCCGCACGACGTATCGGTGCTCAATCTCTGGTTCGGCGCGGCGCCCACGCGCGTATCCGCGCGCGGGCATACCTATATTCATCGCCGGTCGAACGTGGCCGAGATCGCCTTCGTGCAGTTGGAGTATCCGGGCAACCGTTCGGCGCATCTGCATCTGTCGTGGCTGGACCCGCAGAAGCGGCGCGAGATGGTGATCGTCGGCAGCGAGCGCATGCTGGTGTACGACGACATGAACAGCGAAGCGCATATCCGCCTGTACGACAAACGCGCCGAAGCCGAGCATCACCGGACCATGACCGATTTCGCGGATTTCACGACGCGCCTGCGGGCGGGCGATCTGGTGATCCCGAACGCAACCCTGGTCGAACCGCTGAAAACCGAGATCGCGCATTTCGTCGCTTGCGCGCGCGAAGGCAAGCGGCCGATCGCCGACGGGCGCAACGGCGTCGAAATCGTCGCGGCGCTGGAGGCGATGAGCCGTTCCATGGCCGACGACGGCCGCCCGGTTGCGGTCGAGACGCCGACATGGCCCGACGCGCGCGTGTAATCTAGTTCCACTGAACGGTAGGTCATGAAAATTCCGCTTGTCGATCTCAAGGCCCAGTATCGCGCCCACGAAGGCGAGTTCCGCGCGGCACTGGAGCAGTGCCTGACTAATACCGCTTTCGTCGGCGGGCCGGAGCTGACCGCGTTCGAAAAAGAGTTCGCCGAATTTTGCGGCGGCGGACACGTTGTTGGATGCGGCAACGGCACCGATGCGTTGACGCTGGCGCTGCTCGACCTGCTCGGGCCAGGCGACGGCACGGGCGAGATCGTCACCGTGGCGCATACGTTTATCGCCACCAGCGAAGCGATCAGCACCGCCGGCTACCGCCCGGTTTTCGTCGATGTGGATGCCGATACCGGCTTGATGGATTTGACCAAGACCGCCGCTTCGATCGGGCCGGCCACGCGGGCGCTGATGCCGGTGCATCTGTATGGCCAGATGGTGGCGATGGATCGGCTGATGGCGCTGGCCGACAAACACGGGCTTAAGGTCATCGAAGACGCGGCGCAGGCCCATGGCGCGACATGGCAAGGCAAGGGGCCGGGCCAGTGGGGCCACGCGGCGTGCTTCAGCTTCTACCCGGGCAAGAATCTGGGCGCCTGGGGCGACGGCGGGGCGGTGTTCACGCGCGACGCCGGGCTGGCCGCGCGGATAAGAAAACGCGCAAACCATGGCCGTCAGGACAAGTATCTGCACGAATTCGAAGGCGTGAATTCCCGCCTCGACGGGCTGCAGGCGGCGATCCTGCGCGTCAAGCTGCGCCATCTGGCGCAAGGCAATGCGGCGCGGCGCCAAGCGGCGAAATGGTACGACGGGTTCCTGGCCGGCAATAACCGGGTGACGCTGCCGCACGCGCAGCCGGACGCCGCGCATGTATTTCATCTGTATGTGATCCAACTCGATGCGCGCGACCGCGTGATGAAGGCGCTGAACGAGCGCGGCATCGGCGCCGGCGTGCATTACCCGGTGCCGTTGCACGAGCAGCCGGCATACAAGCATCTCGGTCTTGCGCCGGATTCTTTACCGGTGACATCGCGGCTGGCGCGGCGCGTGCTTTCGCTGCCGATCTTCCCAGAGATCACGCGCGACCAGGTCGAGCACATCGCGCGCGCCGTCAACGAACTGACCGCCGCATGAGCGCCGCCAAGATCCATCCGACGGCGGACGTCGCGGCCGGGGCGAAAATCGGCGCGGGCGTGCGCATCTGGCAGAATTGCGTGGTGCTGTCGGGCGCCTCGATCGGCGATCACGCGCAACTTTCCGCCAACGTTTTCGTCGAAGGCCGCGTACGCATCGGCCGCCACGTCAAGATCAAGAACAACGTGGCGGTCTACGACGGCGTGACGCTGGACGACGATGTGTTCGTCGGCCCCGCCGCGGTGTTCACCAACGTGCTGACGCCGCGCAGTCGCTGGCCGCGCAAGGACGAGTTCAAGGACACGCGCGTCGGCCGGGGTGCGTCGATCGGCGCCAATGCGACCATCGTCTGCGGCGTCGGCATCGGCGCGTACGCCATCGTCGGCGCCGGTGCGGTGGTGACGCGTGATGTGCCGGCCTTCGCGATCGTCGTCGGCAATCCGGCGCGGCGGCACGGCTGGGCCTGCCAATGCGGGCGCATCCTGGCGCGCGGCGCGATCCGGAAACGCACGCTGGCCTGCCCGTATTGCGGCAGCACCTACGCCCGTTCCAAAGCCGGGCTGAAGCCGCTTCAACTCGCCAAGCCGCCCGGCGATTAACCTCGAGCCCGATCGGATATCCATGACCTCTTTCGATTTCACCAATCGCTCGGTGCTGGTCACCGGGGGCACCGGTTCGTTCGGGCGCGCCTTCGTGCGCGCGCTGCTCGAACGCCACAAGCCCGCGCGCGTCGTGGTCTTTTCGCGCGACGAAGACAAGCAAGCCGAAATGGCCGAGCAGCTGCCGCCCGCCAAGCATCCGGCGCTGCGCTATTTCATCGGCGACGTGCGCGACGCCGAGCGGCTGGAAATGGCCATGCGCGGCGTGGATACGGTGGTACACGCCGCGGCGCTGAAGCACGTGCCGGTGGCGGAATACAACCCGTTCGAATGCATCCGCACCAACGTGCACGGCGCGGAAAATATCGTACGCGCGTCGATGCGCGCGGGCGTCGAGCGCGTGCTCGCGCTGTCGACCGACAAGGCGGCCAATCCGGTGAACCTTTACGGCGCCAGCAAACTGGCCGCCGACAAGATTTTCGTCGCCGCCAACAATCTTTCGGGCGGCACGCATTTTTCAATCGTGCGCTACGGCAACGTCATCGGCTCGCGCGGCAGCGTGGTGGTGCTGTACCGCCGCCTGATCGCCGAGGGCGCCAAGGCGCTGCCGATCACCGATGCGCGCATGACGCGGTTCTGGATCACCCTCGAGCAGGGCATCGAGTTCGTCCTCTCGTGCCTGCCGCGCATGAAGGGCGGCGAGATTTTCGTGCCGCGCATTCCGAGCATGAAGATGGTCGACGTGGCGCGCGCCATGGCGCCCGAGTTGCCGCACGACATCGTCGGCATCCGCCCCGGCGAGAAACTTCACGAGGTGATGATCACCGAGGACGACGCGCGCGCCACCATCGAGCTGCCGGACCGGTACGTCATTCTGCCGTCGATCGCGTTCTGGCAGCACAACGGATTCGCCGAACACGGCGGCAAGCCGGTGACCGAAGGCTTCCGCTATTCGAGCGACACCAACGACCGCTGGCTGTCGGAAGCCGAGTTCCGCGGTCTCTTGCAGGACAAGCCCCGGTGAGCGCGGACGCATTCCTGCCGTACGGGCGACAGACGATCGAGGACGACGACATCGCGGCGGTCGCGGCCGTGCTGCGCGGCGATTGGCTGACCACCGGCCCCGCGGTCGAAGCGTTCGAACGCGCGCTGGCGCAACGTACCGGCGCCCGACACGCCGTCGTCTGCAACAGCGGCACCGCAGCTTTGCACTTGGCGATGGCGGCGCTGGATATCGGTCCGGGCGACGCGGTCATCGTGCCGGCGATCACCTTCCTGGCCAGCGCGAACGCCGCGCGCTATGTCGGCGCCGAAGTCGTTTTCGCGGATGTCGATGCGGCGACTGGATTGTTGCGCGCGGAAGATGTCGCGGCGGCCTTGAAACGCGTCGGCGCCCTGCGGCCGCGCGCGGTGCTGCCGGTGCATCTGGGCGGCCATATCGCCGACCTGCCGGCGATCGCCGCGGCGGCCCCCGGCCTCGCCGTAATCGAAGACGCCTGCCATGCGCTCGGCGGCGCTTACGCACGCGGCGCGGCCGAGGTGCCGGTCGGCGCGTGCGCCGACAGCGTGGCGGCATGCTTCTCGTTTCATCCGGTCAAGCTGATCGCGATGGGCGAAGGCGGCGCGGTGACCACCAACGACGCGGCACTTGCAAATCGCCTGGCGCGGTTGCGCAGCCACGGCATGGAACGGGACGCCGGGCGCTGGGGCGACGCCGAATTGGGATTCACCGACGGCGCGGCAAATCCCTGGTACTACGAAATGCCGGAACTGGGCTGGAACTACCGCGCCAGCGACATCAACTGCGCGCTCGGCCTGTCGCAACTGTCAAAGCTCGACCGGTTCCTGCAGCGGCGCAGGCAGCTTGCCGCCGCCTACGACCGGCACCTCGAGCCGTTGGCGCCTATCGTCAGACCGGTGCCGCGACCGGCCGGTCAGCAGGGCGGCTGGCATCTCTACGGCGTTGCGATCGATTTCGCCCGCGCCGGCGTGTCACGCGCGGAGCTGATGCGCCGATTGCGCGCGACCGGCATCGGCACGCAGGTGCACTACATACCGGTGCATCGCCAACCCTATTATCGCCGGCGCTACGGCGCACTCGCGCTGCCGGACGCAGACGCTTATTACGCGCGTTGCCTCAGCCTGCCGCTGTATCCCGCAATGACCGACGCCGATGCGGCGCGCGTGGCGGCCGCGCTCGCCGCGGCGTTGCATTCGGCATGACCGCGCTGCGCGTGCTGTTCCGCTGCGACGGCAACGCCGAAATCGGCAGCGGGCACTTGATGCGCTGCTTCGGGCTGGCGCAGCACATCGCCGAGGCCGGCGGCACCTGCGCGCTGCTCACCGCGCATCCGGATGCGCCCGCGGTGGCCTGGTGGCGGGCCGAGACACTGCCGATCGCGGCACTTCCGGCGGCGCCCTACCAGACCGAGGATGCGCAAGCGACGCACGAGGCCGCCGCCGGCCTGACGGCGGACTGGATCGTGGTCGACGGATACAACTTCACCGATGCGTTTCACCATGCGCTGGCGCGGCAGCACCCGCCTTACCTCTATTTCGACGACGCCTGCCGCGACGTGCCGGCGGATCTCGTGGTCAACCAGAATGCCGGTGCCGAACGGCGCTGCGGCGCGGTGTACGGCGAGCGCGCATTGCTCGGCTGCGCCTACGTGATGTTACGGCGGGAGCTGCGGCAGGCCGCCAAGCCGCAAGCCGGCGCCGTGCCCCATGTGCTGATTTCGTTCGGCGGCTACGACCCGGAGAACCTGGCGCTCGCCGCGGCACAGGCGCTGGCCGCGACGGCGGCCAGGTTCAGCGCAACCTTGGTCTGCGCCGCCGATGCCGCTTCGTTCGCGGCGACCCAGGCCTGGGCCCGCCGGCAAAGCCAAGCCGTCGACGTGGTTGCACCCGGCGACATTGCCGGCGCCATGGCGCGCAGCGATCTGGCGCTGTGCGCGGGCGGCACGACGAGCCTGGAATTCGCCGCGCTCGGCGTGCCCAGCGTGATCGTCGTCCGCGCCGACAACCAGCGCGACGGTGCCGCGTATCTGGCGCAGGCGGGATGCGCCGTCCTGGCCGGCGAGGGCAAGGATGCAGCCGAGCGCGCCGGACGGAAGGCGGCGACGCTTTTGGCCGATCCCGCGGCGCGGCGCGCGATGGCGGCGGCCGGCCGCCGGCTGGTCGACGGGCGCGGCGCCGAACGCGTGATGTCCGCGATGGCAAGGCGCGCAGGACAATCGCTCGCGGGCGCGGCGGCACGATGACCGCGCCGCGCACCATCGGCATCGGCATCGGCAATCGTCGCGTCGGCGACGGCGCGCCCTGCTATATCGTGGCCGAAATCGGCATCAATCATAACGGCGACATGGCGTTGGCCCGGCGCAGTATCGATGCGGCGAAACTGGCCGGTGCGGATGCGGTCAAGTTCCAGAACTACCGCACCGAGGATTTCGTGCTCGATTGCGCGCTGACCTACTCCTATAGCAGCCAGGGCCGCGCGGTGACCGAGCCGCAATACGATATGTTCAAGCGCTGCGAATTGACGCCGGACGACGTGCGCGGCCTGAAAGCCTATTGCGATTCGATCGGCATCGATTTCCACTCCACGCCGACCGGCGAGGACGGCGTCCAATTGCTCGTCGAGTTGGGCGTGGGCGTGCTCAAGAACGGCTCCGATTTTCTCGGCAACCTGCCGCTGATCGAGGCGATGGGCCGCACCGGCCTGCCCACCGTGCTTTCGACCGGCATGGCCGAGCTGGCCGATATCGAGGCGGCGGTCAGCGCCTTCCGCGCAACCGGCAACCAGCAGCTCATCCTGCTGCACTGCGTCTCCAGCTACCCGGCGCCCGCCGCCAGCCTCAACCTGAAAAAAATTCCGGAACTGTCGCGCACATTCGGCTGCGCGGTCGGCTTCAGCGATCACAGCGAAGGCAGCTTGGCCGCGGTCGGCGCGGTCGCGCTGTCGGCCTGCTGGATCGAGAAGCATTTCACGCTCGACCGCGGCTTGCCCGGGCCGGATCACCGGTTCTCGTCCGATCCGGCCGATTTCGCCGCCCTGGTGCATGCCGTGCGCGGTATCGAAACCGCGCTGGGCAGCGCGGAGCTCCGGCCGGCGGAGAGCGAGCGCGAGATGCGCGCGGCGGCCCGGCTGTCGTGCGTCGCGGCGCGTCCGCTCGGCCGCTCGCACGTACTCGCCACGAACGATATCGCGTTCATGCGGCCCGGCACCGGCCTGCCGCCCAAGGCGCGCGACACCTTGATCGGTCGCCGGCTGGCGCGCGACGTCGACGCCGGCCACGTTTTCGCGTCGGACGATTTCGCGTGAATCGCACACCGACGACCGAACGTGCCGCAACCGGCAATTCGATTGTGCTTCGCCGCGCGCGCGCGGACGACGAAGCCCAAGTATTGAGTTGGCGCAACGACGATTTCATCGTCGCGCGCAGTTCAAGCCGTCGGCGCGTGACCGAGGGCGAGCATCACGCATGGTTCGCGGCCGCACTGGCGGCCGAAGACCGCAGAATGGAGATCGTCGAGATCGACGGCGTGGCGGCGGGACTGGTCCGCTTCGATCGGCAAGCGCCGGACCATGCGGTGATCTCGGTCTATCTGCTCGAATCCTTCACCGGCCGCGGCTTGGGTCCGCGCGTCATCAGCATGGCAACGACGGCGGCGATCGCAGCCTGGGGCGTCGATGTTCATGCGCATGTTCGCGCGGACAATTTCGCCGGCCGCAAAGCGTTCGAACGCGCCGGATACGGGTTGACCGAGACCGGCGGCGCGGCACCCGATCATGTGGTGTTCGTGCGCCGGGCGGGCGCCGGCAGCGAGCCGGATTGGCGGACAGACGACGAAGCCAATCGCGCCTATTACGACGCGCGCGTCGCCGAGTTCGGACTCGACGCGCGCGCCGCCGATTGGCGCGGCCGTGAGGGCCAGTATCTGCGGTTCGAAATCCTCGCCGCCGTCGACGCCCTTAACGGCCGCCGCGTGCTCGACGTCGGCTGCGGCACGGGCGAGTTCCTCGCCTGGTTGCGCGCGCGGAACATCGCAGTCGCCTACTCCGGCGTCGACGTATCGCCTGCCATGATCGAAGCGGCGCGGGCACGGTTTCCGGAGGCCAGCTTCGCCGTCGGCAGCGTGCTTGAACTGCCGCGCCTGTTCGCCGACCGATTCGACCATGTTTTCGCCAGCGGCATCTTCGCGCATCGCCGGCACGATCCGGCCGGCTTCGTGGCGGCCGCCGTCGCCGCAATGTTCGCGCAATGCCGCCGCTCGACCAGCTTCAACAGTTTGAGCGGTTGGGCACCGCAGCGCGAGGCCGGCGAGTACCATCTCGACCCGGCGGATGCGCTTGCCATCGCGCATCGGCTGACCGCGCGCGTGGCGCTGCGCCACGATTATCACCGCGCCGATTTCACGATGCATATGTATCGCGAAGCGCAGGCCTCTTGATCGTTTCGATCAACCAGCCGGCCTATCTGCCCTGGCTCGGCTATTTCGACCGCATCGCGGCCAGCGATCTGCACGTGGTGCTCGACACCGTGCAGTTCGAAAAGAACAGCTTCGTCAATCGCAATCGCGTGCGCACGCAGCAGGGCGCGGCCTGGTTGACCGTGCCGGTGGCGACGAGCGGCAGATTCGGCGCGCTGCCGATCATGGATATCGAGATCGCGCCCGATCCGCGCTGGGCCAACAAGCATTGGCAGACGCTGATTCAATCCTACGCGCGCGCGCCTTATTTTTCCGCGCATCGCGATTTTTTCGCGGCCATTTACGCGCGCCCATGGCAGCGCCTGGTCGAGCTGATCGATCCGATCACCGCGCACCTGTGCGCCGCGTTCGGCATCGGAACGCGGACCGTGCGCGCCTCGGCGCTGGCGGTCGACGGGCGCAAGGACGATCTGGTGCTGGCCATCTGCCGCAAGGTGGGTGCCACGACATATCTATCCGGCCCGCTGGGGCGCGATTACCTGGACGAGGGCAAGTTCGCCGCGGCCGGCATTGCCGTGCGCTACGCCGACTACGCGCATCCGACCTACAAGCAGGCCCACCCGGGTTTCCTGCCATTCATGGCGGCGATCGATCTGTTGTTCATGGCCGGACCCGATGCGGGCGGCATGCTACGCACGACCGCGCGCGAAGCTCCGGGCGTTGCGGCGCGAGTGAACGATTGAGCCGCCGGGATCCGCCAAAAATCGAGTTCCGCCAAACATGAGGTGTGCATGAGCATTCTTGTCATCGCGGCGCATCCGGACGACGAGGTCTTGGGCCTGGGCGGGACCGTGGCGCGCCATGCCGCGGCCGGCGATCGCATCGATGTGTTGATCATGGCCGAAGGTGCGACCAGCCGGGGCAGCCGCGGCGGCGCCGTCGCGGCGCTTCAACGCGCGGCGCGGGCGGCGGCCAAGGCATTGGGCACGCGGCCGCCGCGATTTGCCGGTCTGCCGGACAATCGCATGGATCGGCTGGAGCTGCTGGACATCGTCAAGCGGGTCGAGGCCGTTGTCGCGGCCGTCAAGCCGAGCATCGTGTACACCCACGCGGCGCACGACCTTAACCTCGACCATCGCATCGTCCATCAGGCCACCGTCACCGCGTGCCGACCGTTGGCCGGAACCACGGTTCGGGCGATTTACGCGTTCGAGACGCCCTCAAGCACCGAATGGGCGCCGCCGGCGGCGTTTCCCGCCTTCGCGCCGAACCGCTTCGTCGACATTGCCGCGACGCTCGACACCAAGCTGGCGGCATTGCGTTGCTATCGCGGCGAGATGCGCGCATTCCCGCACCCGCGTTCGCCCGAAGCGATCGAGGCGCTGGCGCGCTGGCGCGGCGCCAGCAGCGGCTTTGCCGCCGCCGAGGCATTCGAGATCGTGCGCGAGCGCGTGCCGTGAGCGAGCGCGCGATTGCCGTCATCCAGGCGCGCATGACGTCGACGCGCCTGCCGCGCAAAGTGATGTTGCCGCTGGAGGGCGCAACGGTCGTCGCCCGCGTGATCGAACGCGCGCAGCGGATTCCCGGCATCGACGGCGTGTGCCTGGCGATTCCCGACGGCGCCGCGCATGCGGAACTGGCGACCATTGCGCGCGCGGCGGGCGCCGCCGTCGCAGTCGGTTCCGAAACCGACGTGCTCGGGCGCTACCTGGCGGCGGCGGCCGAGACGCGGGCCGACATCGTCGTCCGCGTGACATCGGATTGCCCGCTGATCGATCCCGGCGTGTCGGGTGCGGTGCTCGCATTGCTGCGAAATTCGGTTGCGGATTATACGCGCACGTCGATCGCGACCGGTTATCCGCTCGGCCTGGATACCGAAGCGATCCGTACGCACGTTCTGGCGACGGCGGCTGCGGAAAGCCAGGATCCGTACGAGCGTGAGCATGTGACGCCGTTCATCTGGCGACGGCCCGAGCGCTTTCCCTATTTGCTGCTGGACCGCATCCCCAATCGCCGGGCCTGGCGACTGACGCTCGATACCGCGCCGGATTACGAGCTGATTCGGCGAATCTACGCGGCACTGCAGCCGACCGACGCAAGATTCGACTTTGCCGCGATCGAGCGCTTGCTGCTGGTGCATCCGGATTGGCTGGCGATCAACGCCGATGTCGGCCACACGCCGATCGTCGGCTGGCCCAAGGGCTGAGGACGCGCTCGGACGTGCAATCGTTGATGCTCGACGTGCGCGCCCGCGACGGCGGCGCGCGCCCGCCATGGCCGGTGCGGCAGGCCGCACTCGCGGAAATATTGCGGGCGCAGCGCCGCGCCTTGCTCGATGTGGCGGAAGCCGCGGACGAAGATGCGCGCCGCGTGCTGCTGCTGGCGGGGCACGCGTTGATGGCCGGCGTCGGCGCCGTCACCGAAGCGGCGCTCGCGCTTGCCGGCGAGGCCGAGGCGGGTGTCGTCGTGACCGGCCCGGCCGAGATCGATTTTCTGCGCGGCGGCGGGACGGCACCCGAACCCGCGCGGCGCAGCGCCGGCGGCGCAGCGCCGACCCGTTTGCGTCAGGCACGCCGTATTGCGCGCATCGCATCGTGGACCAGCTCGTGGCGGTTGCCGGGCGCCGTGCTGGCGCCATGGGCGACGGCGGTGACGCACAATCCGTTGCTGCGTGACATGGCGCGGACGACGCCGCATTCGATCGGCTTCGCGCACGCCGATGAAATTCTCGCCGCGGCGGCGCGCGCGGCCAAAGTGTCGAGCAACGCCGGTCATGCGCTTGCCGACGCGCTGACCGAGACGCTGGCCGCGCGTTTATCCGTGCACGCCTCGGTGCTGGCGGACCTCGGCAGCCGGCTTGAACGGCTGATCGCGGCGCGCGCGCGCAGCGCCATCGCCGCCGCCCACGCCGATCTTGCGGCGCTGCGGGACGTTTCGTTGCCGCGCCGGTTATGGTCCGGCACCGGCGGCAACTACGCCGCGCGGGCGCTCGGCCTGGAGCTGCTGCGGCGGGGCGGCGAGGTGGTGCGGTTCGATCATGGCGGCAGCGCTGCGCCGCTGGTCGATCCGGAAGGCATGGAGCTGATCGAGTTTTCGGTCGCGTCGCGCTTCGTGGCGCCGACCGAACGACTGGCGACGTGCCTGAAATCGTGGATTCCTAAGCACTGGAACTGCGCGATCGGCCACGGCGACGGCGACCCGATGTTTCGCGTGCCCTCGGCGCGCGCGCCTGAAACGCCAACCTCGTTGAGCCGGCCGCGGGTGCTGTATGCGCCGACCGTGGTGCCGGGATTTCGCAAGCTGCCGGTGCCGAACATCGCCGACAGGCTCTATATCGATTGGCAGATCGACGTCGCCGCGGCGCTGCTCGCCATGCCCATCCAGGCGATCCTGCGGCCGCATCCGGAAGGCGTGTTTCGCGGCCGGCCGCACCCGCTGGCCGACGTTGCGCCGTTGGCCGCGCAACCGTTCGAACAGCTGCGCGACGGGGCGGATGTTTTCGTGTTCGACAATCCGGCTTCGACGACCTTTTGGGAGGCCGCCTGCACCGACCGCCCGATCGTCTATCTCGATCTCGGGATTGCCCGATTCGCGCCCGATATTGCCCCGATTCTTCAGGCGAGACTGCGCACCGTTGAGGTGCGCTTCGATGCGTCGAACCGGCCGGTCCTCGATCGCGCGGCGCTGGCCGAAGCCGTGACCGCGCCCGGCAGGATCGATCCGACGCCGCTGCGGCAAATGTTCGCCGGCCGGGCGTGACGTTGCGCGCGCTGTTCTTCGTGTCCGATCTGCTGGGCGGCGGCGCGCAGCGCACCCTGTTGAACCTTGCCGCCGCGATGCCGCGCGACAGTTGCCAGGTGGAATTGGCGATCGGCGGCCCCGACGGGCCGGCACGCCGATGGATCGAGCCGTCGTTGCCGGTTCATGACCTGGGCAGCGATCGTCTGCGCCGCGCGGTATGGCCGTTGGCGCGGCTGATCCGCGCTCGCCGGCCCGACATCGTGCTGGCCACCATGGTGGACGCGAACGTCGCCGCCTACGCGGCGCTGCGCCTGGCGGGCGTGCGCAGCGCGCTGGCATTGCGCGAAACCAACAGCCAGCGGGCGCGCGGCGATATCGGCGCGGTGCGTCGATGGTTGAGCAGGTTCGCTTATCGCCGAGCCGACCTTGTGATCGCCTTATCCGAGGGCGTGCGGCGCGAACTGATCGCCGATTTCGCGCTCGATCCCGCGCGCACCGTGACCATCGGCAATCCCGTCAATGTGGCGGCGACGGCCGCCGCCGCAGCCGATGCGCGCGCGCGCGCCGCGCCGTGGGCGGCGCGCTGGTCCGATCCGACCGTGGTTGCGATCGGGCGACTGCATCGCCAAAAGGGCTTCGACATTTTGCTGGCCGCGCTGGCCGATCATACGCCGCCCCATGCGCGGCTTGTCATCCTCGGCGATGGCGGCGACCGCGCGGCGCTCGAAGCGGAAGCGCGGCGCCGCGGCCTGGTCGAGCGCGTCTGGTTCGCCGGTTTTGTCGCGGATCCGGTTCCGTTTCTTGCGCACGCCG
>JBFWYO010000025.1:0-51583 GCA_050186335.1 Alphaproteobacteria bacterium | reverse complement strand
TGTCGTTTTATTTCGGACTCGATCACAGTTTCGTCTGGGCGGTTCCCAAGACGGGCGCGCCGACTTTCTTCATGATCCCGGCCAACGCCGGCGCTATCGAAGCCAAGATCAAGATTCTGCGTAAGGCGCTGGAGCCGGACGTTTCGACCGTCGAGGACATTCCACAATTCGATCTGGCTCTAGCGCACGAACTCTATTCGCCGCTGCTAAAGCCGCTCGAAGCGACTTGGAAGCCGGCCAAGAATCTCGTCGTGATCACGAATGGTGCGCTCGGCTTGCTGCCGCTTGGACTACTGCCTACGGCGCCAAGCGAGTACGACGCGGAGATCAAGCCGTTGTTCGCCGGATACCGCAAGGTGCCGTGGCTCGCTCGCACACATGCCGTAACCACGGTTCCGTCGGCCGCCGCCTTGCGGACGCTCCGCCAGTTGCCGATGGGCTCGGCCAAACGTGAGCGTTTCATCGCTTTCGGCGATCCGTTTTTCAGTGCGCAGCAAGCGGTCGACGCGGAGAAGCCGGAACCGGTTCAGGAAATCAACACCGTGATTCTGCGCGGCTTGCCGCTGCGACGGCGCTCGGCCCCTCAGACCCAAGGCGTGAACAGCACCGAACTCGGTCTCCTGCCGCGCCTGCCGGACACGGCCGACGAATTGAAATTGATGGCGCAGGCGTTGCGGGTGGATTCGTCGAAAGTCCTGAATCTCGGCAAGGCCGCGAACGAGGCGATCGTCAAGAGCGTTGATCTCTCGCGCTTCCGTATCGTCGCCTTCGCCACGCACGGGCTGATCCCGGGCGATCTCGCCGGCCTAACCCAACCCGCGCTCGCCTTGAGCGCCCCCGAGGTGGCCGACGTCCCCGGCGACGGGCTACTCACCATGGACGAGATACTGGCGCTCCGACTCGACGCGGATTGGGTCGTGCTGTCGGCGTGCAACACCGCCGCGGGCGCTGCGGCCGATGCCGAAGCGGCTTCGGGCCTGGCGCGGGCATTCTTCTACGCCGGCACGCGCGCGATTCTGATGACGAACTGGTCGGTGCACTCGGCCTCAGCCCGCGAACTGGTGACCGACATCTTTCGCCGGCAGGCATCGGATCCGTCCGTTGCGCGAGGCGAGGCCCTGCGACAGGCGATGATGGCGATGCTCGACGGTGCTGGATTTGCCGACGATTCCGGCAAGCCGCTGTTCGCGTATGCACACCCATTGTTCTGGGCGCCCTACTCCATCATTGGCGACAGTGCGGCCACGCAATAGCCGCGCGGGGCCTCGGACGGCTATTTTTCCTCGAGCGTATTGACGGGCTCCCATTCCGCGCCCGGCGGCTCGAGGGCAAACTTCGCCGCGCGTTTCTGAAAAATGGCGGCAGCCGGATCGACAGCGGCGAAACGGGCAAAAGCATCCGCGGCACCCTTGAAATCTCGTGCGCGCCAACATGCAAGGCCTTCGGCGTAAGACGCCGCGCGCGCAGCCTGGTCGGCCGTTTCGGCTCCTGTCACCGCAAGCGGCTCATAGATCTTGACCGCTGCGGAGCGGCCTTTGACGCGGATGGAATCCAGCTCCCGCCAGGCAATTTCCGAACCAACCAGCGCGACGGTCGCTTCGGAAGCCATAATCGACGTGCCAAAGTATTTGTTCGCGCCCTCGAGCCGCGCGGCAAGGTTCACCATATCGCCCATGACCGTGTAGTTGAAACGCCGATACGAACCGATGTTGCCAACCAGCGCGTCTCCCGAATTGAGCCCGATGCGTTGATGAAGCCGGCGACCCTCGAACGCCGTCGCGCTGCGATTGAGTTCCTCGAGTCGCTGCCGGCAACGGAGCGCGGCGCGCACGGCGTTGCTTGCGTGCGCCGGATCGTCGACCGGCGCACCGAATACGGCAACGATGGCGTCGCCGATATATTTGTCGACAAAGCCCCCGTGTTCTTCGATGATTTCGGTCATCGCCGACAAGTACTCGTTCATCAGCGCAACCGTCTCTGCCGGCGACAGGCTCTCGGAAAGCGTCGAGAAGCCGGCAACGTCCGAGAAATATGCCGTAACGTGGCGGGTTTCGCCGCCGAGCGCCGGCGGCGCATTCGATGCCACCAGCTTTTCCACCACGGCTGGGGCAAGATACAGCGTGAAACTCCTGCGCAGGAACCGCTTGTCTTTGTCGGCAATGACCAGGCGGAAGCCGATTGCGGCGGCCAAAGCAACCAAACCGGCCAACATCGGCTCAACCAAGGGTAGCGCCACGGCGTACCGGAACGCGGCGATGCCGGCCGACGTCCAAACCAGGGCGAGACCCGCGAAAACGAGCGTGGCACCGACGGGAGACAGCAGCAAAGCCGCAGCAACCGTGAGGCCCGATAATGCGACCGCTGCGGCGCCGATCCAGACGCGACTCAGCTCGCTGAGTGCGTCTCGCCGGAGCAGATTGCTGACCGCGGTCGCGTGGACGTAGACGCCGGGGATCGTGTCGCGGGCGAATTTCATGGTTTCCGGCGGTGACGGCAACGCGCAACGCGGCCCGCGCGACGGTTCGCCAGTAGCGGCGAAGCGCTTCGAAGTGATCTTGCGGTCCTCGACATCGAGGACGGCTCCGATGAGCACGATCTTGCCGGCGAAATTGCGGCGAAAGAAATCCATGTCGCCTTTTTCAAGGCAGGCGCGAAGATCGGCGAGCGAAAATGTCGGGACGGCTTCGGCGGCACCGTTGAAATTCAAGGTCAACGTGTTCGCCACGATTGCCGGGACTAAGTATCCGCCCAGCGTCAGCGCGCCATCGGGCGTCACCTTGGGTGCGTCGCCGAGCGCGCGGGCGACGAGTTCGACCGACATGGAAGGCACGCTGGCGCCGTCGACCGAGAAGCCGAGCGGCACGCGGCGCACCACGCCGTCGGGATCGCTGAACAGATTGAGCGGCCGGATATTGCGTTGTTGGTCGACCGCGATGCGCTGCCCCGGAGATGGCATGATCGGATGATCGCCATGCTGAACCTGACCGAGCACGAGTTTGCCGGCGCGCGCCGCAGCGGCGAGCGCACGAAGATAATCTCGATCGAATCCGCGTACTTTTGTGCCGAGCGTGTCGTCTCCGAACGGGATCTGCGACTGCTCGATGGATGTCGGGAATACGATATCGAAACCGACCACCTTGGCGCCGCCGTCGATCAAGGCCGTCAGTGTCCGGCCGATTTCGCGCGTCCAGGTGACGCTCGGCGTGCCGTCGAAGGGTGGCGTCCGATATGTCTGCTCGTCGATCGCCACCACGACCACCTGCGATGGCTCAGGATCGTGCGTCTTGGGAAACACTTGCCAGCGCAGTGCCGTAAGCGCGTCGATCGAAAGGCCGCGCAAGAACTCAAACCCCGGCGACGCGACCGCGATGCCGGTCACCAGCGCGATGGCCGCCGCTGCAGATATATCCCGTCGGGACATCCGCCCCATTAACGCGGGACTCCGATCAATTGATTGGCTGGAAGCGCAAGAGGCGGCCGATGATCGGCCCTCGGTCGGGTTGCGCGGATGCATCGACTCTGAAGACGATCTGCTGCGTGCCCAGACTCGCACGGTATGTGCCACCGGCGGCAAGAACCACACTGATCGAGGCAAGATCGTAGAATGCGCCCTGCATCAGTTGGGCGGATGCGATGGGAACCGCGTACCGCTCCCCGGCTTTGTCGAGACGCTCGATCACCAGGTTGCCGCCGCCCTTGATCTCGACCACCGGCGACCGCCCGTAAATCGTGATTTGCGGCCTGGGCCGATCGCGGAACACCATTACGCCGGCCTTGTTCGCCTGCTGTGCGGTCAACTGCATCTTGCCGGCGTCGCAGGCAACCTTGACCCGGTCGACCTTGCCGTCGCGCACGTCGCTCTGCTCAGCGCCGATCGTCACGATGCCGCCGGTGATCGTCTCGCGCCAGCAGGACTTCATATAGCCAAGTACGATGGCATCGTTGCGCCCGAGCTGGATTACCTTGCCTGGCGAGACATAATCCATGAACTCGACACCGGGCGGGCTACCTTTCACGTCCTCGACCAGTGCAACCGGCGCTTGTCCCCGCGCTTGCCCCGCGATGACCAGCATGCCGACAATCAAAGACGCCACTATGCCAAATCCGCGGATCATATCGCCCCCACAAACCGGTTTTTGTGTCTTTGTGAATTAGGCACAAGCACTGAAACGATAGGTCGATTTAAATTTTTTGGCCAGAGCATTTTGCTGTTCTGGCGTATCGCTCGAGCGGGCAGCGCATCTGAAGTATTTCGCAGGACGCGCGCAGTCGTTCGCATCGGCCGCGCAGATGCACGGCCGCCTATGGCATGCGCTTACGTTGGCGTGAAATCCTGGTGCGGGCCTGATATCCCTGCGCTCGCGAATGACCGGCCACCGCAACATCTCACGGCCCCATTCGATTCTTGCCGGTGCGAGAGTGGCGCTAAATAACCTGCTGGACCGACGCGGAATGATTGGGTCCGCGCAGGGCGAGATCGCGCAGGGTGACGAGGGCGTCGCGCAGTTGCGCGCGATCGGGCGCCGCCGCGATCGAAATGCGCACGGCCTGCGGCGCGGTCGCTTTGTCCACCGCGAACGACGACGCCGGCACGACTGCGATGCCCCGGGCCAGGGCGGACGATACGAACTGCTCGCTGCGCCACGGCGCCGGCAAATCGAGCAGGACGTGGAAACATTGCGGTGCGCCGTGCCAGCTCAATCCGTGGAGCACTTCGCCGGCGATGGCATGGCGCGCGGCGGCTTCCGATCGATGCTGCGCGACCATGCGGTCGGCCGTGCCGTCCTCGATCCATTGCCGGAGCACTTCGTGGGTCAGCGGCGGATGCGAGCAGTTCAGCGCATAGATCGTGGCGTTGACTTTCTCGGCGTGCGCGCGCGGCACGACAAGCCAACCGCAACGCAAACCGGGCGCAACCGATTTCGACGCGCTGGTCAGGTAGAACGTACGTTCGGGAATCCGCGCCGCAATCGGCGCCGGGCGGCTCATCGGCAGCAAGCCATAGACGTCGTCTTCGATCAAAATCAGGTCGTTGCGTTCCACGACCTTCGCGATCAGTTGACGCCGCTTGTCGCTCATGGTCGACGAGGTCGGGTTCTGCAAGGTCGGAATCAGCAAGACGACTTTCGCGCCGGTCGTCTTCGCGGCGGCTTCGAGCGCCTCCGGAATGACGCCGTCCTCGTCCATCGCAACGCCGTGCAGCCTGCGATCCAGGTTGCGCGCATTGTCCAATACCGCCGTGTAGGTCAATGCCTCGGTCAATATCGCTTCGCCCGGCCGCGTTAGAACCTGCATCGCGACGGACAGCGCCTGCTGCGCGCCGTTGGTCAGGAAGACTTGATCGGCCGGGACTTGATAACCCGCGCGGGCGATCCAGGCCGCGCCGAGCGCGCGGTGCTCGGGGTGGCCGGCGGCGGGCATGTAGTGCAGCAGGCGTTCGAGGCCCTTCTTTTCCGCGATGGCGCGCAGGGCTTCGGCGAGAAAAGTTTCGAAATCGGAACTGTACGAGGCGTTGACGGTGAGGCGCAGCGTGTTGTCCAGATTGCGCGGCAGCAGTTCGTTGCTGATCGGTGTCGGCTTTCGTCGCACGTAAGTGCCGCGCCCGACTTCACCCGACAGCACGCCTTGCTGCTCGCCGACCAGATAGGCCCGCGTGACCGTGCCGACCGTGACGCCGAGCTTCCACGCCAATTCGCGTTGCGGTGGCAATCGGTCGCCGGGGCCCAGATCGCCGGCGCGGATTGCATCCAGAATGGAATCGGCGATGGCCTGATATTTCGGGCCGGATCGTCCGTCGATTTTCGGCAGCCACATTGTCATGGTGACAATGTTTAGATTGACGGGTACATAGTGTCAATTGTTATTACTCTGAATCGGTACACTTTATCAAAATGGAGGATACAATGGAACAATGTACCGATACATTGTCCGAAGACGACCCTACCACCGCTCGGACGAGCTGGTGGGCTAACTTCGGCGGCACCTTCGGGCGCACGCTGGAAGGCATGCTGCGGAGCCTTGAGCGCAAGCGCTCCCGTCAACGGCTGGCCGAGCTTGACGATCACTTGCTTAAGGATATCGGCATCACGCGCGCCGAAGCCTATGAGGAATGGCGAAAACCGTTCTGGCGCGGCTAGCCGCGCCGGAAGCGAAAGGCTGTAAATGAAAACCTATCGCTTTCTGCAAGTCGATGCGTTCACCACCGAGCGCTTCGCCGGCAATCCGGCGGCGGTCGTGTTCGACGCCGACGACATTCCGGCTACCTCGATGCAAGCGATTGCACGCGAGATGAATCTTTCGGAAACCGTCTTCGTCGTCCGGCCGACCCTGCCGGAAGCCGATTATCGCGCGCGCATCTTCACGCCGCGCAGCGAAATTCCGTTTGCCGGTCATCCGACCGTCGCGACCGCCTTTGCGATGCTCGAAGAAAATCGCGTCAAGTCGCGCGCCACGCCCTTCACGCTCATGCAGGAATGCGGCATCGGCGTCGTGCCCGTCGAAACGGCACGCGACGCCGAGGGCTGGTCGTTCGTGATGACGCAAGGCGCGCCCAAATTTACCGCGATCGACTTGCCGCTCGAACGGCGCGCGCAGGCTTTGCAGCGCAGCGTTGCCGACATGGTCGGCACCCCGGCCTGCATCGTCTCGACCGGCCTCCCCTGGCTGGTGTTCGGCGTTGCGACACCGCAGGCGCTCGCAGCGGCGCAGCCGAACCACGCGATCATCGAGCAAATTGCGCCGGGTCATAAAATCGCCGGCATTTCCGTTTTCAGCCTGGGCGCGCTGGCGGCAGGCTGCACTGTCAAGGTGCGCTCGTTCGCGCCGGCCGAGGGCGTACCGGAGGATCCGGTGTGCGGCTCGGGCAACGGCTGCGTCGCAGCGTATATTGCGCATCACAATCTGCTCGGCCGGCCCGAATTTGCCTATTGGTCCGAGCAGGGCACCGAAATGCAGCGGCCCGGACGCGTCTATGCCGAAGCGACGCCGGTCCGCGACAGCCATCGCATACGCATCGGCGGCCGCGCGATCACCGCACTCGAGGGCAACTTCGCGGTCTAACCGGTCAACCTATTTGCCCACTTCAATTGCCCATGTGGGCGAGGAACCGACAATGTTACCCAGCCTTATCGATATCGAACGCGCCGCCGAGCTGGTGCACGGCGCGATGGCGCCCTCGCCGCAACTGCATTGGCCGCTGTTGTCGGCGCGCGTCGGCGCCGAGGTGTGGGTCAAGCATGAAAACCACAATCCGACCGGCGCGTTCAAGGTGCGCGGCGGATTGATCTATCTTGCCCGATTACGCGCCGAGCGGCCGGAGGCAAGCGGCATCATCGCCGCGACCCGCGGCAACCACGGCCAGAGTCTTGCCTTTGCGGCGCAACGGCTGGGCCTGCGCGCCGTCATCGTGGTCCCGCACGGCAACTCGGTGGAAAAGAACGCCGCCATGCGCGCCTACGGCGCCGAGCTGATCGAGCACGGTCACGATTTCCAGGCGGCGCTGGAAGAAGCCCGGCGCTTGGCCGAATCCGAGCGTCTGCATTTCGTCCCGTCGTTCGACCGGCCGCTGATCGAAGGCGTCGCCACCTACGCGCTGGAAATGTTCCGCGCCCTGCCCGATCTCGACACGGTCTATGTGCCGATCGGCCTGGGCTCGGGCATCTGCGGCGTGATCGCGGCGCGCAATGCGCTGGGCCTGGCGACGCGCGTGGTCGGCGTGGTGGCCGAGAATGCGCCCGCCTATGCCCTGTCCTTCCAGGCCAAACGGGCGGTCTCAACCAACAGCGCCGCGACATTCGCCGACGGCGTTGCGTGCCGTATCCCGGTCGACGCGGCGGTGGACGAAATCGGTCGCGGCGCGGATCGCGTTGTCCGCGTGTCCGAAGCGGCCATCGCCGACGCCATGCGCCACTACTATACCGATACCCACAATATTGCCGAGGGTGCCGCCGCCACGCCCCTGGCTGCGGCGTTATTGGATCCACCCGAACGGCGCGGCCGCAAGCTCGGCCTGGTGCTAAGCGGGGGCAATATCGACCGTCCCCTGTATGCGCGCGTTCTTGCCGGCGAAACGCCCAAAGTCTAGGGCCTGTATGCGGCATGCGGCCAATGTGGATAACTCTGTGAATTGCGGGTGCAAAACCGTTGCAATAGTAGCGGGAAACGCCATAATTTTACTAATTATTAATTATAATTTAATCAAATATTGACAAACTATTAATTGGAGCCGAAGGCTTAACTCGCTCGCAAGTATTTTTGGTCGGAGTTCCTGTCGGCATGTCCGACGCCGTTTCGCCCTACCTTAATCGCACGGCGCGCAGCCTCGAAGAGGCTTTGGCGGACGCACGCCGTTTACAGGGCGACGGTAGCGATGGCGAAGCACCGCAAGACGCCAAACAGTCCGCGAACGGCAATGGCAACGGCCATGGTAACGGTAATGGCCATGGCCACGGAGATGGGAACGGCCGCGTAAACGGCAACGGCCATAGCAACGGAAACGGTCATGGCAACGGCAATGGTCACCGCAGCGTCGATTTCCGCATCAATCCGTTTGCCGGCCCAGGCCACGTCGACCCCACGCTGACCTTCGTCGACAAGGCGGTGCAGGGACGGCCCGAGCTGACCAAGGAAATCATCGAAGCCGCGCTGAAGATCGATCCGGAAAAAGCGCAGAAAATACTCGTTGCCGCCATGCGCGCAAATCCGCATGCGCGCGACATCATCATGCGGATTGCGCGCCAGCGCGGCAGCCTGCGCGGACAGTCGATGCTCGGCCTATTCCTGGCCGTGTTCCTGTACGAAATGTTCGGCAACAACCGCAAGATCGAGGCGCGCGAACGCGACGATAACGACGAGCGTCGGTCCGCGGTGCCCGAAACCTATCTGGCTTGGTTCATCGCCGCCGCGGTTCAGCTGTCGATTCTGTTCGATACCGACTCGATGCAACGTTTTAGCGACAATCTCGGCATCCGGCTGGATTTCGAAGACCCGCTGACGACCATTGCGCGCCTGTTCGAGGCGCTCGAAGATTTGGCTTTGCCGAAAATCGCCCGCGACACGCCGGCGGACGAAGCGGAAAATATCAGGCTGTCGTCGATCCTGACCGGCGTGCCGCCGGGCACCGCCAGGGGCCCGGCGCCGATCGAACACGACAACGACAAGAATCAGCCGTTCGTGCCGGGGGACTTCGCGGCCCCCAACGATTCGTCGCCCGACGGACGGATCAATCCGTTCCGCGGACCGGCCCTCGATCTGCCAAGACTGTTCACGCTATTGCCGGGCGGCGGACTCGGCCATGAAGGCTTTCTGCTGACGCCGCCGCCGGACGATCGGACGGCGCCCCTATTGCAGGCGGACGGCCGCGGCGTCGATGCGCCGCCGCCGCTTGGCTTCGAATTGCCCCAGGGCGAAAATCCGTTCTTTCCGAACGGCGAAGCTGCGGACGAGGCGCACTTTCTAACCTTTTACGTCTATCGATCGGGCGACCTCGACACCGATGCGACCGCCTATTTCCAGACGCGCGACGGTACAGCCTTGGCCGGCGAGGATTTTATCGGTACCTCCGGTTCGATCGCGTTCGCGGCCGGCCAGCATTACGCGACCGTCACTGTGCAGCTGATCGACGACAAGATTGCCGAAGTGCAGGAATATTTCGCGCTTTCGGTCCTCGACATCCCGACCAAGGCCTTTGAGGTCGGCAACGAATCGCTCGGCGTCATCGTCGACAACGAAAAACCCGGGTCCGACCCGATTACCTGGACGTTGACCGGCGATCTTCTGGTTACCGAAGACGCGACGCCCAGCTATGTCATCGGTTATGGCGGAGGGCCGCTGGCCGACGACCAGTCGATTTCAATACAATTGATGATCGTTTTCGGAAAGGGCGAAGGCGCGGCCGACGAATCCGATTTTGTCGAGAGCTTCCTGGCCCGTGTGCAGGCCGCCATCGACGAGCTCGGCCCGGATTCGGGCATCGTGCTGACCGGCGACGTGCTGACCTTCACCGCCGGCAGCCCGGAAAGCCTGACAATCGAACTGCCCCTGCTGCTCGATGCGCAGATCGAGGGCTTCGAGAACTTCACGATCATGATCGCCAATCCGACCGAAGGGACGATCCTGCCGGGGCACGACGTGGTAACGACGGCGATTGCCGATATTAGCCAGTTCGCCAGCATCGAGGGCGACAGCGACGACAATCACCTCGTCGGGAACAGCGGGCAGAACTATTTGCGCGGGTTCGGCGGCAACGATGTACTCGACGGCGGCGGCAATGCGGACCGGCTGGAGGGCGGCGAAGGCGCCGATATTTTCATCCTGCACGTGCCGAGCAAGTTCGGCATCGCGCCCAGCGTGATTCTCGATTTCAATACCACCGAGAGTGATGAGATTCAGATCTCAGACGTGTTGACCGACATTCCGGCGAGCGACAGTCTCGAACAATTCGCCCGCGTCTTCGAAAAAGACGGCAACACAACACTCGAAATCGATCGCGACGGAAGCGGCGAGAATTTCGACTTCGCGCCGATTGCCGTCTTGCTCGGCGTAACCGGCGTGGCCGTCGACCAGCTTTTTTATCCGCCGCCTGACGGCCATTAATTCCAGCCGCATCCATGTTGACGCCACATGCGGGCCCTCGCGCGGCGG
This sequence comes from Alphaproteobacteria bacterium, assembly GCA_050186335.1. Taxonomy (GTDB): domain Bacteria; phylum Pseudomonadota; class Alphaproteobacteria; order Bin65; family Bin65; genus JBFWYO01. The sequence continues at coordinate 40,942 of JBFWYO010000025.1, read as the reverse complement.
GTCTTGGCGTGCCCGCGCCGGTACGGTAAATGGCTCGGTCCTTGCACAGGAGCGACCAGACAATGGCATCCCCCAATCGCAGCCGAACCTATACGTGGGACGACCCCAAGGCCGGCGCCAGCGCCGGCCGGAAATGGAGCGGCCTGGAATATATGCGGGCGGTCCAGAGCGGCGCCGTGCCCGCCCCGCCGATCGGCGCGACGCTGGATTTCCGCCTCGAAAGCGTCAATGACGGCGATGTGGTGTTCGCCTGCCGGCCCGGCGAAATGCACTACAACCCGATCGGCATGGTCCATGGCGGCTTGGCCGCCACCTTGATCGACAGTGCGACCGGCTGCGCGGTCCACACGCAGTTGCCGCCCGGCGTCGGTTACACGACGATCAACCTTTCGGTCGATTACATCAAAGCGATCACCGACGAGTCCGGCGAAATCCGCTGTCACGGCAAGGTCGTCAAGGCCGGCGGGCGCGTCGCCATCGCCGACGCGACGATCACGGATTCAAAAGGCACTGTTTATGCGCGCGGATCTGCGACCTGCCTGATCCTGCGGCCCGAGGCAAAATGAGCGACGCAGCCGCAGCCACGCGCACACGCATCTCGACCTGGCCGGAGCCGTCCGAGCTCGCCGCGCGCGCGCCGGAATTCTCCGGCCTGGAATTCACCAGCCGCATCGCTAGGGGCGAGTTGCCGCAGCCCGCGATCGGTCCGCTGCTCGACATGTGGCTCACCGATGCGACCGACGGCGCCGCCGAATACCAAGTACGGCCGCAAGAGTTCCACTACAACCCGATGGGCACGGTACATGGCGGCCTGGCCGCCGCGATGATCGACAGCGGCACCGGCATTGCCTGCCAGACCACCGTGCCGCGCGGCGTGGGCTTCACTACCATGTCGCTGCAGGTCGATTACCTCAAAGGCATTACCGTTGATTCCGGCCTGCTGTCGGCGCGCGGCAAGGTCGTCAAACGCGGCCGTCAAACCATCATCGCCGATGCGGACCTGACCGGCCCGGACGGCACGGTCTACGCGCGCGGTTCGACCACCTGCATCGTGCTGCCGAAGATGGCCAGCGCCCCACCCGCGGCACCCGGTGCCGGCCTGCGCGAGTATCGTTGTTCGTGGGACGACCCGCTCGCCATGGCAAAGGCGCGCCGGTCGATGACCGGTCTGGAGTTCTTCACGCGCATGGCGAAGGGCGAGCTGCCGCCGGCGCCGATGTATCAGGCGTGCGACATCGAGATCGTCGCGCTCGGCGACGGCTGGTCGGAATTCGCCTGCACGCCGGGCCCGCATCAATACAATCCGCTCGGCTCGCTGCACGGCGGCATTGCCGCCACCTTGATCGACAGCGCATGCGGCGTTTCGCTGCAATCGACGCTCGCGCCCAGTTTTATTCCGGCGACCATGCGGCTCTCGATCGACTATCTGCGCGGCATCTGGGCCTCGACGGGGCCGCTCACCTGCCGCGGCCGCCTCTCCCATCGCACCGAGACGGTCGCATTCGCCGATAGCGAGATCGTCGATGCCAAAGGCAACCTCCTGGTGCGCGGCTCGGGCCGGTTCATGATCTCCAAGGTTGCCAAGCCGTGACCCCGAACCCGCCCGCCCTTGTCGTCCGCGCGGTACGCAGCGCCGCCGATCTCGAAGCGCTGCGCAATTTGTTCACGGAATACGCGCAGTCGCTGAATTTCAGCCTGTGCTTCCAGGGCTTCGACGAGGAGTTGGCGACGCTGCCCGGCAAGTATGCGCCGCCTGCCGGCAACGCCTGGCTCGCCGAGGTGGACGGCCGGCTTGCGGGTTGCGTTGCGGTACGTCCGCTGGAGCGCGATATCTGCGAGATGAAGCGCCTGTTCATTCGCGGCGGCTATCGCGGCCTCAAGCTGGGCCGCGCGTTGGCCGAAACGACGCTCGAATTCGCGCGCCGGGCGGGCTACCGTGCCATGCGTCTCGATACCGTCGAAACCATGCTGGCCGCCATGTCGGTCTACCGCACGCTCGGCTTCGTCGAGATCCCCGCCTACTACGACAATCCCCTGCCCGGCGTGCACTATTTCGAAAAACGATGGGAGTCCTGAAGTGAAGCGTTTTCGCATTGCAGTCATCGCCGGCGACGGCATCGGCAACGAAGTCATGCCCGAAGGCCAGCGCGTGTTGGAAGCGGCCGGCAGGAAATTCGGCCTCGGCTTCGACTGGACCGAATACGATTGGGGCTGCGAGCGCTACCACAAGACCGGCAAGCTGATGCCCGACGACGGTTTGGCGCAGCTCGCCAAGGCCGATGCGATTTACCTGGGCGCAGTCGGTTTCCCCGGCGTGCCCGACCATGTATCGCTCTGGGGCCTGCTGATCCCGATCCGCCGGCAATTCCAGCAATACGTCAACCTGCGGCCGGTGCGCCTGCTGCCCGGGATCGCCTCGCCGCTCGCCAACCGCAAGGTCGGCGACATCGATTACTGGATCGTGCGCGAAAACAACGAAGGCGAGTACTCCGAAATCGGCGGCAGATTGTATGTCGGCACGGAAAACGAAATGGCGATCCAGGAGAACGTGTTCACGCGCAGGGGCGTCGACCGCATTCTGCGTTACGCGTTCAACCTGGCCCAAAGCCGGCCGAAGCAGCATCTCACTTCGGCGACCAAGTCCAACGGCATAATCCACACCATGCCGTTCTGGGACGAACGAGTGCGCGAGGTCGCTAAATCCTATCCCGGCGTGAAGTGGGACCAGTTCCACATCGACATTCTGACCGCGCATTTCGTCCAGCATCCCGATTGGTTCGACGTGGTCGTCGGCTCGAACCTGTTCGGCGATATTCTTTCCGACCTCGGCCCCGGCACGACCGGCACGATCGCCGTGGCGCCGTCCGGCAACATCAACCCCGAGCGCGAGCACCCATCGATGTTCGAGCCGGTGCACGGCTCGGCGCCGGATATCGCGGGCAAGAAGATCGCCAACCCGATCGGCCAGATCTGGTCGGGCGCCATGATGCTCGAGCATTTGGGCGAGCCGGCGGCCGCGCGGGCCATCGAAGCCGCGTTTTCGCGCGTGCTGGCCGAAGGCAAGGTGCGGACCCGCGATATCGGCGGCACGGCTTCGACAGAGGAATTGGGCAAGGCCATCGCCGACGCGCTATGAGGCGGGTCGACACGGTCATGCCGACGCGATAACAAACCCTCCGACAATTCAATAGCGCGAGAAAATCGACCATGTCCGGTTACGATCTTTACTTCGACGATTTCAAGGTGGGCGATCGGTTCGATACCCACGGCATCACGATTACCGAATCCCAGATCATCGATTTCGCGCTGCAGTGGGATCCGCAGCCGTTCCACGTCAATGTGGAAGCGGCCAAGAAGCATGCGCTCGGCGGGCTGTTCGCCAGCGGGTTTCACACGATTTGCGTCACATTCCGGCTGTTCCTGGCCAGCGGGCTCCTGGCCAAGTGCAATTTCGCCAGCCCCGGCTTCGAGAAGATCAACTGGCTGATCCCGGTGCGGCCCGGCGACACGCTGCGGGTCGAAACCGAAGTGCTCAAGTGCACGCCGTCGCAATCCAAGCCGGACCGCGGCTCGATGCTGACCCGGCACTCGACGATCAACCAGAAGGGCGAAACGGTGATGACGTCCGAGTGCTACCACATCATCCGCAAGCGGCCGGGCACATTCTGACCCGGAGACCCTATCCAATCGAGTAACGGTCCGATAACCTTTGGTTGAATACCGTCGCAACGCGCCGGTTGGATGCGGGCGAACGGGAGTCGGCTCGATGACTACGGGAGACCAGACCAGGAAAGTCTATAAGCCCGCCCGCACGCCCGTCATGGTGCTGCTGGTGCTGTTGCTGCTGGCCGGCCTGCCGTTCTCGGTCTGGCTCGATCTGCGCAGCCTGTCGGAACGCAATCTGCGCAACCAGGCCGACGAAGTAGGCGCCCTGATCAACGGCGTGCGCGCGTTCTACGGCCGCAATATCGTCGGCCGTGTGCTAGCGCACAATGGCCAAACCAGGGTCGTCCACAACTATCTCGAGACCCCCGGAGCGATCCCGATTCCGGCCACGCTGTCGCTCGAACTTGGCCGGCTGGTCAGCGAACAGGACGGCAAGGTGCGCTACCGGTTCGTCTCCGACTACCCGTTCGCCAACCGCGAGCCGCATGCGCTCGACGCCTTCGAAAAGGACGCGCTGGCGCGCCTGCGCAAGGACGCCAAGCTGCAAATCTACGATGTCGTCGGCTCGATCTTCGACCAGCGCGTGCGCCTGGTCACCGCCGTGACCATGGGCGAGGCCTGCGTCTCGTGCCACAACGTGCATCCGGAAAGCCCGAAGAAGGACTGGAAGGTCGGCGACGTGCGCGGCATCCAGGAGTTCATCATCAATCAGCCGATCGCCGCCAACATCTTCGCCTTCAAGTATTTGCTGTTCTATTTCGCGATCGCGGCGCTGCTCGGGCTGAGCTTCATTTTCGTGCAGCGCAGGCAGGCGCTCGCGATTCAGGGCGCCAACCGCGAACTCGAGACCGCCAACGATTTTCTCGCCTCGATCTCGATGAAAATCGCCAAGTACCTGTCGCCGCAAATCTATAAAAGCATCTTCAGCGGCCAGAAGGACGTCTCGATCGCGACCGAGCGCAAGAAACTCACCATCTTTTTCTCCGACATCAAGGATTTCACCGCGACGACGGAGCGCCTGCAGCCGGAGGAACTCACGCAGCTGCTCAACGAGTACCTGACCGAAATGTCGGACATCGCGCTGAAGCACGGCGGCACGCTGGACAAGTTCATCGGCGACGCCATCCTGGTGTTCTTCGGCGACCCCGAGACGAAGGGGGTCGAGGAAGACGCCAAGGAATGCATGCGCATGGCGATCGACATGCAGCGCCGCCTTGTCGACCTCAATTCCAAATGGCGCACGCGCGGCGTCGAACAGCCATTCAAAGTCCGCATGGGCATCAACACCGGCTTTTGCAATGTCGGCAATTTCGGGTCGAGCGACCGCATGGACTATACGATCATCGGCGCCGAGGCGAATTTGGCCGCGCGCCTGCAATCCATCGCCGAGCCGGGCGGCATCGTGATCTCGTATGAAACCTACGCGCTGGTGCGCAACATGGTCCACGCGCGCACCCTGCCGCCGATCACCATGAAAGGCATCAGCCGCGAGATCGTTCCGTACGCGGTCGAAGGCATGATCGGCGAGCAGGCGGAGCAACGGCGCGTCATCGCCGAGCATACGCCAGGCATGGACCTGTTCCTCGACGTCGACCTGATCGACGATAAGAACGCGGAGCGCGCCATGCGCGTGCTGGCCGACGCCGTTCTGGCGCTCGACAACAAACGCAAGGCGCGCGGCGAGCCGCCGAAAACCTAGACTAAGCCTGGGCCCGCGCTTTGGCGCGCGTCAGCGACGGGATCGGGACTTCCTTGATCGGCAGGTTGAGCATTGTTGCGAGCACGCTCAATCCGATGACGATGAACCAGACCGTGTCGTACGAACCGGTCGCATCGAACACCAGTCCGCCGAGCCAGCCGCCGAGAAACGCGCCGATCTGGTGGAACATGAACACGATGCCGCCCAGCATCGACAAGTTGCGCACGCCGAAGATCGTCGCCACCACGCCGTTGGTCAGCGGCACGGTCGCCAGCCAAACCAGCCCCATCGCGATCGCGAAAATGTAGGCCGATGTGGCGGTGATCGGCGTGAAGATGAACAGCGCGACGAACACGCCGCGCCCGCCGTACATGAGGCTGAGCAGGTAGGGCTTCGGGATGCGGTTGGCCACCATGCCGGAGACAAACGATCCCACCACGTTGAACAGGCCGACCAGCGCGAGCGCCGTTGTGCCGACATGGTTGGGCAGTCGCTGGTCCACCAGGAACGCCGGCAAATGCACGCCGATGAAGACGACCTGGAAGCCGCAGACGAAAAATCCGAACGACAACAGCCAGAACCCCGAATGCCGCGACGCTTCGCGCAACGCTTCGCGCGCGGTCATTTCCGGCGGCCCGGCGGAGCCGGCGCGTTCCATCATCGGAAACGCCAGCGGCACCATGAAGGCGGCCAGGATCGCCAGGCCGAACAAGGCGATCGGCCAGGAGAAGCCCTCGATCAAGGCCAAGCTGACGGGCGACAAAATGAACTGGCCGATCGAGGCGACCGCGCCGGCGATGCCGAGGGCCACGGCCCGATGCTCCGGCGCCGCGACCCGACCGACGGCGCCGAACACGACACTGAACGTGGTGCCGGCCAAGCCGAGACCGACCAGCACGCCGGCGCTGAGGCTGAACGCGAGACCCGTATGCGATATCGCCATCAGGGCCAGGCCGGCGCAATACAGCAACGCGCCGACGACGATGGTTTTACCGGCGCCGTAGCGGTCGGCGAGCATGCCGGCAAACGGTTGGGCGAGACCCCAAACGATGTTCTGGATCGCAATGGCGAACGAAAACACCTCGCGGCCCCAGCTGTGATCGAGGCTCATCGGCTGCAGAAAGATGCCGAAGCCGTGGCGCATGCCGGTCGAAATCGCGAGAATCAGCGACCCCGCCACCAGCACCCAGATTGCCGCGCGCGAAAATTTCGGCTTCGCCATCGTCCACCGCTCCCAAACGCCGAAAGGCCCCGTTGCCTGCAATTCGGCCGCGCCCCGGCGCGACGCATGATAAGCGCTAAATGTTGCCGGCGTCCCGCTTTAGAAACATGCATGGGCCGCAAAATCGCGCTCATTGTATGCGCACAAGTTGCCCCGGCTGCTTTCGGCCTGCCCCATCGCCCGTGCGTCGTTGCGGGTCCTTTGCCCGCCCTTTGCCGACCCAACGCAGTCCGCTGCGCAATCCATCAACCCGCGTTGCGGCCGGCGCGTCGCGCGACGCGCCCGTTCGATGCCGCGATGTTACGAATGTTACGCTTTTTCACCTTAGGGCTTAGGGTGCCTTAGGGCTGACGCATCGCGCCGCGATCGCCAACCCGCTTTCGAAAAATCGATTGACGATGCAAAGAGCGATGCACGCGGCACGAATGCGCGCGGCGGTGGCACATTTGGGTCGCGCCGCCGACGCGTCAAGGGCGGCGTTACATTTGTTACCGATGACCGATCGGCGTGCCTGCGGAGCATGACCCGGCGCTTTCGACCGCGCGGATATCCCGCGCGGGGCACGCCCGGCATCCGCAGAATCGGCGGCCGGGAGCACGCGAATTGTGTGCGTTGCTTGCGCAAACGCCAAAATATCGTTGTTCACCAGCGGCGTGGCTGACCGCGGCGGCGAACGATTCGGCCAAGTTTACAACGTCCGTATGTTGTCCTAATGTATAGACAAGAAAATAGGATCGCGTTCGATGCGCCTCGACATCAAGCCCCCTTCCGCACAGAGCGCTCAATCCGCCGGCATCGACCGGTCGTCGCCGTTGCCGCTGTACGCGCAGATCGCGCGCAAGTTGATGGCGGAACTGTCCGGCAGCGCCGCCGATGCGCGCTTTTACGGCGACGAGGAAGTATCGCAGCGCTTCGAAGTCAGCCGGATGACCGCGCGCCAGGCGATCCAGCAACTCGTCGACGAAGGATTCCTGCGCCGGGTCAAGGGCATCGGCACTTTCGTCTCGCCCCACAAGATCGAGGAGCGGCCGCTCGCCAGCTTCTTCGAGGGCATGGCCAGCAACGGCAGGCCCATGTCGGTCCGCATTCTGGCTATTGGCAGGGGCATTTCCGAGGGCGTGCCGCCGGATCCGAAACTTGGTCCCGATATCGTCTATATCGCGCGCCTGCGCCTGCTGGGCGTCGTGCCGATCGTGCTCGATCACCGGTATCTGCCGAAGCGGCTCGGCGGTAAACTGAAACGCAGCGATGCCGAGACGCGCTCGCTGGTCGATTGGATAAAACAGTCCGTTAGCCTCGATCGCGTCGAAATGCAGGTCGAGGCGGTCGGCGCCGATGCCGACTGTGCAAAGCATTTGCGTGTGTTGCCGGGCGAGCCGACCTTGGTTCGCCATCTCCGGTACTTGTCGAAGGACGGCGATGTCGTCATGTCCGGCAGATCGATCTATCGCGGCGATGTGGTTCGGTACGGCTTCAGCGTCCCGCTGTAGCCTAAACATGTAAAATTGGGGGAGTGGGTTCGATGAAAAGACGCGAATTTATTGTCGGTGTCGGTGCGGGTGCGGTGGCCATTTCGGCGCCGCGAATCGTTCGCGCCCAAGCTGCGACGGCCAAGATCGGCACTATTCTGTCGATCACCGGCCCGGGCGCTTTCCTCGGCGATCACATGAAACGCGGCATGGAGCTGGCGATCGAGGAGATCAACGCCAAGGGCGGCATCGGCGGCAAGAAGATCCAGTGGTTCTTCTACGACGCCGAAACCCAGAGCTCGCGCGGCGTCACCGCAACGCGGCGCCTGATCGAGCAGGACAATGTCGACATCATCGTCGGCGGCGGCAACGCCAGCGGCATTGCGCTGGCAATGGTGCCGATCGTCGAACGCGCCGGCGTGCCCTTCATCTCGACCGAAGGCAGCATGCAGATCGTCAACCCGATCGCTGAACGCAAGTGGACCTTCAAGAGCACGATCGACGACGATCAGGTCTTGGACGTGGCCTGCGAATTCTGGACCAAGCGCGGAATCAAGTCGGTCTGCCTGCTGGCGGACAGTTCGGGCTTCGGGGCGAGCGCCAAGGAACAGATCAACAAAGTCGCGCCGAAGTACGGCATCAAAGTGTCCCACGAATCGTTCAATCCGGGCGACACCGATCTTACGGCCCAGCTCACGCGCATCAAATCGAGCGACGCCAAGTCGATCCTGTGCTGGACCATCACGCCAAGCGGCGTCGTGTTCCTGAAGCAGGCCAAGCAGCTCGGGCTCGGCGACCGCACGATCATGCACAGCTACGGTTTCGTGGACGATCGTTACATGAAACTTGCCGAAGGCGCCGCGGACGGCACGTTCCTGCTGAGCGTGAAATTCCCGGTCGGCGGCGACCTGCCGGCGAGCGATCCGGTCAAGGCTCGTATCGCGGACCTGACCAAGCGCTACGAAGCCCGCTTCAAGCAGCTGCCGAACCAGTTCGTCGCGCAGACCTACGATGCGATCAATCTGGCGGCGGTGGCGATCGCGGCCGGCGGAAACGACAAGGCGAAAATCCGCAGCGCGATCGAGGGCATCAAGAACTATCCCGGCGTCGGCGGCAATTTCACCTTCGCGGCCGACAAGCATTCCGGGCTTTCCAAGGCCGACGGCACAGTCGTCACCTGGAAGGACAATCGTTGGCGCCTGGCCGTCTGAAACTTCGGCCTCAACCGATAAGGAGATAAGGCGATGACCGCCGTTGCCGTTCGCTCGTTGCTAGACGAGCCCGAAATGCGCTTCCCGCTCGATCTCGGCGTGCGTATTCCCAAGATTCGCGAGCTGTACCGCTCGGCGATCAAGAATCAATGGGATCCGCAAACCGCGATCGAGTGGGACCAGCTCGATCTTTCCGGCAAAACGCCGGAGCAGCTCATGGCGGCGCGGCTCTACTGGAGCCGTCGGGCCTGGGGCGAATACGGCGCCATCTCCGAAAGCCCTGCACTGCAGATCCGGTTCTGCCAGGAACGGCATCCGCCGGATCTGCGGTTCTTTTTCACCATCCGGACCCAGGAGGAATCGCGCCACGCCGAGGCCTGCTATCTGATGGCCGAAAAGCTGGGCGGCTACGTCAAGGAGCCGGTCCAGGCGGCCTTCCAGGGCTCGGTTTCGACGCACGGCGTGCGCAAGATGGCGCTCGATCCAGCGATCACCCTCGAAGCGATCGTCGCCAGCCTGGTTTGCGCCGCCGAAGAGATTGCGTTCGACGTGTTCGCGCACCTGATCGAGATCACGACCAATCCGGTGGCGAACAAGGTCCTGCGCCTGATCATGCGCGACGAGGTGCGGCATTGTGCGTTCGGCTGGGCCTATATGGAGCGGCGTGCGCCGGAGCTGTCCAAGCGCGAACTCGCCATCGTCGAAGAAGCCGTCGTCACCATGATCGGGAAGGTCGAGATGAACGGCTACCACAGTTCATGGCTGGCGCCCGACAGCCCGGCCACGCGCGGCGAGACGGAAGCCGACAGGCTGACCTACGAAGCCGGCCTTGGCGCCACCATCGAAGAACTCGAAAAGCCGATCTTCGTCGCCAGCGTGCAGCGAATCCGACGGCAGATGGAGCCGTGGGGATTTACGCTCAAGCCGTTCTTCCACCCTAAACTCGGTTCGATCTGATGACCTCGGCCACGATCGCGCGTCTGCAGAAGCGGCGCAACTCGCCCTTGGTGGAGCGCCGCTTTCCGCTGCATCTCGAGCCAAACCTGCTCAGCATCCGTAAGCTCTACGAAGCGGCAAAGAAAGGCCGCTGGGATCCCGAGCGGCATATTCCGTGGGACAAGTTCGATGCCGCCGCCTACGACGCCACGGCGCTTTCCGCCGCCGCGACGAGCTGGAGCCGACGGGCCTGGACCGAGTACGGCGGCATGCCGGAGACGCCGGCGATCCTCATCCGCTTCTGCCTGGAGCACAACGGCGAAAGCGACCCGAAAATGTTTCTTTCGGTACGCGGCACCGAAGAAGCATGGCACGTCGAATGCTGTTGGCGCTTTGCCGAGCTGGTCGGCGGCTATCGACCCGCGCCGGTCAACGCCGAATACGCCCAGTTCTTCAATCAAAGTTTTCATCGCAAGGCGTTCGACCCCGGCGTCGCGGTCGACGCCTACGTGGCGGCGCACGTGGCGGTGCAAGACGGCATCGACCTCGAGCTGCACCGCAGCCACCTCCGCCACGTCAAGGATCCGGTCGCGGCCGCGATCCTGAAACGGCTGGTGACCGACAAGGAACGCCACGTCGCGTTTGGCTGGGTCTATCTGGCCGAGCACGCCAAGAAATGGAGCGCGTCGATGCTCGCCGACGTTACCTCGGAGATCGAGCACGTCATCGGCGATCTCGAGCTCAACGGCTATCAATGCGCGTGGCTGGCGCCCAATGATATTGCCGCCGAAATCGTCGCCGCCGACGAGGCGACGCGGCGCGCCGGGCTCGGCGCATCGAGCGTGGCCGAGGAAGCCGCCGTGCTCAAGCAGTGGTTCGGCGAGGCGCGCACGGCCTTCGCTGATCTCGGAGTCACATTGCGAAAGTTCAGCCATCCGCGCCTCGGCGAAGTCTAGAGCCCGGCGATGGACGGAAGTCAGATTCTCCAGCTGGCCTTGAGCGGCCTTGTCACGGGCAGCATCTATGCGTTGGTGGCGCTTGGCTTCACGGTCATTTTCAAGAGTACCGATGCGATCAACTTCGCGCAGGGCGAATGGGTGATGGCGGGCGGCATGATCGGCGCCTTCCTGCATGCCAGCTTCGCCCTGCCGCCCCTGCTGCTGGTGCCGATCGTAACGGTCGTCGTAGCCTTCATCGGCCTGTGCTCGGAGCGCCTTACGATCTACCCGTTGCGCACGCCGAACCCGATCCTTTTGACGCTGATCACCATCGCCGTCGCGATCACCACGCGCGCCGGCGTGACGCTGGTGCTCGGCAAGGCGCCGGCCGGCCTGCCGAGTTTCAGCGGCAACGAGAGTATCCACTTCGCGGGCGCCACGCTCCAGCCGCAGGCGCTGTGGGTGATCGGCATCACACTCGTGGTCATGTTCGGCACCAATATCTTCTTCCAGCGCAGCCTGCTCGGCCGCGCCATGCGGGCGGCCGCGGCGGACCGCGAAGCGGCGGGCCTGGTCGGCATCTACGTCAACCGCATGGTCATGTGGTCGTTCGTGCTGGCCGCCGCCATCGGCGCGATCGCCGGCCTGATCATCACGCCGCTGACGCTGACCTCGGTCAATGTCGGACTGATGCTCGGCTTCAAGGGGTTCAGCGCCGCCATGCTCGGCGGTCTGGGCAACCTGCACGGCGCGCTGCTGGGCGGGCTGGTGCTGGGTCTTTTGGAGTCGCTGTCCGCCGGGCTGATCTCGTCGCAGTTCAAGGACGTGGTTGCGTTCGTCGTCCTGCTGATCGTGCTGTTCCTGAAACCCGCGGGCCTGCTCGGCCGCGCTTCGGCCGAACGGGCCTGAGGCGCAAAGATGGACGCCCAGGGCTCGCGCAACAAGTATCGCGCCTTCGCCGTCTTTTGGGCGATTCTGTTGCTGTTTCCGGCGGTGGCACCGAACAATTTCATTCTCAATCTCGGCATTTCCTGGTTCATCAGCCTGGCGCTGGCCGGCAGCCTCAACCTGCTGATGGGTTATGCCGGGCAGATATCGCTGAGCCACGCCGCGTTTTACGGGCTCGGCGCATATGCCAGCGGCGCGCTGTCGGCGAAATTCGGGGTCTCGCCCTGGATCGGCCTATGCGCCGCCGTCACGCTGACCGGCTTCGCCGCGTTTCTGATCGGCTGGCCGAGTCTTAGGCTGCGCGGACATTACCTGGCCATGGCGACGCTCGGCTTCAACGTCATCATGTCGGTCTTGTTCGTCGAGCTGAACGACTTGACCGGCGGCCCGAACGGTCTTGTCGGCGTGCCGTCGCTGTCGCTGTTCGGTTACGAAATCCGCGCCGATATCCGGTTCTTCCTGTTCGCCTGGGTGGTGGTCGGCGCGATGATGCTGCTGATCCTGAACCTGCTCGATTCGCGCATGGGCCGCGCGCTTCGAGCGCTGTCGACGAGCGAACTGGCGGCGCAGGCCAACGGCATTAACGTCCATGCGGTGAAGCTGGGCGTGTTCGTCTTGAGCGCCGTGATGGCGGGCATTGCGGGCTTCCTCTACGTGCATCTCAATAATTTCGCATCGCCGGAGAATTTCGACTTCGTCGCTTCGGTTATGCTGTTGGTCGTGGTCGCGCTGGGCGGCACCGGCACCTATTGGGGCCCCTTCCTGGGCGCGTTTCTGCATGTCGCCCTGCCCGAGGCGTTGCGCGCGTTCTCCGATTTCGAAATTCTCGTCTACGGCATCAGCCTGGTAGTGGTCCTGCTGTTCTTCCCTGGCGGGCTGAGCGATGCGTTCGCCCGGCTCGGCCGCTTGGTCACGCGCGGGAAGGCACCATGACCGCGCCGCTGCTCGAGGTCAGCGTACTCACCCGCATGTTCACCGGACTCGCGGCGGTGCAGGATCTGAGTTTCGAAGTGCCCGCCGGCGCGATCAAAGCGGTCATTGGCCCGAACGGCGCCGGCAAAACGACGCTGCTCAATCTGCTGTCCGGCTTTATCGAACCGACCTCGGGGCAGATCCGGCTCGATTCCAAGCGCATCGAAGCGCTGCCGGCGCACGCGCGCGTCGCGCGCGGCATGGCTCGTACGTTTCAAAACCTTCAAGTGTTCGGCCGGATGACGGTGCTGGAAAACGTGATGGTCGGCCGGCACACGCGCACGCGCAGCGGATTTCTGTCCGGCATGGCGCGCACGCCGGCGTCGCGCCGCGAAAGCCAGGCCTCGCGCGCGGCGGCGGAGAAGATGCTGGTCCTGGTCGGCCTCGATGACCGTGCCGACCGGATGGCGACCGACCTCAGCTTCGGCGAACTGAAACTGTTGGAGCTCGCGCGCGCGCTGGCCTGCGAGCCCCGGCTGCTGCTGCTCGACGAACCCGCCGCGGGCCTCGCGATGGCCGAAACCGACCGCATGGCGCAGGTCATCCGCGACATCAATGCGAGCGGCGTGACGGTCGTGCTGGTCGAGCATAATATGCGGCTGGTCATGTCGATCAGCCACGACATCCTGGTGCTCAATTTCGGCCGGCGCATCGCCGAAGGCTCGGCCGCGGTCATTCAGGCGGAGCCGGCCGTGATCGAAGCCTATCTCGGACGCGACGACGACGATGCTTGAGGTCAAATCCCTCGTCTCGGGCTATGGCCGCATCCGTGTCTTGCGGCGGATATCGCTCGGCATTTCGGCCGGCGAGATCGTCTGTCTGATCGGGCCAAACGGCGCGGGCAAGACCACGCTGATGCGGACCCTGGCGGGCACGCTCGCGCCGTGGGAGGGCGAGATCACGCTCGAGGGCAAGCCGATCGGCGGGCGGCGCGCCGACTACGTCGTCAGACAAGGTTTGGCGCTGGTCCCCGAGGGCCGCCGCATTTTCATGCCCCTGACCGTCGCCGAGAATCTCGAGATCGGGGCCTATGTCCGGCTTCGCGGCGGGCACAAGGCCGAAGCGGCGCGCACGCTCGACGAAATACTGACGCTGTTTCCGCGCTTGCATGAGCGGCGCGATCAGGTCGCCGGCACGCTGTCGGGCGGCGAGCAGCAAATGCTTGCGATCGGACGCGCGCTGATGGCGAAACCGCGCCTGCTGCTGCTCGACGAACCGTCGATGGGTTTGGCGCCTTTGGTCGTGGCGTCGATTTTTCGCGCCATCGCGTCGCTGCGCAGCCGCGGCACGACGGTGCTGCTGGCGGAGCAGAATGCGCGCATGGCGCTCAAGATCGCCGATCGCGGCTACGTCCTGATAACGGGCGAGATCGTGCGCGAAGGCACGGCCAAGTCGCTCCTGGCCGACCCGACGATCGCCGCAACCTACCTGGGACATTGAAGCGATGCTGTATACCAAGCCCATGGCCGCGAACGACGCCGTCTGTTTCATGCCCGCCACCGAATTGGTCGAGGCGTATCGCCGGCGCGATCTTTCCCCGGTCGATGTCGTCGAGCGCATGCTGGCGCGCATCGCCGCGATAAACCCGACGATCAAGGCCTATTACCAAGTCGACGAATCGGGAGCGCGCGCCGCGGCGCAGGCGGCGGAACGGCGCTGGGCGGCTGGAGCGCCGGCCGGCCCGCTCGACGGCGTGCCGGTTTCGATCAAGGATCATCTGCACACGAAGGGGCTGGCAAATCCGCGCGGGTCATTCATCAATGCAATGACGCCGGCCGAGTTCGACGCGCCGGTGGTTGCGCGATTGCGCGAAAGCGGCGCCGTGATCCTGGGCAAGACGACGATGCCGGAACTCAGCGTCATCCCGGTCACCACCAGCATCGCCTTCGGTGCGACGCTCAACCCCTGGGACATCAACCACAGCCCGGGCGGCAGCAGCGGCGGCGCGGCCGCGGCGCTCGCCGCCGGCCTGTGCACGCTGGCGATCGGCACCGACGGCGGCGGCTCGATCCGATTGCCGGCGGGATTCACCGGGCTGTTCGGACTCAAGCCGACGCTCGGCCGGGTGCCGTATTGGCCCGGCCAAACCGACCGCACGGTAGCGGGGCCTCTGGCGCGGACCGCGGCCGACGCCGGCTTGGCGATGAACGTGATCGCGCGGCCGGACGGCCGCGACTGGATGGAATTGCCGCCCGACGAAACGAACTACCGCGCCGCGGCGGATCGGCCGGTCAAAGGGCTGCGGATCGGATACAGCCCGGATTTCGGCTTCGCCAAGGTCGCTCCGGATGTCGTGCGCGTCGTCGACCGCGCGGTCGAACGGCTCGCCGGCCTTGGCTGCGTCGTCGAGCGGATCGGCCAAGTCGGCTTCGATGCGTTCGACATTTACATGATCCAGGCGGCGCTGCGCCTTTCCGGCATGCGGCAGGGGCCCGACGCTCCTAAACTCGCGCGATTTCCACGCGCGGTACACAGCGTCCTGGATCTGGCGGAACGCATCGGCGTCGCGGATGTGCAACGGATGCTGGACGGACGCAACCGGATCGGAGATGCGTTGCTGGCGTTGTTCCGGCGTTTCGATGTCATCGTATCGCCGACCGCGCCGACCGATGCGCCGCCGATCGGAATGTATTATCCGGACGATGAGATCGATTCGGCGACGAATCGGAACCTGCTCGCATTCACGTGCCCGTTCAATCTCGTCCACATGCCTGCGGCCAGCGCCCATTGCGGAATCGGCGATCGCGGCCTTCCGGTCGGATTGCAGATCGCCGGACCGAAATTCAGCGACGCCACCCTGATCGCCCTGGGTGCGCACGTAGCAGCGACCGACGATTGACGCGGGCCATCGATCCAAGCGGCCGAGTCGCTCGAATCGGAAAGGCCCTTTGCGGGGCCCTTCGTCCGGCACGTATAGCCGATTCGCATCACTGCTGCTTCGGCGGATCCAGCTTCGTGTAGCCCTGCGGAATCTCGAACAGTTTCGGGTCCTGAGGCGAGACGCGAACGTTCTGCATGATCACGGCGATCTTCGCAGTCTGACCTTCGGCGCCGCCGACGCCGTCCATCTTCATCAGAATATTGTCGGCCGAGACCCACACGAAGCCTTCGAAGCGGCCGCTGGTGTTCGATTGCACCGTCATCCGGTACTTTGTGGTCGGTATGCCTTCGATGGTTTCGTTGCCGGCGGCGGTCAACTGCACGTCGCCTTCGGGTTTGACGCCGGGCAACTCCGATTGCTCGGCGGGGATCTCGATGTATTTGCGCTGATCGTCGAGCAGCACGAACACCTGCTTGCGGTCCTTGCGGAACAGCATGACGCTCTTGCGGCCTTCGACCAGCATCTCCCAACGCTCGGCCTCGGGCGTGACGTAGACCTTGGCGGATGCCGGCGGCAGGCCCTGGGTGTCGATTTTGCGGTCCGCAGAATACGAGGCTTTGGTGCTCCAAATATCCTGGGCGCTCGCGGACGCCATCGGCACGGCCAGCGGGACGGCGAGAAAAATGGCGGCAATCAAGAGGCGGAGAGGTTTCACGGGCGGTCCTTCGGTTGAGCCGGCGGGGCACCGGCGTCGGTGTAGTGGTAGCTTTTACGCCTTCCCGATGAACCTCGGATGAACCCCGCGGCCGTTCAATTACTGCTTGAATTCAAGGTTTTACGCGACTTCATCGCAAGCGGCCGCGTTCCGGCCGAGGCCGCCGTAAAGATCCAGCATTCGCCCGCGCCACGCCCACAGCACGTCGTCCGCCGTGAGCAACGGAAACGTGCTGGCGCAGCGCGACCACTGCAGCGTGCCGAACACCACGTAATCGGGATACAGCGGCGCCGCACCGGACAGGAACGGCTGCGCCGCCAGTTGCGCCCGCAGCGGCTCGAGAATTTTCGTCAGTCCCGCCGCGGTCGCCTGGCTGTCGCGGCGGATGTACTCGAGCGATTTGCCCAAACGCGTCTCGCGCGTCTTCTTGAAGTACGGTTGATCGACTGCGTCGACATTATCGTAAATATCGTGCGCGATAACATGCATCAGCGTCGGATGCAGTCCGCGATCTGCCCAACGATTGACGAAGGCGGCAAATTGCTCGCCGACGGGTCCGCCGAACAAAGACGGCCGGTCCGGATAAGTTCTTTCGAGATACTGCGCGATCAGCCAAGAGTCGGCGATGGCGTTATCGCCGTCGACCAGCACCGGCACCGCACTCGCGCCCAGCGGATTGAGCTTTTCCGGCATGGCGGTGTAATTGAGCGGCACGCGCTCGACCGCGATACCCTTGTGCGCCAGCGCCATCAGCGCGCGCCAGCAGTAGGGGCTGAACCGCAAATCGCCGCGCCCCTTCAGTTCATACAAAATCCGCTGCATCGCCCTGCTCCCGACCGAATGGGCGGCGAGTGTGGCGCGCTGGCTCGCAACCGGCAAGCCGCAAAACCTCGCCAGACGCATGAGATTGCTGCCGCAGACGATCGACGGCCAGTCCGCTACTATCCCGCCCCGACGGCGCGAGATTGCGACCGGGCGTCCGCGCGCCGCGCAGGGGGAGATTCGCGTGCTGAACGTATCGCCCGAAACTCATCAGGTGCTGGGCCTCGGCATCGCCGTGCTGGCATTGTTGATTTATGCCGTACCAGTGCGGCGCAACATCATCGGCGGCATCGTCGTGCTGTTTCTCGTCGTCGTCGTGTTCGTCGTCGCGCCGGTGTTGGACAGCCGCCGCGAGAACATGCTGGCTGCGGAGCGCGTCTTCATGGTTGCGGTCAATCCGGCGATCATCGCGATGGTCGCGCTGGCGATCCTTGGGCGCGCGGCACGCGAAACCGGCCTGATTGCGCGGTTGTTCCATCCGACGCATGGACGCGAGGGCAATGCGGCGCGTCGCATGACCCGCCTGTTTATGGCCGCTATCGTCGGCGCGTTCGTGCCGGCCGCCTCGACCGTGGCCGGCTATGCCGCATCGATCGAGCCGCACAGCGAGGAAGCGCACGGCGACAGCGTGTGGCCGACCGCCTTGGCCGCGCTCGCCGGCGGCGCCGTGCTGCTGCTGACGTCGGGCCCGCTATTGATCGTCGCCGGCACTTTATGGACGCTCGGCCGCAAACCCTTGGGCCCGCTCGATCTGACTTTGCCAGCGTTCGGCGCCCTCGGCGCCGTATTGCTGGTGCTGTTCCTGCGCGAGGTGACGGTCAAAGGCGCCCCCGCCCCTACGGCCGACAGCCATCGCCGACCGGCCGACGACGACGTGCTGGCGCGCGTCGGCATCGGCCCGAACGCGCGATATCTGACCGCTACCCTCCAGGGCGAGCGGATTTCCGCGCTGCCCGATTTGCAGGTGCGGGCCCGCATTCGCGGCGAGGCGATCCACACGCCGCCTTTTCATCAGGACGATATCGATGCCGGCGACATTCTGATCGTCGGCGGCACCGCGCCGTTCATTGGCATGCTCGCCGAAGACGCAAATCTGACCGTCGATTACATCCAACGGACCGACTCGACCGGCGTCGACGGCAAGGTGGCGCCGCTGGTGGTGCCGATCGGCTCCAATCTGATCGGGCGCACCGTGACCGAACTCGCACTGACGCCGCGTTTCGATCTGCTGCCGCTCGATGTCGGCCGCAGCGGCCGCTGGTTTGCCGCCAAAGCGCCGATGGTCCCGCTCGAGGCCAACGACATCGTCTTGGTGCATGGCGAATCGAACGCCGTCGACCGCGCGCGCACCGCGCTGGATATCGTGCCGGCTACGCCGCCGACGCTGGGCACCGACACCCAACGAGGGACCGTCGCCGCCATCATTGTGACAGCGTTTGCGCTGTGCGCGGCGGATGCCGTCGGCATGGCCGCCGCATTGGGCGGCGCGGCGGCGCTGGCGATCCTGGCGCGCACGGTCGCCGTCCGCGATGCGTTGCGCGATCTCGACGGCGCGCAAATCGTCGCCGCCGTCGCCGCGCTGGCGGTCGCACTGGTCCTGCTCGATACCGCGGCGCTGGACGCCGTGGTGCCGCGCGCGGTTGCGCTCGCGCCGAAACTGGCGGCATGGCAATGGCTCGGCCTTGCCGCCGCAGCCGGCGCATTGTTGTCGGCGCTCAGCCATCCCTACGTGGCAGCGAGCATCGGGACATGTTGCGCGCTTGCCGTCTGCCAGCGGGCCGGCGTTGAGCCTGGTCCCTATGTCGGCGCTTTTGCGCTCGGCTGTGCGTGCCGCTTCTCGGCCGCCCGATTCGAGCCGGCGCTTGGACTTGGCGCCGCGTTCGGACACCCGTCGCCGGCGGCGCGCTGGGTCATCGGCCTGGCCGCGACCATCCTGGCCACCGCGGCGGCGGCCGGGACGCTTGCCGGGCTCGCCGTGGCGCTCAAGTCCTGAGCGATTTTCGGGCCGGCGCGGCAAGCTGCCGCACGCGAAAATGCTGGGGTTTGAGGCAATTGACGCAGTGCAGCACCCTCCATAAACTCCGGCCGCATTCGCTTTCGACCATCCCGCAATCGAGGATTTCCGTCATGCCGGCGCCGTCGCTGCAGCAGCCCAAGCCGTCCCTCAAGCCGCGGGTCGCGCATTTTTCCTCGGGTCCGTGCGCGAAGCGTCCGGGTTGGTCGCCGAATGTCCTGTCCGGCGCCGTGGTCGGCCGATCGCACCGCGCGTCCGCCGGCAAGGCCAAGCTGCAAGAGGTCATCGACCGCACGCGCGCCGTGCTCGGCGTGCCCAAGGATTACCGCATCGGCATCGTCGCGGCCTCCGACACGGGCGCGGTCGAAATGGCGCTGTGGTCGCTGCTCGGGCCGCGCGGCGTCGACCTGCTGACCTGGGAGAGTTTCGGCAAGGGCTGGGTCTCGGACGTTATCAAGGAACTCAAGCTCAAGGACAACCGCGTCCTCGAAGCGCCCTACGGCGAGATCCCCGATCTGCGCACCGTGGATTTTGCGCGCGATGTAGTGTTCACCTGGAACGGCACGACGTCGGGCGTGCGGGTGCCGAACGGCGATTGGATCGCCGCGGCCCGCCAGGGGCTGACAATCTGCGACGCCACCTCGGCCGCGTTCGCCATGGCCCTGCCGTGGGACAAGCTCGATGTGACGACCTATTCGTGGCAGAAAGTACTCGGCGGCGAAGCGCAGCACGGGATGCTCATCCTGAGCCCGCGCGCCGTCGAACGGCTCGAGAGCTATAAACCGGCGTGGCCGATTCCGAAGATCTTCCGGCTGACCGCGGGCGGCAAGATCAACGAAGGCATCTTCAAGGGCGAAACGATCAATACCCCGTCGATGCTGTGCGTGGAAGACGCGATCGACGGGCTGAAATGGGCCGAAAGCGTCGGCGGCCTGAATGGCCTGATCGGCCGCTCGGAAGCAAATTTGGCGGTGATCGAGAAGTTCGTCGCGGCCAACCCGTGGATCGATTTCCTGGCCGCGCGCAAGGACATCCGCTCCTGCACTTCGATCTGCCTGAAGATCGTCGATCCGGCGGTGGCGACCCTGACGGCGGACGCGCAGGCCGCGTTCACCAAGAAATTCACCGGCCTGCTCGAGAAGGAACAGGCGGCGTTCGACATCGGTTCGTATCGCGACGCGCCGCCGGGCCTGCGCATCTGGGGCGGCTCGACCATCGAGACGTCGGACATTGAAGCGCTGATGCCGTGGCTGTCCTGGGCTTATGGCGAGGTTCGCGGCCAGTTGGCGCAAGCCGCCTGATCGTCCGTCTTTTTCATTCATTCGATGGCCGTTGGTGACGTCATGCCGCAAGCGCCGAAAGTTCTGATTTCCGACGAAATGAGCCCCCGCGCCGCGGAGATTTTCCGCGAGCGCGGTCTGCACGTCGATATCAAGCTCGGCTTGAAGCCGGATCAATTGAAAGAAATCATCGGCGGATACCATGGCCTAGCGATCCGCTCGGCGACCAAGGTAACCGCGGATATTCTGGGCGCCGCGAAGAATCTCAAGGTCATCGGCCGCGCCGGCATCGGCGTCGACAATGTCGACGTCCCCGCCGCCACGTCGCGCGGCGTGCTGGTGATGAATACGCCGTTCGGCAATTCGGTGACCACGGCCGAGCATGCGATCGCGCTGATGTTCGGGCTCGCCCGGCAGCTGCCGGCAGCCGACCGTTCGACGCACGAAGGCAAGTGGGAAAAGAACCGCTTCATGGGCGTCGAGCTGACCGGCAAGACGCTCGGCATCGTCGGCTGCGGCAATATCGGCACCATCGTGGCCGACCGCGCCAAGGGCCTGCGCATGAAGGTGCTGGCGTTCGACCCGTATCTGTCGCCGCAGCGCGCGAGCGATCTGGGCATCGAGAAGGTCGAACTGCCCGAACTCTGGAAGCGCGCCGACTTCATCACCCTGCATACGCCGCTGACCGATTCCACCCGCAACCTGCTAGACGCGAAATCGTTCGCGCAGATGAAGCAAGGCGTGCGCATCATCAATTGCGCGCGCGGCGGGCTGATCAACGAGGCCGACCTGAAGATCGCGCTCGATAGCGGGCAGGTCGCGGGAGCGGCGCTCGACGTGTTCGAGGTCGAACCGGCGAAGAAGCATCCGCTGTTCGGCAACGAGAAGGTAATCTGCACCCCGCATCTCGGCGCTTCGACCGAAGAGGCGCAGGAGAACGTGGCGCTTCAGGTTGCCGAGCAGATCTCGGACTATCTGTTGACCGGCACGATCACCAATCCGATCAACATGTCGTCGGTCAGCAGCGCCGAGGCGCCGCGCCTCAAGCCCTACATGAAGCTCGCGGAGCAGCTCGGCTCGTTCGTCGGCCAGCTCTACGACCAGGCGATCAAGTCCGTGCGCATCGACTATGAGGGCGAAGCCGCCGACCTGAACACGCGCCCGCTGACCGCGGCGCTCCTGCAAGGCCTGCTAGCCCCGCAGCTGGACGGCATCAATCTGGTCAACGCGCCGATCCTCGCCAAGGAACGCGAGATCGAGGTCAACGAGGCGAAGACCGCGAAATCGGTCGACTACCAGACGCGCATCCGCCTGACCGTGATCGGCGAGAAGCGGCCGTTCACCGTGTGCGGGACGCTGGTCGGCGGCGACAAGCCCCGCATCATCCAGATCGACGATATCGCGCTCGAAGCCGGCCTCGGCCCGCAGATGCTGTTCGTGCGCAACATCGACAAGCCCGGCTTCGTCGGCCGGCTCGGCAACATCGTCGCCGAAGCGGGCATCAACATCGCGACGTTCCATTTGGGCCGCGCGGACAAAGGCGGCGATTCGATCGCCTTTGCCCAGATCGACGAAGCGGTCGGCGATATGGTGCTGATGCAGATCTGCTCGCTGCCCAACGTGACGCAGGTCAAGTTGTTGAAATTCTGATCGTCGGCCGAGGTGCGGCCCCGAAGGCCACGCTTCAGAACCTGAACTTGTCGCGAAAGCCGGCGTACGCACCGAACACTGTGTATTCGTCGCCGACCTTGATGATGCGGGCGCAGAACTCCGCCCCGTCCGAGTTCGGCCCGCCGCCGGGCCAAGTCAGGCATAACTGATTGTTGCCCTGCACGCGCCACGTCCCGATGACGCCGCGGACGCGTTGGCCCTGCGCCGCAGCATTGATCACTTCGACCCGGCCGCCGGCCAGAAACGTGACCCGGAGCGATCGACCGTCGCGGGTGGGTCCCCAATAATTGGTCTTGCCGACGAACAGCCGGCTCAAATCGCCGGACGGACCCAGGGAAGGGTTCGCCGCGTGCTGGTCCGGCGACTGCGCCGGAGCTTGCATGGGTTGGCGCGCCGGCGGTAGGGCCGGCCGGGCTGTTTCGAGCTTTCTTGCCTCCTCGGCCCGCTTGCGCTCGGCGTCCGCCTTGGCGTCGGCCTCGACCTTGGCGCGGGCTGCGGCTTCAACCTGCAGTCTCGCCTCGGCCTCCGCTTTGGCGCGCGCTTCCGCTTCGGCGCGGCGGCGAGCTTCTTCTGCCGCTGCCCTGGCCTCCGCCTCGGCCCGTTTGGATGCCTCCAACTCGGTGCGCAGCCGCGCCTCTTGTTCGGCGCGCCGGGCTTGCCCAAGTTCGGCGTGCATCTTTGCTTCGGCGTCGGCGCGCGCCTTGGCGGCAGCGGCCGCAGCCGCATCGGCCTTAGCTTTGGCCTCGTCGTCCGCCTTGGCGCGGCCGGCCAACTGGTCCTGCTGCTTTTTCGTCTCGCTCTGCGCGATCATGGTCGGATTGTCGCCGTTCGCGGGATTGGTCACCGGCGTGGGCTTGCCGCCGGTCGTCAGCGTGTAAGCGACGGCACCGAGCGCAAGCACCGCCACAATGCCGCCGAGCACCAGGGTCGGCGAGCGCTTCTTGGCGACCGGCGCGGGATCGCCGGTCGCGGCGCGGGCCGACGTCGCAGACAGCGGCCTGGACGACAAACCGGGTTTTGCCGCGACTGACTGGGTTTGCTTTGCTGCGGCAGCGAGACGCGTGGTCGCCCCCGTCGCAGTCTTCGACATGTCGCCGAGCAGCGCGCGCAATTCACGAATCGATTGCGGCCGATCGCGCTCGAGCATGGCGGTGGAGCGATCGATGGCCGCCAGCAGGTGGTCGGAATATCGCCCCCGCGCGATCACCGAAGCCGGCACCATCGGATCATCGTTGCCCCGGAACTGGGCCGACATGCGCGCCGACGATTCGGGCGGACGCCGACCCGTGACCGCGCGATACAGGACCGCACCGAGCGAATAGATGTCCGTCCACGGACCCTGGTTGCCGTCGGTTTCATATTGCTCATGCGGCGCGTAGCCGGCGGAAACGATCGCCGTCAGGCTCTTGCTGCGGTTGCCCATCGCCTGGCGGGCGGCGCCGAAATCGAGCAGCATGGGCGCGCCGTCGGTGCGGATATAGATGTTGTCCGGTTTGATGTCGCGATGCAGGAAGCCCGAATTGTGCACAGCCTCGAGCCCGTCCATCAGCGGCCCGAGAATTTCGACCACTTCCGCTTCGTCGAGTGTGACGCCGGTCTTCAGGATGGCGCCCAGGCTGGTGCCTTCCTGATACTCCATCACCATGTAGGCGGTGCCGTTGGCCTCGAACGCGCGCAGGACCGGCACGATGTTCGCGTGCTTGAACGTAGTGAGTATCCGCGCTTCCTGGCGGAAGCGGTCGAGACCCCAATCGAATTCGCTCTTATCGGCGCTGCTGTTCGGATGCACGGTGCGCGAATCCGAGCCGCGCACGGCCAGGCCGCTGGGCAGATATTCTTTGATCGCAACCTTGCGGCCCGAAAACAATTCCACCGCCAGGTACGTGATGCCGAACCCGCCGGCCCCAAGCACCCGCTCCAACCGGTAGCCGTCCAACTCCAGCCCCAAGGGTAGCGCATTGCGCATTTCCTCGGACATCACGCGCATCCTCTCAAACCATCCACAAAAACAGGGTATCCGAAGAGCTGGGGGTCGGGCAAGGAAGCGGCTGGAGGCCTCGCGTTCACCCGGTCCAGCCATGCTACAGGGCTCCGAAATTGTGCCCGGTGTTGGATTAGACTTTCCGCGCATCGCATCCCGCAAATCGCCGCGCGCCGGTCGACGGCCTTAAAATATATATTAATTACATTATATAGAGTGCCGGGTTGCCTTGTCGGCAGTTCGTGCGCACCGCGCATAAACCGCCCGGGATCGCGACCAAGTTTGAGATGGGCCAGAATCGCCGGTATGTCACTACCGGCGACCCCCTGGAACGGCGGCCGGTGTTTTGAATGGCAAATATGGTTATTATTACGTTAATGCCATTGACCCCGTTCGGGAATCGATGCTTCGTAACCGTAGCCGCGATGCGGCATGGACATTTCATGGAGGTTGGCGATGCGTAAATTTCTGATGGCTTCGAGCTTGATAGCAGTGGCGGCATGTCTGCCCTCGATCAGCGAGGCCAAGTTCGGCCAAGCGATGAAGGGTTGCATCATGGACATGTACAGCAATTATTCCGACCTTCCGTATTGGGGTGCGCGACCGAGCGGCGTCGTCGAAGGCTTCTATAACGCATGCCGCAATAAGGGTATCCCGCAAGTATAATTGGGTCGGACCCGGCACTGAAATGGCGCGCTTCGGCGCGCCATTTTTCTTGACCGTTCGGCGTCACCGACCTCGGTACGCAACGCTTGTATCAGCGATCTGCCTTGCCGATCGCGTCACCGAAAAACCGTTCGTAGTCGCGCACAGTGTCGATATCGGAATAGACGCGATCGGACGCGACGATAATCCGCGCACGCATGGTTGCGCGAAATTCGGGATCAGTACCCAGGCGCACGGCGAGCGCTGCGAAATCGTCGAGCGACTGCGCGATCAGTTCGGATATGCTCATGCGCCTGTAGAATCCCAGCGTCAATCGGCCCGCGAGATGCGGCCCCGGCAGGGTGACGACCGGCTGGCCCATGGCGAAGGCTTCGAGCGTCGAATTGCCGCCGCCG
Organism: Alphaproteobacteria bacterium; assembly: GCA_050186335.1. GTDB lineage: Bacteria > Pseudomonadota > Alphaproteobacteria > Bin65 > Bin65 > JBFWYO01. The sequence continues at coordinate 15,516 of JBFWYO010000025.1, read as the reverse complement.
AACGGCCAGGTATCGAGCACGACATGCGCGGATTTCAGCAGGCCGAGGAAATTCTCGTAACTTTGCTTCGGGAGTACCGTGATCCGGTCCACCACGTCCGGCATCGAATGCTTAAAACGCGCCGTCAACAGCGTGGCCCAATGCGACGTCTTGCTGTCGATCAGCACCAAGCGGGCTTTGGGATCGCCGCGCAGGATCGCCGCCAGCGCCGCGTCGAAATCCGGGTGAAACTTGAACAGGCTTTGCGGGCACAAATAGACGGTGGCGTCGTCGGCCAGCCCCCACGCGCTCAACGGTTTCGGCGTCGGTTGCGGTGGCCGATGGTAATACACCGACAGCGAGGCGAACCGGACCAGCTTTTCGGTGTAATCGCGCTCGGCCTCCTCGGCTTCCATCAGCGCGCTGCTGACGAAATAATCCATGTTGCGCAATCCGGTCGTGATCGGATGGCCCCAACTCGTGCTTTGCACCGGCGCCAGGCGCGCGAACGCCAGAAAGTACGTCAGCGCATCCATGCCGATATCGGCGTAGTGCAGCAGATCGAGCGCTTCCGCGGCGATCGCCTCGCGCGCGCGCGCCAAGTGGCGCGGCAGCACCACGACCCGATCCGCGCTGCTCTGGATCTGCTGCGCGATCGCGCCGTCCGGCTTGTCGAAGGCGAACACCGTGACATGGAATTGCGTGCGATCCAGATTGGCGATCAGGCCGCGATTGAGCTGGCCGATCGTATGCGATTTGAAGTAGGACGAAATGAACCCGACATGATGCTTGCCGTCGGCGCGCACCGGCCGCGGCGCCGCGCAGTGCGCCGCCCGATACAACAGCGACGGGCAGGCCTTTTCGTACAATTCCGCGATCTGACGCTGGATGTCGCGGTCGTCCTGGCCCTGGTAGACCAGATAGAACTGCGTGATGCCGATCTCGGCAGCGGGGTCGGCGATCTCGATCCCGGCCGCCGTCAGGCGCCGCAACTCCGCGAGCATTCTGTCCCGCGCCGCGAGCATCGCCGCGCGCGAGGCCGGGATCGGCGGCAGCATCATCACCCGCTGCGCGGCGACCGAGCCGGGCCGCAACCCGGGCTGGTTCGGCAGCTTGAGGATCGTGTCGTACACCTGCCAAGCGGCGTCGGTCTCGCCCATTTCACGCAGCGCCGCGGCGAGATTGGCGTGCCCGGCATAATGTTGCGGCGCGATCGCAATTGCCTTGCGCAACGCTTCGGCCGCGTTGTCCGGCTGGCCGAGCGCCAACAGCGAAGCGCCGAGATTGATCAGCGCCTCCGCCGAGTTGGGCCGCACCGCCAAGGCCAGCTTGCAATGCACGACGGCTTCCTTGTGCAAGTTCTGGTTCGACAGGATCGACGCCAAATTGATGTGCGCCTCGATACCGTTCGGCCGCGTGGCGATGGCGTCGCGATAGGCGTCGACCGCCGCGCGAAACTTGCCTTGCGACTGCAGGTCGGCGGCCCGGCGAATGTGGGACTGATAGTTGGCGAGGCGTTCGGCGGCGGTCATGGCCGGCATCGTAGCAGAGCCCGGAAAGCCGCGGAATCCCTGTCTCCGCCGCGGCCGAAATGTGTTTGCGGGGACCCCCCTTTCCTTGTAAACAGCGACGGTAAAAGAACCGCCCAGGGACGCTCCCCCGACATGACTCCCGCGCGTGAAAAAGCGCTGCTGCCGGCCGGCCTGCGCGACGTGCTGCCGCCCGAGGCCGATCAGGAGGCGCGGGTCGTCGAGCGTCTGCGCGGCGTGTTCGCGCAGCACGGCTATGCCCGCGTGAAACCGCCGCTGGTCGAATTCGAGGACTCGTTGCTGTTCGGCGCGGGTGCGTCGACTGCGGCGGAAACCTTCCGCATGATGGACCCGATCTCGCAACGCATGATGGGCGTGCGCGCCGACATGACCATGCAGATCGCGCGTATCGCCACGACGCGCCTGGGTAAGGCCGCTCGACCCCTGCGCCTATGCTACGATGGCGACGTATTGCGCGTGAAGGGCAAGCAGCTGCGCCCCGAACGCCAGTTCACCCAGGTCGGCGCGGAACTGATCGGCGCCACTTCGGCGGCCGCCGACGTCGAAGTCATCGTCATGGCCATCGAGGCGCTGCAAACGATCGGCATCACCAAGCTCGCGGTCGATCTGTCGACGCCGACGCTCGTTCGCACGCTGTGCAAGGCGCTCAAGATCGAAGGCGACGACGAAAAGCGCCTGCGCGCGGCGCTCGATCGCAAGGATGCCGCCGCCGTCTCGCGCGCCGCCAAGGCCACCGGCAACAAGGACGGCGAAGCGATCTTCGCCAAGCTGATGGCGGCGAGCGGCCCGGCGCCCAAGGCGCTGGCAGCACTCGCCGCGCTGCAACTGCCGGCCGAAGCCAAGCGCGAGACTAAGCGCATCGCCGAAGTGTCCAATGCCGTTATGCAGGCCGTGCCGGACGTTCATCTGACCATCGATACGGTTGAGAATCGCGGCTTCGAATATCACACCGGCGTCAGCTTCACCCTGTTCCGGTCCGGCGTGCGCGGCGAACTGGGCAGCGGCGGACGCTATCTCGCCAGCCACGTCACCGGCGGGCAGGCGCCCGAACCGTCGACCGGGTTTACCCTGTACCTCGACGTCATCATGCGCGCGCTGCCCGAGCGCAACGAGCGACACAATATTTATGTGCCGTTCGGCACGCCGATCGAAGAGCTGCGCAAGCTGCGCGACGGCGGCTGGGCGACGGTCGGCGGGTTGGAGCCGGTCAGGGATCTGGCCGGCGAGGCGAAGCGGCTCGGCTGCTCCCATCTATTCAAGAACGGCTCGGTCGAAGCGCTGGCCGAACCCTAAGCACGGATACTTTTACAATGGCAAACGTCGTCGTCGTCGGCTCCCAGTGGGGTGATGAGGGCAAAGGCAAGATTGTCGATTGGCTCAGCGAGCGGGCCGACGTGGTCGTGCGCTTTCAGGGCGGCCATAATGCCGGCCACACGCTGGTGATCGACGGCGTCACCTACAAGCTGAGCCTGCTGCCGTCGGGCGTGGTGCGGCCGGGCAAACTGTCGGTGCTCGGCAACGGCGTGGTGATCGACCCGTGGGCGCTGCTGCGCGAGATCGAGGAGATCAAGAAGCTCGGCGTGGAAGTGACGCCGGAGCGGCTGCGGGTGGCCGAGAATGCCGTGTTGATCCTGCCGTTGCATCGCGAGCTGGATCTGCTGCGCGAAAGCGGTCGCGGCGGGGCGAGCATCGGCACCACCGGCCGCGGCATCGGCCCGGCCTACGAGGACAAGGTCGCGCGCCGCGCCATACGCATCTGCGACCTGCGCGACGAGGCCATGCTCGCTTCGAAGATCGAAACCTTGCTGGCGCATCACAATGCGTTGCGCCGCGGCCTGGGTGCCGCGGAGATCGACGGCACGAAACTGCGCGGCGAACTGCTCGCGGTGGCGCCGCAAATCAATCCATTCGCCGAAGCGGTCGGGCTGCGACTTTCGGAACTGCGCCGGCGCGGCAAGCGGATCCTGTTCGAAGGCGCGCAAGGCACGATGCTGGATATCGACCACGGCACGTATCCGTATGTGACATCCTCGAACACGGTCGCCGGCCAGGCCTCGCTCGGCACCGGCATCGGACCGGACGCGCTCAATTACGTACTCGGCATCACGAAAGCCTACACCACGCGCGTCGGTCAGGGACCATTCCCCACCGAACAGCTGAACGAAATCGGCGAGTTGCTCGGCAAGCGCGGCCACGAATTCGGCGTCGTCACCGGGCGCAAGCGGCGCTGCGGCTGGTTCGATGCCGTCATGGTGCGCCAGGCCGCGCGCATTGCCGGCATCAAGGGCATCGCGCTGACCAAGCTCGACGTGCTCGACGGCATGAAGGAAATCAAGGTCTGCGTCGGCTACATGCTTAACGGCGAGCGCATCGACCACCTACCTGCCGGCACCAAGGAACAGGCTTCGGTCGAACCGATCTACGAGACCCTCGACGGCTGGAGCGAGAGCACGCGCGGCGCGCGCTCTTGGGTCGAACTGCCGGCGACCGCGGTGAAATATATCCGCCGTATCGAAGAGCTGATCCAGGTGCCGGTCGCCATGCTGTCGACCAGCCCGGAACGCGAGGACACCATTCTGGTGCGCGACCCGTTCGAGGATTGAGCGGCCCTATGCGCGACTAAATCCGCGGCGCGATCCGCAGCACCGGATACGGTCGCGGTGGACCGTCGTCGTCCGGTGCGGCCTTGCCGAAGGTATTTCCCTCGGCGCGCCATCGATCGACCAGGCCGATCAGGTCTTCGGTCGCGCGCACCGCGAATTCGCGCTGACGCGCGTCGTACCAGCGGTAGGTGAACGGCGGACGTTCCGGGGCGCGGCCGACGATCTGCCGGTAGGTGCGTTCGCCTTGGCTCTGCTGCCGGTAGCTCTCGCTCATCTGGGTCAACAACTGTTCGACCACATACATGGTCGAGCGGTAACGCACCCAGCGATGATTGTCCCACATCGAATCCGCATCCCACGAGCCGATCGTCGCGTAGCGTTCCTTGAGCGCGCAGCCGACCTTGTAGCCGCGCTCGCTGAGCGTGCGGACGATCTCCGGCGGCATATTGAGATTGAGCCCGCCCTCGCCGCGGCGCAGCGTGACGTGCGCCACGCGGTCGCGGTACCCCGGGACGCGGATCTGTTCGTTGTCCATCCAGTTGGTCGCCACGTTGCGCATGGCGCGCAGGAAGCCGAACAGCGAGCCGCGCCCGCCGCGCTCCCAGCGCTGCCACGCGGTAATGCCACGCTCCCGGTTGTGGCGCGGCATCCAGACTTCCTCGTCCGGAAAATCGGGATGTGGCGGCCGCAGGTTGATCGCGAAAGTCGGCCAGCGCGGCAGCGGCTGGTCGAACAGATGAACCGGAAAATTGCTGGCCAGGCCGCCGTCGGAAAACCAGCAGCGTTCCGGCAGGCGGCGCAGATCCGGGCTCACGCGGCTGTTGTCGACCGTATGCAGCGGCACCGCGCTGAGCAGGATCGGATAGGACAGGCTGAGCCGGGCTGCGAAGGCAACCGGGATGTCGGCCGGATGCGGCAGCGGCAGAAGCCCGGGAAACTGCCGTAGCGCTTGCGTATCGGGCGCGTGCGCGACCATGTAGTCGACGATCCGCTGGGGCATCAGGCGCATCAGTTCCTCGGGTCGGAAATAGAACTGTGCGGCCTGCCCGTCCGCGGGATCCTCGAGCGGCAGGCTATACGGGCGGCCATGCGTGAGGTTGCTGGTCAACATCAACAAATTGATGTCTTTTTCCCGCTTCTGGTCGCGATGCCCCCAGAGGTCGCCGAAGGTCAGCGGCGGGTCGATCGCGGGGTCGCGCCCGGCGGTCCGGTCGATCATGTCGGCCAGCCAGCGCACGAGCGGAACCGCGGCGACCTTGGGCTCGGATTCGAGACCGCTGCAGAAGCCGTAGAAATTGCGCGGGACACCGGTGAACATGATGCGCTTCAGCTTGTCGCCGACCGCGAGCACGATGCCCAGCGTCGCCAGAATCACGCCGGCGAGCATCGTCGCATAAGCCAGGCCGCCCTGCCCCTCGAACGCCGCCCAAAAAAACAGCGCCCAGCCCGGGATCGCCGACAGCGTCGATTCGAGCGGGAAATTGATCACCATCGCCAGCCAGACGCGAAACGCCTTGAAGAAAAAATTGCGCGGTCCGCGCAGCGCCGAGGCGAAGACGTTGAACAGGGGCGCGGTCTCCCGCTGGGGCTGGAACAGCGCGAACATGTTCGATTTGCCGGCGACCTTGCTCGGTTCCGACAACCAGCGCGCCAGCCCCTTCATTTCGGCGAATCCGGCATCGCCCCCGCCGCGCAGCCGACGATACTCGGACGCCGCCGTCAACGTCGCGGCGATGGCACCGGTCGAGGTGCCGCCGATGTTCTTGAACCGATACACTTCGGCCAACTCGGCGACCGCGCGCGGGTATATCAGGCCACTGGTGATGCCGCCCTTCATGACGATATCGCAATAGCGTTCCGGGATCGTCACGTGGTTTCCTCCACTGGTCTCTTGCTCTTCAACCGCCCTGTATTCGCGTGCGCAAATCGGCGGCGGCGGCCTCCATCGGCGCGCTCCAGTCGCCGCGCGCCCGCTGACGAAACAGCCGCATGTCGCGGTACCAATATGTCGTTTCCCCCGCCGCGCCCCAACGCCATTCTGCGGCCGTGGTCAGCAAGGTCAAAGTCGGGATGCCGAGCGCGCCGGCGAAATGCACGGTGGAATTGTCGATGCTGACGACGAAATCGAGCGCGGCGATCTGCGCCGCGAACGCATCGAGATCTGCGAGCGGATCGACCGTTTCGTCATGCAGGATGTCGATCCCGTGCAACGCGCGCGCGGCCACCAGATCGGCCCGGCAATCGCCATATTGCAAGTTAACGAAGCGCGCGCCGGGCAGCGCGAAGATCGGGCCCCATCGTTCGAGCGCGGCGCTGCGCAACGTGCCGACATCCTTGTTGCCGCTGCGCCAAGAAATGCCGATCAGCGGGCCGGATTGGGCGGCCGCGTAACGCGCCCGGAACTCGCCGCGCCTTTGCGCATCGGGTCGCAGAAAGGGTTGCGCGGCCGCGCCGGCAGCCGCCTTTCCGCGCAGGAAATACGGCAGACTGCCGACCGCCACCTGGGCGGTTACTTCCGCTGCCAGGCCGGCCGGATCGGGCGGATTCAGCCGCGGCACGACGACCGCCCGCGGGAACGATCGTGCGTACAGCGGCACCAGGCGGCGATCGCACTCGACGATGCAACGCCAGCCGGTGGCCATAGCGGCCGGAACGAAGGACGCGAACATGACTTCGTCGCCGACGCCTTGTTCGGCCCATATCGCCAGCGCCGCATCGGGCGCCGACGGACGCTGGCCGCGCCACGGCGGCTGCGGATACGGCCGCCGTTTCCAGGGGAATGTCGGACTGTCCCAGCGGCGTTCGTACTCGGCGAACCCTTCGTCGAGGCGGCCGACGGTGAGCAATGCCAGCGCCCGGTTGAAACGCGCTTCGTGACAGTTCGCATCGGCCGCCAACGCGGCATCGTAGGCCGCGAGCGCCGCGTCGTAACGCTCGCGGTCGCGCTCGACGGTGCCGAGATTGGTCAGCGCCCGGAAATGCCCAGGCCGCAGCCGAACGGCGGCGGCATAATGCGCCGCGGCATCGGCCAGCGCACCCAAGCGGTGGGCGACGACGCCCATGTTGTAATGCGGCTCGGCATCGCCCGGAGCGGCGGCGGCGGCCTTCGCCTGCGCTGTCAGCGCCGCCGGACCGTCGCCCTGCTTGTCGAGCGCGAGGCCGAGATTCTGCCAGGCCAGCGCATGCGCCGGATCGAGTTCGGTCGCGCGCCGGTACAGCGCGATTGCGCCGGCAAGATCCCCGAGGCTTTGCTCGACGGTGCCAAGATTCGCAACCGCGCCGGCGTTGTTTGGCGCGAGGCGCAGCGCGGCGCGATAGATTTCGCGCGCGTCGTCGTGCTTGCCGAGCGCCTGCAGGACGGCGCCCAGATTGACCAGAATATGGACCTCGTTCGGCCGGCGCGCGACGGCGCCACGCAACAGGCGCTCAGCCTCGTCGTTCTCGCCCTTCTGATGCAGCAGCGTACCCAGCAACTGCAGCGCATTCGGTTCGTTCGGCTGCGCCGCGAGCAGCGCGCGATAGAGTCGCTCCGCCTCCGCCAGCCGTCCCTGCTGGTGCAGGGCCAAGCCATTGCGGATCAAATCCTTGGCGGAGGAAGAAGAAGCAGGCGGCACCGTCGTCCCGGGCGGTCGTTGGAAGGGCAACGCGCGAGTCTACTCAGCCCGCGCCGTTTCGTCCAAGCCAGCCTTGCAAGGCAGCCGCGAGCGCCACCGCGGCACCGTCCCAATCGTCCAGCCGGGGTTGGCGGAACAGGCGCAGGCTCGGGTACCAGGGCGAGTCGTCGCGCCGTAACATCCAGCGCCAATCGGGCGAGTATTGCAGCAGCAAGTAGGTCGGCCGGCCGAGCGCGCCGGCGAGGTGCGCCACGGCGGTATCGACACTGATGACCAAATCGCAAGCAACCAGCGCCGACGCGGTGTCGGCGAAATCGTTCAGATGGTCGGCGATGTCGACGATCGGCAGGCGGTTCCCGCCGGTCGCAAGTTCGCGCCGCGCCCGGTCGCCTTTCTGCAACGAGACGAACGTGACATCGTCGCGATACGGCAGCTGCGCAAGCCGGGCGAGCGGAATCGAGCGGCGCGCATCGCGCACATTGGCTTGGTTACCGGCCCACACCAGGCCGATCTTGCGGCCGCGCAGCGCGGCGACGCGTTGTCCCGCAGCGCGCGGTTCCGGCGGCGGAGACAAGTACGGTGTCTCGGCCGGGACGGTCGAATTGGTCGTCTCGAAAACGTGCGGCAGGCTCATGAGCGCGCGATGCACGTCGATTCCGTCCGGCGGTGCGGTACCGCGCGGCGTAACGGCATCGACGCCTTGCAGATGCCGCAGCAGCGGCGCCAGCAGGGCGTCGCACTCGACGACGATGCGCGCCGACTCGCCGACGCGCCGGCGCACCAGCGCGACATAGCGGATGAACTGCAACGTGTCGCCCAAGCCTTGCTCGGCCCAGAGCAGCAGCATCTTGCCGGCGAGCGGTTCGCCGCGCCACTCCGGCCGGTCGAGTCGGCGTTTGAACGGCGCGAAATCCGGATTCTCCCAGCGGTGCTCATACGCGGCAAAGCCCTGCTTCAGGCGCCCGAGCAGCAACAGGCACCAGGCACGATTCCATCGGTAGCGGCCGTTGTCGGGCGCAATTTCGAGCGCGCGTTCGAACGCCGCCAAGGCCGCGTCGGCTTCGGCGTATTCGAGATGCAGGCTGCCGAGATTGTACAGGCCGTCGGCAAAATGCGGATCGATGCGCAAGGCCGAAGTGTAGGCGGCAAGCGCGGCCGGGTAATCGCCCATGCGTTGCAGCAGCCCGCCAAGATTGCTGTGCGTGCCTGGATTGTGGGGCTTGAGCGCGAGCGCGCGCTCGAACATGCGGCGCGCATCGGTCATGCGGCCGGCGGCATCGAGTGCCAGTGCGTAATTGCCGAGCACGAGGTCGGAAGCCGGTGCGAGCGCCGCCGCCCGCTCCAGCAGCGGCAGCGCATCGGCGGCACGGCCGGCCTGCAGGTGCAAAACGCCGAGCAGGTGGAGCGCATCGACCTGTTGCGGCTTGCGGGCAAGAATCTGCCGGTAGATCGACTCTGCGGCGTCGGCGCGCCCCTGATTGTGCCAGGCGACGGCACGGCGCAACGCTTCGGCCAGCGAGACGCGTTGGCTGCCGGGTGTGGGAGTATTTGACGCAGAGCCAGGTTCCTTTGACTGCGAAGATGCCATCAATTTATTCTTAGGTAAGTTTCCAATTAGGCTTTCTCTTCCCACTTACGTCGCAAAACTTGATTATTAGGAAGCTCGCGACGCTCTATGCATTGAATGAGAACTCGCCTGGCAATTAAGAATGAGTTGCGTAATTCGTCAATTTCTGGATGCTTTGCGTCATGAACCGCTGCCCCCCGCGCGTTATATAGATCGTAGACATTGCGAAACTCTCTGTCTCGGCCAGATCCAGGCGGATGCAGATACGAAGCGAGTAACGAGCTTAAAGCCTTCGTAATGCCCTGACGCCCGGGGCGGAATAAGCACTCCATCGCCGCCCAGATCATCAATATCGCGCTACCCGAATTTTGGGCCCAAACGGCGTTATCAAAAGTAAGAATTGACCGATAAAAATTTTGCGCCTCCAGCAAAGTCGAGCCAGATACAAAATTTTGACAAATCCAATCAAGGTCTTCGGAAGAAATCTCGCTTGGTGGGTTCTGTACGGTCTGGATTTGATGAGGAGACATCTCAATTGTCAAAAGACTTGGCTCGACTTTACTTAACACCACATCGCGAAATTCCATATTTGAGATCACCGGCATTCTAGCGTTAGCCCCAGTACGCAAACGGATGAGCGCTAACAGCCACCAAAGCGTGTTTAGTCGATTTAGTCCTGTGGGACGGACTCGATCTTCGAGGAAGGCTTCGATCGATATTTCGATGGAAATACCGCCTCGAGCAGCACGCCACGGTTCGCCATACTCGGCACCAGGACCGGGCCGCCTGAACGCCATCATGTAGGGCGCGAATATCTTCGCATAAGTAGCGCGAAGTTCGAATCCCGGCACAATCGTTAAAGATGGCTTGCTCAGTTTAATACCAGCGACCCCGCCGAAAAGCGGGCCCTGGACATCCCGAAGTCCATCAGATCGTATTGGTTGAGATGGCGGCTTGCCAGCCGAATATACTTTCAAGCTGCCGAGCCGTTTATCGCGCTTGTTCTCGGCCATAACGCCAAGAGTAGCATCACTTAGTTGAAAGCCGCATCCCGCAAGATTCATGCCCACCGAAACGCGCAGTTTCAATATTGCGGCGTGCGGGTGGCATATTATTCATCGACGCTGACCATAACCGAGCGATTGCCGGCGCATCAACACCGGCAATGCAGGTCGATCTAGTTCGAAGCGGCGTCGGCCGCCGCCTGTTGTTCGATGACCTTGCCGCGGATCGCCTTCTGCAGCTTTTCGAACGCGCGCACCTCGATCTGGCGCACGCGTTCGCGCGAGATGCCGAATTCCTGGCTCAGATCTTCCAGGGTCGCCGGCTCGTCGCGCAGGCGGCGCGCCGTAAGGATGCGCATTTCGCGCTGGTTCAGCGTCTTCATCGCATTGGCCAGCAGCTTCTGCCGCTCGGACAATTCCTGCTGGTTGGCCAGCGTGGTTTCCTGGTTTTCGCGTTCATCGACCAGCCAATCCTGCCAATCGCCCTCGCCTTCCGCCTTGATCGGCGCGTTGAGCGAATGGTCCGGGCCGGACAGGCGCCGGTTCATCTGCACCACGTCGTCCTCGTTGACCTTGAGGTCGGTGGCGATCTTCTTGACGTTCTCCGGCGACAAATCCTTGTCGTCGAGCGCCTGCAGCTTCGACTTCATGCGCCGCAGATTGAAGAAAAGTTTCTTCTGCGCGGCCGTGGTGCCCATTTTGACCAGCGACCAGGAGTGCAGGATGTATTCCTGGATCGACGCGCGAATCCACCACATGGCGTAAGTCGCCAGACGGAAACCGCGATCGGCGTCGAAACGCTTGACCGCTTGCATGAGGCCGACATTGCCTTCGGAAATCAGCTCCGGCAGCGGCAGCCCGTAACCGCGATAGCCCATGGCGATCTTGGCGACCAGGCGCAGATGGCTGGTGACCAGCTTGTGGGCGGCGGCGACGTCGCCGCGCTCCTGCCACTTCTTGGCCAGGGCGAACTCTTCGTCCGGCTCGAGCAGGGGGAATTTGCGGATTTCCTGCAGATAGCGGTTCAACCCACCCTCGGCGCTTATCGCGGGCAGGCTCGGCATCTTCTTGGCGACTGTTAAAGCGGTGCTCATGACTCCGTCCGGTTCAGCTCGTGGACCGGGCACCGGGTAGGCACCCCCTCTTCCACCACTGATTTATATGGTTGCGCTACCTTGCGACTTCAATTCGCCTCGGTACAAGCGGCCATTTGATGGCTTATTATAATAATTCTAAATGATAAATCAACTCCCTTAGATCGCTCGGTAAATCCGATTCAAAGCTGAGCGTTTTGCCGCTGATCGGGTGTTTAAAACCGAGCCGAAACGCGTGCAAAGCCTGGCGTTTGAAGTCGAGCACGCGGTTCGCGATCGAAGGCGGTAGCGCCTTGGCCTTACTCTTCTGCGTGCCGCCGTAGACCGGGTCGCCGACCAACGGATGGCCGCGTGACGCCAGGTGGACGCGAATCTGATGGGTGCGCCCGGTCGACAGGCGGCATTCGACCAGGCTGAGCGCATCGCCGAAGCGTTTCAGCACCCGATAATCGGTGCGCGCCGCCTTGCCGCCCTTGTGCACCACCGCCATTTTTTTCCGGTTGGCGGCGCTGCGGCCGATTGCGCCCTCGATGGTTCCCGAGGCCGGCCGCAAGACGCCCCATGCGAGGGCGATGTACGCGCGATCCAGATCGTGGCGCGCGAATTGCGCCGCCAGGCCCTGGTGCGCGGCGTCGGTCTTGGCGACCACCAGCAGGCCACTGGTGTCCTTGTCGATGCGATGCACGATCCCCGGACGAGCAACGCCGCCGATGCCGGACAGGCTGCCGCCGCAATGAGCGATCAGCGCATTCACCAACGTCCCGTCCGGATTGCCGGCGGCCGGATGCACCACCATGCCGGCCGGCTTGTCGATGACGACCAAATGCGCGTCCTCGTAGACGATATTCAGATCGATATGCTGGCCCTTCGGCTCGGGCGCGACCGCGGGCGGGATGCGGACGTCGATCACCTGCCCCGGTTTGACCCTCTGGGAGGCGTCCATTATGGTGGCGCCGCCGCTGACGACGTGCCCATCGAGGATCAAGTTCTTGAGGCGCGAGCGCGACAGCGGCGCCAACGCGGCGGCCAAAACCTGATCCAGCCGGCGCCCGGAATCCGCCGCCGCCACGGTGACCGTGCGGCGCTGTTCGGCAGAGGGATCGGCATTGTCGCCCATGGGACGAGAAGTGGACATATTTCGCCGAAGCGCTCAAGGGATGAAGTCGGGCCGCCGATGAAACCGCTCAAGGCTATCGTCATCCTGATGGGCGTCATGATCGTGGCGCTGTTTATCGTCATCGCCGTGACCGTCTACAACCGCATGTCCGGCCCGAGTAAGCCGGCCGCGACCGCCAACCCGACCTTGGCCGTGCCCGGCTCGATTCCAGAGCCGGCCAGGCTGGGCCTGCCGCCCGGCAGCGAGATCAAGACCATGACGCTGTCCGGACAGACCTTGGTGCTGCACGTCGCGGTGCCGGACCAGGGCCAGATGCTGTACGTGATCCAGTTGCCGGAAGCGGTCGTCGTGCAGCGCATCAACGTGACGCCGAAATGACGCGCGGTGCCGGCGCATGAACTTTGCCAGCGACAATACCGGTTCGGTGGCGCCCGAGATCATGGCGGCCCTCGATGCGGTCAACCGCGGACCGGCCATGCCGTACGGCAACGATGCGACGACGCAACGACTCGCGCAGAAATTCAAGGACCTGTTCGAGACCGACCTGGCGGTCTTCCCGGTTGCCACCGGCACCGCGGCCAATGTACTCGGCCTGTCCCTCGTAACGCCGCCCTACGGCGCCATCTATTGCCTGGCGGCCTCGCACATCAACGGCGACGAATGCGGGGCGCCGGAGTTCTATACCGGCGGCGCCAAACTGGTGACGCTGACCGGCGCGCACGGCAAGCTGCTGCCGCGCGAGCTTGACGAGGCGGTGCGGCGGGCCGGCAACGGCGTGGTGCATCATGTCCAGCCAGCCGCCGTCAGCATCACCCAGGCCAGCGAAGCCGGGACGATCTATCGCGTCGCCGAAATCGAGGCATTGGCTGAGGTGGCTCAGCGCCACAAGCTGGCCCTGCATATGGATGGGGCGCGCTTCGGCAATGCCGTGGCGGCGTTGAACTGCAAGCCGGCCGATGTGACCTGGCGCGCGGGCGTCGATATCCTTTCGTTCGGTGCCACCAAGAACGGCGCCATGGCCGCCGAGGCGGTCGTGGTGTTCAAGCCGGAACTGGCGGTGACATTGGGATTTCGGCGCAAGCGGGCGGGCCACCTGTTTTCCAAGATGCGCTATCTGTCGGCGCAGCTGGATGCCTACGTGACCGACGGGCTGTGGCTCCGGCTGGCCGGCCATGCCAATGGCGCCATGCGCACCTTGGCCGACGGGCTGGTCGGGATCGACGGCGTGCGGTTGCTGTACCCGGCGGACGCCAACATGCTGTTCGCGGAATTGCCGCGGCGCTGCATCGCTGCCCTGAAAAAGGCCGGATTTGTATTTTATGAAATCGACGATACCGGTCCGAACGGGATCCTGGTCCGTCTGGTCACGTCGTTCAATACCGACCCCGCGCACGTTGCCGCTTTCGTCGGCACGGCGCGCGACGCGCGGTAAATCCCGACGGCGCGGCACACGATCGGACGTTCCCACGTAAGTAGATCGACATGCGCCTGCTACGCCAACTGCTCAAACCGCTTCTGCTGCTCGGATTGGTGCTGACCGGCAACCCGGCGCCGGCCACCCAGGATTTGATCGGCGGCTTGCCGAGCCATTTTTGCGGTTCGTATGTCTGGCATGGATTTCCCGACATCCAGGACGTTTCGATCTCGCTGACCGAGGCCGCGGCCTTGCCGGACGGCAAGATTGAGGCGCGCGGCAATGGCATTTTTGCGCTCGGCGAGCGGATGACGCGGGTCAAGATCAGGGTCTTGTTCAACCCCGCCGATCGGCGCTTGGAAATGTGGGAAGACGAACCGGCGCCGAACCTGCCGGACTACATCACCGACGGGTCCTATGTCGGTCGATTGAGCGACGATTCGAAGCGCTACGAGGCGCTCTGGACCACGCGCGGCACCAGGCAAACCGGCACGCTGCGGCTCGAAGCCAAGACGCCGTGGGGCCGGCAGGCGCAACTCTGTTCGCTGGTGACCAGCTAGCGCCGGTGGTCCGCTACCGGCGGCGAGCGGCTCGGGCACAAAATATGTTTTATCTACGTATCAGACTGTTGACGTGAATCGCGCGAAGGCGCAAAAGCAGACGCCAGCGGGACCGCTTGTGGCTCCCGCTTTCAGCTAATCATTCGAGGTTCGGCATGAAGAAGATGGGTTTAATCGCCGTGGCGGCGGTGGCGGGTATCGCCTTTGCGTCGCCGGCATTCGCGGCGGTTACGGCATGGGGGCTCGACGCCAAGAGCAAGCCGGTGCGCGCGCAACCAGGCAATTTCACCACCAGCACGCGGCTCTACTCGGTTGACGAAGTGGCGAAGCTGAAGGCCGCGACGCAAAAGAAATACACGACCAAAGTGACCTACTGCGACAAGGACTACATGCTGAGCGAAATTCAGCAGAAGTGGTTCCAGGCGCACCAGGGCGCCAAGCACCAGGTTGTCCTGCGCGAGACCGGCGCCGATAAGAAGACCAAGGTCATCTGCAAGCTCGGGCAGTAGACCGGTTTTCGATCGCGGACATGACGGGGTGTCGGCGGCCGATTCGCCGACACGCCGTTTTGCGCCCTCGAATGCGATGCCGATCGACCGCTCCGGCGATCATCGAGCCCGGCCAAGCGCCGCGCCGATCGAGTGACCTCGCTACCCCGAAGCGATGCGACTTGATTTGAGTCTTGAAGCCGCGTTCGCACAAGCCGGACCGAGCACGGGCGGCCCAACTCGCCCAGCAATCGCCTTGAACCGGCCGGGCGTTTCCGCTACATCGACGTTTCCGCCGCCTGTCCCTTTCGTCTAGCGGCCTAGGACGCTGGCCTCTCACGCCGGAAACACGGGTTCGATTCCCGTAAGGGACGCCAAATCTCAAATTTCGACAGATTGGACGTTTTGTCGACACTCGACTGAAATGGCTGCGTGGCGGTTTTCGCCAATAAATCAAATGGTTCGCGGAAGGTGGCGACCACTTTGCCGTCGTCCCAAGTGCAGTTCGAAAGTACGAAATTCAGAA
>JBFWYO010000024.1:0-51933 GCA_050186335.1 Alphaproteobacteria bacterium | reverse complement strand
ATCGGCTGGCGCATGGTGTTCGTCTCGGCCGCCGCCGTGATCTTCATGTCATGCGTCGCGACGCTGGTGTTCCTGCACGAAACCCAGATCGTCCGCAAGGCGCCGTCGGCCGCCGGCTCGCTCGCGGTCTATCGTTCGGTGTTGACCAATCGCACCGCGCTGATGGTGATCGGCGTACTGGTCTGCGAAGGGATTTTCGTCCACGGCGTGATCCCGTTCGTCGGCGGTCTGGTCCAGGATCACGGCGCGGAGAATTCCTATGCCGCCGGGCTGGTCATCGCCGGCTTCGCGACCGGCGGCATCCTCTACGGCCTGATCGTGCGCAGCCTGCTCAAGACATTCGGCCGCTGGACCATGGTGCGTATTGGCGGCGTGACGTGCGGCGTGGCACTCGCGCTGTCGGCGCTACCGAGCCATTGGGTCGTGCTCGCCGTGCTGTTCCTGTTCGCCGGGCTCGGCTTCTACATGCTGCACGGCACGATCCAGGCGCTAGCGACCGAACTGGCGCCGGAGAATCGCGGCACCGCCATGGCGGCGGCGGCGTTCTTTTTCTCGCTCGGCCAGGCGGTCGGGCCGGTCGTGTCCGGGTTGCTGGTCAACTACGGCAGCTACGCGGTGCTGTACACGGTCATGGGCGCCGCGACTTTGGCGCTCGGATTTGCCGCGGCGCTGCTCCGTCATCGCGTCGGACATTGACGCGACGCGATCGGTTGCCTGCGCCATCCATTACCCGTTTGCATTGCTTGAATATCCGCCCGCCGCACGGCTTGAACGGCGCCGGGGGCCGCCGTAATCTCCCGGCCCTACAAAGTCTCAGCCGCAAGGGGTGCGCCGATGGCCAAATCGAAAAAAACCAAACCAGCCGCCAAAAAAGCGACGGCGCCCGCGACTTTTTCCAAGGTCGATAAATCGAAACTGCCGAGCCGGCACACCACGGTCGGCCCGGAGCGCGCCCCGCATCGCTCGTACCTCTATGCCATGGGCATGACCGAGAAGGAGGTCTACCAGCCCCTGATCGGCGTCGCGACGACGTGGAACGAAGCCGCGCCGTGCAACATCTCGCTCGCGCGCCAGGCGCAGGCGGTCAAGCAGGGCGTCAAGGAGGCGGGCGGCAGCCCGCGCGAATTCACCACCATCACCGTGACCGACGGCATCGCCATGGGCCACGAAGGCATGAAATCCTCGCTGGTCAGCCGCGAAGTGATCGCCGATTCGGTCGAACTGACCATGCGCGGCCATTGCTACGACGCGCTGGTCGGCCTTGCCGGCTGCGACAAGTCGCTGCCCGGGCTGATGATGGCGATGATCCGGCTCAACGTGCCGTCGGTGTTCATGTACGGCGGCTCGATCCTGCCCGGTCGCTTCCGCGGCAAGGACGTCACCGTGGTCGATATTTTCGAGGGCGTCGGCAAGCATGCCGCCGGAAAATTCTCCGACGCCGACCTGCACGAGCTGGAAATGGTCGCGTGCCCGTCGGCCGGTTCGTGCGGCGGGCAGTACACCGCCAACACCATGGCCTGCGTCTCCGAGGCGATCGGGCTTGCGCTGCCGGGTTCGGCCGGCGCGCCGGCGCCGTACGAGTCGCGCGATCATTACGCACGCGAATCGGGCACCGCCGTGATGCGGCTGCTGAAAAGCGGCATCCGACCGCGCGACGTGGTGACCATGGCGTCGCTGCGGAACGCGGCCGTGGTGGTTGCGGCCACCGGCGGTTCGACCAATGCGGCGTTGCATCTGCCCGCCATGGCCCACGAAGCCGGACTCAAATTCGATCTGCATGACGTGGCCAACGTGTTTCACGACACGCCCTACATCGCCGATCTCAAGCCGGGCGGGAAATACGTCGCCAAGGATCTCTACGACGTCGGCGGCGTACAAGTGGTGATGAAGGAATTGCTCGATCACGGCTATCTGGACGGCGATTGCATCACCGTGTCCGGCAAGACGCTGGCCGAGAACCTCGCCGACATCAAATTTCCCGAAGGCCAGGACGTGGTCTATCGGGTCAAGAAGCCGCTCTCGAAGACCGGCGGCGTGGTCGGCCTGAAAGGCAATCTGGCGCCGGAAGGGGCGATCGTGAAAGTCGCCGGCATGGGCCCGGAAAAGCAGAAATTCCGCGGCCCGGCGGTGGTGTTCGATTGCGAGGAAGACGCGTTCGACTATGTCGCCAAGCGCAAGGTCAAAGGCGGCGAGTGCATCATAATTCGCTACGAGGGGCCGCGCGGCGGCCCGGGCATGCGCGAAATGCTTTCGACCACGGCGGCGCTCTACGGTCTCGGCATCGATAACGTGGCGCTGATCACCGACGGGCGCTTCTCCGGCGGCACGCGCGGTCTGTGCGTCGGCCATGTCGGTCCGGAAGCGGCGACCGGCGGCCCCATCGCGCTGATCAAGAACGGCGACATCGTCGTCATCGACGCCGTTCACGGCGTGCTCGACGTCGAACTGTCCGATGCGGAACTGGCCAAGCGCAAGAAAAACTGGAAGCCGCGCATGAACGACCATCAATCGGGCGCGTTGTGGCGCTACGCCCAAAACGTCGGCCCGGCGGTCGACGGCGCGACCACGCATCCGGGTGCGGCCAAGGAAGTGAAATCCTACGCGGATATTTGAGTCCGAATCGTCCGATGGTCCCAACCGGTTGGCATGCTTGGATCGCCGGTCTGCTGGGCGGTGCGCTGCTCATGTCCGGCCGTGCGGCGGTTTTTGCGCTGTATGTCATGCTGAGTGGCGCGGCGCTGGCCGAATCGGTCATGCCGCCCGCTGACGCCCGCGAACTCGCGCTGATTGCCTCGGCGCGCGCCGGCAGACTGGAAAATGTCGAAGCGCTGCTGAAGCAGGGCGCCCGCGTCGACGCCGTCGATTCGAACGGCGTTACGGCGTTGGTCGCCGCCGCCTATAACAACCAAATCGATGTGGCCCGCCGGTTGCTCGCGGCGGGCGCCGATCTGGATCATCAGGATCGATCGCGCCAGAACGCTTTCCTGATCGCGGCTTCGGAAGGCTACCTCGATCTGCTGAAATTCACCATCGGCGCGGGCGCGGATGTGCGCAAGCTGGACAGCTACAACGGCACCGCGCTGATTCGGGCGGCGCATCCGGGCCATTTCGAGATCGTGCGCGAACTGTTGAAAACCGGGATCGACGTCAATCACGTCAACCGGCTGGGTTGGACGGCGTTATTGGACGCCATCATTCTGGGCGACGGCAGCGCGCGATACGTCGAAACGGTTCGTCTACTAGTAGAAAACAGCGCCGATATAAACCTTGCCGACCGCTCGGGCGTGCCGCCGATGCGCCATGCCGAGCAGCGCGGCTACAAGCCGATCGTCGATATCTTGACCAAGGCCGGCGCACGATGACGAAATCGCCGGACCGCCACGGCGATATGACAAGTCGCGTCCGTCGCGGTAAATAGGAGCGGATCGCATTTCAGGGGAGTTCAAAGATGACGTCGTTCAAGGGCGGATGCATGTGCGGCGCGGTTCGGTTCACGGTGAACGCGAGCCCGTTGATGCAGGGCATGTGTTACTGCAGCCTGTGCCAGCACGCCAATGGAGGTTCGCCGGCGTTCGTCATGCTGTTCCCGAAGGCGGCCTTGACGATCGATAAAGGCCAGCCGAAAGGATACGTGACGGTCGGCGACACCGGCAACAAGATCACACGGTTCTTCTGCGCCGAATGCGGCACCGCGTTGTACGCCGAATCGCAGACGCGGCCGATCGTCTCGGTCAAGGTCGGCAGCCTGGACGATCCCGGCAACTACAAGCCCGGCGCGCAAATTTTCACCAGCTCGGCCAAGCCCTGGCATCGGGTATTCCCGGACATCCCGGCGTTCCCGAAAAACGCGGGCTGAGCCGGCACGCGGTATCGCGGTTATGGCGCGCATCGCCATCGGCGGCTTCTGGCACGAAACCAACACGTTCGCGCCGGTCAAGGCGACCTTGCGCGACTACGAGGAACCGGATGCCTGGCCGGGGCTGACGCGCGGACCGGCGCTGCTCGACGTGTTCGGCGACGTGAACATCCCGATCGCCGGATTCATTTCCACGATGCGGCACCACGATCTCGCGCCGCTGCTGTGGTGCTCAAGTTCGCCGTCGGCGCACGTCGAAAAGCACGCCTACGAAACCATCGCGGCGATGCTGATCGAGGATCTCGTCGCCGCGCACCGCGCGCAGCCGCTCGATGCGATTTACCTGTGCCTGCACGGCGCCATGGTCGCCGAGCATCTGGAGGATGGCGAGGGCGAGCTGCTCGCGCGGATTCGGGCGGCCGTCGGCGATGTGCCGATCGTCGCCTCGCTCGATCTGCACGCCAACGTCACCGAACGCATGTTCGATCTGGCGGACATGTTGATCGTGTTCCGCACCTATCCGCATCTGGACATGAACGAAACCGGACGCAAGGCGGCGGCCCTGCTGGAACAATTGCTGCGCGACGGACGCACGCGCGCGAAAGCGTTCCGCAAGCTGCCGTTCCTGATTCCGCTGACGCAGCAATGCACGTTGGTCGACCCGATGCGCGCGCTGTACGCCAACGTGGCGGCCGCGGAGCGGGGCGCAGTCGAATCCGTCTCGTTCGCGTGCGGCTTTCCGCCCGCCGACATGGCGGAATGCGGCCCGGCGATCCTGGCCTACGGGACCGAAGCGGCAGCGGTCGACCGCGCGGCCGATGCGTTGCTGGCGTCGGTGCTCGACGACGAACGCAAGTTCGCCGGCAAATTATGGACGCCGCGCGACGCGGTGGCGCACGCGATCGCTCAATCGAACAGCGCCCGCAAACCGACGATCCTCGCCGACACGCAGGACAATCCGGGCGCCGGCGCCAATTCGGATACGGTCGGTATTCTGGCCGAACTGGTGCGCCAGAATGCGCGCGGCGCCGTCCTGGGCCTGCTGTACGATCCGCTTGCGGCTGATACGGCGCACCGGGCCGGCGTCGGCGCCACCATAGCCATGGGGATCGGCAGCGGGTCGGCGATGCAAGGGCATACGCCGCAGCGCGGCACTTACGCCGTCGAAGCGCTGAGCGACGGCAGGTTCCTGGCGACCGGGCCGTTCTACGGCGGCAACACGATGCAGCTCGGCAAGATGGCGGTGCTGCGGGTGACCGCCGGGCCGGACGGCGAGCCGGTCGGCGGCGGCGTCCGCGTCGTCGTGGCGTCGCGCAAGCAGCAGGCGGCCGACCAGGCCATGTTCACGCACCTCGGCATCGTACCGGCCGAGCAGAAAATTCTCGTGCTCAAGAGCTCGGTGCATTTCCGAGCCGATTTCCAGCTTCTGGCCGAGGAGGTGCTGGTGGTCGCCGCACCCGGCCCGAATCTCGAGGATCCGGCCTCGTTTCCGTATCGGCATCTGCGCCGCGGGGTCCGGTTGCGGCCGTTCGGACCGATCCGGCAATAGCGGACGCGTCGCGTCGAGATCAGCCGGGTTTCGGCCGGTGCCGCGCGAAGCGCGGTAAATCGTCGGCGACGTGAAACCACGCAATCGCGTTCTCGGTGTAGATATGGTCGCGCAGATTGCCGAGGTCGTTCGGCGTATCGAATGTGCCGACGGCGAGATCGAGCAGATATGGCGTGTCCGGGCTGCGCCAGGTCAAAGTGCTGCCGCAGGCGGCGCAGAAGCCGCGCTCGCCGTGCGCCGACGATTTATAATAAGTCGGCGCGCCTTGCGTGAACGTCACGTTCTCGGACTTGAACAGGGCCCAGGCGGAGACCGGCGCGCCGGTGGATTTCAGACACATCGAGCAATGGCAGAAATTGATCTGCCGGGGCTGTCCTTTGGCGTGCCAGCGCACCGCGCCGCACAGGCAGCCGCCGTCGAACTCGGGCAATGGTATCGATTGCGTCATGATCGGCCCGTTTAGACTTTTTTCAGGTCGCACCAGATCGGCGTGTGATCGGACGCGCGTTCCTTGCCGCGCGGTCGCCGATCGATATTGCAGTCCGTCAACAGATCGGCGGCCTGCGGCGACAGCAGCAGATGATCGATCCGGATGCCGTGGTCTTTCGGCCACGCGCCGGCCTGATAGTCCCAGAACGTGTAGGCGCCGGACTCCTGGTGAAACACGCGGAACGCGTCGGTGTAGCCGAGATGGCACAGGCGCCGGAACGCCGCCTTGCTCTCCGGCTGAAACAGGGCGTCTTTCATCCAGGCGCGCGGATCGTGGCAATCCTCGTCCTGCGGAATGACGTTGTAGTCGCCGCCGAGGATCGTCGGCTCCTCGTACTTGAGCAAACGGCGCGCGTGTTTGTAAAGCCGTTCCAGCCACGCCAGCTTGAAGTCGAATTTCTCCGTGCCGAGCGGATTGCCGTTGGGCAGGTAGATCGACGCCACGCGCAGCGTGCCCGCGTCCGTCGTGGTCAGGCATTCCAGATAGCGGGCGTGTTCGTCCGCCTTGTCGCCGGGCAGCGCCGTCTCGACGGTTTCGAGCGCGGTGCACGACAGAATCGCAACGCCGTTATAGGTTTTCTGGCCCCTCACGGCGACGTTGTAGCCGAGCTCCTCGAATTCGAGCCGCGGAAACGCCTCGTCGACGCATTTGATTTCCTGCAACAGCAGGATGTCGGGCTTGGCCGATTTCACCCAATCCAGGACGTTCGGAAGCCGCGCCTTGATCGAATTGACGTTCCAGGTGGCAATCTTGACCATCGTCCCCTCAAGCCGGTCCGGCCGAACCGCGCGGCGCGGGCGGATCAGAGTGATAGACTAAAATGGCCGCAGGCGTCGATACGCCAGACGCCTCGAATAATGGGACAATTCGGGTTTAGGCGGGGCCGGCGGCTTGGCGCTCAATCGACCGAGAACGAAGTGCCGCAACCGCACGAGGATTTCGCGTTCGGATTGCTGACTTGGAAGAAGCTGCCCATCAGGTTCTCGACATAGTCGAGCTGGGCGTTCTTGACGAAGTCGATCGACACCGCATCGATCAGGACCTCCACGCCGTCGCGGCGATAAATCAGGTCGTCCGGCGCGGCTGCGTCGGCCAGATCGAATTTATACTGGAAGCCGGAACAACCGCCGCCGTCGACCGAAATGCGAAACAACGGCGCTTTGCCGTCGGCCGCGGCAATGGCCGCAATCCGCTTCGCCGCCGCTTCGGTGACATGGAACGAGGGTTGCGCGCCGGCAATGGCGTCGGCCGGGGCAGGGGACTGGGCGGTGTTGACGCTGCTCATGGCGTTCAATCTATGTTTCACGGGCGAAATGTCAAATCCCCGCGATACGTACATGCTCCGCGCACCCTTTGCCCCGTCAGGGGCGGCGGTGTAGGGTGCGCGCCATGTCGAAACCGGCCTTTGGCATCACCTATGCCGCCTATGCCACCGATCCGGCGCGCAGCCGCGGCCGGCTGCACCGCGAGGCGGAAAGCGCCATGCGGACGGCGTTTCAGCGCGACCGCGACCGTATCGTGCACTGCGCGGCGTTCCGACGGCTGAAGCACAAGACCCAGGTGTTCGTCTCGCACGAAGGCGATCACTACCGCACGCGGCTGACGCACTCGCTCGAAGTCTCGCAGATCGCCCGTACGCTGAGCCGGTCGCTGGGCCTGAACGAGGAATTGGCCGAGGCGCTCTCGCTGGCGCACGATCTCGGCCATACGCCGTTCGGCCATGCCGGCGAGGACGCGCTCAACGAGGCCATGCGGCCGTTCGGCGGTTTCGACCACAACGCACAAACCCTGCGCATTCTGACCCGCCTCGAACGAAAATACGCCGCGTTCGACGGCCTGAACCTGACTTGGGAAACGCTCGAGGGCGTCGTCAAGCACAACGGCCCGCTGATCGGCGCGCCGGGCGGCAAGCCGTTGCCGGAACCGATCCGCGACTACGTTGCCGTGCACGATCTGGAACTGGCGACGCATCCCGGGCCCGAGGCGCAGGTCGCCGCCCTGTCCGACGATATCGCGTACAACAATCACGATATCGACGACGGGCTGCGGGCCGGCTTGTTCGCCGTCAAGGACCTGGACGAAGTGCCGTTCGTCGCCGAAGTGTTTCACGAGGTCGAGCGCCTGCACCCCGGCATCGAAGAGGCGCGGCTGATCCATGAATCGGTGCGCCGGCTGATCAACTTGATGGTCGGCGACCTGTTGGCCGAAACGCGCCGGCGCCTGGCCGAGGCTAAGCCGCAACGGGCCGAGGATGTTCGGGCGCTCGGCCGGCCGCTGGCGTCGTTCTCCGACGCCATGCAAGCGAAAGACAAATCGCTCAAGCAATTCCTTTACGGCCGCATGTACCGCCACTACAAGGTCAACCGCGTCACCAGCAAGGCGCGGCGGGTGGTGCGCGATCTGTTTGCGTTGTTCTTCGCCGAGCCGGATCTGCTGCCCGATGAGTGGCGGGCGCGGACGGAAAATACCGACGAGCGGCGCAAGGCCCGCGTGGTGTGCGACTACATCGCCGGCATGACCGATCGATTCGCGCTCGACGAGCATCACCGCTTGTTCGATCCCGACGCCAGCACCTGAACGTACGAAGACTGGTACATGAACATTTTTCGCGAGTACCACCGCCACGTTGCATCCGTCCTGGCCGGATTGCAGGCCGCCGGGCAATTACCGGCAGACCTCGACGTCACGCGCATCAGCGTCGAGCCGCCGCGCGAGGCCGCGCATGGCGACTTGTCGACCAACGCCGCGATGGTGCTCGCCAAACCGGCCGGCAAGAAGCCGCGCGAACTCGCCGAGGCGATCGCCGCGGAATTGCGCGCGCTGCCCAACGTGATGCGCGTGGACATCGCCGGGCCAGGCTTCATCAACCTGGCGCTGACCGACGCTGTCTGGCAGCGGCAGATCGGCACGATCATCAATTCCGGCCTGAACTACGGCGCCAGCACCCTGGGGCGGGGCGAAAAGATCAACGTCGAATATGTCTCGGCCAATCCGACCGGCCTGCTGCACGTCGGTCACGCGCGGGGCGCCGTGGTCGGCGACGCGCTGGCGGCGGTGCTCGAGAAAGCCGGCTTTGCGGTAACGCGCGAGTATTACATCAACGACGCCGGCAACCAGGTCGACATTCTGGCGGAATCGGTTTGGAAGCGCGCGCAGCAGCTCGCCGGCGCGGTCATTCCGGAGCGCGAGTTCGACGGGCTGTACCCGGGCGAGGAAGTCGTCGACGCCGCGCGCGAGATCATGGCGCGCGCCGACTGGAAGCAGATCGAATCGAGCCCCCCTGACGTGCGCCGCGAGCGGATTCGCGCGCTCGCGGTCGATTACATGATGTTGCGCATTCGCGCCGATCTTGCCGATCTCGGCGTAACTCACGCGGTTTTCACGTCCGAGCGCGGTCTGGTCGAGTCGGGCGCCGTCGACGCCGCGCTGAAAACCCTGGACGACAAAGGCCTGATCTATACCGGCATCCTGGAGCCGCCCAAGGGCAAGCTGCCCGACGATTGGGAGGCACGCCCGCAAACCCTGTTTCGCGCCACGCAATTCGGCGACGACGTCGATCGCCCGCTGAAGAAATCCGACGGCGGCTGGACCTATTTCGCGTCCGACATCGCCTACCATCTCGACAAGTTCAAGCGCGGCTTCAACACGCTGATCGACGTCTGGGGCGCCGACCACGGCGGATACGTCAAGCGCATGCAGGCCGCGGTCAAGGCGATCACCGACGGGCGGGGCGCGCTCGACGTCAAACTGTGCCAGTTGGTGAATCTAATGAATCGCGGTGAACCGGTGCGCATGTCCAAGCGGGCCGGAAACGTCATCACGGTCCGCGACGTGCTCGACGAAGTCGGCAAGGACGTCGTCCGCTTCATCATGCTGACGCGCAAGAACGACGCCGCGTTGGAATTCGACTACGCCAAGGTGCGCGAGCAGTCGAAAGACAATCCGGTGTTTTACGTGCAGTACGCGCACGCCCGATGCAACTCGGTGTTCCGCCAGGCGCGCGAGGCGCTGCCGACGCTCGACTTGTCGGATGCCAACCTGGCGAGCGCCGACGTGGCGCGGCTGGCCGACGCGGGCGAGTTGGCGATTGTCCGGCGTTTGGCCGGATGGCCCCGCGTCATCGAGGCCGCGGCCGAGGCGCACGAGCCGCATCGACTGGCGTTTTACTTGAACGATATTGCGGCTGACTTTCACGGTCATTGGAATCGTGGTAAGGAAGAAGCAGGGTTGCGCTACATCGTCGAGGGCGATGCGCAGCTCACGCGGGCCAGACTCGCGTTGGTGCGCGCCGTGCAAATCGTCATCGCGAGCGGTTTGCACATCTTCGGCGTGACGCCGGTGGAGGAGATGCGTTGATGAGGGGCGAGGATTTCCCGACCTACGGGGAGTCGACGGAAGAACTGCCCGACGCAGAACCGGAGCCGCGTCGGCGCTGGTTCCGGTTCGCTTTGATGGCTGTCTCGATCGGCGGATTGGCGGGCGTCGGCTGGTACGCATATTCCGAGGGCACGCGCATCGATCCGCACAGCGTGGCGCCGCTGGTCAAGGCCGATAAGGCGCCGATCAAGGTCGCGCCGACGGATCCGGGCGGCGTGAAGGTGCCGAACAGCTCGGCCGAAATTTACACCAAGCTCGACGCCGACGAAAAAACGCAGCCGATCCCGAAAGTCGATCCGTATCTTCCGGCGCAGACCGCCAAAGACAACAAGAAGATCGAGCAGTTCCTGCCGGCACCCGGCAAAGACAAAGCCAAGGCGAAAGTCGCCGCTCCGATGGCTGTCGCCGACAGTCCCGAGAAAGCGGATGTCGGGGATGTCCTGAAGCCGGTCACGCCCGAGGGCGACAGGCTGGCGCGGGCCAAGGAACCACCCGCCAAACCGCTGCCGGCATTGGAAAAAAAGCCGGACGAGGCGAAAAAACCCGTGCCGAAGACCGTCGCGACCAAGCCCGCAACCCAACCGCCGGTCAAACTGCAGGCGCCGCCGCGCGTCACCACGGCGGACCTGATCGGGCCGTATCGGGTCCAGCTGGGCGCATTCAATTCGCCTGGCGCCGCCAGTCGGCAATGGCAATCGCTCGTCGCGCGGCATCCTGACGTGCTGGGCGACTTGAACATGATCATCGAGAAAGTGATTCAGGATAAAGCCGAGGTGTTCCGCTTGCAGGCCGGCCCGCTGCGGTCGCCCGATGCGGTCAAGACGCTCTGCACGCAGCTGGAAAAGCGCAAGATCGGCTGCATACTTGTCAAAGCCTGACGCACCGCCGCGCTGTCCCGCGATCTTCGGCTGCGACGGCAAGACACTCACGCCGGACGAAATTTCGTTTTTCCGTGAGATCCGGCCGGCCGGTTTCATCCTGTTCGGGCGAAACTGCGAATCCAAGAAACAGATGCGCGCGCTGACCGACCGGATGCGCGAGATCGTCGGCTGCCAGGACGTGCCGATCCTGATCGACCAAGAGGGTGGGCGCGTCGCGCGTCTGCGCCCGCCGGTCTGGCGCGCGCCGCCGCCGGCCTCCCTGTTCGGCATGATATATGCCGACGACCGCGGTCGCGCGCGCGCCGCCACATTCCTCAACAGCCGGTTGATCGCGCACGAACTGCTCGAACTCGGCATAACGGTCGATTGCCTGCCGGTGCTCGACGTGCCGCAGCCCGGCAGCCATGAGATCATCGGCGACCGTGCCTACGGTGCGACGGCGGCGCAGGTCATCGACCTTGGCCGCGTTGCCGCCGACGGGCTGATGCAAGGGGGCGTGCTGCCGGTCATCAAGCACATCCCCGGCCATGGCCGGGCGCTGGCCGACAGCCATTTATCGCTGCCGGCGGTCGATACTGCGGAGCGCGAGCTGGAAGCGGTCGATTTCGCGCCGTTTCGCGCATTGGCTGACATTCCGTTCGCCATGACCGCGCATGTCCTGTACACGGCGTTGGATTCCTCGGCGCCGGCCACGCAATCGGCGCGGATTGTCAACCGTGTCATCCGGGGCCATATGAATTACGATGGCGTGTTGATGACCGACGATCTTTCCATGCAGGCATTGCGGGGCGATTTCGCCGAACGCACGCGAGGTTCCCTCGATGCGGGGTGCGATCTGCTGTTGCATTGCAACGGTAAAATGTCCGAAATGACCCAAATCGCCACCGCTGCCGGCTCGATGTGCCTAAGGACCGCGGAACGGCTCGCGCGCGCCCGGGCCCACCGGCATGCGCCGGGCGCTTTCGACGCAACGGCCGGGCTGCGCGAGTTTGCCGGCCTGATCCAGGGCTACGCATGAGTTGGTTCGACACGATCGACGTGCTGGACGTGCTGGCGGTCGCAATCCCGATCATCATTGCCATCACCATGCATGAGGCGGCTCATGGCCTGGTC
Organism: Alphaproteobacteria bacterium; assembly: GCA_050186335.1. Lineage (GTDB taxonomy): Bacteria > Pseudomonadota > Alphaproteobacteria > Bin65 > Bin65 > JBFWYO01. The sequence goes on along the minus strand of JBFWYO010000024.1, from coordinate 39,667 downwards.
GCCTGGAAGCTCGGCGACCCGACGCCTTATCTTGCCGGCCGCGTGACGCTGAATCCGATCCGGCACATCGATCCGGTCGGCACCTTATTGTTGCCGGCGGCGCTGTACCTGACGACGGGTGCCGCTTTCGGCTGGGCGAAGCCCGTGCAGGTCAACCCGATGCGCATGGGCAAGCCCCGGCGCGATATGATTCTTGTGGCTTTGGCCGGCCCAGGCGCGAATATCCTGCTGGCGTTGATTTCCGCCGTTGCCTTGGCGTTCGTCAGTCCGGGCGCTGCCGGTTCGCAGTTCTTATTCAACCTGTTGACCACTTCGATCTTGATTAACGCCATCCTGGCGGTCTTTAACATGATCCCGATCCCGCCCCTCGACGGCGGCAGGGTGCTGACGGGCCTGTTGCCGGCCCGCGCGGCGAATGCGCTGCTGCCGCTGGAACGCTGGGGATTGGTCGTGGTATTAGGGGTCTTGTTTGTCCTACCGTGGGTGTCAGGCAGCCTGGGGTATAAGGTCGATCCGTTCCGCTGGGCCATCGAGCCCGTAATGGACGGCCTGGAGACTCTCGTGCGCAACGTTGCAGGCTTGGCCCAAGGCAAGCGGTCCTAGATTGATGTCGGTAGAAGAATTCACTCCCACGCCGCCGGTGTCCGAGCCGGCGCCGATGGGCGAACAGCTCATCGTCGATCTGGAGGGCTATGAAGGCCCGCTTGACGTGCTGCTGACCTTGGCGCGCGAACAAAAGGTCGACCTCACTAAGATCTCGATTCTCAAGCTGGCGGACCAGTATCTCGAATTCGTCGCCAAGGCGCGCAAGCTGCGCCTCGAACTCGCCGCCGATTATCTGGTCATGGCGGCATGGCTCGCGTACCTGAAATCCCGTCTGCTGCTGCCGAAAACCGGCGGCGACGACGAGCCGAGCGGCCCCGAAATGGCCGCGGCGCTGCAATTCCAACTGCGCCGCCTCGATGCGATGCGCGATGCGGCGGCGCGGATGATGGCGCGGCCGCGCAAAGGCGTCGATTTCTGGGGGCGGGGCGAGGTCGAAGACCTGCCGGTCATCACCAAGGTCGTCTACGACGTCAAACTCTACGATCTGCTCAAGGCGTACGGCGATCAGAAGAAGCGCGGCACCGATACGACTTTGGAGATTCGCGCTTCGTTCGAGCTGTATTCGGTCGAGGAGGCAGCGCGGCGCCTCGGCGCTTTGCTCGGGCAGAGCATGGAGTGGACGACCTTGCTGTCGTTCCTGCCGGCCGAACTTCAGGTCGGCTTGAATACGCGCTCGGCGGTCGCTTCGACGTTCGTCGCCAGTCTGGAGATGGCCAAGGCGGGCCAGCTGGAATTGCGCCAGGACGAGCATTTCGGGCCCATCTACGTCAGGACACATCAGAGCCGCGATGACAGAAAATAACCAGAACCTGCGCTTGCTGGAGGCGTTGATCTACGCGTCGACCGAACCGGTCAGCGACCAGCAGATCGCCAACCGCTTGCCGGAAGGTACCGACGTTGGAGCGCTGGTCGCCGAATTGCAGGCGGTATACGAGCATCGCGGCGTGCATTTGGTGCGGGTTGCGAACGGCTGGGCGTTCCGTACGGCGCCCGATCTCGCCGGGCGGCTGCAGATCGAACGAACCGTGACGCGCAAACTGTCGCGCGCCGCCGTCGAAACGCTGGCGATCATCGCCTATCACCAGCCGATCACGCGCGCCGAGATCGAAGAAGTGCGGGGAGTCGCGCAGAGCAAGGGCACGCTCGAAGTGCTGCTTGAAATGGGCTGGATCGCGCCCGGTCGCCGCCGCCACACGCCGGGCCGGCCGGTCACTTGGATGACCACCAGGGCGTTTCTCGATCATTTCGGCCTTGCCGACACCAAGGATTTGCCCGGCATCGCCGAACTGAAGGCCGCCGGCTTCCTCGATGCGCGGCCGGCCATTCAGGCGTTCCGCGCGGAAGAAACCGAGGCCAAAGACGAGCCGGGCGACGAAGGCCAACTGGAATTCACCGAGCCGCTGGCCGAGGAAGACGAGGACGCGCCGACCGCCGAAGAGATCGCCCGCGAGCTCGATTCCGAGGAGCCGCCGCGCCGCGGCGCCGATCGGCATTTCGACGATCCGCCGCCGGCCCAGGCGATGCCCGGTCGCGGCGACGACTGAACGGTCAACCGCATCCCGTTCGCGGCAATGCGCCGATGGCAGCGGGCGCGTCGATCGCCTACCCTGAATGAATTGCGTGCGGCGGCTCCGGTTCGGTACAACGGAGCGCGACACCTTCTGCCGTTTCGGGGACATGACCGCTTCCACGACCACCGTGCCGAACCGCCGATACGCGCGCCGATGGCCCGGCGGGGCGGGGCTGTGGCGTTTCGGCACGATTACCGTGGCGTTGCTGCTGACCTTGCCGATCCTGGTCGTCTTGATCGGCAGCCTGGCGCCGACCGGCGATATCTGGTCGCACCTTGCCGCCACCGTACTGCCGAGCTACGTCGCCAACACCATATGGATTCTGCTCGGCGTCGGCCTGGGCGTGCTGCTCGGCGGCGTCGGAACCGCCTGGCTTGTCAGCCTGTGCGATTTTCCCTTCCGTCGCATATTCGAATGGGCGCTGCTGCTGCCGCTCGCGGTGCCAGCCTATGTCATCGCTTACACGTATACCGGTCTGTTGGATTATGCCGGGCCGGCACAGAGCATGCTGCGCGAATGGTTCGGCTGGACCGCGAAGGGCGATTACTGGTTCCCGGAAGTCCGCTCGCTCGGCGGCGCCATCGTGATGCTGGTGCTGGTGCTGTATCCCTACGTGTATCTGCTGTCGCGCGCCGCGTTCGTCGAACAGTCGGTATGCAGCCTGGAAGTCAGTCGCACATTGGGCTGCGGGCCGTGGGCGGCAATGTGGCGCGTGGCATTGCCCTTGGCGCGCCCGTCGATCGCCGCCGGCACCGCGCTGGCGCTGATGGAAGCGCTGAGCGATTTCGGCACCGTGCAGTATTTCGGCGTCGACACGTTCACTACCGGGATCTATCGCACCTGGCTCAACATGAACCGGCCGGACGCGGCGCTTCAATTGGCCGCGCTGCTCATGCTGTTCGTCTTCGCCCTGCTGTGGATCGAGCGGCGCTCGCGCGGCCGCGCGGCCTTTCATCACATGTCGACGCGCTACCGCGCATTGCCGAGTTTCAAGCTGCGCGGCTGGCGCGCCGCGGCCGCGATGATTTTCTGCGCCCTGCCGCTGCTGTTCGGCTTCCTGCTGCCGGCCGCGGCGCTGGTCGCCTGGACGCTGGAAACCGCCGCGCAGACAATCGATACACGCTTTGTCCGTTTGGTCGTCAACAGCGTGACACTTGCCGCCGCCGCTTCGGTATTGACCCTATTCGTCGCCTTACTGCTCGGCTACGGCATGCGCATGGGCGGCGGCCGCCTCGAACGCGTGTGCGCACGCGTGGCCGGTCTTGGCTATGCGACGCCCGGTGCTGTCATCGCGGTCGGCGTGGTGCTCCCGTTCGCATGGTTCGACAACGCCCTCGACGGACTGTTGCGCGAATATTTCGGTGTTTCGTCCGGGCTTATATTGAGTGGCGGCATCGCGACATTGTTGTTTGCCTACACCGTGCGTTTTCTGGCGATCGCGCTGGGCGCCGTCGAGTCCGGCTTAAGCCGCATCACCCCGCACATGGATGATGCGGCGCGCGGATTGGGCGCGACCCCCATGGCTACGCTGGCGCGCGTCCACGCGCCGATCATCAAAGGCAGTTTGTTGAGCGCGTGCCTGCTGGTTTTCGTCGACGTGATGAAGGAATTGCCGGCGACGCTGCTCATCCGGCCGTTCAACTTCGACACGCTGGCGATCCGCACGTACGAATATGCCGGCGACGAACAACTGCGCGAGGCGGGGGCGTCGGCGCTCGCCATCGTCGCCGCCGGCATTTTGCCGGTCATTTTGTTGAGCCGGGCGGTCGCCCGGGCGCGACCGGGCGCCGAACCGCGCCGCGAGGTTGTCGCGTGATGGCGAACTTGGCCCTCGCATTGACACGCGTTACCCATCGGTTCGGCGATCTGGTCGCGGTCGACGACGTATCGCTCGACGTCGCGCATGGGGAAATACTGTGTTTGCTCGGACCCTCCGGGTGCGGCAAGTCGACTTTGCTGAGGCTGGCCGCCGGACTCGAGAAAATACAGGCCGGGCAGGTGCGCATCGAAAACATCGCGGTGGCGGATGCCGACCGCGGCATCGATTTGCCGCCGAATCGCCGCGATGTCGGCTTGGTGTTTCAGGATTACGCCCTGTTTCCGCACCTGACGGTCGAAGGCAATGTCGCGTTCGGCCTGCGGCAGTTGGACGATGCGGCGCGCGAAGCGCGCGTGCGCGATGCGCTGGCACAGGTCGGCATGGCGGAGTTCGCGCGCGCCTTTCCGCACACGCTGTCCGGCGGTCAGCAGCAGCGCGTGGCCTTGGCCCGTGCGCTGTGCCCGCAACCGCACCTTATGCTGCTCGATGAGCCCTTCTCGGGCCTGGACGCGCGACTGCGGCATCGCGTGGCCGACGAGACTTGGCGGCTGCTCAAGGCGGCCGGCACGGCAACGGTCATCGTCACGCACGACCCCGAAGAGGCGATGTTCATGGGCGACCGCATCGCCGTGATGCGCGCCGGCCGCATCGTGCAGATCGGGCCGCCCCATGAAGTTTATGCACAGCCGCGCAGCGCGTTCGTTACCGCGTTCCTGAGCGACGTCAACCGCTTGGAGGCGGTGGTCGACGCGCACGGAATGGCCGCGACGGCGCTCGGCCCGGTCTGCGCGCCCGGATTTGCCGCCGGAGCGCGCGTGGAAGTGCTGGTCCGCCACGCCGGCGTGCAAGTCGATATTGCGTCGAGCGCGGCTTCGAACAACGCGTGCACGGCAACGGTCATCTACGCGCGCCCGCTCGGCGTCGATTGGCTTGTGCACCTGCGAACGACGGGTGCCGCGGGCGCCGCGAACGTATACGGCCGCTATGTCGGGCAAATCGTACCGAACGCCGGCCAAGGTGTCGCATTGCGCATCGATCCGGCGCACATATTTGTCTTTGCGGCGGAGCCGGATCGCACGAAATCGGCCCCACCGGCCCCGTAATACGCCGGTCGGATCGGTTATCTCGTTGGGATTGCAGGGATTGCAGCGCCGCCAAGCATCTGCAATGATGCATCCAACAATGACGCCGCGCAAAACATCGCGGCTTCCACCAACAGGAGCGAATACGTTATGGGCGGATTGAGCTTTTGGCACATCCTGATCGTCATTCTGGTCATCGTTGTGCTGTTCGGCGCCGGGAAGATCCCGCGCCTGATGAAAGACCTCGGCACCGGCATCAAAGCCTTCAAGGGCAGCATGAAGGACGACGGCGAAGTCGACACTTCGCAGTCGCAACCGGCGCCGCAACCGGTGCAGACCGCGCCGGCGCCGCAGCCGCAGATCATTCAGGCGCAGCCGCCGCAACCGCAGCCGCAAACCGTGGTGCGCGATGCGAACGACAACGTCGCGGCGTCGGAGCCGCCCAAGACCGCCACGCGCAAGAAGCAGACGAAGGGATAAGGCGGGACGAAATTTTCCCGCATTTTCTTCATCTTAGGCCGCGTCGATGCTGGATATAGGCACGCCCGGGCAGATTCTGTTCACGATCATCGTGGCGCTGCTGGTCATTCGCCCGAAAGATCTCCCGACCGCGATCCGCACCGTCGGCGAGTGGATCGGCAAAATGAAATCGCTCGCGCGGGAGTTTCGCGAAGGCCTCGATCAAGTGGCGCGCGAAGTTCCGATGCAGGATATAAAGAACCAAATAGAATCAGTTACAAAGGAAATAGAATCTGCTACAATTCAAGGTGTCACGGGTGAACAGACTACCGGGATGGACCAAACCGGCGAGAAAAGTTTCCCAGTGGGGTTGCTGGAATCGAAGCCCGAAGTGAAATCGGAATCGATTTCCGCACCGAGTAAAGTGGAAGCGCCTGCAGCGGCCGATGCGGCAAGAAAAGTCGAATCGCCAAGCAAAGCGAAGAAACCGAATGGAGTGCGGAAGCGGACCGAAGGAGCAGAAGCCAAGAGGCCAGTGCGAAAGTCGGACAAAAACACCAAGTCTAAGCCGACCAACTCTGCGAGCGGAAATCGACCAAAACCAAACGCCGAAGTAGGTACAACAGAGGAGACTAAAATCGTGGCTAAGAAAAAAGCAAAACGTAAAGCGAAGAAAAAAGCAGCGAAGAAGAAGAAGTAGTTAAAACCAAGAAGGCTTGAAATGTCCTTTCAGGCCGACGGAGGTCAGTGAATTGGCCGACGAGGCCGTCGATAAGGACAGAATGCCTTTACTCGCGCATTTGGTCGAGCTGCGTTCGCGCTTGATCAAATGCGCGATTGGTTTTGTGCTGGCATTCATCCTTTGCTACTACTTCTCCAAGGAAATCTTCGATTTCCTGGCGGCGCCGCTGCATACCGCTTTCGTCCGCCACTTCGGCAAGCCGACCGAAGGGCTGATGATCTACACGCAGCTCTACGAAAAATTCTTCACCGAGATCAAAGTCGCGTTCTGGGCGGCGACCTTCCTGTCGTTCCCGTTGTTCGCCACGCAAATGTGGATGTTCATCGCGCCGGGTCTCTATAAGCACGAAAAAAGCGCCTTTCTGCCGTTCCTGGCGGCCACGCCGGTCCTGTTCGTGGCCGGCGCGGCGCTGGCTTATTATGTGATCTTCCCGTTCGCCTGGGAGTTCTTCCTGTCGTTCGAGCAGGCGGCCGACAAGGACGCGCTGCAGATCAAGCTGATGCCCAAGGTGTCGGAGTATCTGTCGCTGGTCATGGCGCTGATCTTCGCCTTCGGCGTCAGCTTCGAGATGCCGGTGCTGCTGACCTTGCTGGCCCGCGTCGGCATCGTCAGTTCGGCGGGCCTTATCAAGAAGTGGCGGCATGCGGTCGCCATCATATTCATTCTCGCCGCTATACTCACGCCGCCCGACGTGATCAGCCAGCTCGGCTTGGCGATCCCGCTCTGCATCCTGTATTTCATTTCGATCCTGGCGGCGCGCATAGTCGAGAAGAAGCGCGCAGCGCGCCAGGAAGAGATCGACAAGGAAGTCGACGAGGCGGTCCGCCGCGCGGACGCCTAGTAAACCGTCGCCCCGGACTGGCGCCGCGTCAGCGGCGCGCCGATCCGGGGTCGATCGTAACAGGAGAAGCGCTGGATCCCGGCTCTTCGCTGCGCTTCGGCCGGGATGACAATCCTGCAACTAGCGAGCAACATCGCGCCGGATGCGGTCCGTCCCGACGCAAGCCACCCGGCGGCCGGTAGCCGCCGCTCCGCCACTGGACGCCACCGCCCGGCGCACCCTATAAACGCCCTGCTTATCGACGGGTGGGACGCATGTACGACGCCAAATGGATCCGCGAGAACGCGGCGGAATTCGACCGCGGGCTGCAACGTCGCGGCCTGCCGGCGATGTCGCCCGCTTTCCTGGAGCTCGACAAGACCCGCCGCGACCTGGTGACGGTGGCGCAGAACATCCAGACCGAGCGCAACAACCTGTCCAAGCAGATCGGCATCGCCAAGGCCAAGGGCGAGGATGCCGGTCCGATCATGGCGCGGGTCGGCGAACTCAAGGACAAGCAGGCGCAAGCCGAGGCCGCGGCCGCCGAGGCCGACGCGAAACTGACCCAGTTCCTGGAAACGATCCCGAACCTGCCGGCCGACGACGTGCCGGAGGGAGCCGACGCGAGCGCCAACCGCGAAGTGCGCGCCCACGGCGGCAAGCCGAATCTCGGCTTTGCGCCCAAGCAGCATTTCGAGCTCGGCGAGGCGCTCGGCCTGATGGATTTCGCGCGCGCGGCCAAGCTTTCCGGCGCGCGGTTCACGGTTCTGAGCGGCGGCCTGGCGCGCCTCGAACGCGCGCTCGGCCAGTTCATGCTCGACCTGCACACGCGCGATTTCGGCTACATGGAAGTCAATCCGCCTTTGCTGGTGCGTACGAACGCGGTGTACGGCACCGGGCAGCTTCCGAAGTTTGCCGACGATCTCTTCCGAACAGAGACAATCGACCGAGATTTGATTCAACGTGCGATTGATGCCACACCGAGAGCAAATCAAGGCATTCTTGACAAAATTGCCCAGTTAGAATCAATCGATGATCCATTTGAAAAGCAGAGAGCGAATGAAGCTTTTCTTGTTCAATTGGGCGCTTTGTTACATGCGAATAAGGACGACTTAAAAAAAAGTATCATTGAGGAAATTACAAAGGCCGCAAGTTACCCGCTTTGGCTGATCCCGACCGCCGAAGTGCCGCTGACTAATCTGGTCGCCGATGAAATCATCAGCGAAAGCCGGTTGCCGCTGCGCATGACCGCGTTGACGCCGTGCTTCCGGTCCGAGGCGGGGGCCGCCGGCAAGGACACGCGTGGCATGATCCGCCAGCATCAGTTCAGCAAGGTCGAGCTGGTGTCGATCGCCCATCCGGACAAATCCGAGGCCGAGCACCAGCGCATGACTGAGTGCGCGGAGGAGGTGCTCAAGCGCCTGGGCCTGCACTACCGCGTCATGCTGCTGAGCACCGGCGATATGGGCTTTTCGGCCCGCAAGACCTACGACATCGAGGTCTGGCTGCCGGGTCAGGACGCGTATCGGGAAATCTCCAGCTGCTCGAATTGCGGCGAGTTCCAGGCGCGGCGCATGAATGCGCGCTTCAAAAAGGACGGCGACAAGGGCACGCGGCCGGTGCATACGCTCAACGGTTCCGGCCTCGCGGTCGGCCGCGCGCTCATCGCGGTTATGGAAAGCTACCAGCTGGCGGACGGCTCGATCGCCGTACCGGAAGCGCTGCACCCCTATATGGGCGGCCTGAAGAAGATCGAAAAGGCGACCGGCATCCATGGCTGATCCGATCTTCTCGATTCCCGATCTGTCGAAATCGCGCATACTCATCACCAACGACGACGGCATTCAGGCCAAGGGCATCGGCGTGCTCGAACGAATCGCGCGCAGCCTGTCCGACGACGTCTGGGTCGTCGCCCCCGAAGTCGAGCAAAGCGGCACCAGCCATTCGCTCACGCTGCGCCGGCCGCTGCGCATGCGTCGCTCGGGCGGCGATCGCCGCTTCGCGGTCGACGGCACGCCGACCGATTCGGTGCTGATGGGCGTCTGCCACGTGCTCAAGGACCACAAACCCGATCTGGTCCTGTCCGGCGTCAATCGGGGCGGCAATCTGGGCGACGACGTGACCTATTCCGGCACCATCGCCGCCGCCATGGAAGGCTGCCTGTTGGGCATTCCGTCGATTGCGCTCAGCCTCATGGTGGCGCTGACCGGCTCGGCGAAATGGGACACGGCGGAGAAGATGGCGCCGGAATTGATCCGCAAGCTGTGCTCGACCGGCTTTCCGCGCGGCGTGTTCGTCAATGTCAATTTCCCGGACCTGCCGACCGAGGCGGTCAAGGGCACGAAAGTCGTCCGGCTCGGGCAACGCAAGATCGGCTCGCAGCTCGAACAACGTTTCGATCCGCGCGGCGCGCCTTACTACTGGATCGGGCCGTTGCGCGAGGAAGACAAGCACGGCGGCGATACCGACATTTCCGTGGTCCACGACGGCTACGTGTCGGTCACGCCGGTGCATCTCGATCTGACCGACAAGCCGACGATCGCGGCACTCCAGGGCACGGTTTAGATGCCCGCCACGCGCAAGATCCGGCTGATCATGGAATTGCGCAGCGGCGGGGTTTCGGACGCGGCGGTTCTCAAGGCGATCGAGCAGGTGCCGCGGGTCGAGTTCGTGCCCGACATCTTCAAGGACCGCGCGTACGAGAACGTGGCGTTACCGATCGGCGAAGGCCAGACCATCAGTCAGCCGCTGATCGTCGGTCTGATGAGCCAGGCGCTGGAAATGACCAAGCAGCATAAAGTGCTCGAAATCGGCACCGGCTCCGGCTACCAGGCGGCGATCCTCGCCAAGCTGTGCCGCCGCGTCTACACCATCGAACGGGTCAAACCGCTGCTGCTGGAGGCGGAGGCGCGCTTCGCGAAACTGCACATCCGCAACGTCACCACGCGCGCCGGCGACGGCAACAAGGGTTGGCCGGAACAGGCGCCGTTTGACCGTATCATCGTCACCGCCGCGGCCGAAGCGATCCCGCAGACCTTGTTGGACCAATTGGCGGTCGGCGGCATCATGGTGGTGCCGGTCGGCCAGCACGGCGGCGTGCAGGTCTTGGTGCGCGTTCGGATGACGGAGCAGGGGCCGGTCACGGAAGAGTTGACCGGCGTACGCTTCGTGCCGATGCTGCCCGGCGAGGTCGGCTGATCCGATCGCGCCGGCGTCCGCGTCGCGGGAGAGCAGGATGCTGCCGTTCTCGAATGACGAATTTGTCGCGGTTTTCACCGCCTACAATACGGCGATATGGCCCGCGCCGATTTTCGCCACAAGCCTTGGCCTCGCGGCGATCGCAGCGTTGATCGCTCGGAAAATTTGGAGCGACCGCATCATCGCCGCCATACTCGCCGCACTCTGGGTCGGCATGGGCATCGGCTATCATTGGTTATACTTTTCCGCCGTGAATAGTTTGGCCTATGTGTTCGGCGGGTTGTTCGTTGTCGCCGGATTGGGGTTTTTCGTCGAAGGGGTCGTCCGTGACCGCCTATCGATTCGCCTCCGACGCGGCCCGCTGGGTTGGGCGGCCGCGGCGCTTATGATCTATGCAATCGTCGTCTATCCGCTTGTCGGATTGTTTGCGACCCACCCGTACCCGGCGACGCCATTGTTCGGCGTCGCACCGTGCCCGACCGCGATCTTCACCATTGCCGTCCTGCTGCTCGCCACCGGCAAACACTCGATCGCCTTGGCCGCGGTGCCGATCGCGTGGAGTATCGTCGGCGGCAGTGCGGCGATTCTGCTCGATGTCCCAATGGACTACGGATTGTTCGTGGCAGGATCGATTTGGGGCTGCGCGCTCATATTCGGATGCTTCCGATGGCGCGCCGCATGATCGATCCGCAACGCTGGAGCGGCATCGCAATGGCTCTGATGTCGGCCGCGCTGTTCGGCGCCAGCACGCCGCTCGCCAAACTCCTGCTGGGCTCGATCGATCCATGGCTGCTGGCCGGCATGCTGTACCTGGGCGCGGGGGTCGGTCTGCTCCTGGTTCATGTCATGCGCGCCGCCGTACGCCTGGCGGCCCCGGAGGCACCGCTCCGACGCAGCGACATCCCCTGGATGGCGGCCATCGTCCTCTCGGGCGGCGTCATCGGGCCGGTGCTTTTGATGTTCGGGTTGGCGCGCAGCGACGCCGCGTCCGCGTCGTTACTCCTCAATCTCGAGGCGTTGGCAACCATGGCGATTGCCTGGCTCGCCTACCGTGAATACGTGGACCGTCGGCTGCTGCTCGGCGCGGCCGCGATCCTGGCCGGCGCCATCCTGATATCGTGGCAGGATGGGGCATCTATCTTCAGCTCCGGCGCGCTGCTGATTGCGGGCGCTTGCGTGGCCTGGGGCGTCGACAACAACCTGACGCGGAAACTTTCGACCGCCGATCCGGTGCAGATCGCGATGATCAAGGGAATTGTCGCGGGCATCGTCAACCTGACGCTGGCGTTCGCCGCCGGCGCAAATATTCCGGCCGCGTCGATCGCTGCGGGCGCTGCGATTCTCGGGTTCTTCGGTTATGGGGTGAGCTTGGCGCTGTTTGTCCTGGCGCTGCGGCATCTCGGGACGGCGCGGACCGGCGCGTACTTTTCGGTCGCGCCGTTCATCGGCGCGCTGACCGCCGTAGCCGCGATCGGCGAACATATGACTGTGCAGCTTGCCGTGGCCGGCGGCTTGATGGCTTTCGGGCTTTATCTACATCTCGCGGAACGTCACGCACACGAGCATGTTCACGTTCCGATGGAACACGAACATCGGCATGTTCACGACGAACATCATCGCCACGCGCACGATCCGGCCGATCCGCCCGGCGAACCGCACAGTCATCGCCATCGGCACGAGCGGCTGTCGCACCGCCATCCGCATTTTCCGGATATCCATCATCGCCATCCGCATTGAAGCGGCGTGCGCGCCGCGTCAATCGATCTGCTTGCCGAGGCGCCCGGCTAGGTCCTGGATATATTGCCAGGCCACGCGGCCCGAGCGAGAGCCGCGCGAGACCGACCATTCGCGGGCTTCGGCATGAAGCTGCTCTTTGGCCAGCTCCAGCCCGTATTCCGCAGCATAGCCTTCGACCATCGCGAAATAGGTGTCCTGATCGCAGTGGTGGAAGCCGAGCCACAGGCCGAACCGATCCGACAGCGAGACCTTCTCTTCGACCGCCTCGCCGGGATTGATCGCGGTCGAGCGCTCGTTGTCGATCATGTCGCGCGGCATCAGGTGCCGGCGATTGGACGTGGCGTAGAATACGACGTTGCCCGGGCGTCCTTCGATGCCGCCTTCGAGCACGGCCTTGAGCGATTTGTAGCTCGAATCGCCGGTATCGAACGAGAGATCGTCGCAAAACAGGATGCAGCGCCGGTCGGTCGCGCGCAGCCGGGTCAACAGCGCGGGCAGGGACGGGATGTCTTCGCGATGGATCTCGACCAGCGCCAGACCGTTGTCGACTTCGCGGTTCACCGTGGCATGCACGGCCTTGACCAGCGAACTCTTGCCCATGCCGCGGGCGCCCCACAGCAGCGCGTTGTTGGCCGGAAAGCCCTTGGCGAAGCGGCGGGTGTTGTCGAGCAGCTGCGCCATCTGCCGTTCGACGCCCTTGAGCAGCGCCATGTCGACGCGGTTGATCTTGCGGATCGCCTCGAGCCGGTGCCCGTCGGCATGCCAGACGAAGGCTTCCGCATCGGCCAGATCCGCGCTGTCGCCGGCCGGCGGCGCCAGGCGTTCGAGCGCGGCGGCGACGCGTTTGAGCGTGGCGCCGTCGAGCGAATCCGCGCGTTTTGCGCGGCGCGCGGACTTGCCCGCGGGCATGCCCGTGGACATACCCGCGGACATGGAGGGCGATTTTTTACGCGGCTTCTTCGTGCGGCGGGGCGGCATCGCGGTATTCCGGCAGCGGCAGAACAAAGGGAGGTCGCAGAGCGCGCGGACCCTATCACAGCCGGTTCTTCCGCATAAAGGTTGAAAGCACCGTCAAACACCCCCAAATCTGCCGGAATTGCCGCCGGCAGACGCCGCCTCGGTGCTTGCAACCGGGGCCTCAACCGCTATAGTCCGCCCGGTTTGCCGGGCGGCTGGGTCGCCCCTGAAGGAGAAAATTATGTGGATTTCCGAGGCCTATGCTCAGGCCACTACGACTGCCGCGCCTGACGCTGGCAATCCGTTAATGTCGTTCCTGCCGATCATTCTGATCTTCGTCGTGTTCTGGTTTCTGCTCATCCGCCCACAGCAGAAGCGCCAGAAGGCGCTGCGCGAGATGATCGCCAACGTCAAGAAGGGCGACAAGGTCATCACCTCCGGCGGCATCATCGGCAAGATCACCGAGGCCGGCGCCGGCCCCGAGATCGAAGTCGAAATCGCCAAGGACGTGCGCGTGAAGATGGACCGCAGTGCCGTTTCGGCGGTGGTCAATCCGAACCCGCCGGCGCCGAATGCGGCCAACGACAAGCCGATGAGCCCGCTCGGCCGCCTGTTCGGCGTCAAGAAGAAGTAATCCTGCCTGCTTCGCATCCGATAAAAGGCGCCGCGTCCGCCCATGGTCAATATTTCGCGTTTTCAGCGTTATACGATCCTGATCGTCTGCCTGTTGGGGCTGCTGTTCGCGTTGCCCAACATGTTCACGAAGGAACAGGTGGAAAAGTGGCCGGGCTGGTTGCCGAAGCAGCAGTTCGCTCTCGGCCTCGACCTGCAGGGCGGCGCCTACCTGCTGCTCGAGGTGGACTCGAAATCGGTGCTCAGCGATCAGCTGCGGGTGATCCGGGCGGCGGTGCGCGCGGAATTGCGCAAGCCGGAAAACAACATCATCTGGAGCCGGGCGCCCGAAGTCGTCGGCAACACGGTGACATTCACCATCCGGGACGCCGCGCAACTGGATAAGACGCGCACGCTGATGCGCAAGCTGATTACCGATTTCAGCGGCACCAGCACCATCGACGGCACCGGCGCCCCGTATCAGTTGACGATCGCGGATACCGGGCAAGCCACCATCCGCATGACCGACGACGGCGTGCGGCTTAAGGTCGGCCGCGTGATGGATCAGATCATCGAAGTGATCCGGCGCCGCGTCGATCCGACCGGAACCAAGGAAATCAGCATCCAGCGCCAAGGCTTCGACCGCATCCTGCTGGAAATTCCAGGCGTCGGCGAAAAGGAACTGGCGGAGATCAAGGACCGTCTGAAGCAGGCCGCGCGCCTGTCGTTCCATATGCTCGATCTGTCCGCGCAGCCGGCGCCCAACATGACCCCGCCGCCGGGTTCGCGCCTGGTGCTCGGCCAGACCGGCGAGCCGTATCTCATTTTCGACGACCCGGAAGTGACCGGCGAAAACCTCGTCGATGCCCAGCAATCGTTCGATCAGGGCAGGCCGGTCGTCTCGTTCCGCTTCGACAGCACGGGTGCCCGCAAATTCGGCGACGTGACGCGCAAGAACATCGGCAAGCCGTTCGCGATCGTGCTCGACAACAAGGTCATCAGCGCGCCAGTCATCCAGTCGGCGATCACCGGCGGTTCCGGCATCATCACCGGCGGCTTCACGGTGAAAAGCGCCTCGGAATTGGCGCTGCTGCTGCGCGCCGGCGCGCTGCCGGCCGGTGTCACCGTGCTCGAAGAACGCACGGTCGGACCCGGACTCGGCCAGGATTCGATCGACGCCGGCAAATTCGCCGCCATTCTTGGCGTGATTTTCGTCGTCGCGTACATGGTCGTCGGCTACACCCGGTTCGGGCTGATGGCCGACGCGGCCTTGGTCATGAACGTGATCCTGCTGACCGCCGTGATGTCGTTGCTGCAAGCAACGCTGACCTTGCCGGGTATCGCCGGGATCGTGCTGACGGTCGGCATGGCGGTCGACGCCAACGTGCTTATTTTCGAACGCATCCGCGAGGAATCGATGAACGGACGAACGCCGATCGCCGCCATCGACGCCGGGTTCCGGCGCGCCTGGGCGACCATCGTGGATTCGCACGTCACCACGTTGATCGCCGCCTTGCTGCTGTATTTCTTCGGTAGCGGCCCGATCCGCGGCTTCGGCGTCACGTTGGCGATCGGCATCCTGCTGTCGTTGTTCACCGCCGTCAGCGTCACTCGGCTGCTCATCGTGTTCTGGCTGCGACGCAATCGCCCATCCGTGTTGAAGATCTAGGAGAGTCCCATGGGTCTTCGCCTGATACGCGACAATACGAAAGTCGATTTCTACAAGTATCGCTATGTCAACTACGCGATTTCGGTCGGTTTGATCCTGTTGTGCGTGGGCTTCTTCTTCGCGCGTGACATGAACTACGGCATCGATTTCAAGGGCGGCATCCTGATCGAGTCGCGCCTGAAGCAGGCGCCGAATCTGGCCGAACTGCGCAAGAACATGGAAGCGCTCAACCTGGGCGAGATCACGTTGACCACGGTCGGCAAGGACACCGACATCCTGCTGCGCGTGGCCCAGCAGCCGGGCGGGGAAAAGGCGCAGGCCGAAGCGGTCGAGCGGATCAAGAAGGTGCTGGGCGAGGGCACCGAATATCGCCGTGTCGAATCGGTCGGACCCAAGGTCGGCGCCGAACTCGTGCGCGACGGCATCATCGCCGTGTCGCTCGCGCTAGTCGGTATCATGTTTTATGTCTGGTTACGCTTCGAATGGCAGTTCGCCGTGGCCGGCATCATTGCCACCGCGCACGATACGATTCTGACCGTCGGCCTCTACGCCGTTTTCGGGCTCGAGTTCAATCTGACCACCATCGCCGCGGCGATGACCATCGCCGGCTATTCGATCAACGACACCGTCGTGGTGTTCGACCGAATGCGCGAGAACCTGCGCAAATACAAGCGCATGGACCTACCGCAGCTGATGAATCTCAGCATCAACGAAACGCTGCCGCGCACGATCGCAACCTCGGTCACGACAGGCTTGGCGGCACTCGCGCTGTTCCTGTTCGGCGGGCCGGTGATCCACGATTTCAGCCTGGCCATCCTGCTCGGCATCATCTGGGGCACCTATTCGTCGATCTGCGTGGCGGCGCCGCTGGTGCTGCTGCTCGGCATCAGCCGCGAGGCGATGCAGAGGGTCAAAAAGGACGACGAAGCCGAAACCCCGGAAAAGGAGCCGACGCCGCCGGCTACCCCGACAACGCCGGCCGTGCGCAAGGGTTAACCCGGCGACATGGGCGCCCTGGTCGAGAACATCGAAGGCCGCCCGTACATCCGTTCCTACGGCCCCGGACGGTTCACCGTCGGCGACCGCATGGTCGAAGGCTCGGTGCTGATCGACGGGCTGAATTCGTTCCTGTGGCCGGTCGAAACCTTGGCCGGTGCGTCGGTCGCGTCGATGCAGGCGGCAGTTCGCGCCGTCGGCGCCGAGAGGCTGTCGAAACTGGAATTGCTGCTGCTCGGCTGCGGCCCCAAATTGCTGCCGCCACCGCCGGGCCTGCGCGCCGACCTGAAGGCCCTCGGCATCGCCCTGGAAGTGCTCGATACGGGTGCCGCGTGCCGCACCTTCAATGTGCTGTTGATGGAAGACCGCCGCGTCGGCGCAGCGCTGATCGCGCTGTAGATCGGTGCTCGCGCGCGCCGAACCGGCTGTGACGCTGCATTGCAGCATGACGATCTTGCCAAAGTCGCCCTGTGCGCAGAGCTTTGGGCGCATGTCGATCAAAGCCAATTTTGCGCCTGGACGACGCCGCAATCGGCCGGGATTTCTGTACATCATCGGCGATGCCACGTCGTTCTACGTCGGCACCACGTCCGATCTCGGGCGCTGCGTTCGGCTGCACAAGAGCAAAGCGGTGGCCGGCATCGCGGCGCGGCTCAAGCTGGATCGGCTGCTGTACTACGAAGAATTCGGCGACATCTCGCAGGCGATCGCCTTGGAAAAAGTCCTGGCCGGGTGGCCGGAGGGCAAGCAACGCGCGCTGATCGAAGCGCGCAACCCGGATTTCGTCGATCTGTCCGGCAACCTGCCGGCGAACCAGTCCATCCGGCGGCGCCGGAGGCTCGGTCGTATCCTGGCGTTGCCGCTCGGCCGGCGCGCCGCTTCATAATTGCATCGAAACGAAAACGGGGCCCGCAGGCCCCGTTTCCTTATCATCGATGAGGACCCGGATCAGTACGGGTTCTGCGCCGCGATCATGCAGAACAGCATGGGCACGGACAGCATCGTGTTGGTGCGCGAGAACAGCATCGCCGTGCGCGCGGCTTTCTTCTTGGTGTCGGCGTCGGCCTCGACAAGACCGAGCGCCTTCTTCTGGTTCGGCCAGATGATGAACCAGACGTTGAACCACATGATCGTGCCCAGCCACATGCCGATGCCGATCATGGTTTCGCGTCCGCCAAAGCCGGTCGGGATGCCGATCAGGATCGCGTCGACCAGGTACTTGTTCAGGTGCGCCAGGATCAGGCCGGTGATGATGGTCGACATGGCCGCCCAGCGGAACCAGAACAGGGCGGTCGGTGCCACGACCTTGCTGATCGCCGGCTTCTGCTCGTCGGGGATCTTCGGCATGCTCGGCATCTGCACGAAGTTGAAATAATACAACATGCCGATCCACATGATGCCGCTGAGCACGTGCAGCCAGCGGAACAGGAGCTGCCAGAATTCCAGCTTGAAGCCGAGCGTGTACTTGCCGATCAGCCCGATAATGATGAACACAACCAACGCCAGCACAAACCCGGCGATCGCCGTGTTGCGCAGGTTCTGCAAAATTGCTGCCATATCCACTCCCCCTTGAACGTGTGGCGACCCCCAAAACTTCGCGGGCGATCCCACCAGATGTTGTAGTCTATCCGAAAGAAGCGTCTTAATCCAGGCGGCCGGCCGGCGCTGTCGCGGTTTCGGGGCCGCCGGGCCGCGGTGCGGCCGGATCGACCGAGGCGGCAAAGTAGGTTCGGCCGCCGACGCTGTGAAGAGCCAGCGCGCGCAAGCCCGCCATACCGACGAGGACGATGACTCCGCCCAATCCACCCGATCGCGCCCGGCCCGCTGCGCTGAGCGGAACCGCCAGACAGGTGCGGCGGCTCGACTATGACCGCTATCTGACGCTGCCGTTCGCGCCAGCCGAGGCGCGCGAGGATTTGGCCGCCCTGTATGCGTTCAATATCGAGATCGCCAAGACGCGCGAGACCGTCAGCGAGGCATTGCTCGGACAAATCCGGCTGCAATGGTGGCGCGAATCGATCGAGAGCGCCTTCGCCGGCACGCCGCGCCGGCACGAAATTGTCCGGCCGCTGGCCGACGCGATCCGCCGGCACGATCTTCCGCGCGCGCATTTCGACGCCTTGATCGACGCGCGCGAACGCGATCTGGCGGCTGAGCCGCCGCCGACGCTGGCAACATTGGAGGATTACGCGTTCGACACCTCGTCGCGCTTGATCCTGCTGGCGCTGGCTATCTGCGGCGTGCGCGGCGACGCGGCCGACCGCGCGGCGCACCATGTCGGCATCGCCTGGGCGTTGGTCGGCCTGATGCGGGCAGCGCGGTTTCATGCGCTAGCCAAGCGGCAATATGTACCGCAGGACATCATGCGCGCGGCCGGCGCCGATACTGCATCCTTGTTCGAGCTCAAGGACACGCCGGCCACGCGCGCCGCGGTGGCGCGGGTCGCCGAGCGCGCGCGGGAACATTTGGCGCTCGGCAGGCCGGCCATTCGGGCGCTGCGACCGTTACCGGCGCCGCTACGCCTGGCGCCGCTGATCGCGCTGTACCTTCGCCGGATGGCCGGAGCCGATTACGGCATGTTGGCGAATCCCCCGCAGGTCAGCCAATTGCGACGCCAGCTCGCAGTGTTGCTCGGCAATAGGGGTTAGAACAGCCAAAGCGTGGAGCATTCGACCGGCCAGCGAAGCGGGGACGTGCGGACCCGAAGGCGCGTATATCCCGATGATGAAAACCCAGACCCGTTTCCCCCACTTGGTTGGTTGCCTGCGCGCGCTGGCTGCGGTTGTCCTGGCCGGCTGCCTCGCGACCGGCGCCCTCGCCCTGGAATCGCCGCAGCACCAGCCTGGCGCCGCCGCCGGCCCGCCGAACCAGCGCGACGGCACCACCGGGCGGCCGGGCGATCCTGCGCAGCCCGACAATCGCAGCCGCCGCACCGTCAAGCCGGGGCAACACGGCACACCGGGCAGCATGGCGCAGCCCCAGCGGCCCAATCCGCAACGCCCCGACCTGCAACGCCCTAATCCGCAAGGGCCAAACCCACACGTGCCGGTCCTGCCGCGCGTCACCGATTCGCCGCCGCTCAAGGTCGACAACCCGAAGGGCACGATCCTGATCATCTTCAACCATGGTTCGGCGGTCGAACGTCGGCCCGACTGGTGCTACCCCGATTTCCGCACCGCGCGCAGCACGACGCCGAATGTGATCGGCGATTTCGATGCCAAGCGATTGGGCGACAAAAAGATTCAGGTTTATTCGTATTGCACGCCGTCGAAGCTCGGCGATTACGACGCCGCGACGCAGCAGGGCGAACCCAAGGTCCAGAAACGCGCCAAGGACATCGAAGCGCTGATCGTCGACGCGCTCGCCCAGGGCGTTCCACCGGAGCAAATCTTCGTCGCCGGGCATTCGGCCGGCGCGTGGGCGTCGTTGCTGGTGGCGCGGCGCGGGCAGGTCAAGATCGGCGGCTACATCCTGTTCGCGCCGGCGTTCGCCGGGCATTACTCGGCCCGCCAGCCCGGCTGGTGGGACCTGCAGAACCGGCTGGCCAAGTATATCGGCGAGGCCGAGCAGATCGACGCGCTGGTCTATGCGTTCGAAAACGACAAGTTCAACCGGGTCGAAGACTTACGCTTCCTCAGCCGGGTCAAGGGCGTGCAGTTTTTTGCGCTGCAATCCAGGGAGGTCGACGGCGTCGCCTGCGCGCGGCAGGACGGGCACGAAACCGTGTACGAGGAATGTTTCCGCACCACGCGAAACGCCGAGATCTTGAACTTCATCCTTAAACGCGCGCGGGCGACATCGCCCAGGTGAGACGAGCTATTCGGCGGCGATGCGGGCCACGCCAAGCCAAGCGTCAAGCGCGGCCAGCGCGCGCTCGGCATAGACCCGCTTGCGGTCCTTGCCGCGGTGGCGTTTTTCGAGTTCGGGGGTGAGCGGTGGGAACAGGCCGAAATTGACGTTCATGGGCTGGAACGTGCGGTCGTCGGCGCCGTGGGTGATGTGCTGCAGCAAGGCGCCCAGCGCGGTGTCGGCCGGCGGCGGCGCGCTTGCACGCCCAGTTCGTTCCGCCGCGGCGAACCGGCCGGCCAGCAACCCCATGGCGGCGCTTTCGACATAGCCTTCGACGCCGGTGATCTGGCCGGCAAACCGCAGGCGCGGATCGCGCTTCAGGCGCAAGCTGCGGTCGAGCAGGCGGGGGCTGTTGATGAAGGTGTTCCGGTGCAGCCCGCCCAGGCGCGCAAATTCGGCGTTCTGC
The DNA here is from genome assembly GCA_050186335.1 of Alphaproteobacteria bacterium. Lineage (GTDB taxonomy): Bacteria > Pseudomonadota > Alphaproteobacteria > Bin65 > Bin65 > JBFWYO01. Next base: position 19,144 of record JBFWYO010000024.1, on the reverse strand, counting down.
AACCCCGGAATCATCCGCAGCACGCGTGCCTGCTCGGCGTGCTTCAGCTTGGTCTGGAACCCGACCAGATTGTACAACGTGCCGAGCGCATTATCCTGGCGCAGCTGCAGCACGGCGTATGGCCGCTGACCGGTGCGCGGATCGCGCAAACCGACCGGTTTCATCGGGCCGAAGCGCAACGTATCGACACCGCGCGACGCCATCACCTCGATCGGCAGGCAGCCTTCGAAGTAGGGCGTGTTCTTTTCCCATTCCTTGAAGTCGGTTTTTTCGCCGGCCAGCAGCGCGGCGATGAATGCGGCATATTGGTCGCGGTCGAGCGGGCAATTGATGTAGTCCTTGCCGTCGCCGCCGGGGCCGACCTTGTCGTAGCGCGATTGGAACCAGGCATGCGACAGGTCGATCGATTCGCGATAGGCGATCGGTGCGATCGCATCGAAGAACGCCAACGACGCTTCGCCGGTCAGATTCAGAATCGCGTCGGCGAGCCCAGGCGAGGTCAGCGGACCGGAGGCGACGATCACGCTGCGCCAATCTTCCGGCGGCAGGCCCGCGACTTCCTCGCGCGCTATGGCGACCAGCGGATCGTTCTCGAGCGCCGTCTGCACCGCCCTGGAAAAGCCGATCCGGTCGACCGCGAGCGCGCCGCCGGCCGGGACCTGGTGCGCATCGGCGGCGCGCAGGATCAGCGAGCCGCAGCGGCGCATCTCCTCGTGCAGCAGCCCGACCGCATTGTAAAATTTGTCGTCGGAACGAAACGAATTCGAGCAAACCAGCTCCGCCAGCCCGTCAGTCTGGTGCGCATCGGTTTCGCGCACCGGCCGCATTTCGTGCAGCACGACAGGAACGCCGGCGCGCGCCAATTGCCACGCCGCTTCGCTGCCGGCCAGGCCGCCGCCGATGATATGGACGGGTTGGGTCATCGGCGCTCCTATCGCACGGGTGGCTGCAAAACGCCAGCGCCGCCGGGGCACCGAAATCGGCTGGAGTCGCGCCGGCGAAGCGGCTACCAATGGCGGGCTTTCGGGGAGGGATGCGATGGACGAATTGAGCGCCGCGAAAACCTGCTTTGGCGCGGATTACGCTCAGGCGCGTAAACGATTTCTGACGGCCGCCAAGCGCGCCAAGTCCCCGGTGTATTCGTACCTGAACCCGCATCGCGGCCCCAATGGCGAACGGCTGACCACCGATACCGCCTGGGTCGGTCCGAAAGGCGCACGCAACGTGCTGGTGCTGATTTCCGGCACCCACGGCGTGGAAGGATTCTGCGGATCCGGCTGCCAGGTCGACTGGCTGCGCTCGGGCCGCGAACTGCCGCGCGATACCGCGGTGCTGCTGGTGCACGCAATCAACCCCTACGGATTTGCCTGGCTCCGGCGCGTTACCGAAGACGGGGTCGATCTGAACCGCAATTTCGTCGATTTCACCAAGCGACTGCCGACCAATCCCGGCTACGACGCGCTGGCCAGCGCGATCCTGCCGAAAAAGCTGAGCGGTCCGGGTTTCAAGGCGGCGCAGAAAAGGCTCGAAGCCTACCGCGCCAAGCACGGCGTCCAGGCACTTGCCGTCGCCGTCAGCGGCGGCCAATACAAGCATCCGCATGGTCTGTTTTACGGCGGCGCGAAACCGACTTGGTCGCGCGGCGTGCACGGCAGGATCATCGAGGACTACGAGATGGCGAAGCGACGCTTCGTTGCGGTGCTCGATTATCACACCGGGCTGGGACCGCACGGGTACGGCGAGTTGATTTCGACCCATTTGCCGAAGACGCGCGGAGCCAAGCGCAACAAGGCCTGGTATGGCGATTCGGTTACCGAACCGCTGGGCGGCACGTCGCAGGCCGGCGCGCGCCACGGTTTTTCGAATTTGTTGTGGGAAGAGAAGCTCGGCGATCGCTGCAACTATGTCGCGATCGAATACGGCACCTATCCGACCGACACCGTGGTCTTGCCGGCGTTGGTCGCCGACCACTGGCTGCATGGCCAGAAGGGTTTTCGCTGGAACAGCAAGCTGACGCGCGGGATCAAGGCACAGATTCGCCATGCCTTCTACGGCGACAACGATTTGTGGCGCGAGGCGGTGCTGTTTCGGAGCCGCCAGACCATCCGGCTGGCCCTGCGGGGCTTGAGTGGCGCATAAACAGGCAGCCGCTCGGTTTAGTGTGCGGCGCAGCGAAGCGGGGCGGCCGAAGCGCCGCCCTGTTCAACTTGCCCGCGTCTAGCATACAATACAGGCAACAATAGCCGGCAATTGGCGAGCGTTTTTTAGGGAGGAGAAGTTAATGTCGACACAGAAGAAGAATGGTTGGAATCGCCGCGCCGTTTTGGCCGGCATGGCCGGTGCCGCCGCGATGGCGTCCGTCGGCCGCGTGGCCGCTCAGGCAAAGACACCGATTCGGATCGGCGGCACTCTGGCGCTGACCGGGCCGCTGGCGCAGACCTCGCTGATTCACAAGATCACCGCCGAAGTCTACGTCGAATTGCTGAACAAGCGTGGCGGTCTGCTCGGCCGGCCGGTCGAGTACATCGTGCTCGACGATCAGTCCAAGCCGGAAATGGCGCGCAGCCTGTACGAGAAGCTGATCACCGTCGACAAGGTCGATCTGATCATGGGGCCGTACGGCACGGGCAACATCCTGGCCGCGATGGGCGTCGCCGAGCGCTACAACAAGATTCTGATCCAGGGCACGTTCGGCATGCCGCATCTGGCCAAGTATCCGATGCAGTTCCCGGCCTCGCCGATCGGGCCGACGCCGAACAAGACCGTCCCGACCATGGTCATCGACCTGCTGTCGAAGACCAAGACGCCGCCCAAGACCGTGGCGGTGATCACCAGCAAATTCCCCTCGGCGCATTTCATTTCGGGCGGCGTCAAGGAAGCCGCCGAAGCCAAGGGCATGTCGCTCAAGATGTATCTCGACTACGAGTTCGGCACGCGCGATTTCGGCGCGATTGCCGCGCGCGTCAAGGATGCCGACCCGGATTTCCTGTGGGTCGGCGCGCTCGGGCTCGACTCGGTGCAGGTTCTCGATGCGCTGAAGAAGATCGATTATAAGCCGAAGCGCCACTATCACCTGTTCGCGGCACCCGGCCCGCTGGTGCTCTCGCCCGAAGCCGGCGGTGCCTTGTCGTACTCATATTTTGAGGAGCACGAGCCGTTCACCAAGCGGCCGGGCGTGGCCGAAATGGTCGCCGGTTTCCGAACCAAGGCTAAGGCGGCCGGTGTCGGCTATCCGTATTTCGACTTCCAGACGGCATCCATGATGTCGATGTGGCAGTTGCTCGAGAAGTCGGTCAATGCGACGAAGAGCCTGGACGACAAGAAGATGGCGGACTGGCTCAAAGGCAACAAGGTCGAGACCGCACTCGGCAACATGTCGTTCGACGGGCCGAACAATCACGGACCGGATCAGTCGAAGGTCAAGCAGGTTATCGACAAGAAATGGGTCGTGGTGTGGCCGCCGGAATTCGCCCCGCCGGGCGTCAAGCCGATGCTGCCGTAACGAGCGATTGCGCCGCCGCTTCGTGAGACGAAGCGGCGGCGTCGACTTTCGTCTATTTGGGATGAAACGCGATGCAACGTGAATACCGACTGCTGACCTACCGCGGTACCGACGGCAAGCCGACCGCCGGCGTATTGGTCGATCAAACCGTCTACCCGCTGAAATCGCTGCTGTCGTCCCAGCTGAACCTGGACGATTGGTCGGTACTCGGCGCGCTGCAGCGCTGGAGCGAAGTCCAGCCGAAGCTGCGCGCGGCGGCGGAGAAAACCGACGGCAAGGGCGGCATGCCGCTGGCTTCGGTGACGCTTATGGCGCCGATCCTGTATCCGTCGGCGCTGTTCTGCGCCGGTGCCAACTACTGGGATCATCTGGAGGAAATGGCCGAGCTGGCCAAGAAGATGACCGGTAAGGCGCCGTCCATGGTCAAGCCGGCCGAGCCGTGGCTGTTCGTGAAAACGGCCGCGCATTCGATCGTTGCGACCAACACCGACGTGCCGCTGCCGTCGTTCTCCAAGCAGATGGATTGGGAAGCCGAGCTCGGTGTCGTGATCGGCAAGACTGTGCGCAATTTGCCGGCCGAGCGTTACAAAGAAGCGATCGCCGGGTTTGTCATCGTGAACGATCTTTCGGCGCGGGATTACGTCAAGCGCGAAGGCTCGATCTTCGTCTACGACTGGATCGGCCAGAAATGCTTCGACGGCGCCGCACCCATGGGTCCCTGGATCACGCCGCTGGAGTTCGTGCCCGATCCGAACGACATGCCGATCAAGTTGACGGTCAACGGGGTGGTCAAACAGCAGTCGAATTCCGGCAAGATGGTTCACTCGATCGCCGAGCAGATCGCGTATCTCAGCTCCCGCATGACCCTGCGGCCGGGCGACGTGATCGCGACCGGCACGCCGGCCGGCGTCGGCTTCGGGCGCGGCGAATTCCTCAAGCCGGGTGACGTCATACGCATCGAAATCGCCAATTGCGGCATTCTGGAGAACCGCATGGTCGCGGAAGCCGCGACCGCGGGCGGCGGATCGACCAAGCACGCCGCTTTGGCCTAGAACAACCCATCAATCCCATTCAAGCCGCCGTAAGAGCGGCGGAAACTCGGAAGGAACGAAACATGGAACAGAAAGCCCAAGCTCCGGCCAAGCCGAAATTCGAAGTCGGTCGCGCCAAAGATCCGGCGCTCAAGATCAATTTTCTCTCCCACGGCACGTTGGAATCGCGCGATTTGGACAAAATCCGGGGATTCTACGAAGATTGCCTCGGCCTGGAGACGATCCGCACCAGCCCAATCTCGCTGATGATCCGCCTCGGTGGCGACAACACCATCGCCGTGGTGCAGAACCCCAAGAAGATGAACATGCCGTTGCTCAATCACAACGGCCTCGACGTCGCCACCCGCGCCGAAGTCGACGAATGCCACCGCGTGCTGGTCGCCAGTCAGGAAAAGTGGGGCATCAAGCAGATCACCAAACCGGCCGACCAGCACGGCACTTATTCGTTCTATTTCAACGACCTGGACGACAATTGGTGGGAAATCCTGACCAATCCGGACGGCGGCTATAGCTGGATGTTCAGCCAGGGTACGGACTTGGAGTCCTGGGGCGGCGGCAAGAACGACACGGTCAACCCGAATCAATTCAAAAAGGGCCGCAAGGACCCGCGCACCGCAGGGCAATAGCAAATCGCCCTTATGCTGAGCTTGTCGAAGCGTCAGGGCAATTAATCGTCGGTCGCATATCGAACCTCACCCGCGGCAGTATCCGGGTGAGGTTCTTTTTTTGACCATTCGGCGCACTCGGCGGCGCGCCGTTCGTCACAAGCCCTCAAGCCCGAATACCGCGCGCTCGCCCTCGATGCCGCGCAGCGGAAAACGGCCGAGCGGAACCGCGCCGGTCGCCAGCGAGCGCGCGACGTCCTCCGACAGCAGAACCGGCTTGTCGAGCGTGCTGCATAACGTGCCGATCCGGGCCGCCATGTTCACGGCGGGGCCGATGACGGTGAAATCCAGCCGGTGCGGCGCGCCGATATTGCCGAACATCACGTCGCCGACATGTACGGAAATGCCGATCTGAAATGTCGCCTGCCCGGCGACCGCCCGCTGGCGGTTGGCCTCGCGGGAGCTGGAAACCGCTTCCCGCGCCGCCGCGATCGCGCGCGAGGCGGCATCCCGGTCGTCGGCGCCGTGAACCGGAAAAATCGCCAGCATGGCGTCGCCGATGAACTTCAGGATTTCCCCGCCGTGTTTTCGCACAGCGATGCCGACGCAGTCGAAATAGGAGTTCAATATCTCGATCACCTCGGCGAGGGGGCGCTGTTCGCTGAGCTGCGTAAAACCGCGCATGTCGCACAACCAGATCACGGCGTGAATGATTTCGCCGGTGCCGCGCCGGATGGTGCCTTGCATGATGCGTTCGCCGGCGTGATGGCCGATATAGGTATCGAGCAAGGTGGTCGCGAGATAGCCGACGTTTTGGATCTCCGTGAACGCCGACATGTAGGGCAGGAGATCGCTGACCAGGCTCAATTCCGCCGTTGTGAAGCCCCCCGGCCGATCGGTGGTGAAGGTCACGCAATGTCGCGAGCGGTCGCTGAACTCGAGCTGCAACAGCACATAATCAGTAGCGCCCGCCGCGGCATACTCGTTTAACACTTCGAAGTCGCGCGGCCATTCGGGGCGGTCGAGCCGGCGGCGCAGGCACTGTACGCCGTCGCGAATCGTCGCCACCGGGCTGCGCTGCGCCATTTGGATCGTTTGTTCGGTGTACGGCGCGCGATCGGTGCGCACGCGATTGTCCGCGCGCGTCCAGGTATGCACCACGCCGAAGAAATCCGGATGCAGCGTGAAGACGAACGCGTTGAATGTCTTGATCGGCACGCCCGAGTCGATGAACCGGGTGCACACGGCCTGCACCAGTCGGCGCGGGTTGGTGATGAAGCGGGCTTCCCGCAGCAGCCAATCGACGAACGCCGCCTTGGTGGCCTCATAGTTGCGGTTGCAGTCGAGCTTTGCGGTCATGCGGCACGCACCCCGTAGACGACTCGCTCGCCGGCCATGCCCTTGAGGGCGAATTGCCCCAGACGCTCGGTCTCGGCGCCGCACAGCCGCGCGAAATCCTCCGACATCAACAGCGGCCGGGTTAACGCGCTGCATAAGCCTTCGATGCGTGCCGCTAGATTGACCGCGGGGCCGATCACGGTGAAATCCAGGCGATCCTCCGCCCCGATATTGCCGAAGGTCACGTCGCCATAGTGCAGTGCAATGCCGCCGTTCAAGGGGAACGAGCCGGCGATTACACGCTCGCCGTTGTAACGTTCCAGTTCGCGCGACGCGGCTTCGGCGGCGGCGAACGCGGCACGGCAAGCTCCTTCGGACGATTCATCGTCGGTTCGAAAAACGGCGAGCACGCCGTCGCCCATGAATTTGAGGATTTCGCCGCCGTTTTCGCGAATACCCGGAATCTGGCAGGCGAAATAGGCGTTGAGCAGGTTGAGGATGTTGTCGCGTCCCATGGTCTCCGAAAGCTCGGTGAAGCCGCGCAAATCCGAGTACCAGATCGCCGCACGCATCGTACGTCCCGTGCCCAGCGTCACCTGTCCCTGCATGATCCGCTCGCCGGCGGTGTGGCCGACATAGACATCGAGCACGTTGAGCAAGGATTTGCGACCGTAGAACGCCTCAGCGACGGCATTGATCGCCGGACGCAGCGCGCTTAACGCGGCCAAGTGCTCGTCGCCGAACCCTTCCTCGCGGCGCACGGCGAAGCCGACCGCGCCGGGCTTGTCGCCACCCACGCCGAAACGCATCGGCAACAGTAGGTAATCGGTGAAGCCTTTAGCGACCAATTCCTCGAGCAGCGGAAAATCCAATTCCGCATCCGGTCCGACCAGACGGCGGCGCAGCGATTCGTTGCTGCGGTAGACAAAGGCGATCGGCGAATGGTGATAGGTGAGCGACACACGTTGTTCGCGCGGGCGGCGGATCTCGATGATCCGCAGGTTCGGCTGGAAATACTCGATGCCGCGGGCCATCGATACCCGGAAATCGCGGTTCTCCGAGGCTACGGCCTCGGCGGTCCACTCGACGGTTCGCGAAATGATTTCCGGGTGCAGCTCCGGCAGATGCCAGTTCATGCGCGCGATCGGAATCCCGGCGCCGACGATGCGTTTGGCCAGTTCTCCGACGCAATGCGGCGCATCGGCCAACAGGCGGCCATCTTGCAGCAACCACGCGGCGATCGGCTCGATATCGATCTTCGCCATGGCGGCGATCCTACGCACGCTTGCGTCGCGATGCGGCTTGGAGCCGGTCGGCCAGATAGGGGGCCAAATATTGCCCGGTGTAGCTATCGGCCACGCGCGCGACTTCCTCGGGCGTGCCGGCCGCGACCACGCGGCCGCCCTTGTCGCCGCCTTCCGGACCGAGATCGACGATCCAGTCGGCGGTCTTGATGACTTCGAGATTGTGCTCGATGACGACGACGGTATTGCCCTGATCGACCAGCTGATGCAGCACTTCGAGCAGCTTGCGCACGTCCTCGAAATGCAGGCCGGTGGTCGGCTCGTCCAAGATATACAGCGTCTTGCCGGTCGCGCGGCGCGACAGTTCCTTGGCCAGCTTGACGCGCTGCGCCTCGCCGCCCGACAGCGTGGTCGCCGGCTGGCCGATATGGATGTAGCCAAGGCCGACTCTTTGAAGGGCCAGCAGTCGCTCGCGGATCGCGGGCACGGCCTTGAAGAAATCGACGCCCTCGTCGACGGTCATCTCCAACACGTCGGCGATGGATTTTTCCTTGAATTTCACTTCCAGGGTTTCGCGGTTGTAGCGTTTGCCTTTGCAGACATCGCACTGCACGTAGACATCCGGCAGGAAGTGCATTTCGATCTTGATCACGCCGTCGCCCTGGCAGGCTTCGCAGCGCCCGCCCTTGACGTTGAACGAGAATCGGCCGGGCTTGTAGCCGCGCGCGCGCGATTCCGGGAGTTCGGTGTACCAGTCGCGGATCGGCGAGAAAGCGCCGGTGTAGGTGGCGGGGTTCGAGCGCGGCGTGCGGCCGATCGGCGATTGGTCGATATCGACGACCTTGTCGATCAGTTCCAGGCCTTTGACGTCCTCGTGCAGACCCGGTTGCTCGCGCGCGCTGTTGAGGCGCCGGGCCACCGCCTTGTAAAGCGTTTCGACGACCAGCGTCGATTTGCCGCCGCCCGACACGCCCGTCACGCAGACGAACATGCCGAGCGGGAAATCCACGCTGACGTTCTGCAGATTGTTTTCCTTGGCGCCGATGACCCGGATCGCCTTGCCTTTCTGCGGTGTGCGGCGCAGCGCCGGAATGTCGATGCGCCGGCGGCCGGTCATGTACTGGCCGGTCAGGCTGGCCGGGTTCTTGAACACTTCCTGGGGCGTGCCCTGGGCCACCACGGTGCCTCCGTGCACGCCGGCGCCCGGACCCATGTCGACCAGGTAGTCGGCGGCGCGGATCGCTTCCTCGTCGTGCTCGACGACCAGAACGGTGTTGCCGAGATCGCGCAATCTGACCAGGGTCTCCAGCAGCCGGCGGTTGTCGCGCTGGTGAAGCCCGATAGATGGCTCGTCGAGCACGTACAGCACGCCGGTCAGACCGGACCCGATCTGTGAGGCGAGGCGGATGCGCTGGCTTTCGCCGCCGGACAAGGTGCCGGAATTGCGCGCCAGTGTCAGATATTCGAGCCCGACATTGACCAGGAAGCCCAACCGTTCGTTGATTTCCTTGAGGATGCGCTGGGCGATCTCGCGCTGCTTGGGCGTCAGCTGCTTCGACAGGTCGGTGAACCATTTATACGCGCCGTCGATCGATTTCTGCACCACCTGCGCGATATGCAGTCCGGCGATCTTGACCGCCAGCGCTTCCGGCTTGAGCCGGAAACCCTTGCAGGTTTCGCATTCGGTGACGGTCTGGTAGCGCTCGAGTTCTTCGCGCACCCACGATGAATCGGTTTCGCGCCAGCGCCGTTCCATGTTCGGAATGACGCCTTCGAACGGCCGCGTGGTTTCGTATTTGCGCATGCCGTCGTCGTAACGCAGCGTAACTTTCTGCTCGCCCGAGCCGTAAAGAATGATATCGCGGATCTTTTGCGGCAGGTCGCGCCACGGCACGTCCAAGCGGAACTTGAATTGCCGGCCCAAACTCTCGAGCGTCTGGTCGTAATATTGCGACGTCGAGTCCGCCCATGGAGCCAACGCGCCTTCTTTGAGCGAAAGGCGCGTATCGGGCACGATCATGACGGCGTCGAACAGCATCTTGGTGCCCAGCCCGTCGCAGGTCGGGCAGGCACCGTACGGATTGTTGAACGAGAACAGACGCGGTTCGATTTCCGGGATCGTGAAGCCGGAAACCGGACAAGCGAACTTGGCCGAAAACACCCGGCGTTCCTTGGTATCGGCGTTCTCGACGTAGAGCAGCCCGTCGGCCAGATCGAGCGCGGTTTCGATCGAATCCGCCAGACGGTTGCCGAGGTCGGGCGCCACCACGACGCGGTCGACCACGACCTCGATGTCGTGCTTGAGCTTTTTGTTGAGCGCCGGCACCTCGGCGATGTCGTACAACTTGCCGTCGATCTTGACGCGCTGAAATCCCTTCTTCTGCAGCTCCTGCAGCTCTTTGCGGTATTCGCCCTTGCGCCCACGCACGATCGGCGCCAGCAGGTACAGCCGCGCGCCCTGCGGCATCGCCATCACGCCGTCGACCATTTGCGAGACGGTCTGGCTTTCGATCGGCAGGCCGGTCGCGGGCGAGTAGGGCACGCCGACGCGCGCGAACAGCAGACGCAAATAATCGTAGATTTCGGTGACCGTGCCGACGGTCGAACGCGGGTTGCGCGAGGTGGTTTTCTGCTCGATCGAAATGGCCGGCGACAGGCCCTCGATCGAGTCCACGTCCGGCTTCGACATCATCTCCAGGAATTGGCGCGCGTAGGCGGAAAGGCTTTCGACGTAGCGCCGCTGGCCTTCGGCATAGATGGTATCGAACGCGAGCGACGACTTGCCCGAGCCGGACAGGCCGGTGATGACGACCAGCTGGTTGCGCGGCAGGTCGACGTCGACGGATTTGAGGTTATGCTCGCGAGCGCCGCGGACGCTGATAACAGGCGTCCCCAGGCTGCCGGCCAGGGGCTTGGACATGTGCGGTAAGGCTCACGCGTGTGAGAGGTCGGATTGCCCCGAATATGGTGTTGCGGGGCGGAAAAAGCGAATCGATTTCGGAACGCTCAAACCCCCGGTTATCCACAGCTCCGCGGTCATCTCCGCTTCTCCAGGCAATGCGGTATGCCCGTGACATCCCGCAGGGAGATCATGCCGACGGTCGCGGTTCGGCTATCGGCCGAATTGTCGCGATTGTCGCCGAGCACGAACAATTGGTCGGCCGGAACGACGTAATCGAACCTGGTGGCGGACGATGGGATCGGCGAGCCGCAGCGCAGGATGCGGAAGCTCGTTTCGTCCAGCCGTTGGACAAATTCACGGCACCCATCGAGCGCCGGAACCGATTTTGACGGACCGAGGCTGATCGTCGCGACCGGCGCGCCGTTGAGGTACATGTCGTCGCCTTCGAGACGCACCGTATCGCCGCCGATGCCGATCACGCGTTTGACGTAGACGTTGGCCGGATCGCCCTTGAGATTGAACACGATCAACGCGCCGCGTGTGGGAATCCAGCCGTTGGGCAAGGCGGCGACCGTCATTATGCTGCCGCGCGGCAATGTGGGTTCCATACTGGCGCTTGGATTGCTCATCGGGCGAAACGGCGGCTTGAGGCCGAGCGACGGCAACGACAGCATGTCGGCGCAGGCCGATTCGACACCGAACACCGCGCGCACCCGCACGCCGAGGGCGCTATCCCACAAAAAGTATCCGGCGACGACCCAGAACGCCGCCACGACGACAACGATGCCAGCAATGCGACGGCCGGCGCGGCGCAGCGCGGCCGTCACTTCTTGTCCAGCACCAATTGTGTCTGCACGACCTGTGCCACCAGTTTGCCCTCAGGCGTAGTGATGCGCGTCTGCCAGACCATGGTGCGGCGGCCCCTATGCAACGGCGTGCACTCGCCGGTTACCACCATGCCGACGGGCGCGCCGCCGATGAAGTTGGTTTTGCTTTCGATCGTCGTGGTGTGCGCGCCGCCGGTGAGATTCAGGATCGTGCCCACGGCCCCCATCGAGTCGGCGAATGCCATCACGGCACCACCGTGCAGGATCGCCGGCACGGTGCACAGATCGTCGCGGACTTTCATTTCGGCGACAATTCGTTCTTTCGTGGCGCTTTTCCACTCGATGCCGAGCAGCTTTGAGAACGGCGGTTCTTGTTCGCGGATGAAGGGCAATAAATCCATGGTGGCCAGCCTCGTCGTGTGCCTAAGGTCGAACGATAAACTTTGGCACGGTACCGCGAAAAACACCATGCAAGCCGGGCCTTCGCGCACGGCGCCTGTGGATTCTTTCACGCTGGCCCCGCCGGATCGTTCCGGTTAGAGTCCTGCCCATGGTGCCGGGCGGCGCAATATGAGCCCACCGGCGGTTGAAAATGCATCGAGGAGCGGGTTCATGGCAGGCAGCGTCAACAAGGTCATTCTGGTCGGCAATCTCGGCCGCGATCCCGAGGTGCGTCACTCGCAGGACGGCAACCCGATCGTCAACCTGTCGATCGCGACCTCGGAAAGCTGGAAGGACAAGAACACCGGCGAGCGCAAGGAAAAGACCGAGTGGCACCGCGTGGTGATCTTCAATGAGCGCCTCGCCGAAGTGGCGCAGAATTATCTGAAGAAGGGCGCCAAGGTGTACATCGAAGGCCAGTTGCAGACCCGCAAATGGACCGATCAGGCCGGCGTCGAGAAATACTCCACCGAAGTGGTGCTGCAGCGGTTCCGCGGCGAACTGACGATGCTGGACAGCCGCGGCGGCGGTGCCGGCATGGGGGCCAGCGACGACGGCGACCGCCCGGCGGCCTCCTCGAGCCCGCGCGGCGCCCCGGCCGCCAAATCCAAGAGCGGCGATTTCGACGACGAGATTCCGTTCTAAGCGGAGCTTCGTTCAAGCCGCCATTGGCACCTCTCCCTGAGCTTGTCGAAGGGTGAGCGGCGAGATCATGCGGCTCCACGCTCATGCTTCGATTGGCTCAGCGCACCTTAAGTTTGACCGGCCGGATCAAATGCACACGCCGCACCCCCGTAATTTTCCTGTCGCCAGATCGGCAATTTTGCTATTTTTTGCGCTGCACAGCAGCGTGCGGGCCGGCTGGTATCCGGCTCGCCGGTCGAGGTTGTGACAACACTTTAATGACCCCCGATAACAGCTTATCCGGCCGCATTTTTCCTTGAGCGAAACTCCCACACCGCCACCGCTGGATATCACCCCCGTCTCCATCGAAGAGGAGATGCAGCGGTCGTACCTCGATTACGCCATGAGCGTGATTGTCAGTCGCGCGATTCCGGACGTGCGCGACGGGCTGAAACCGGTGCATCGCCGCATCCTGTTCGCGATGAAGGAGAGCGGCTTCGATTCGACGCACCCGTACCGTAAATCGGCACGTATCGTCGGCGAGGTGATGGGCAAATACCATCCGCACGGCGACAGCGCGATCTACGACGCGATGGTGCGCATGGCGCAGGATTTCTCCATGCGCCTGGAATTGATCGACGGGCAGGGCAATTTCGGCTCGATGGACGGCGATCCGCCGGCGGCCATGCGCTACACCGAGGCGCGCCTCGCCAAGTCAGCGGAAACGATGCTCGAGGATATCGATCGCGAGACGGTCGACTTCCAGCCGAACTACGACGAATCGTCGCGCGAACCGACCGTCTTGCCGGCCATGTTCCCGAATCTGCTGGTCAACGGCGCCAACGGCATCGCGGTCGGCATGGCGACCAACATTCCGACCCATAATCTGGGCGAAGTGATCGATGCGTGCTGCGCCTATATCGACAATCCGGGCGTCACGGTGGAAGAACTGCTGGCCATCGTGCCCGGCCCGGATTTCCCGACCGGCGGCATCATCATGGGCAGCCACGGCATCATCTCGGCGGCCCATACTGGGCGCGGCTCGGTCGTGATCCGCTCGCGTACGCATATCGAGGAGTTGCGCAAGGAACGCCAGGCCATCGTCATCACCGAAATCCCGTTCCAGGTGAACAAGTCGCGCCTGGTCGAGCGCATCTCCGAAGTGGTGCAGGACAAGATCATTGAAGGCATTTCCGACCTGCGGGACGAATCGGATCGCGACGGCGTGCGCGTGGTGGTCGAACTGAGCCGCACGGCGGAGCCGGAAGTGGTGCTCAACCAGTTGTTCAAGTTCACGCCGATGCAGACGTCGTTCGGCATCAACATGCTGGCGCTGAACGGCGGCCGCCCGGAGCTGATGAACCTCAAGAGCATGATCGCGGCGTTCGTCGATTTCCGCGAACACGTTATCACGCGCCGCACCATTTTCGAGTTGGGCAAGGCGCGCGAGCGCGCGCATATTTTGGTCGGCCTGGCGTTGGCCGTCGCCAACCTCGATGAAGTCATCAAGATCATCCGTCAATCGCCGGATCCGGCCGAGGCGCGCGCGCGTTTGACCGGCACCGACTGGCCGGCCGAGGATGTGGCCCCGCTGATCGAAATCGTCGCCGAACCGGGCCGCAAGGTGGCCAAGGGCACATACCGGATGTCCGAGGAGCAGGCCAAGGCGATCCTGGACCTGCGCCTGCACCGGCTGACCGGGCTGGAGCGCGAGAAGATCGGCGCCGAACTGAAAGACGTCGTCGACAAGATTCGCGACTACCTGGAAATCCTCTCGTCGCGGCCGCGCCTGATCAGCATCCTGCGCGCCGAAATCCTCGAGATGAAGGAGCGCTTCGACAGCCCGCGCAAGACGACGATCATGGAAGGTGCCATCGACCAGGACATCGAAGATCTGATCCAGCGCGAGGAAATGGTCGTCACGATCACGCACCAGGGCTACGTCAAACGCGTGCCGCTGTCGACCTATCGCGCGCAGAAGCGCGGCGGGCGCGGGCGCGCCGGCATGAAGACCAAGGTCGAAGATTTCGTGGCGCAGGTGTACGTTGTCGACACCCACACGCCGGTGCTGTTCTTCTCGTCCGCCGGCCTGGTCTACAAGCTCAAGGTATACGAATTGCCGATCGGCACGCCCCAATCGCAGGGCAAGGCGCTGGTCAATCTGCTGCCGCTCGATGCCGCGGAAACCATCACCGTGGTCCTGCCGCTGCCGGAAGAGAACGCTTGGCCGGAACTGAACATCATGCTGGCCACCGAATCGGGCAACGTGCGGCGCAACTCGCTGGCCGATTTCGTCAACGTGAAGCAGAACGGCAAGATCGCCATGAAATTGGACGGCGGCGACCGGCTGGTCGGCGTTTCCACCTGCAAGGAAGGCGAGGATGTTCTGCTGGCGACCCACCTGGGCAAGTCGATCCGATTCCAGGTAACCGAAGTCCGCGTGTTCTCCGGCCGCACGTCGACCGGCGTGCGCGGCATCAAGTTGGGCAAGGGCGACCGGGTCATTTCGATGACCATCCTGCGCCACGTCGACGCGTCGGCCGAAGAGCGTGAGATCTACGTCAAGACGTCCAACGCGCGCCGCCGCGGTGGCGCCGCGCCCGATGAGGCGGATGCCGAAGAGAGCGCCACGTCATCGTCGATTACCCTGAGCGAAGAAAAATTCGCCGAGTTGGCCGCCAAGGAAGAATTCATCTTGAGTGTGACGGAACGCGGCTATGGCAAGCGCACCTCGGCCTACGATTACCGCACCACCGGGCGCGGCGGGCAGGGCATCGCCAATATGGAAATTTCCGGCCGCAACGGCAACGTGGTGGCGAGCTTTCCGGCCGGCGACAAAGATCACCTGGTCCTGGTGACCATCGGCGGGCAGATCATCCGCGTGCCGGTCAAGGACATCAGTGTGATGGGCCGTCGTACCCAGGGGGTTACTTTGTTCCGTGTCGAGGGCGACGAGAAAGTCGTCTCGGTATCGCGCCTGCGCGATGCCGAAGCAGAAGACGACGAGACGCCGGCGGAACAGCCGGCCGAACCGAGCCCGGCGAAATAACGCCGCGCCATCGCGGCAGAATGCGACAATGAGGGGAAGAGAATGAGCCGCGAACGAGTGGGCGTTTACCCTGGCACTTTCGATCCGATCACCAACGGCCACGTCGATATCATCCGCCGCGCGTTGCGCGTGTGCGATCGGCTGATCGTGGGCGTTGCGATCAATGTCGGCAAAGACCCGATGTTCGAGCTGGCGCAGCGCGTGGCGCTGGTCGAGCACGAAATCAAGCTGCTAAACGACGTTTCCAAAGGCGGCAAGGCCGAAGTGCGGCCGTTCAAGAACCTGCTCATGCATTTCGTCATGGAATGTAACGCGTCCATGGTGGTCCGCGGCCTGCGGGCGGTGTCCGACTTCGAGTATGAATTCCAAATGGCCGGGATGAACTCGCGCCTGAATTCCGAGGTCGAAACGGTATTTTTGATGGCGTCGGAGAACCATCAGTTCATCTCGTCTCGATTCGTTAAGGAAATCGCCAATCTCGGCGGAGAGATCAAGAGCTTCGTGCCGCCGAACGTGGTCAAGGCGCTGGCCGAACGGATCAAGGCGAAAAGTTAACCCCGCCGCATTTCGGTGACCACTTTCGATCGAACGTATGCCGTATTCGGTCGGGCGGATGGTAATGCCGTGGGCCGGCTTCCGACTGTTCGCCATCCATACCCGTAAGTCCAGGCTGGGCGGTCCTTTTTGAGCCACACTGGGTTTGGCAATCGGTTCCCGGTTCGACCGGCCTGTCGCGACCGGGGCACGGCCGCTGGCTGACGCGCGTAGTATGGGGCGCCGCTCCTTCTCTTCCGGTAACGTTAACGAAAAAGCCATTCCCGGCGGCGATATTAAGGGCTTCGTTGCTGGCATTTTCGCCCTCGTGCTGGAAAAACAGTCCTGGGCATCCGCGTTCAGCTTCCGTTGCAACCGTGAGATCACGTGAACAAGCCGATCGTTTCGCCCTTGCCGCTTCCGACCATTCAACAGGCCGCGCAGTCGCTTGCCGCCGGCCGGTTAGACGAAGCCGCGCGCATCGCCGAAAGCCTGGTGCGGCTGCAGCCCGACAATTTCGACGCGCTGCATTTGCTTGGCGTTACCCGCGCCGTACGCGGCAGACTGCCGGAGGCGCTCAAACACTACGAAGCGGCGCTCAAATTGCGCCCTGGCCACCCGGATGTGACGGCCAAGTGCGCGACCGTGCATCTGTCGCTGGCGCATGCTTTCTTGGCCGCCGGCGCAACCGCGGAAACCATTGCCCATTGCCGCAGCGCCGAGCGCCTGGCGCCGGAACGCGGCGAACATCTCGCCCCGTTGGCCAGCGCGTTGATCCTGCAACGCGATTATGTCCAGGCGGACAAAATTCTTGCCGCCATCATTGCGCGAGCGCCGAACGACTACAATGCGCATTTGCAGCGCGGCATACTGGCCATCCTTTTTGGCACGTTCGATGCTGCGATCGTGTTCTTGGGCAAAGCTCTCGCCCTGAACGGGCGGGCATTCGCGCCGCTGCTGCATCTGGCCGAGGCTTATCGCTTCGCCGGTAAGCTGGCCGAGGCGATCGAGGCGGCACGCGCTGCCGCCAAGCTGGCGCCGGACAACCCAAATGTACTCGCGCAATTGGCCTACGCGCAGCTCCGCGCCTGCGATTGGCGCGGCCTCGACCCGTTGATGCAACAATTGGACGACGCCACGGCCAAGCGCTTGGCAAGCAATGGTGAACCGCCGCACCCGGCGTTCCTTTCCGTGATCCTGACGCAAAACCCGAGCCGCAATCTGGCCGTCGCGCGCGCCAATGCCGAACGCTTCGTTCGACAAGCAGCCGCCCAGCGCGCGCGCTTGGCGTTCGCGCACCAGCCGCTCGCATCCGGTCGGATTCGGATCGGTTATCTGTCGTCAGATTTCAAAGAACATCCGACCGCGCAATTGATGACCCGATTGTTTGAGCTGCACGACCGAGATTATTTCCGGATCTACGCTTATTCGTACGGTCCGGATGACGGCGGCACATACCGTCGCCGAATTGCGACGGCGGCTGATCGCTTTGTCGAATTGGGCAATGGCAGCGACGTCGAAGCCGCCAAACAGATTCATGCCGACGGCACGGACATTCTGGTCGATCTGAACGGCTGGCTGAGCGGGGGGCGATTGGGCATCAGTGCCTTGCGTCCGGCACCCATTCAAGTGAGCTATCTCGGATTCCCGGGCACTACTGGCGCAGATTTCATCGATTATATCCTAGTCGACAAGGTTATCGGATCGGCCGCCCAATCGCTTTGCTTGTCGGAAGCGCCGGTCTACCTCCCGGATACTTATCAGGCGACCGACGATCTGCAGCCGATAGCCTCGCTGCCCGTCTCGCGCGCCCAAGCCGGCCTGCCGCGCGAAGGGTTCGTATTCGCGTGCTTCAACAACAGCTACAAGATAGAACCCGTCATGTTCGATGCCTGGATGCGCATTTTGAAATGCGCGCCCGAGTCGGTGCTCTGGCTGTTGGCGACCCACGACGCAGCGGTACGCAACCTGCGCGAAGCGGCGGTCGCGCGTGGGGTCGATCCGCAGCGCCTGGTCTTCGCACCCATCGAGCCGCGCGATCGGCACTTGGCGCGCTTGCGATTGGCGGATCTGGCGCTCGACACGCGCATCTGCAACGGCCATACCACGACCACGGACGCTTTGTGGGCAGGGGTGCCCGTGCTGACCCTGATCGGGTCGCATTTCGCGTCGCGCGTAGCGGCCAGCCTGCTTAAGGCAGTCGGCCTGCCGGACCTGGTCAAAGACAGTTTGCCGGCTTATGAGGCCGCAGCGGTCGATCTGGCGCGCGACCCGGCCGCCGCCGCCGCATTGCGTGCGCGCCTGGCGGTCAACCGCACCACGACGCCGCTGTTCGATTCCGAGCGCTTCACGCGCAACCTGGAAGCCGCATACGAGGAAATGATGCGATTGTACCGTGCGGGCGATCAGCCGCAGGCGATCGATCTGGCGGCCCCCGCGAAGCGCTAAGCGAACGCGCCAGCTATGTGGCTGGGGATAAGTCGGGTGCGACAGCCGAATCTGCGGCATCGTGCCACCACGCTCGCCGACATGGCAATTGACCGCCCCGGCCAGGGTCCTTATGTTCCGCCGCAATCCGGCGCGGTCTGCACTCCGGCAACCGGCCCGCGGTCGGCGATCCCGTAGCTCAGTGGTAGAGCATCTGACTTTTAATCAGAGGGTCGTTGGTTCGATACCAACCGGGATCACCACTTCAATATCTGACCCAACGAAGGACATGTGACGCCGGCGCCGATCGCGCTGACTCTAGTCTTGCGATGGCTACGATTACCTAACGCCACCTAGCGCGTGCAGGTACCCATGTTCAGGAACTCAGCCGTGTTGGAATAGGTCTGCCCCCGCACCGTCGTCGACGAGGTCGCCGCGCGACCGCTGAGCCGAGCCTGAACCGTGTTCCCGGCCAACGTCATGTTCACCATGTTTCCGTCCGTCCCGGTGGATAGACGCGTCATGAACGAAGCCTCGTTTCCCGACACCTTCAAAGGCGCCGCGGGCTGATCGCTCCATTGCCCGGTGGTCGGGGTTAG